>JBBTZT010000001.1:0-5313 GCA_038061225.1 Patescibacteria group bacterium
GAACCTCCTTTAATTACTATTACAAACCCTGTTACATATTTACGTAGGTTTTGGGACAAAGTTATGGGAAAAGAGGGGGCATATTTCAGTGTTAGAATTCCACCTATTACTGCATTTTTAATTGCTTTTGGATTTACTGCAGGAGTTTTTTCAATTGGTAGATATTCAGTAAATATCCCATTTTTAAAATATCAGAACCTAGAGCCTATTATACCCACAGCCTCTGCTGAGGCAGTGTGGAAAGAAACTGCATACACAGGAAAATTACAATATAGTGTTAATAATCAAAAATATTTTTTATTAACTACTTCATCAGAAGCCATAACATTGGAAGTTCCTGATAATTTAGATTTATTAACTTTAGTAGGAAAAAGAATCATGGCAGTGGGGAAATATGATAAAATTACAAAATTATTAAAAGTATCTGATGCTAAGGATTTAGAGGTTTTGTCAAAAACAAAAGAACCAATCCCAACACTAGTTCCTACATTTACACCTACTTCAACCCCTAGCGCAACTCCTGTTGCTACTGATATAATAGATCCTGATCAGGATCAATAACAATGGATCATGTAATTAATATTAATGGCAAAAAAGTTGCATATTCAGATGTAGGAAGTGGGCCTGTAATTATATTTATTCATGGATGGTCAGAATCTCGTAGTGCCTTTGACCAAATTTCAAAACTTTTGTCTTCTAAATATCGTTGTATATCAATTGACCTTCCTGGTTTTGGAGAATCTGAAGCAATTGAAAAAGTGACATTAAATAAAGTTTCAAAGGTTATTGAAAAGTTGATAGATAAACTCGAAATTAAAAAATATAATTTGATTGGACATTCGTTGGGTGGGGCAGTGACACTTGTATATGCAAATAAGCATCAAGATGAAGTAAATAGAATAGTATTAATTTCACCATTTGTAACTTTCAAACAATTTTCAAAATTAGTCTTTTATATAATTCATAATTTAGCTCCTGTTTTGATAAATAAAATTTTAAATTGGAAAAAGCCAAATTTGTATGCAGTTAATGCTTTTAGATTTGCATATTTATTATCAAGCACCGATCTTTATAAATATTTAAGAAGTGTTAGAAAAGATATATTATTAGTATATGGTACAAAAGACTCGCTTTTAAGCATTAAACCACTTCAACCAATACTGGGTATTATGAATAATATACACTTAGCAATATTTGAAGATGTCAGGCATTATATTTTTACATATAATTCTGAAGAACTTGCTGAAAAAATTGACTTGTTCTTTGAAGGCAATAATGTACAATCATTAAAACATACATGGAAATAATAACTGCAGTTTTTGAATTTATATTACATATTGATAAGCACTTAGGAGAGATAATTATTAATTATGGAACTGTTTCATACCTAATACTTTTCTTGATCGTTTTTGCAGAAACTGGTCTTGTTTTTGTACCTTTCCTTCCTGGTGATTCTTTGCTTTTTGCTGCTGGAGCGTTCGCTGCAATTGGGTCATTTAATTTATTTTTAATTTTAGGTCTTTTGTTTTTAGCAGCTTTCTTGGGCGATACGGCAAATTACTGGATTGGTCACTTTTTTGGCCAAAAAATAATTGACAACCCAAAGATTCCATTTATAAATCAAAAGCATATTGATAAGACTCAAGAGTTTTACGTGGCACACGGGAGGAAAACTATATTTCTTGCAAGATTTGTTCCAATCGTCCGTACTTTTGCACCGTTTGTTGCAGGAATAGGAAAGATGCATTATGGAGATTTCATTAAATATAATATAGTGGGTGGTTTTGTTTGGGTCTTTGGCTTTACTTTATTAGGATATTTCTTTGGTAATATTTCAATTGTAAAAGAAAACTTTTCAATTGTAGTTTTAGCTATAATTGCACTTTCAGTTGCCCCAATGATCTATGAAGTGGTAAAGTCTAGAATCCAAAATAGTAAATTAAATAAAAATACAAGAATCTTTTCGAATACTGAAATTAAACAATGGGAAAAAGAAGATAAATTGTAATTTATTTTTTAAACGAAAGCTTCTTGTTGCTTTTACCCATATTTAGCACCATCACAAATGCAATTATTCCAAGCATCGCCATAGCAAAAGCATTGTTTGTGAAGTTGTACCAAAATGTTGCAAAATCTGTATTCATTTTCCTATTACTTTTAATGATACCATCAAAAACATAATTCCTGCAATAATATGTTTAAAAATAACTAAGGCTGAATATAAACCTGTAACAGTAGGTGTAACAAAAGCAGCTCCAAAGAAAAGAACAGAAATGTTTGAAAAGAATGATGAGAGTATTTTTCTTTGCTCAAAAGTTAGATCAAGCATGAATAAATTATATCACCCACAATTTAAAAATACCTATTGAATTGTATAAATATAGGTTTAAAATATCGTCATGTGGACAGAAAAACATTATCGCAGCTACTCAAACACAGATGAAACCACTGGCTTTTTTACGCGTGCAATAAGTGTCGAAGAGGCAAATGCAGCCGGCATATTTAGTTTTGATCCTGGAACTGATGGAATTCAGGTTGCTGTTATAGGTATAGACGATAATTCCAGAATAACAGGAATAGTTCCGGTTGTTTTGACCTGTCACGAAATGAAAATTTATAGAGCAAAAGAAAATGAATGGAATGATTTAAGAAACGAAATAACTGAAGTAGGTAAAAAATTATTTCCCACCAAGTAATCATTGACCTTCATTTTGAATATGTTATAATTCATTCATAAGTTTAAAGGTTGACTCGTACTGAGCAAAGTCGAAGTATTGATAACCCCCAATAGTACCTTTACTTTACAAATCTATAGTTACTAATAAATAGTCCTCAAATTTTTGTGGTTTATATAGTATTAATTATTGATTTCTAATTGTTCTTTAACATTGAAATGCAATATGACAGTAAACAAGTTTGCCACGATATTATATCGTGGTAATAATCAAGATACTGAATATTTAAGGATATTCAGGTTCAAGTTGTGACTAGGAGTTTGGTACTTTTTGAGGATTTGATCCTGGTCCAGGATGAACGCTAGCGACGTGCTTTAAGCATGCAAGTAGAACGCTCCGCATAGCTCGCAAGAGCGACGTGGGGAGTTGCGAACGGCTGAGTATAAAATAGGAATCTACCCTTTGGTGTGGAATACCTCATCGAAAGATGAGCTAATACCGCATAACACCGCAAGGTAAAAGCGCTTAACCGCGCGCCGATGGATGAGCCTATTTCCCATCAGCTAGTTGGTAGGGTAAAAGCCTACCAAGGCTATGACGGGTAGGGGATTTGAGAGGATGACCCCCCAGAACAGGACTGAGACACGGCCTGTACACCTACGGGTGGCAGCAACTGGGAATCGTGCGCAATGGACGAAAGTCTGACGCCGCGACGTCGCGTGAAGGATGAAGGCGTTTTCGTCGTAAACTTCTTTTGCCATATCTGTGAGGATATGGAGAATAAGCACCTGCTAACTCTGTGGATTTAGAAAAAATTGGTGCAGAGTACTAATAGTAATATTGGTAGAGAAAACTTCGCTATATGCTGGAACATTTTGTAAACGGATTAATACTAACTTCGCCTAATGGCGTAAGACAGTGAAAATTTAATCCGAAACCCAAAAAAACAAGCGGTTTGTAATATTCCACGTTTGACGTGGTAGGGGTTGCAAAACTATCAGCAGGCAACCTTTTAAAGAAATTTAAAAGGGTGCCTCAGAGACTACACGCGAAGCTCCTTTAGATATATAATTATCTAATAGGATGATGATATAGTCCATGCTATTTATGTCAGATATAAATCAAATAATAGTTGGTTCAATATTGGGAGATGGAAGTTTATCACCTTTGACTAAAAGGAATAAATATTCAACTCTAGATATTTCTCAACATGAGAGTAAATTGCCTTATTTAAGGTGGTTATATGATCAACTAACGAAGAAATTTGAGTTAAATCCAATATATCAGAAAAAAGGTTTTGAGAGTCAATATAGATTTAGAAGTAAATCAAATAGAACACTCGGAATTTTTAGGTCTAAATTTTATGACAATTTAACTGGTCGTAAAATTATTCCAACAGATATAGGAGATTTATTAAAAAACCCAATTTCTTTGGCGGTTTGGTATATGGATGATGGAACTTTAGATAAAAGATATAAGTATCATTTAAATTCTTCAATCGCAACAAATTGTTTTTCATTTGAGGAATGTGGTTTGTTGAGTGAAGTTTTGAATAATAATTTCAAGCTTAAAACGTCTGTAAATAAGACAACAATGAGGGGTAAAATTTATCCCAGATTTTATTAAAATCATTAAGCCTTATATCCATTCAGTTTTCAATTACAAAATTGGAATCTGATATTTAAAGCTATAGGGTAGCCAGCAGCCGCGGTAATACAGAGGGTGCAAGCGTTATCCGGATTTATTGGGCGTAAAGCGTTTCGTAGGCGGTTTAGTAAGTTAAACTTTAAAGACCACGGCTTAACCGGGGGAAGGGGTTTAATACTGCTAGACTTTGAGAATTTTAGGGGCAATCGGAACTGTTGGTGTAGGGGTGAAATCCGTTGATATCAACAGGAACGTCAAGGGCGTAGGCAGATTGCTGGGAAATTTCTGACACTGAGGAACGAAAGCTAGGGGAGCGAAAGGGATTAGAGACCCCTGTAGTCCTAGCCGTAAACTTTGCCTGCTAGCGATGGGGAGTTAAATCTCCGTTGCGTAAGCTAACGCGTTAAGCGGGCCGCCTGGGGAGTACGAACGCAAGTTTAAAACTCAAAGGAATTGACGGGAAGGCGCACAACCAGTGGAGCATGTGGTTTAATTCGAAACAAAACGAAGAACCTTACCCAGTCTTGACATACTACCGTTTATTTTTCTGGAAACAGAGAGAAATCCTTTAGAAATATTGGATGGTAGAACAGGTGCTGCATGGCCGTCGTCAGCTCGTGTCGTGAGGTGTTCCCTTCAGTGGGGTAACGAGCGCAACCCCTGTCCTGTGTTGAATAATCACAGGAGACTTCCCTCATTTATTGCGGGAGGAAGCGGGGACGACGTCAGGTCAGCATGGCCCTTATGACTGGGGCAACACACATACTACAATGGAGCCAACAATGGGTTGCCAAGCCGCAAGGCGGAGCTAATCCCATCAAATGGCTTCTCAGTTGGGATTGAGGGCTGCAACTCGCCCTCATGAACATGGAATTGGTAGTAATCGCGGGTCAGCTATACCGCGGTGAATACGTTCTCGCCTTTTGTACACACCGCCCGTCAAGGCAGAGGAGTTAGGGGCACCCGAACTTCGGTTTAACCGGAGGAAGGT
>JBBTZT010000002.1:0-124529 GCA_038061225.1 Patescibacteria group bacterium
AAACCAGCTGCACAAGAAGTTGTTAATACCTGCAGTCTTTCATTCTCACTTACAGTAACACCAACCACTCCACCAACTACACCGCCAACTACACCGCCAACCGTGACAGAACCACCAACCACTCCACCAACAGGGGCACCAAATTCTTGTAATGGTACATGTGGTTCAAACAGTAATTGCCAAAGTAATTTTATGTGTTACCAGGGATTTTGTAGAAATGCCTCATGTGTTACTGAAACTGATTGTACCTGTGCCGTAGCTACAACTTCAGCAACTGTTGCCCCAACACAACCAACGCTACCAGTTGTTGGAACATCATGGCCAACATTATTAGGTACTGGATTTGGAATACTTGTAATAATTGGAAGTTTATTACTTGCCTTCTAACGCCAACTATAAAACCAATAATAACTATTATCAAGCCAGACTGGAATTCTTGTACCTATCCAATGTGGGTAAAAATAAATAAACAAAACAGTAGCAAGTAGAATGTAGAATGTAGAAAGCTTTGGATAACGACGCAACACAAAACCGCTGGCAATTGCTAAAAATGGAATTGATGGTAAATAATGGTATAAAAACATTATTCTAGGAGAAACAATCCAAGGCAAGAAAAAAATTAAATATGAAAAAATAACAAAACCCAATTTTTTGCTTTTTTCTCTTGCTGAAATAAAAAAACTTAAAATAATTGAAAATAATCCAAACCAGAAAACAACAGGGTTGCCAAAAGCATAAATCCTTGCAACCTCATTATTAACTTCTTGTCCATCATACAAATATATAGGTCTTAAAAGTAATGGCCACGACCATGCAGGTGAAGTATAAGGATGCTCTGCAACAAGATTGGTGTGATACCACCACATTTGTTTTTGTGTATCTATAAAATTAGTCCAAGTGTGGCCTGTCGAGAACATCAATCCATAACTTGCTATATAAACTGCTATAGGAATAATTAAAAATGATAAATAAGAAATTTTTATTTTTTTGTTAAAAACAAAGTGGAATATGAAAAGTATAGGTAATGCATAGATTGCTGACCACTTAGACGAAAGAGCGAGTCCAAAAGCAATAAATGAAAGTATATTTTTGTCTTTAATAAATAAGAGAATCGAAAGAAGTGAGAAGAATAATACATATATATCATTCATTCCCATCCTGCTTAAAACAAGAGGTAAACCATCAAGACTAAATACAGCTGCTGATAAAATTCCCAACAATTTATCTTTAAATATCTTTTCTACTAAAAGATATATTAGTAACACCGACAATGTTCCTAAAATTGCTTGAGGTATTCTCCATCCAAATGAATTTTCGCCAAAAATTTTCATTCCAAGAGCCATTCCTAATTTTGATATTGGCGGATGTGTCCATTCATAGGCAAATCCTTCTGGATTAGGATTCCAAAATTCCCAAGCTTTTGGATCGTTTGATAAAACTAATTTTGCAGTAAAAGCATGGTATATTTCATCAAAATACATTTCTTTAGGGTTTCCTAAAGCATAAGTTCTAGTAACCAAACTAAAAAGCAAAATTATAAAAAGATAAATTTTTGCTTGTTTAGAAGTAACATCTTTTGTTTTAAAGGCTATATTTTTAGATAATTTATTAAACTTAAATTTGATATTAAAAGATATTTTTCTAAATATAGACACGATTGTTAAAATAAATAAGGCGATATTTGTAAAAATAAAGAATTTGATTAAAACAGGGTTAAATATTTCCTTATAATTATCTGTAATCCAAAAATATGCATAGGATAAGTTTGCAATATAAGTAAAGGACAAACCTACGTATACGAGTAACAAAACAGGATTATATACTGATGCAATTAAAAGTGGAGCCAATACTGGCAATAAATGCCGTTCATGCATTCTAGTCATCATTAAAAATGTCACTAAAAGTGACAAAAAAGAAATTAGATATTCACCGTTCACAATTTTCTTCTTGTAAATAATTAGAGTAATTAGGGTAATTAGAGCAATTGATATTCCTAGTCCAATCCAAAAAGTTATATCATCAGGCTTCCAAAATCCAAACAGACCCCAAAATGAAAATGCATTGACAGACCCATATTGATATTGGTTTGCAGAAATTGAAAGACGATTAAAAATAAATTGAATTAAATTTGATTGATTACTAAATGGAACAAAACCCAAGATAAAGATAAATAAAGAAATAGATGAATAGATGAATAGATCTTTAAAACTTTTTTTGTAAACAATAAACATATATAAAATTGCATGTAATATAAATGCAGCTTGTGGTTTAATTAAAGTACCAACAGCCAAGGTAACAGCGGATAGGTAATAGTTTATAGGAAACAAACAAACAGAAAGCAGAGAAAATAGAGCAGTTAAACTATCAACTTGCCCCCAAAGAGTAGAGTTTGTAAAAACTGCAGGGTTGAATAAATAGATCAAAGAAAAAACTATTCCCTTCTTTTTCCCAATGGTTTTGTATATCAGATATCCCGTTGCAACGTCAGCTAAAATTGCTGGCAATTTATACAAAATTGTCTGAAATGCAGGAAATAACAAATTTAACTTACCCAAAATCCATAATATGTATAAATATCCAGGCAAATAATCAGACCAACCAGAATAAAAATTTTTAAAGCCGTTTGTTGCTAGTGAGTTGCCCCAAGCAACAAAGGTTCCATGATCAAGTTCAAGTGTTCCAAAGTTTGATAAAAATAATCTAAAAACTAAAGCAGTCAAAAGAACTACAATAATGTTAAAATTGTATTCATGCAATTTAAATTTAGGAAATATTTTTCTCATTTTATAATCCCCCTTTTTTTATTTTTAGGAACATTTTTAATATATAAAAATATTTATTCAAACCCAAGAAATTGGTATGATCATTATTTATACTTAACTAAATCTATAATTCAAGGCAGAGTCGATATACCTAATCTACCTTCATTTTATCATGATAAATTAATATTTGATGACAAAACTTATATACCTTTTCCACCTGGAGCATCTTTTCTACTTATCCCCTTTGTTTTTCTAAACGAAAACATCACTCAGCAACAAGTATCTATTTTTATTGGCGCAATTAATATTGCTTTAATATATTTATTATTACTAAATTTTACTACCAAGAAAAATTCTTTATTATTGTCTATCTTTTTTGGATTTGGAACTTCCTTTTTTTGGTCAGTCATTGTTGGTACTACTTGGTTTTTTGCCCATGTTGCAGCCATATTTTTTTTAACAATTTCCTTGTTGTTTCATTTCAAACAAAAACATTTTTGGTCAGGTGTTTTTTTTGCATTTTCTGCATTAACTCGAATTCCAATAATTTTGTCTGGGATTTTTTATTTGATGCAATTATCTAAACATAAAAAGAAACTTGTGATTTTTTTGACTGGGGCTTTTATTTTTATTCCAATTTTTCTTTTTTACAATTTTTTAAGATTTGGAAATATTTTTGAAACTGGATATGAAATAATTTACAAACAATATAAGTCGTCTGGCATTAAATATTCTGTTGGAGAAAATTTTGGATATTTTGATTATAAAAATATACCACTCCATCTATATACTTTTTTTGTGATGCCTCCAGTCTTTACACCACTTGAGGGTTTAAAACCTTCACCTTTTGGTATGGGAATTTTATTTACTTCTCCTCTTTTATTTATTGCTTTAAAGCCAAAATTTAAGAAAGGGATTGAATTAGAAGCCATAATAACCGCTGTTATTTGTGCCATACCAAGCTTTCTTCACTATGCTCAAGGCTGGGTACAATTTGGATATAGATTTGTTTTGGATTTTATTGTTTTTCTAATGATAGTT
Organism: Patescibacteria group bacterium; assembly: GCA_038061225.1. Taxonomy (GTDB): domain Bacteria; phylum Patescibacteriota; class Microgenomatia; order UBA8517; family UBA8517; genus JAUYMM01. The sequence goes on from JBBTZT010000002.1 coordinate 3,804, forward strand.
CTTGCTCTAAGATTTAGACCTTCGAGATTTAATCTATTTTTAATTTTAATTTCCGTTATAGTTAATTACTGGGGAGTACTGTGGGCAATTGAACTTGGTTGGTAATCCACTCTTGGAGTTCTTTCCATGATCCGCTTTTTGGAACAAAAACATATTGATAATCATATTTTTTATTATTTTGTGAGATTTCAATTACTTCATCAGGAATATTTAAAAAAATTATATTGTTCTTTGATTCAAATAAAAACCTCACAAGAGAAAATAAAGTAGTTTTGTCTATATCTGTTTCTAAATGAGAAATAGTTATTTCATATAAATTTTTCAAAATAAAAGGATTTAAAATTACATCTTTTGAAAATAATTTTTGTTTAATTGCTTCTATAACTTTTTGTTGTCTTTTTTCTCTTGCTATATCAGTTCCCTCGTCCCCATCTGCATTTCTACTTCTTACAAATTTTAAGGCAAGTTCTCCATTCATATTTTGTTTGCCTTGAGTAAATTGAAGAGTTTCATATCTACAGGTAAAGGTCTTATCGCCATTACACAAATCATTTTCCTTACCCTCTATTGGATATTTTTCATCAACAAAAGAATTTTCTATTGTCACATCTATTCCTCCAACACTATCAATCAAATCTCTAAACATGGAAAAATCAATAACTACCGTATAATCAATAGGGATACCTGTTACCGATTTAACACTATCACTAGCCATTGAAAAACCTCCATAATGATATGCCGAATTTAATTTGGCTCGAATCTCAGCTATCCAAATATCACGAGGTAAAGAAAGAAGTTTTACACTCTGGTTATTACTATTTAAGTAGGTAAGCATCATAGTATCAGTTAAATCTGGGGCGGTGTGGCCTTCTCCGCCTTTACCAAGAATTAAGATTGAGACAGGGGTCTCAATTTTAGGGAATGAAGAATTGAGAATTAAAGATGAAGAAATGAATAAAACAAATATAATAAGAAAAAATAAACCAACAATCTTTAAAATCTTCATGTTACTATTGTATTTGAAATGGATGAACTGAACAAGCAACAACAAGAAGCAGTTAAATACACAAAGGGCCCACTTTTAGTACTTGCTGGAGCAGGTTCTGGAAAAACAAAAGTTTTAACTCATCGTGTTGCGTATTTAATTGAGAAGGGAATTGTAAGTCCTGAAAATTGCTTATTACTTACTTTCACTAATAAGGCAGCAAAAGAGATGAAAGAGAGGATGGGTAACATAAACCTCGGTTTTGCAGGAACATTCCATGGTTTTTGTGCAAAGGTTTTAAAAATTGATGGAAAAGTAATCGGAATCGATAATAATTTTCTAATATACGATGATAATGATCAAAAAGATTTGGTAAAAGAAATAATTAAGGACTTAAATATTAATACTTCCATCAAACCCAACTCAATTCTATATTCTATATCTGAAGCCAAGAACCAAATGCTCTCTCCTTCCCAGTTTGCAGACCTGCCTGCCGGCAAGGCAGGAATTGCTGACGTGGTTGCTAAAGTTTATTCAATTTATGAAAAAAAATTGTCTGAAATGAATGCTCTAGATTTTGATGATCTTCTTTTAAAAACGGTTAAACTTTTTGAAATAGCTGAAGTACTCCAAAAATGGCAAGGTAAAATACAACAAATATTTGTGGATGAATGGCAAGACACAAACAAAATCCAATATAAATTGGTTAGACTTTTGGACGGAAACAGGGGAGTAATTACAGCTGTTGGCGACGCAAGTCAAAGTGTTTATTCATGGAGAGGAGCAGATTATAGAAATATTAATTACTTGATGAAAGATTATCCATCTATAAAAATTATTAATTTAGAACAAAATTATAGAAGCACTGGAAACATATTGACGGCTGCAAATTCAGTAATTTCCAAAAATACTGGTCATCCTATTCTAAAGCTTTGGACAAAAAAACTAAAGGGCGAAAAAATATTTGTTTATCCTGCCAAAAACGGATTTGATGAAGCAGATTATGTGATTCAAAAAATTAAGAAATTGGGAAATTACAAAGATATTGCAATTCTATATAGAACTAATGCTCAGTCACGCGTTCTGGAAGAAGCTTTAATGCAGGCTTCTATTCCATATACATTAGTTGGTGGGGTAAGATTCTACGACAGAAAAGAAATAAAAGATATTTTATCCTATCTTCGTCTTTTATTTAACAAAAAAGATTCTGTTTCCGAAAAAAGAGCTTTATCTCTTGGCAAAAGAAGATTCGATAAGTTTATGATGATAAATATTGATATAGAAAAATATACAACCCTTCAAATTTTAGATCTTATTATTAAAGAAACTGAGTATTTAAACAAATTTAAAGAAGATGATCCAGAAGATTTACAACGATTGGAAAATATTCGCGAATTAAGATCGGTTGCTTTAGAATTTCCAATTCTTTCCGATTTTCTGGAAAATGTATCACTTGTTGAAGCAAATTCTAATAAAAAAGACATTAGAAATAACATAACACTCATGACTCTACATGCTGCAAAAGGACTTGAGTTTCCAATTGTTTTTATTGTAGGAATGGAAGAAGGTCTTTTTCCACACTCAAGATCTCTCTGGGAAAAAGAACAAATGGAAGAAGAAAGAAGACTTTGCTATGTAGGAATAACTAGAGCCAAAGAATCTTTATACTTAACCTATGCGAGTAAAAGAACGATATATGGTGAGACATCAAGTAATGTGATTTCAAGATTTATTATAGATATTCCTGAACATCTATTAGATGGTAAGGTTGAAGTTAGAGATTTTGATGATGATTTAAACTTTGACAATATTCTCGACAAATACCTCAAGTAAATTATTCTAATTAACCTAATTGACCTAATTTCTGAATTTAAATTTGGTTATTGGGATTTGTTTAGTATAATTAGAGTACTTAGAACAATTAGGAATTTATGAAGCATCCATTACAAACAAAAGAATGGGCAGAGTTTAGAAAAGAGTGGGGGAATGAAATTGAATTTGTTAATAACAATTTAATTATTTTTAGTAAAATACCACACACCAAATTTACAATTGGCACTGTTTTGAAAGGGTCAGATATTGCAAAGTCAGACCTTGCAATGTACAAACAAGTTGGAAAAAACAATAATGCAATATTTATTAAATTTGAACCAAATATTTTGACTGGTCAAGAATTAACAGATAAATATAAAAAAATGGGTTTAATTGAGGGGAAAAGATTATTTACTCTAACTTCTTTTTGGATTGATTTGACATGTTCAGAGGACGATTTGCTTAAATCTTTTTCAAAAAAAACTAGGTATAACATTCGTTTAGCCCAAAGGCACGGGGTAGAAGTAAAAATCGATAATTCACATACTGCATTTGAAAAATATTTAGAACTAACTGAAGAAACTAATGAAAGACAAGGTTTTTACTCGCATTCCCCAAAGTATCACAGATTAATGTGGAAGCATTTAAAAGGTAAAATAGCAAACTTATTAGTAGCAAAGTACAAAGACGAAATTATAAGCACTTGGATATTATTTAATAACGATAATTTTCTATATTATCCATACGGAGCTTCAACAGACAGACACAAAGAAGTAATGGCCAACAATTTAATGATGTGGGAAGCTATTAAATTTGGTAAAAAACTTGGGTGTAAAACCTTTGATCTATGGGGAAGAGAAGAGGGTAAGGGGTTTACAAAATTTAAAGAAGGTTATAATCCTAAAGTGGTTGAGTTTATTGGAAGTTGGGATTTGATTACAAACAAACCGTTATATTACATATATAGAATTGTAGAGAAAATAAGATGGTTTATACTTCGTCTCAAAAAATGAGGGATATAAGACAGTCTGAAAATTATGCCAAGTATTTAGAAACTCAAGGTTGGATTGTTGAGAGAATAGATAATATAAATTACTTCATAAGAAAATTACCTCCGCCAGCTGGCGGATTAGGGTCAATTTTAAAAATTCAAAGACCAAAAAGTATAGATTTCAAGACAATAAGAAAATTAGAGAAAAAATATAAAGTATTTCAAACGATAATTGAACCAATTAACCAGAATGATGTTATATGTTGTATGCAATATGGTTATAAACTAAACAAAAGCCCATACCTACCATCTAAAACACTTAATCTCAATTTGGCTAAACCTTTAAAATTTAATAAAGAAACAAGAAGGTGTATAAAAATAGGGGAGATACAAAAAATTAAGGCGTATTCTTCTCCAAAACAATTGGAAATATTTCATAACGCATGGAAAAAATCCGTAAACTTTAATCGATATGTGCCAAGTTTAAACAGTCTTTTAAACTTAAGAAAATCGTTCCCGAACAATCACTCAATTTTCCTTGCGTCGCACAATAAAATTAGCAATATTATAGGGGGAGCGCTTTTCACACGCAGTTTACACGATTATGGATATTACTGGTATGGGTTTACTAATAAAGAAGGTCGTACTTCCCTATCCCAATACTCTCTTCTCTATTCTGGCATACTATGGGCTAAAAGGATGGGTTGTAAAGTTTTCGATTTTGAAGGTATTTATGATCCCCGCTTCCCTAATAAATCATGGCTTGGCTTCACCCACTTCAAAAAGTCCTTTGGGGGAAAAGAAATTCTCTACCCTGGGTGTTTTGTTAAATTTAGATTACCCCTCATTTTTGCAAAACATTTTAAACTCGCAGCCTAGTTGGCAAAAGTAGGAATTATTACATTTAAAATCGCTATTTTCTATTTCTTTTTTAATTTCTACAATTTCTTTTTTCAAGTCAATCAATTGTTCCTCTGTTCTTTTTGTTGTCATTTTTTCTTGTGTATCTAAATAATACAAAGATAGTTTTATATCTTCAGGTTTTACTTTATATAAATTAGAAACTGCCAAAGCGTAAAAAGAAAGTTGCATATCTTTATCTACTTCTTTTTGTGTTGGAATATTAGCTCCAGTTTTGTAATCTATTATTTCGTATCCCCCCTTGCCCAACTCATCTACCCTATCAATAGTTCCTCCTATTTTAAGTGTTGGGCTGATTTTTAAATTAAACTTTTCCTCAAGTGAAATTGTCTTAACTTTCGGATCGTATCCATTCTTTAAAAAACCAAGTAAATAGTTTTCTCCTTTTTTATAAAACTCCTGTTTGTGTTTTTTATTTAAATAACCCTCCTCAATCCAATTGTTTTTATATAAATTTAAAATATCAGTTTGTACAGTAAAATAATCTTTTAATGTATTATGTATTGAAACGCCAAATGAAATCGATGCTGATGGAGGCGTCGTAAGCTTATAAATATATTTTAATTTATAATGCATGGGGCAGGTTTGAAATGTTTCAATTTGACTGACTGATAAATAGTTTATTTTTGGATTTAAGATGTAAGATTTAGGACTCATGACTTTACGGCCAAAGTTATTTAGTTTTATTTTTCCAACATCATTCATCTTAGATCTTATATCAATTTCCCCCAATGCTTCCATAACAAATGGACTAATCTTTTTCTCTCTAACCCCATCACCATAATACTGCGCTGCTGTCAAATAAAGTCTTTCTTTTGTTCTTGTCATGCCAACATAGAAAAGTCTTCTTTCTTCTTGTGTGTGATAATCACCTTTTGGTAACACTTCTTTAATTAATTCTTCAGGTATTGGAATTTGTTCATGTCTTTCTCTTGACGGAAATCTTTCGCTTACTAAATTAACCAAAAAGACAACTGGGAATTCAAGACCTTTTGACGAATGAACTGTTAATATGTTAACTGCATTATTTTCCTGCCAATCGCCATCTGTAACACTTGGTGATTCTCCAACTTCTGTAAGTAAATCAATATAATCAACAACTTCAACAACCCCGGCATTCTTGCTTGCTTCCTCATATGCCTTTATCTTTTCAAAAAACTTTGCAATATTTTTAGCCCTTGTGTCTTCACTATTTTCTATTATCTTTTTATATATCCCCACTTCATTAATATAATCATATAATATATAACCTGCAGTTTCTTTGTTCATAACTTTTAGATGTTTATTAATTAATTGCAGTAGTTTAACAATTTTTTCGTTAGTACTGTCACGAATTACCTCAAAAATAGACAGACTATTCTTTTTTGCATTTGATGTAATTTTTATTAACTCTAGGTTTGATATACTTAGTACATCAGAGGATAATAATCTATATAAATTACTCGAATCTTCGGGGTTATACAATACTTTAAGATAAGAAATTAGATCAATTATTTCCTCCTTCTCAAACAGCTTACTAGGGCCTAAAAATTGATGTGGAATATTTTGTCTTACAAACTCACGGATAAAACCGTCAGCATGGTTATTAGCTCTTACTAATATTGCAATATCTCCAAATTTATATCTATTTTTTACAGATGTCATTTTAACTATTTCATGTGCCACTGCTTCTGCTTCGTCTTGCCCTGTATTTGTATGCAGTAAGCTAACAGCTAACGGCAATTGGCTAACGACTGATTTGAGCTTCTTTGATATCCCCAATTGATATTCTAAAGTGTCTGGATCATTGTGTTTAATTAATCTATATGCGCTGTCAAGTATTTTCTGTGTTGATCTATAATTTTGATTTAAAGTTACAATTTTTGAATCAGAATATATTTTTTTAAATTGAATAATATTACTTATTGCGGCTCCACGAAATCGATAAATACTTTGGTTATCATCACCAACGATTGTAATATTTCTATTTTTCTTTGCTAACAAATTAACTAATTCATTTTGAGCGAAATTAGTATCTTGAAATTCATCAACTAAAATATATTTAAATTTTTCTGCGTATACACGTAAAACATTGGGTCTATCAATAAATAATTTAATTACATAAGTTATTAAATCTCCAAAGTCCATTACGTTATTTTTTAATTTTAAATCTGAATAAAACTTATATGCATTTGCAAGTTCTTTAGTTTTTGTAATCTCTAATACTTCTTCATTTGTATATTTTTTTGCATATTTTAAATACTCTTCAGTTGCAATAGTTTCATCTTGTAAACGACTAAAATGTTGCAATAGCCCTTCTATAAATTTATTTGGATTCCCTAGTGGTCTAAAATAATCTAAATTAAAATCAAATAAATTTTTCTTTATTAAATCAGTTGACTGAGCTTGTGTCATTAATTTGTAGTTAGAAGATAAACCAATCTCAACGGCACGGTCGTGCAGAATGCGATCACAGAATGAGTGAAAAGTAGAAACCCACATTTCTCCATAACTCAAAGGAAGTGCGACATCAATTCTCTCTTCCATTTCATTTGCACCCTTTTCTGTAAAAGTAAGTGCCAGAATTTCTTCTGGTTTTGCAAAACCATTAGTAATCAGATATTTAACTCTTTCTGTAATAACTGTAGTTTTACCAGTCCCCGCTCCTGCAATAATTAAAAGTGGCCCTTTTCCATGTTTAACTGCCTGAAGTTGCTCTTTATTTAATTTTATCACGACAATTTTTTACTATTACCATTATCTAAATTTCGAGTGTGGTCAATTTTATGACCTAAGTTGGTAAAGCTGGAATACACATTCCCCATCATATTTGTGGCATTGACTAAATGTTTTTGTAAAGTTCCTAAATTTTCTTCTACTTTTTCATAATCTTTTTTAATGGCTCTTAAAGACGCCAGTATTTCTTTTGCTTTTTTTTCAATCTTCTGTCCCTCAAAACTCATGAGTATTGCTTTTATATATGCATAAAAAGTTGTTGGAGAAACAGGTAGAATTCTTTTTGATTGAGCGTAATCAAAAAGTGTTTGACTATTAACTATTTCGTAGTAAACAGCTTCTGATGGTATATACATTAATGCATAATCTAGTGTTCCTTCATCCGTTAGAATATATTTTTTCGATATATCATCGATGTGTTTTCGAACATCCCTCTCAAAAGCACGGCTTGACTCGCCGGAGCTATCAGCGGAGGCGGTCATTTTTCTAAAGTTTTCTAGAGGGAATTTTGAATCAACAGGTATTATTCCAGCTGAAGTCATAATTGCAGCATCAACTTTTTCCCCTGATTTAAAAGTATATTGAAGATTAAATGACTCGTTTGGAAGAAATTGTTTCAAAAGTTCTTTTAATACTTGCTCACCAATATTCCCCCTTAGTTTGGGGGATGATAAAAATTGATTAAATTCTGCAATGTTTTTTTGTAGATCGTTTATAACTTTAGAGGTATTATCCAACCTGTCTCCAATAGCTCTACTTTGTCCATCTATTCTGACATTTGTTGATTTTAACCACTCAACAAGATCTCCTGAAGGCTTCTGCTTTAAAACCAAAACCATGAGGATTATTATTGCAATTATGATTATAATGAGAAGTAATGTTTCCATTACTGAACATTATATAGTATGCATAAAGAAATACGAAAACAAATAATTTTAAAAAGAAAAAACTTTTTACCCTCTCTTATTCTTACCTTTCTTCTCTTTATCAGTTTAATTTGTATTGTCTATTTTACTGACCCAAGATTCTCTTTATTTGTACCTTTATTTTTTGTTTTATTTTTTATATTTCTATTTTTCCTATTCTCATTAATTTTTGGCAGTTCTAAAAGGGGTTTTTTGATTTCTGTTTGTTTAACTATTTTTGCAATTTTTAGGTTTTTTGGAATTGGAAACATATTGAATGCAATATTAATAACTGGGCTTGGTATAATAGCCTTCATATATGAACACACTACAAAAAGAAATTATTAATACTTTCTTTCAAACACTTGAAGATATTCAAACTAAAGAAGATTTTAAAATTTTCTGCGAAGATTTTTTTAGTGACAAGGAACTTGAAATATATACAAAAAGACTTGCGATTGCCTATTGGTTAAAGAAAAAAAGAAGTTACGAAAACATTAAAACAAATTTAAAAGTTACAACTTCTGAAATTAAACTCGTTGAAAGCAAATTAAATTCCAAGGGTTATAAACTAGCCCTAAAGAAAATGGAGACTGAAGAATGGGCAAACAAGTGGTCAGAGATAATTAAAAAGGTGGTAAAATAGCCATATGAATAAAAAATATTATGTAACCACGGCAATTGATTACACTAATGATGTAATTCACATTGGCCATGCATATCAAAAAATATTGGCGGATGTTTTAGCTCGTTATCATCGGCAAATTGGTGATAAAACATACTTTTTGACAGGTACGGATGAGCACGGGCAAAAAGTAGAAAGTAGTGCGAAAGAAAAAGGTATTAACCCTAAAGATTTTGTTGACAAAATTGCAAAAGAAGATAAAAAACAATGGGATAAATTAAATATTTCTTATGATCGATTTATTAGAACCACGGATGCAGATCATGTTAAATTTTCACAAGAATTTTATCTAAAAGCAAAAGCCAATGGTGATATTTATAAAGCAAAGTATAAAGGATTTTATTGTGAAGGCTGTGAGTCGTTTAAAGAAGCTTCTGAATTAAATGAAGAAAAATGTGAATTCCATCCAACAAAAAAGATACAAAAAATAGAAGAGCAAAATTATTTTTTTGCTCTCTCCAAATATCAAAAGTTTTTATTAAATCACATCAAAAAACACCCAGAATTTATCTGGCCAGAATCAAGAAGGAACGAAATTCTATCATTTATAAAATCAGGATTAAAAGATTTTTCGATCAGTCGCCAAAATGTAACTTGGGGTATTTCAGTTCCAGACGATCCGACACACACAATCTATGTCTGGTTTGACGCTTTGATCAATTATTTAACTTATGGCGATTCAATGAAATGTTGGCCTGCGGATATTCACATACTGGGCAAGGACAATCAAAGATTTCATGCTATATATTGGCCAGCAATGTTAAAATCTGCAGGATACAAATTACCAAAAACGATATTGGTTCACGATTTTATTTCACTAGATGGTCAAAAAGTTAGTAAATCTCTAGGAAACGTAATTTTACCGAGCGAACTTATTAAAAAGTTTGGAGTTGATGGAGTAAGGTACTTCTTTTTAAGACACGGCCCACTCGCTAACGATATTGATATAACTTTGGATAAAATCCAAAATGTATACAATTCAGATCTTGCAAATGGGCTTGGTAATTTAGTTTCCAGAGTTGCGAAACTCTGTGAAAAGTCTGGTTTTGTTTTTAAATCAAAACAAACAAAATTATATCCTGAGGTAGTAAAATCGCTAGAAGAATTTAGGTTTGATGAGGCATTAAAAATAATCTGGAACAAAATTACTCAAGTTGATCAAGAAATAAACAAAACAGAACCTTGGAAATTAGAGGGTAAAAAATTAAAAAAGTTTTTAGAAAATACTATCTCATCTATACAGCACATAACATATAGCTTAAAGCCTTTTCTTCCTGAAACTGCAGAAAAAATTACAAAAATATTTAAAGGACCTAAAATAAAAGCACCTGAACCATTATTCCCCCGTATATGAGAAGTTTTATAATTAGACATGACAAGCAGGTTTTAAGAGCCTTTGAAATTCTTCCAGGATTTTTTTCTTGGAACATGATTTTACTTCCCTACTGGGGAATTTTTGTTTTTCCTAACTTTGTTGCCTACTTTGTACTTTTATTTAACGTTTACTGGTTTTATCAGTCTTTTTTAATTGCTATCACATCAGTTATCTCTCACACAAAAATTCAAGCAGCAATTAATTATGACTGGGTTGGTGATTTAAAAACATTTCCAGATTGGGACAAAGTACATAATGTTGTAATTATTCCTACATATAAAGAACCATTACATATTTTGGAAAGAACAATAAATTCATTAAAAAACCAAACTCTTCCAACAAGGATGATTACTGTAATTCTTGCCATGGAAGAGAAAGAATCCAGAGAAGATAGAGATGAAAAATGGAAAGCATTAACATATAAATTTGAAGGGGTTTTTGGAAATTTTTTAAGAACTAATCATAAATTAGTAGTGGGTGAGGTTGTGGGCAAAGCTTCAAATGAAAAATTTGCGGCTGTTTGGTACAAGAAGAACTTTATTGACCTCACAAAAATGGATATAAATTACATTACTGTAACTAGTTGTGATGCAGACCATAAATATCACCCTAACCATTTTGCCTGTCTTTCATTTAAGTTTCTTGATTGCCCAACAAGATATAGACACTTTTGGCAACCAGCAGTTATGTTTTATAACAACATCTGGGAACTCCCTGCAATTACAAGGGTTCCAAATACTTTTGGATCAATTTGGAATTTATCACAGCTTTCAAGAAAAGACAGACTTATAAATGCCCAAAACTATTCACTTTCATTTAAATTGCTTGACGAAGTTGGATACTGGGATGCAGATAAAATTCCTGAAGATTGGGGTATATTTTTTAAAGCATACTACAGGGTTAAAGGTGGGCTTGAAGTTGAACCTATTTATCTTCCATTACATGCCGATGCTGCTCAGTCTACAACAACATGGAAAACAATGAAAAGTCAATATGAACAATATAAAAGATGGGCATGGGGAACATCAGACGATTCATGGATAATTAGAAATTATTTAATTGATAAAGATATTCCTTTTTGGGACAAAACAACAAGGCTGGGATTTGTATTGTGGGCTCATTTTATGTGGCCAGTCAATTGGTTCATTATAACTATTGGACTTACATTACCAACACTTATTAATCCTGCCTTTGGTAGAACAGTATTAGGGTTTATGGTTCCAAAATTATCATCCATTATCTTGACTCTTTCTCTTGGTTTCTTTTTCGTTTTGTTTTTCATAGATAATGTATACAAACCAAAAAGACCTATTGGAATGTCAGTTTGGAGATCAATATTAATGCCTTTTGAATTTATTTTAATGCCTGTTGCAGGATTTTTCTTTTCAGCCCTCCCAGGTCTTGACGCCCACACAAGACTGATGCTTGGAAAATATATACAGTACAAAGTTACCGAAAAGGTTTAAAACGATTTGTAATATTTAATTGTTTTTTGAAGACCCTCTTTAAGTTCTACTTTTGGCTCCCAATTTAATGTTTTTCTTGCTTTCGTAATATCTGGACACCTTTGCATTGGGTCGTCTGGTCTAAATTTGCCAGAATAAACAACTTTAGATTTACTATTTGTCAATTTAATTACTATTTCTGCTAGTTCCTTAATTGCAAATTCATCCGGATTTCCGAGATTAAATATTTCACCCTTTGTTTTATTAGTAAACATTGCCTTTTTAATTCCATCAACTAAGTCTGATACATAACAAAATGACCTTGTTTGACTTCCATCACCATCTATTTTGATATCTTCATTTTTTAAAGCCCAGTTTATAAAGTTACTAACTACCCTACCATCATCTTTTTGCATCTGGGGGCCATAAGTGTTAAATATTCTAATTATTCTTGCATCAATATCATATTTATTTAAATACACATAAGTTGCTGTTTCAGCGAATCTTTTACTTTCGTCATAACATGCACGTGGTCCAAATGTATTAACATTACCACAATATGTCTCTTTTTGTGGATGTTCTAATGGATCACCATAAACCTCAGATGTTGAGGCTATAAGAATTTTGGCTTTTAAGTCTTTAGCCAGAGCTAGCATATTGACGGTACCCTTAGAGTTAACAAGAAGCGTTTCAAGTGGAAAATTCTGATAATCTATTGGGGAGGCGGGTGACGCTAAGTGAAAAATAAAATTTGCTGAAGTATTGATTAATTGATTTATTGAATTACTAGTTATATCTGCTTTTATGAAGCTAAAGTTAGAATTTGTAAGTAAATCTTCTATATTTTTTGAGCTTCCTGTAATTAGATTGTCAAGACACATTACTTCATACCCATCACTTAAAAGAGATTTACATAAATGTGAACCAATGAATCCTGCACCACCAGTGACTAATACTTTTTTCATATGGTAGAATTATAACAGCATGAAGCTTTGGAAGAAACTAATAACTATCATTGATACCCCACTTTGGCTTGAGATTTTCTTATGTCTACTTCTAGTTTTGAGGATTCCTTCGTTTTTTGAACCATATTATTATGGTGATGAAATGATCTACCTAGCTCTTGGCCAAGGTCTTAGACAAGGAATCCCTCTTTATTTAGGATTGCATGATAATAAACCACCTCTTCTTTATTTAATTGCTGCCCTAGCCGGAAATTTGTTTTTATTTAAAGTAATATTGGCTTTTTGGAGTTTAGCTACAATTTATGTTTTTTGGAAATTAGTTAAACATCTCTTCCCAAAACAAGTAAGACTTCAAAACATATCTACTATCATCTTTGGCATACTAACCACAATTCCACTTTTTGAAGGCAATACAGTAAACGCTGAGTTGTTTATGATTGGTCCTGTAATTTTAGCTTTTCTAATTTTATTATCCAAAAAGAACAATCTTAAAAACTTATTAATTTCTGGCTCTTTAATTTCAATTGCAGCCCTTTTCAAAATTCCAGCAGCTTTTGATATTTTAGGAATAATTGCTTTTTGGTTAATATATTTAAAATTTAAAGATGTTAAAGAGTTTGTTGTTAAATCAATTTATTTATTTTTAGGTTTTATAATCCCGATAGGTTTAACTTTTGTTTGGTATTATTTTGCGGGTGGTTTTAAGGAATATTTAGTTGCAGTATTTTTACAAAACTTTGGCTATGTTAGTAGTTGGAGACCAAGTCCTGTAGAGCTTTCATTTATAGAAAAAAATAGTCCATTACTAATTAGGACCGGTGTTATGTTTTTAGGGTTTATCGGACTTTTTATATCAAGAAAAAAACTTTCAAAAGAATTTGTTTTTGTTTCAGCTTGGTTATTGGCAACACTTTTTGCTGTTACATTATCAGAACGTCCTTATCCTCATTATTTTGTTCAATCTCTTGCCCCTCTATCAATACTATTGGGGATGTTATTTAGTTTAAAAACAGTAGAACAAAGTTTGACTGTAATTCCATTAACAATTGCATTTTTTGTCCCCTTTTATTACAAATTTTGGTATTATCCAACAGCTTCTTATTACACAAGGTTTATTAAATTTGTTACTAAACAAACAACAAAACAGGAATATTTTAAAAGTTTCTCTCCCAATGTTACATTAAATTATGAAATTGCTGATTTTCTTGCTAAATCCTCTACAAAAAATGATAGAATCTTTGTTTGGAGCAATGATTCATCTGCAATTTACTCTTTGTCAAGAAGACTCCCACCTATAAAATATGTTGCTGATTATCACTTTAGGGATTTTTCAAATCCTAACGAGGTCATAAACATCCTTACTAAAACAATGCCAAAGTTTATAGTTATTACTTCAAGCTCTTTTCCTTTTCCTGAGCTTAATACTTTTGTAAATGAAAATTATTATATAATTTCTGAGATCGGCACAAGTCAAATATGGCTTTACATAAATCAAGGTGAATAAATTTCATTATGAATATGAATAAATTTCATTTCAAATTAAAAAAGGTTCCTGTAATCAAAATTGACCCGCGTTTTGAAAAATTACCATTAAGACATCTTTTTATAATTTCTCTTGTTATTAATTGTGTTTTAATTCTGTCAGGACTTTTTGCAAAATTTGTCTTACCTCCAGAAATACCTTTATATTATGGGCTTCCTAAGAATGAAGACCAACTTGCCAATTCAATTTATATTATTTTACCGGCCTTAATGTCAATTTTAGTTACAATTATTAATGCAGCGCTATCTGTTATTTCAAATAGTGTTTACCTTAAAAAAACTCTTGCTTTTGCTTCTATTTTAGTAACAATTTTAAGTATTGTTGCAACTTACAAAATAATATTTTTAGTTGGTTCATTTTAATAAAATGTTAAAAATAACAAATCTTTTATTTATTCCTTTATTTATAGCATTTTTAGTTTCGTATTTTATTACTCCTGTTGTTATTAAATACGCAAAAATATTAAAAATCATGGACGATCCAAAGAAAAATAGACATCCAAAAGTAATACATACTACGCCAATTCCCAGAGGCGGCGGAATACCTGTTTTTCTCTCAATTTTAGTGGCTTCATTAATTTTTATACCTGTTGATAAACATTTAATATCAATTTTACTGGGCGCATTTGTGATATTTATAATGGGATTTTTAGATGATAGATATAATCTAAACCCTTATTTAAGAATAGGTCTTGGATTTTTAGCAGCCATTATTCCAATCGCTTCAGGTATTGGGATAGCTTTTTTAACCAATCCTTTTGGAGGTATCTTTGACCTTTCAAATCCAATTATTTCTGATATTTTTGCTCTAGTTTGGATTGTCTTTATGATGAATATGCTAAACATGGGGGCCAAAGGAATTGATGGTCAGCTTTCAGGTGTTACAATCATTTCAGCTCTAACAATCACTGCTCTTTCCTTTTACTATTCCTCAGATATCACACAATGGCCAGTGATATTAATAACAGGAATAACTGCTGGCGCATTTTTAGGTTTTCTTCCATGGCACAAGTATCCTCAAAAAATTATGCCAGGCTATGGAGGTGCAACATTAGCGGGTTATATGCTTGCAATTGCCTCAATACTTTCAACCACCAAAGTGGGAACGTTAATTGTAGTTTTAGGCATCCCTTTAATAGATACGGGGTATACTATCATTAGAAGAATTCTGTCAGGTAAATCCCCCGTCTGGGGTGACAGAGGGCATCTACATCATAAATTACTAGACTCTGGTCTTTCAAAAAAACAAGTGTCCCAAATTTATTGGTCACTGACTGCAATACTTGGGATTTTAGCTCTTAATTTGAATAGTACATATAAGTTATATACAATCATAGGAGTATCGTTAGTTTTAGGAGGTTTAATACTATGGTTGACTTACCGATCCAGATAAGCGAGCTTGTTTTGCAAATAATTCGTGTGGCAAGACCCATTCATTGGGTTAAGAATCTTGCCCTTTTTGGGGCATTACTTTTAACAGGAACTCTTTATGAAACAGGTCTTTTTAAAGATGTTCTTTTGGCTTTCTTTTCTTTTTCTTTTGCTACTTCTGCAACTTATATTTTTAATGACATATTAGATTCAAAATCAGATAGACTTCATCCTGTCAAAAAAAACAGACCGATCGCTTCAAGTAAATTACCTTTTTCAATTGCTGTATTTGAACTATTAGGCTTTATATTCATGTCGTTAGTTTTGGCCATACCCTTAAATCAAATATTTACTATTTTAATTTTGATATATATAGGATTGCAGATTTTGTATAGTTTAGGTCTTAAAAATATACCTGTTATTGATATTTTAATTATTGCTACAGGTTTTATTTTAAGAGTCTACGGCGGAGCCGTTGTAATTAATGCTCACCTTTCAGTTTGGTTTCTACTTTGTGTGGTTTCTGCCTCATTATTTTTAGCCGCAGGGAAAAGAAGGGCTGAAATAAATTTGCTTGAAGCTGTTGATGGAGGGACAAGAAAAAGCCTTACTAAATACTCAAAAGAGTTATTAAATAGCTATGTTACAATGTTTGGTAATGCTACTTGGATGAGTTGGAGCCTTTATACTTTTTTTGAATCCCCAAAAGCATCCTTAAACTTTTGGTTAGTCTTGGCTGAAGTTTCAAGGGCCACAACTATTAATAAACTAATGATGTTAACAATTCCTGTTGTAATTTTTGGAATTATGCGATATGAAGCTTTAATTTTTGAAGGCAAATCAGAAGCTCCTGAAAAACTTTTGTTAACAGATAAAGCACTCTTAACTGCTGTTATCCTTTGGATATCAATTGTTTATTGGATTATTTATTCTGGAGTATCTGTTAGCGGAATATAGATTTTTGTTACATATTCACCACTTACCCACCCTTCTACCGGTGCAGCCGGCCAAGCTTCGCTTATCTCTCCTATTTTTATTTTAAACCAACTGCTATCTTCATTTTCTTCAATCACTTCATATTCTTCGCCTGGTTTAACTTCTGCTACTTCAGGAAAATTTACTCCCGCTCCCTGTCTAACTCTTAAAAAACCTATGTCTGTTTTGTTTATAACGATAGTTGGAAGCATTTTCACTCTTGTTTTTATTTCAGTTGGTTTAAGTAATTCTTTTCCATCAGTTGCTGGTGTTTCGTTTGATTTTGCTAATTTTACTGAAGCTGTTAATTTATAACCTGCATAGACTTTAATAGGAAGAGATTTTTCTAAATATTTATCAGCAGAAACAATTAAATTATGATCTCCAGCAGGAACTTTTACACGGAGTGGTGTATATCCATATATTTTATTATCAATTAAAACTTGTGCATTATCAGGAACTGACACAACAGTAATATATGATTCTTTACCACCCAGTTTTTCAAAAGATACAACTACTCCACTTGAGCTTTCTTCTGTTTCTCTAAAAACTCTTTTAACAATTGTCCTAATTCCTGAAACCAAATTTATTTTAGTTTCATAATCATCTAAAATAATATTATTAACACTATCTGGTTTTATTCTTAAAAGAATTTCTCCAGGATTTCTATTTACTTCATATGGAGTTTTACCAACTTCTTGATTATTTATATAAACAGTTGAAATAGGGTCTGCTTCTACTAAAATTCCAGCTTCTTGGACATTAAAAAAATCGAGTAATAATAAAACCAATAAACCTAGGACAATGATTCCAGTCAAGACCAAAACAATTTTGACAATTTTCTTTTTCATATGTTCTTTAGTGTATCAGATTTTAAAAAAAATCCTTTGAGTATTCATATGTTACAATATGGCTATTGATCCGGTGCTAGAGTGGCCATAGGGCGGTCTGCAAAACCGTTTACATGGGTTCAAATCCCATCCGGATCTCCCAGCTCCGATTTGAATTTATATTATCGTTTTTTATTATCAACAAGATTGTTCCACTTTGCCCACAAAGGTAACATCTTTACCCCAATCATAATCTTCACTCCCAGGTAAACTCTCATCGAATTTATATTTTCCCCAAAATTCTTTTTTAATCAATGAGTTAGTATTTGATATCCAAGGAGTATAATCCTCTCGCTTTTTAAAAAATGGAAAATATAAAAAGACAATGTTTCCTAAAAACCTAGACCAATAACCCACTATAAAGTCTGAATAATAGCCACTAAGTCCTGCAAGAGTTTTTTCTTTCATCAAGACATTAACTCCACTTGCAAGCCAATTGTTAGAAATCGGAATAGAATGGCCACTCAGAATACAAATGTATTTGCCCTTTGCTTTGTTTATACCGTAATTGAGTGAATATCCGTAAGTAAAATCTTTTTGACTAATTTTATATAAACGGATTGGAAACTTTTTAACAATTTCGAGCGTCTGATCAGTTGATCCCGAATCAACAATTATAATTTCAAAATTTTTGAAAGTTTGTTTTAAAAGTAGATTTAAAACTTTACCTAAATATTTAGCCTCATTTTTAGTTCTTATAACAATACTTACAAGTGGATTTTCCATAATTAAGAAACTATATAACTCATTACTTAATGATTATTTCCAGTAACTCAGGAAATTTGTCTGTTTTCATATCAGTTTCTATTTTATCATCTTTAAAGCAATTAATTCTAGAATGATTTAAAATATAGACATGATAAGAAGTGTTGCATATTCTCAAAATCTACTAGTTGATGACAACTTGGTCGAAAAACTTGTTTCGTCATCTCATATTAACAATGGTGATACAGTTTTAGAAATTGGTGCTGGAAAAGGAATAATAACTAAAGAGCTTTTAAAAAAGGCAGGTAATGTTGTGGTTTTTGAAATTGATCAAGAACTTGTAAATTCGTGGCAGTTACGATTGTATCCCATAATTTGACTTTTGATACTTTTATATGATAGAATCAACCATCTCGCAAGTAATTGCGGGATTTTTGTTATCGCGGAGCGTCAAGCTTTGCTTATGAAACATCTAACTATACATCTGCCAAAGTATCGCCTTGTTATGCAATTCAAACTTGCAAAAAGGCGAAAATCACTTTTGGACGAACCTATTATCCCTACCAAAAAGAGATTGAATCTCAAGTATCGCGTAGGGGGTTTAACTCGTAAATTTTTTAGATATGTTTTTGAACACAAAGCTGCAAAAAAACTATTAGGTACAAACATTGCATTAATGTTAATTGCTTCATCCTTTGTTCCCAATAACACACTTGGTAGTACTGGTGTTGCTGAAATAATTAGTGTTGATGGTGCAGAAACTCCAATTCATACCAACATAGTTATTCAAAATCCAGTAGATAAGATGATAATTACCCAAGGGTATAAACTTTTCCATCCTGGATTAGACATAGATGGTATAACTGGAGATACTATTAAATCTATTAAAAAGGGTAGAGTTGAAACAGTTGAATTTTCAAATATTGGCTATGGAAAAAGCATAATCATTAACCATGGTAATAACTTAAAATCTCTCTATGCCCATTTATCAAAAATATATGTAAAAGAGGGCGATGAGATTGATACAAATATAGTTTTAGGTGAAATGGGTTCTACAGGTCGTTCTTTTGGAGATCATTTGCATTTAGAGATTAGGGATCATGGAATTCCTATAAATCCTTTATCTGTTCTCAAGTGAGCGCCAGAGATACCATGAAGCAACTGTTCTATAAGGCTTCCATTTTTCAGTGTCTCTTTCTTTAATTTTTAAATTTTTTAAAGCTTTACTTATACCTAAATCATCTTTTGGTAAAATATCAGGACGAGCTAAACTAAACATTAAAAACATTTCAGCAGTCCATCTGCCAATTCCCTTCACTTGTACAAGTTGTTCAATAACTTCGTTATTTTCCAATTTGTCCAAAATTTTTACTTTTAATTCCCCGTTTTTTGTTTTTAATGCTAAATCTTTAACTGCTCTGACTTTGCTCCAAGCCATACCGCAATTTCTAAGTTCACTTTCAGCAAGGTTTAAAATCTTGTCTGGAGTTAACCTTCCTTTGACCCTACTCTTTAACCGCGCTTCGATTACGTCAGCCACTCGACCTGAAAGTTGTTGACCAATAATCTCACCAATAAGTGCCTGAAAATAATTAATGTGAATTCTGGGTTTTATAGTACAACTTCCCCACTTTTTAATTAATGGTCCAATATATTTGTCTTTTTGAAGTTCCTTTTCAGCTTTTCTCCACATCAATAATCCATTCCACCCATGCCACCAGCTGGCATTTGAGGAGCAACTTTAGGTTCTGGAATTTCGCAAACTAGGCCTTCTGTAGTTAGTACCATCATGGCAACGGAAGCTGCATTTTGCAAAGCAGAACGTGTTACTTTTACAGGATCAACTATTCCCATTTTTATCATTGATCCAAATTCTCCAGTTAAAGCATTATAACCAAAATTGTTATCTTTTGAACTTTCTACTTTTTTTACGACCGCAGTCGCATCATCCCCAGCATTCTTTGCCAGCCATTTTATTGGTTCTTCTAAAGCATCATATACAATATCTGCCCCTAATTTTTCATCACCTAATAATTTTAACTTCTTAATTACTTTTCTCGCACGAAGAAATGCTGTTTCCCCTCCTGGTACTATTCCTTCCTCAACTGCCGCTTTTGTTGCTCCAACAGCATCTTTTACTCTTTCTTTTTTTTCATTAAGTTCAATTTCAGTTGCTGCACCGACATTGATTACAGCAACGCCTCCTGATAATTTTGCCAATCTTTCCTCTAGTTTTTCTTTATCAAAATCTGAATCTGTTGTTTTAATCTGATTTTTCAAAGAAGAAATTCTTTGGCTAATTGCTTCTTTATCTCCTTTTCCTCCAATAATTCTCGAATTATCTTTGTCTGACCAAACTTTATCAGCTTGCCCTAAATCAGTTACTTCAATTGATTCAAAAGTTCTACCCGTCTCTTCACTTATTACTGTTCCACCAGTTAAAACTGCGATATCTTCTAATGTTTCTTTTCTCCTGTCACCAAATCCAGGAGCTTTAATGGCTAATACATTAAATGTTCCTCTTAGTTTGTTTACAACTAAAGTGGTTAAAGCTTCTCCCTCAATTTCATCTGCAATAATCACTAAATTTTTACTTACTTTTACAAATTTTTCTAAGAAAGGTAAAAGTTCTTGAATTGAACTTATTTTTTTGTCTGTCAGAAGAATATATGGGTTTTCAAGTTCTGATTCCATTTTAGCTGGATCTGAAACAAAGTAAGGAGAGGCATAACCTCTATCAAACTCCATTCCTTCTTTATATTCAATATCGATTGTAAATCCTTTTCCCTCTTCAACAGTTACCACTCCATCATGACCTACTTTATCTAAAGCTTCTGCAATTTTTGCTCCAATTTCTGTGTCTCCTGCTGAAATTGTTGCAACTTGAGCAATTTCATCTCCCTTAACAGGTTTTGCTTGTTTTTTAAGTTCAATAATAACTGCCTCAACTGCCTTTTCTATCCCTTTTTTAAGTATCATTGGATTTGCTCCGCCGTCAATTTTTTTCATTCCATTTTGAGTCATAACTTGGGCTAATAATGTTGAGGTTGTTGTTCCATCACCTGCATTATCGTTTGTTTTATTTGCAGCTTCCTTGACAAGTTGTGCTCCCATGTTTTCAAATGGATCTGGAAGATCAATTTCTTTTGCAACAGATACTCCATCATGAACTATATTTGGAGCTCCCCACTTTTTATCAAGAGCTATGTTTCTTCCTTTCGGGCCAAGTGTGGTTACAACTGCTTTTGCAACAAGATCAATACCCACTAAAAGGGACTTTCTTGCATCTTTACCAAATTTTAGTTGTTTACTCATGTTGTATTATTCTTGCACCGCCAAAACATCTTCAAATTTTACAATGATATATTCTTTATTTTCAATTTTAATTTCATTTCCACCCCATTTTTTATAAAGAACGGTTTCACCTTTTTTTGCGGGGGACTCCACTTCATGACAGTCAACATATGTTTTTGATCCAACTGCAATTACTTTTCCTTTTTGTGGTTTTTCTCCTGCGTTATCTGGAAGATAAATACCTGAAGCAGTCTTAACCTCTTTTTCTAGGGGCTCAATAAGTAAATATCCAGCTGTTGGTTTTAAATTTGGCATTGTTAGTTGATGAGTGCTATTTTACGCATGAGATAATCACCTGTCAAGAGGAAAGTTTTTTAATTATAACCTTTCCCCAGTCGTTGGGGTGGAAGATAGCGCGAGTGGGCGTGACTATTTCACGAGAAATCTTTGACTTCATGTAAAGATATTGTAATCTGTAGGTTACATTTTCTAACAGTCTGGATGTAAGATGTAGGATATAGGATATAGGATTTTTTTTAGCTTCATACATCTTAGATCCTAAATCCTTGATCTTTACCGAGTTAGGCCAATATAACAATATCCATTTGTTTAAATACAAAAACTTCTCATAAACATTGTCTTTATTTATAAGTGGTACAATTTGTGCAATTTCATGAGCTGTATAAATATTTCTGTCTTTTTTGTCCCAAACTAAATCGTTTTCATCAAACCACATATTAAGGCATAAGGAATCCCTCTCGTCTATGACTCGAGGTCTTCGTAGGATGTAGGATGTAGGATGTAGGATGCAATAAACACACAGACGCGTCAGCCAAAGAGTATTATTTTTTGTAATTATCATTAAATCAATATCACCATCTTTGTTTGCATTATTCATAGCAAGTGCACCAGTAATTCCAATAAATTTCACCATAGCAATTTTACTAATTAACTTGGAGGCATTTTTTGCAATTACAACTTTTGCTTGTGAATATTTTTCTCTTTGGAGTCTATTTTTGTTTTTTGTACCACTTACTTTTTCTTCTACGTTTTTGTACTGCCACTTGAGAAGTTCTTCTTTAGTTAATTTAAAATCAAAGATATTATGGTATCTGACTGAGGTAAATTTATTGGATTTTAATTCCATACTGAGATAATACTTGAATTACTCCCGCCGCAACAGGTTCTAATGCAACTTTAGCCTCTTTTCCAGTATTAACCAAATTAATTGCATCTTCAAAATATTTGTTTATTTGGGAATTAATTCCTGTTGGTCCATCCCAAGTTCTACTTTGCAAAAACCAAGTTTGTGCAGTTTTTGCACCATAGATAGTTGTACCTATAATTGGATGGTCTTTTAATAAAATTTCCATTTCTTGCCTTGGATATGGCTCACCAAACATTCTGGTCTTTGATGCTTGATTATATAGTTTTTCTAAAACCTCTTTGTTTGATAAATACTTCAAAAAATTCCAAGCCTCTTCTTTATTTTTAGATCTTGCCCAAACACCCTCAGCCCAGTACATTGCGTACGTTACATCTCTCTCGTTAGCTTCGGTTTTAGGTAGTTGTGGTACTGGAATGGTTCTAAACCTTAGGTTTGGATTTTGCAATCTTACCTCAAAAGCACGCCAGCTGGGTCCAAAATACATTGCCAATTTTCCTCCAGCAAAGGCAACTGTTGAAGAAGGAAGAGTTGCATCCCAAACTCCATCATTAATTGAAAATATTGTATAAAAATCTAAGGCGTCCTCTGCTAATTTTCCAGTTGGATGAGTTAAATCAACTCCGTTTTGAAGCATCATGAGAGCTAAAATTTCTGGCCAATGATCAACATTGGAAGTAACGCCAAGGGCTACACCAGCTTGTGTAATTGCCCCTGTTTCATCAGTAATTGTTAATTCTCTGGCAATTTGTCTTAATTCGTTCCAAGTTGTTGGCATCTCTTTCCCAGTTTTTTCAAAAATTTCCTCATTTATATATAAGGATAAACCATCATATTCAAGAGGTACTCCAACCAAATTTGCACCCACTGTTAAATCAGATACTGCTACAGGATAAAATGCAATTGAAAAATCTGAAACTGTAAATATATTTGCAGGAACTTTATCAAGTTCAGATTTAAACATTGGAACCCATGTATTATGAAATCTAAAAATATCAGGTCCTGTTCCTTTGGCTAGAGCGCTCGTTAATCTTTCTCTATAATCCTCTTTTGACTGTCTAACATATTTTATTTTTACTTTAGGATTATTTGCTTCATATTCTGAAATCGCAGATGAAACAATATTTTCATCTTCCCACAAACCCCACCAAACAATTTCAGATGTAGTGCTTGGTTTTGATCCATTTGAAAAAAATCTAAAAGCAAAAAAGACTATTAATAATAAAACTACTATACCCACCACAATTCCTATTATTTTAAATGGAATCTGTTTTTTTGTTATTGCTGCTGTTGCTGTTGATGTTTGCGATTGGATTGGATTTTGAATCACTGTCTGGTTTGTTTCCATACATAAATGATATCATATAATAAATAATGGTGAAACAAGTTTTAATAGCAGTTATAGTGATATTATTTTTTATAATAATAATCAATCTTCCATTCTTGGGTAAAATCTACCCAAATATTTACATTGCCAATCTTTACGTCGGAGATAAAGATAAAACTTCTGCCATTAATTTAATTTCCAATACCTCAATCCCCTCAAAAATAACTTTAAATATAAAGGGTGTTGAAAAAGAGATATTATCATCAGAAATAGTCAAAAAAATTGATTATGAAAAAAGCGTAAACAGGGCATATACATACACCCATACAGGAAATTTTGTTCTAGATTTCTATACAAAGATAAAACTTATCTTTAAACCCTTAAAAGCTGGTCTAGAGATAGAATTTGATCAAGTAAAACTTGAAGAATTATTGCTTATTCTGTCTTCAAAGGAGGGGTCAGTCCCCATAAGTCCCTCTGTAAAAATTATAAATAGTGAAGCGATAGTTGATTCAGGAAAAAACGGAGTTCAAATAGATATTGATGATATTTCCACTAAAATTAAATCTTCTATTATCTTTCTTGATAATAATAAAATTGATATTAATTTAATTGAAACAAAAGATGAATTGAGTAAAGACCAAGTAATAGTTTACAAATCTAAGGTTGAAAAAATTATTAATAAAAAATTAGAACTTAAATTAGATTTTGACACAATAGAGATAAATGACAAACAATTAGCACTTTTTTTTGATTCAAGAAATGATTTTAATGAAACTCAAATAAAACTAAAGATCGCAGATGTTTCAAGAAAAATTAATAGAAATCCCCAAAATTCAGTTTTTATCATAGAAAATGGTAATGTTACTGAATTTACTCCATCTCAAGATGGTATAACTGTTGATGAAGATAAATTAGTAGAAGAAATAAAAAATTATGTTATTAAACTTTCAAATGAAGATCAAAAAACATTTACTTTTAACATCCCCGTTATTAAATCGGCTGCCAAAATCAAGAATGAGGATGTAAATGATTTAGGTATTAACACTCTTCTTGGAAAAGGAGTCTCATATTTCAAAGGATCAATACAAAACAGAATCTACAATATTAATTTAGCTCAATCAAAATTTAAGGGTGTTTTGGTTCCACCAAATGAAATCTTTTCTTTCAATGAAGTTTTGGGTGATGTTTCTTCTTATACTGGTTATAAAGCAGCTTATGTCATTATGGAGGGTAAAACAGTTCTTGGAGATGGTGGAGGAGTTTGCCAGGTATCAACAACTCTTTTTAGAGCAGTTCTTTCTGCTGGCTTGCCAATTATGGAAAGAAGGGCCCATGCCTATAGGGTTGGTTATTATGAACAAGGTTCATCTGTGGGTTTAGATGCAACAGTCTATTCCCCAACTACTGATTTTAAATTCAAAAACGACACAGCAAACTATTTACTCATCCAGCCTACAATCGATAATAATAATTATTCACTTATCTTTGAAATTTATGGAACAAGTGATGGACGTGTTGCAACCACAACAAAACCCATTATTAGTTCCCAAATTGCACCAGCTGACGATTTATATATAGATGATCCAACATTGCCCCTGGGCAATGTAAAACAAACTGAACATAAAGCTTGGGGTGCAAAAGTATCATTTAACTATCATGTCGAGCGCGATGGACAAGTTTTAATTGATCAAAAATTTTCATCTAACTATCGTCCTTGGCAAGCAGTTTATCTTCGTGGATCAGGTCAATAATTTCAATGTCACCTTTCAAAAAGGCTATCAGTTCACTGTCAGTAAAATCATCTGAGCAACTTATTCTAATTTTATTTATGTCTAATTCTTTTGGTAATTGAATATTAAAAAATTTATATAATTCATGTGTACCTTGGGACAAAATCTCTACCATAATATATAATACTAATAAATGGACATAATAAAAACACTTGATTTGATTAGAATATTGTTTGAAGAGTGGGGTTACCCAATTATTTTTTTTACAAGTTTAGTTGAAATAACTCCACTGGGTTGGGCTGTTCCTGGTGGGGCAATTTTAGTTATAGCTGGATATCTTTCAAATGGTAATCTAAACCTACCCCTTATCTCAGTAATTATTTGGGGTACACTTGGAACTTGGGTTGCGTTTTTACTTGCCTATCTTTTAGGAAGCAAAACTGGTATGTGGCTAGTTGAAAAACTAAAACAACAAAAAAATGCTAGATTTGCAAAATCGTTGCTTCAAAAAAATGGTGGAGCAATTTTAACAACTTCCATGCTTGCCAATTTGACGCGGTTCTGGATAAGTTATATTGCTGGTGTAGACAAATACAGTTTTTTTAAATTTAACCTATACGCATTTGTTGCATCATTAAGTTGGGTATCACTAATGACATTAATTGGTTTTTTTGCAGGTTTTGAAAAAGAAAATTTTAAAACAATAGTAAATGGTGTTGGTGTACTGGCTTGGATATTTTTAATTATAGCTATTTTTATAATTTATAAATCTATTAGAAAAGAATATAAACATTTTGTAGAAGATGAAATCCACTAAAGAATCCAGTAAAGTAATTGATGTTGCAATTAAAGCTTTAGAAAGAGGCCAACTTGTTTTTATGGCAACTGAAACTGTTTACATTGCGGCTGTTGATGCAACAAACGAAAACGCAGTTAAAAAACTTATAGCATTTAAAAATCGCCCCTTTGGGAAACCTTTTTCTGTTGGAGTAACTGATATTAAAATGGCAGAGAAATATGTAATATTAAATGAAACTGCAAGAAATTTGTATAAAAGATTTCTCCCTGGTCCAGTAACTATTATTTCAACAGGAAAACATAATTTAGCAAAAGGAGTTGAAGCAGAAAATGGAACTTTAGGTATTAGAATTCCTGATTATCATTTTTTTCAAGAAGTATGCAAAAAATTAGATAAACCTATAACGGCCACTTCTGCAAATGCTAGTTATCAAAAAAGGCCATATAAACTTGCTGATATTTTAGACAATATTTCAGAAAAACAAAAAAAATTAGTTGATTTAATGATTGATGCAGGAGAGCTCCCGCACAATGAACCATCAACAGTAATCGATACTACTCTTGACGATCAACCTGTAATTTTAAGGCAGGGAGAAATAAAATTAAAAAAGAAAAATGAAGTACTTTCAAGAAGTGAAGAAAATACACAAAATATAGCTAAAGAACTCTGGCAAAAATATGATAGTTTTGTGGGTAAACGCGCAATAATCTTTGCCCTAGAGGGTAAAATGGGCGTGGGCAAAACTCAATTTGTAAAAGGGTTAGCTAAAGCAATGGGAATTAAAGAAGAAGTTACTTCACCATCATATGATTTATTAAATTCATATGATTTATTAACACACATTGACACATGGAGGATGTTAAACCCAAATAAAGAATTAGAGGATATAGGTATGAAAGATCTAATTCATGACAAATCTGTTCTTGCAATTGAATGGGCTGATAGAACAGTTACTGAAATCAGAAAATATTCTGAGGAAGCAATAATTATTTGGATAAAAATTAAGTATCCTTCGGATAACTCAGCACAAGCAAACGAGAACTATAGGTTAATTAGTTGGGGAAATATATAATTATGCTTATTTTAGCCATAGATACGTCATGTGATGAGACTGCTGTGGCTATAAACTCAAATATTCAAATACTTTCGAGTGCGGTTTGGTCGCAGTCCACGCTCCATGCCAGCTTCGGAGGAGTATTACCCAGCCTCGCTCAAAGACAACATCAAGCTCGAATCGATTGGATTGTAAACAAAGCACTTGTAAATTGTAAATTGAAAATTGAAAATTGTGACTGTATCGCAGTTACCATTGGTCCAGGCTTGGCAATTGCTTTAGAAGTAGGCATAAACAAAGCTAAAGAATTAGCAGTTAAATACAAAAAACCTCTAATTCCTGTTAACCATGTTGAAGCACACTTGCTCAGTCCACTCGCAGTTCCTAGATCTAGGATCTTGGATCTTAGATCTATGAAGTTTCCATGCTTTGGGTTAATACTTTCGGGTGGAACAACTGTTTTGTGTTTAGTAAAAGCTATTGGAGATTATGAAATACTGGCTGAAACAGCGGATGATGCTTTAGGTGAAGCTCTTGATAAAGCAGCCAGACTCGTAGGCCTAGGTTACCCTGGGGGGGCAATTTTAGAAAAATTTGCAAAAACTGGTGATCCAAAAAAATATAGGCTTCCCCTACCCTTGCAAAATGATGTAATTAAAAACAGATTTAGTTATTCAGGATTAAAAACTGCTTTTGTAAGATTGTTTGAGACTATCAAAAAACCAACAAAACAAGATATTGCAGATTTAGCAGCAAGCTTTCAATCAACAGCCTTTGATCATATTCTTAAGGTTTTGGAATTTCAAATTATTAATTCTTCTTTCTTAACTCATAATTTGCTCTTTGGAGGTGGTGTTGCAAACAATATTGAATTAAAAAAACGCTTAAGAAAACTTTGTAAAAAATATGGTATTAAACTTCTTGTTCCATACACAAAAAAGCTTAATGGGGATAATGCAGCAATGATTGGAGTTTGTGCATATCTTAAATACAAAAACAGTAATTTAAAGGATTTTTTTGACTATAATTCTGTAGATCGAAATCCAAAACTAAAAATTTAAATTTCATCTGTTAATTTTTCTTGCTCAAAATTTGTTTGAGTTGCTCCTGTTGCTATTGACAACAACTGATTTTTGCGATATTTTGTGAATTAATATATGTCAAATAACGTAGAAAGAGTGTATTCTGGCGGATTACAGAAACACCTAGAATCTGAGGTTCGTTTCCTAAGAGAGGTTAAGGAAAGTGGGGGTGTGACGATAATTCAAGCTCTAGAAATGGTTCCAAAAATTGATTTTGGAACAGGAATTGACGGGATTGATCTTATTACTAAATTTCTGAACTTGGGGTTTATAGAATATCAAAGCAACATAAATAAATTTGTTGCTGTAAAACTGGAGTAAAGATAAAGTCTTGCGTATTGTTTCGGATAGAATTGCTTTTGTTTATAATAATTTTAGGAAAATATCTAAATTTCAGCAAGCACAACGACTTTATACAAAAAATGTAATTGTATCAATTGACCGAAACCCAAAGTTAAAACTTTAGTTCGGATTTATAAGCGAAGCTTGTGGCGTTTCAGTAGTTTTTTGTTCTACAGCTGGTTTTTCAGGAAAATCAACAACCATCTCAGTTTGCTCTACCTTAACCACACGACCATTATTATATTCATCACCAGTTTTATACTGTCCGATTGTCAATGGCGTCAACACAACAACTTTTTCAGTCATGGTTATAATTTACTCTCTCTCTCTGACAAAAAATCAAATTTGATGTAAAATCATAACATGGACAAGACATATAATCACAAACTATACGAAGAAAAAATATACAAACAATGGGAAGATTCTGGTACATTTACTCCTGTAATTAATAATAAGAAAAAGCCTTTTACAATAATTATGCCACCTCCAAACGCAAGTGACCCCTTGCACATTGGTCATGCAAGAGAAGTGTCAACACAAGACATACTGACGAGGTTCCATAGAATGATTGGAGATCCAACTCTTTGGCTTCCTGGCGCCGACCATGCGGGGATAGAAACACAATTTGTTTTTGAGCGAAAATTAAGAGAAAAAGGGCAAAGCCGTTTTGATTTTGACCGAGACACACTTTACCAAATGATTTGGGACGATGTTCAAAAAAATAAAGGTACGATGGAAAATCAGCTTAGGAGATTGGGTGCATCATGCGATTGGTCACGAAACAAATTCACACTAGACCCTGACATTGTCAAAATTGTCTATCAAACATTTAAAAATCTTTATGACGACAAGCTTATCTATAGAGGGAAAGGACTTGTTAATTATTGTACTAAATGTGGGACGGGTTACTCTGAACTTGAAGTAGAACATATAGAGGAAACTGCAAAACTTTACTACATTAAATATGGTCCGTTTGTTCTAGCAACTACTCGCCCTGAAACTAAATTTGCAGATTCTGCTGTAGCCGTTCATCCAAAAGATAAAAGATACAAAAAATATATAGGCCAAGAAATTGAAGTTGAAGGCTTATTGAGTAAATTTAAACTTAAAGTAATAAGTGACACTTATGTCGATCCTAAATTTGGAACTGGAGTTGTAAAAATTACCCCTTACCACGATTTCAATGATTTTGAAGTTTGGGAAAGGCATAAAGATGAAATGCCAGAACCACGAGAGGTTATTGACAAACAAGGAAGACTAACAGAAATTGCTGGTAAATATGCCGGTATGAAAATTAAGGTAGCAAGAGAACTAATTGAAAATGATTTGAGGGAAAAAGGACTTTTAGAAAAAGTAATAGAAAACTACCCACATACTGTGGGAGTTTGTTACAGGTGTAAAACAGTTTTAGAACCAATACCTTCTGAGCAGTGGTATATAAGTGTCAAATCTCTTACTACAAAGGCTTTAAAATCTATAAAGAGTAAAAAAATAAAATTTGTTGCAAAAAAGTATGAAAAGATTGCAAATCATTGGCTTAGAAATTTAAAAGACTGGAATATAAGTCGTCAGATAGTATGGGGAATAAGGATTCCGGCATGGCAAAATAAAAACAATGATGAATGGCTAATAACTAATGGTGAGGAGCCAAAAGGAAAAGAATGGATTCAAGATATTGATACTTTTGATACATGGTTCTCCTCAAGTCAGTGGCCATTTGCAACACTTCAAACAACAAAGACTGGTGATTTTGATTATTTTTATCCGACTTCAGTTATGGATCCTTCATATGATATCTTGCCATTTTGGGTTATAAGAATGATAATGCTAGGGCTTTACAAAACAAAAAATGTGCCATTTACTGATGTACTTTTACATGGCCTAGTAAGAGATAAAAATGGGGTAAAAATCAGTAAGTCTAAAGGCAATGTTATTGATCCGATTGAAATGGTTGATAAATATGGTGCGGATGCTCTTAGAGTTGCCTTAGTTAGAGGGGTACAAGTAGAAAATGATAATTCACTTTCAGAAGAAAGTATAAACGGCCAAAAAAAATTCTCTAATAAGATCTGGAATGCTACAAGATTTGTAAAAGAATTCGCCAATGATTGTAAGGACGACAAAGAATTTAATAAATATTATTTGCAAGAATTACCAAAACAGATTACAAATTTACTTGAAAAATATAAAATTGGTTTAGCCACTGAAGAACTTTATAATACTTTTTGGCACAAATTTTGCGATATTGAAATAGAAAGAGCAAAAAAAGGAGAGATAAGTTCAAAACAATTAAAAATTGCATTACAGACATTGCTTAAACTTCTTCATCCTTTTATGCCTTTTGTAACTGAGGTTTGTTGGAAAGAACTAGGAAATGAGGATTTACTAATCACTAGTAAATGGCCTAGTATTAGTAATGCAAAAGGAGTTAAACAATCTTCTCATTATTAATTTAGTAATAATTGTTTTACTTCTCTCAATTTTTAATCTTCAATCACTTAAGAAAAATGAAATTAAAGTTCTTGGAACAACAATAGACAATTCTTTTTGGGAGGAAATGATCAAAAATCACCCAACTTATAGAGACGCTTGGGTCGAACTTGGAAGAATGGATATGGTTAGGCAGATTGATCCGAATTACCATCAGCTTCCTTAACTTCTTCTCCATCAGCAGGTTTTTCACCTTCAACAGGGGCTTCACCTTCAGCTGGTACTTCTGCAGTTACTTCTACTACCTCTTCTTTAGTTGGTGGTTCAACTTTAATAACAATTGATTCTAAATCGGTTTTAATCGCTACTTTTTTGTCTACCTTTAAATCTTTGACATAAATAGCTTGATCAACTTCCACTAAAATACTTGCATCTACTATAATTTTTTCAGGCAAATCTGTTGGGAGCGCTTCAACTTCTATCTCATGTATTTGTTGTACAACGGTACCTAAATTTTGTTTCTCTGCAGGTGATTCACCTTCTATTTCAATTGGAACCATGGCTTCGATTTTTTCTGTTAAGTCAACTTGTCTAAAATCAACATGGAGATATTCAGCAGATATTGGATCAACTTGTGTGTTACTAACCAAAACAGGTTTACCTGTCAAATCTATAATTTGGGTTTCACCTGCTTTTTCAAAAACTTCAATGAATTCTTTATTGTCAACACTAATGGCTTCAGATTTAATTTTTTTTCCAAAAATATTTGCAGGTATCTTACCCGCTTTTCTAAGTCTTTTGACTTTTCTTCCAAACAACTCCCTTTTTTCTGATTTAAGTGTAATTTTCATGGCGTTAGCTGAATCTTATTTAAAAAATAGTCTAGCCCTAAAATTCTTGGCTAGTGTTGTATTATAGACCGAAAGGTTTCTTCCCGTCAATACAAGATTTGTTGTCTTTATATTTATTGTTAAATTGTCCTCTTCTGTACCTGCTTGTTTTATTATATTTAGGTTGTATTCTCCACCTTGAGAAAATTTATTATCAAAAATACTCCACACAATTTGTATTCTCTTTTGAGTACCAGGTAATATCTCAAATAAAAACCCTACTTCAACTCTTGTTTCCATATTATTAATATCATACTCAAGTTCTTTATATGTACCATTGGTTTCATATATTCTAACCCCAGCCAATTTAGTATTTAAGGGTAACAAAATTCTAGCGTAGTTTTTATAAACACCCGATTTTCCAACAGCAGGACTGGCGGAGTTTTCATAAGTAACAAATAATTCATGACTTATAATTTCCTTTGAAACAGAAAGGTTTAATTCCTGTGACCTCTTGATGAAAAGGTTTGATTTGTTTACCCCTAAATTTGCATCTATCAAAGAATAACCATCTTTTAAACATCGTTGACCGCAAGTGGTATCTAAATTTATTTCTCCAGAATAGCCTAAGTTTGAGATTGCTTCTTGAGCATTAACATCGTGCAAATAAATTTGTAAATGTTTTCTATCCAAGCTTTGATAGATTTTTCTGAAAAGGTTTAGGTGTTTGTCACTTTTTAAATTTTCTATTTCAGAAATAATATTTCTTGAAAGAGAGGTTAAGATGCTTGCTTTTTTGATTGAACCTGGGAAAAAATCATCTTCTACTTCTGATTGAACAGTCTGATATAAATTGTTTGAATCAATTGTCAAGCCAAAATCAGATAAATTTATTGGTCCAGTTACTTCAAGTAAATTTTTTACAAAATTTAGGTCTATTGCAATTACACCATCAAATTTTTCATTTAATTCTTTATCCAAAAACCATTCTGCTTTGACAGCAGAGACAGAAAAATCTGGATCCCAATTGGAATCACGTAAAAACCAACCACCTTCTCCTAAATACTTTCTTATTGGCTCAGGTGGATCTACATGACCTTTTAACTGTCCATCTGCAGTATAAACATCGTTTACTACAATTTCTGCCAACCTTCCTTTATCAAAAGTCATTATGGCATAAGAACCAATAAATCCTCCTGTGGGACGTAGTTCCATGTTATTTTGGAAAAGGAATAGATATTTTTGTGGTTTTTCATTACCTAATAAAATCGAAATTCTTGAGAAAAAGTTCTTAAGAGAATATATTTTGCTTTTGTATTCACCTATGTCTATGTTTCTATTTGATAAATTGTTTCTTAAAAGTTTTCCCAAAAATCCATCGAGTTCTATTACATCACTTTGAAGAAAACTTATTTCTGTGTGAATTTTATCTAAACTTGCTGAGATATTGTTTGAATAAGATGATAAATCATAAATCTCATCTCCTGTAATTTTATTTACAAAATCATCAGTTGTACTAATTAATATTTGTGCTTCTCTTCCGAGTAATGATAATTTATAGGTAATGTTTGAGGTATCATATATAAAATTGTTTCCAAAACTTAAATTTTTAGCCATATTTGAGATTTCTGAACTTTGTTTAATCAAAATCTTTGATAGTTTATTATTACTAAACATTGTTTTTGTTGAAACAAAAAGTAAAAATGATGAAAGAGCAGTTAAAACAAAAGGTATTAAATAAATAGATATTAAAAGAATACTTATTTTTAACATTTTTTTGTATTTTATCGAAGGAGTTTTTTTTACAGATTTTTTTGACAGCTCAATTTCAGGAATTATCAAACTCTTTTTAACAATAGTGTCGGTGGTGGAAGCAAAATATTTTTTTGTATTATTAACAGCCAAACTTAATGAATAATCAACATCTATTGAAGCAGAATAATATAACTCCACCAAATCTGATTCTTCTGGTGTTTCAATTATATTTAAGTTTTCAACTCCCAAGTATTTAGTAACAAAAATTCTTTTACTCTTTTTGGGACCATTAAGTACAATTATTTGTCCTGATACTCCAAATGAAAAGGTATCTCTTACTATTCTCTCTACAAGTTTATTAATAGAAACGGTGTTTATTAAAAAATTATCTTTCTTAATTTTTACCCTTTCACTTAAAATAGATTGCATTATTAAATCGTGAGATAAACAGTCTGGATTATTTTTTACGTTGTTTCCTAAAACATCTGGAACAAGAAGGACTCCAAGGTTTTGGTTTGATTCAATTAGTTTTAAAATTTCAGAATCTGAAACAAATTTTTGATTCTTTCTTACAAAGAGTGGATGTAAAACTAATATTTTACATTCTAAATCTTTTATATTTTGATAGATACTTGATAATTTATCATTTAAATCAAGTAAGTTAATAATCAGATAATTAAAACTCGAAGTGTTAATATTTTCAAAATCATTAAAAATTTTTACATCTAAATATTTCTCTCTAAATTTTTCTTCAAGTTTTAAGGATAAAGCATTTTTTTGAGAATATATTCCAACTATTCCATCGTAATCCTTCATATTATATTCATTGTAGTTCAGAATAGAAAGTCATGCAATTTTTTACCGCAGCGATTAAAAACTGTTATCAAAAATTGTTTTCTATTTTCCCGTTGAGGTCTAATTCTTCATTCACCAAATCATCAGCCAAAGTGTTCTTGGTTCTATAATCCCACTGAAACTTAATTGATAAAGAAGAATTAAGAATTAAGAATTTTATTTGATTAAATAAAATTTTTAATTTTGGGTTTTTAACTTTATAAAAACCTTTAAGCTGTCTTTCAATAAGTTGAGAGTCAAGATTAATAACGACAGGCGAAAAGTGATTAGTGGTTGGTGATTGGTGAGTAAGCCATTCAATCGCCATTAACACTGCTGTGTATTCAGCAACGTTGTTTGTCTCCATACCTAAAAACTTACTTTCTTTGTAAATTGTTTTTCCATTTTCAGTCACAACAATGGCTGAAGCTGCAGGTCCTGGATTACCTCTTGAACCACCATCGCAATATATAATCATAATTTGCTATAGAATTATATATGATTTTTTTTGTTTTTTCTTGCTATTATTAGAGTGAAAACAAACAATAAAATGTTTTGTTGAAGTGTAAGCCAATAATGATCTGACATTCCAGTTATTAAAATTGCAATTAGTGGGTAATTTAGAATTGTTAAATTTTTAATTATTATAAGTAAAAACATTAGAAACCCAATTATTCCAGTTTCTGAAAAAAGAAGTAAAAAAATATTATGAACGGGTTGAAGTTCCCAAGAATTAAGATAAGTATTACTAACTTTAACTAAGTTGGGAATAAAATTATTAAGTCCTACTCCATACCAAAAATTCTCCTTTATCATTATGAGAGCGGATTTTATTAATTCCAAACGGTGAACAATATATCTCGCATTAAAATCTATTAGAATCAATGACAAACTTTTTACTTTATTAAATTTAATTAACAAAAGCATCGCAATTGTTATATAGACATTTAACGAACTAGTTAAAATTAAATTTATAATGACTAAAATAAAAAGAGTCCAAAAATATTTCTGCCTAAATTTTTTCTTAAATTCTAATAAAAATATTGAAAAAACAAGCAAGAATCCTGCAAAAGAATTTGGGTGAGAGAAAAAAGAATAAGGGTAAGAAGCTATGTTTGGTGCTCCAAAAGCAAAGGCTCTTTCACCAAAATAATAAAAAAATCCTCCTATCGAACCACCTTTTAAAAACTGTAATATCCCTAAAATAGATGCTATAAAAACTGAATAGGAGAGTGGTTTAACAAAATTTCTAAAAACATCAAATTTTTTAGTGTTAATAATAACCAAACCTAAAACTATCATCTCAGTAACCCTAATCCAGCGATAGGCACTCGGCACTAGATAACTAGAGATTAGTATATTTGAAACCGCAAATCCTATATACAAAATACAATATACAATATGTTTTCGATTAAATTTAATATTTTTAAACCCTAAAACAATTATTAATAAAACAACAATGTCTGTTAAATATAGGGTTGGAATTAAATAATCTATTCTAAAGCCGTAGACCACAGATGACAAGCTATTGACATGTAAGGCAAGTTGCGTAGGGAGTAAAAAAGATAATAATGATATTAATGTCAGCACATTACTTAGGTTTGATTACTAGATATCTTTCAGGTTCAAGACCACTAGATTCTGTCGTTACGTCGTTTCGGTCTGCGAGATGCATATGAACAGCACGCCTTTGGCCTGCCGTCAAATTATAAATGGGTTGGGGTTCTTTGGTTTCAATTGCCCTATCCGCTGATTGATTAGCAAGCTCTTTTAGTTTTTCTTCTTGTTTTTCTCTATAATCTCCAACATTAACAATTAGTCTGTACCACTCTCCTGTTTGGCCTTTAAGCATTATTCCTAACACTGTTTGGATAGCATTTATATTCTCACCCCTAAAACCAATTAAAAGTCCTGTTTCGTCTTCTGTAGAAAGGTTGACTTCATAAGTAGATTCACCCAAATCAACCACTTCAATTTCAGCGGTTATACCTGCAAGTGTTAGAAGTTTTTCAG
This sequence comes from Patescibacteria group bacterium, assembly GCA_038061225.1. Taxonomy (GTDB): domain Bacteria; phylum Patescibacteriota; class Microgenomatia; order UBA8517; family UBA8517; genus JAUYMM01. Next base: position 40,744 of record JBBTZT010000002.1, read on the forward strand.
TTAATATTTTTATTTGATCATTCACAGGGTGATTATATCAAACCTAAGCGAGTAACAAAAGGGGTAAGACCTCCCCATCCTGAAGATTTATATTGTTGATACATTTGAAAAATAGAAAAAAGCAGCCAATACAAAGCAAGCCCTGATGGGAAACTAACGCCAAAAAATATAGTCATTAGAGGAAAGGTATAAACCATTGAAGACTGCATGGCAACGGCAACATCGTCTGCATGACCTTTTGTTTCTTTTGCAACTTTTTCTTCTTTCTTAACTAACGGTGCCATCATCTTAGCTGATAAAAACTGTAAAAGTCCAGCAAGTAAAATCATTGGTCCAGGGATTGGAAAAGGAATTCCATTAATATTAAAAATATCAGGCTTTCTTATGTCTAAATATAAAAACCTAGCATTAAGACTTGCATTTTCAGAAAACTTTAATGGAGTATATAAAATTTCGTTAAGTCTAAACATGGCGTCTCCATTTTGAGAAAGCACGTGGGTAAAAACATTAAACAAGGCAATCATTATAACTATGTTTAGTATATATGGCAGGCAACCCGCAGAAGGATTAATTCCTTTCTGTTTATACAATTCTGTTTGGGCGACCACCATTCCTTTTTGATCGTCTTTATGTTTTAATTTCAGTTTTTTAATCAAAGGTTCTACTTCTTTTATCTTCTTCATTGAAGCCATATATGGCTTTGTTAAAGGATTTGTGGCAAACCGTAAAAATAAACTGAAGCCAATTATAGCAAGTCCCATGTTTTGCCATAACAAATTATAAAAAAATATCAACCCATTAGTTAAAGGTTGAATTAGTAATGTTGTAAAAATGTTCACCTGCAACTTATTATTCTTCTAACGGCCATTGGCACGCCTTTTATAATACCATACTTCTCAATTACATCTACAGTGTATTCAGAACATGTTGGGTTATATCTACATCCTCCTCCAGCAAACATAAATTTAAGAATTGGAGATAATGTTATTTTGTAAATTTTTAATAATAATTTCATATGTTTCCCTTTCTAATGTTTCTTTTTCTATTTTAACAATTGAGGGCTTAATTAGAAACAACACATCGTGGCCATTTTTTAATTTTTCTAAATTTTTTCTAATTACATCTGACATTATCCTTTTAATTTTGTTTCTAACTACAGCAAGTTTGCTTATCTTTGTTGAAATTACAAAACCAAATTGAGAAGGATCTCCATCTTTTCTATTGTAAACACCCATTCCAAAAGATTTTGATTGATGCATAGCACCATCTATCTCAATTCTAGCAAAATTTACTTTTTTCTTTAATCTATATTTGGAACTAAGCATGAATAAAATTATTCTTAGGCATTTACAAGATTTTTTCTTCCTTTTAATCTTCTTCTTTTTAAAACTTTCCTACCATCAGTAGAAGAATTTCTTTTCATAAATCCAAATTTTTTAATTCTTTTTAGTTTGTGTGGTTGATATGTTCTTTTTGTCGCCATGCGATTATTTTACCATACTTTTTGACTATTGCATATTGTGGATAACTTTCATAATATGGAGATTCTTCTGCCCTAGATATTTTATCCATGGAAAAACAAAACTACGACAAAACTTGGAGAGATGTTTTAGAAACATTAAAAATATCTGTTTCTGATGCTGCTTTTAAAACATATTTATCTCATACACATTTAGTTGATATAAAAGAAATAGGAGAAAGAGTTATTGCCCAAGTTGGTTGTGAATCTATCTTTATCAAACAACAGGTTGAACAAAGATATTCAGGAATACTACAAGACACATTAACAAAACAATTTGAAAAAATAGTTGATATTGTTTTTATAGTAAAAGCATCTCACCAATCACCAATCACTAGCCACAAAACACCTTCACCATTGTTTGACCAACCAAAAATAAACCAGGAGGAAATAAACGAGGCTGTTAAAAAAGCCCATCTTAGGCTTCCTTTCACTTTTGACAAATTTGCAGTTTCTGGGTCTAATCAAATGGCCTATGCAGCTGCCCAAGCTGTTGCAGAAAAACCAGGATCTTCATATAACCCTTTGTTTATTTGGGGTGGGGTGGGGGTAGGAAAAACTCATTTAATGCACGCTGTGGGACATGAAATGATTGTTAAAAAAACTGGTTCAAAAATTTTAGCTTGCACAGCAGAGGATTTTACAAATGACATTGTTGATGGAATAAGAAACAAGTCAACAGCAGAAGTTAGAAAAAAGTACAGAAAACTTGATGCTTTGTTTGTTGACGATATTCAGTTTATTGCAGGTAAAGATACTGCTCAAGAAGAGTTTTTTCACACCTTTAATGCTGTTACTTCTGCGGGGGGGCAGGTAATACTTACCTCAGACAAAAAGCCAACTGAAATTTCAAAACTAGAAGATAGATTAAAAACCAGATTTCAAGCAGGATTAATTGTCGATGTGTCCCCACCAGATTTTGAACTTAGGTCTGCAATAGTACAAATTAAATCAGAGGAAAGAGGAATAATTCTTACCAACGAAATGGTTTCAATGATTGCTGGAAACATTGATTCAGCCAGAGGAATACAAGGATATTTAGTAAAGCTGTTTACCGAAGTAAATTTTAACAAAAAGGAAGTAACAAATGAATTAATAGAATATCTTTTGGGTAAAACAAATGAAGCAGATTATGAAAAAATTAAAATAAACCCAGAAGACTTGATAAATAAAATTGCTAAATATTATTCACTGGGGAAAAGACAGCTATTAGGAGACTCAAGAGCCCTGCCTGTAGTAAGACCGAGACAAATTTTAATGTATCTTTTAAGAAAACAGGTTGGGCTACCTCTTCAAGAGGTTGGTAGGGTGGTAGGGAGAGACCATTCTACGGTAATGAGTGCTGTGGAAAAAATAACTAATTTACTCTCAACTAATGTGGATATTCAAGAGGATATTATGGGGATAAAAAAATCCCTTTGATGATAATTCTTTAAAGTTGTCAACTTATCCCCAATTTTTTCTTATTTATCCACACATTTATACACAGCTTATCCCCTGCCTAATACAAACCTCTTATCCTCTTATCCTCATTACCTACTACTAGTACTACTATTTAAAATATGATATTAATACATTAATGAAAACCACAGTTCTACAAGAAAATTTACAAAAAGCGGTCGCTCTTTCTTCTCACTTTGTTTCTTCAAAAGCACAATTACCAATATTAAGTAACATTTTACTTCAAGCAAAAAAAACTAAATTAATAATTTCTTCTACAAATCTTGAAACATCTGTATCTACTTCAATTGGATCTAAAACTGAAGAAGAAGGAGATATTGCAGTTAATGGTAAAACAATAAATGATATTGTAACAAATTTAACAAATGATTCTATTGAAATAGAATCCATGCATGAACATTTAAAATTATCTTCAGGAAGTTTTAAATCAAAAATATTAGGAACAAACTCATCAGATTTTCCAAAACTTCCAAGTATAGTAGACAAAAAGACTTTTACTTTAAAAACTAATGAGTTTATTAAATCCCTTTCTAAAGTCTTGTTTTCAGTGTCAACAGACGAAACAAGGCCTATTTTAACAGGTGTTTTGTTTGTTTCTAGAGATTTGAAGCTCTCTCTCGTTGCAACTGACGGGTTTAGACTTTCAGAAATAAAAATAAAAAATGAAGCAAAGCTTCCAGATCTAAGAATTATAATACCAAGAGCAGTCTTAAATGAATTATCTAAAGTAGATGAAGAAGAAAATATCGAAGTTTATTTTGACAAAGAAAATAATCAAATTGTATTTGGAATAGGAGATACCGTTTTTTCTTCTAGAATAATTGAAGGTGAATTTCCAGATTATGAAAAAATTATACCAACCTCTTCTATATGTACTGTAAATATAGATAAAAACGAGCTTGAAAAAGCACTTAAACTTTCATCCGTTTTTGCAAGAGATTCAGGAAATATAATCAAATTAAGAATTAAGAATGAAGAATTAATAATTAATGCAGAAAGCTCGAATTCTGGTAATCAAGAAATGGGTTTAGAAATACGAACGGAGCAAGAAATTAAAACAGAAATTAATATAATGTTTAATTATAGATTTATAGAAGAATTTTTGAAAACTGTAGAAGATGATGAAATACAAATACAAATTTCAGACAATAATAAAGCTTCAAAATTTCTAGACCCTAAAAACCCCAACTTCCTCCATATAATAATGCCAATCAAAACACAAGGTTAATATTTTGGGACTTCTTTTGAAGGTTCTTTAGAGAAATCTTTTCCCCACTTTGTTATAAAATCCTCAATTGTAGTAGGTATAAAATACCAAACCTCGAAGACTGTTCCATCCTCGTGGCCAAGATATGCAATTCCATTGGAAGGATAAATATATAAATTAAACACACTACTTAATTTCTTTTCATATAACATTTCAGGAGCTAAACCGTATATCTTTCTAATGTCATCTGTTGTTTTGTTTCCATCAATAATTTCCTCTACTATTAATTCAGCTAAACCATTTTTCGAATAGACTTTATGGTTTCTATATTGGTTTGTTGATTTGTAAGTTGAAACGTTTAATTCGCCACTTTTTGTTGATTCAAGAGGGTTGCCTAATAATTCATTAATTCTCTCAAGACTGGTTTTTCCAGGAATTATTTCATCGAAACTCGCAATTTTATTGACAGGAGAGGAGGTTGGATCTCCAACAACTGTTGAATTTTGTTTATTAAAATTAATTTTTATCACAATAAATATTAAGAAAGACAACGAAACAATAGTTAATATTATTATTTTTTTACTCTTAATCATTTCAATTATTTTATTCATTTATATATTATTCCATAAATTTCTTTGCAAACATATAGTTTTTTGGAAAAAAACTTTTATAATTAGAGAAACAACGTCCCCAAGAAGGAATTGAGGCAAACAAACCATTGGCTTCAGCCATTGCTTCGTATTCATTGTCTTTTGTGGAAGTATAAGAACAAAACCCCTTACCCGCAAGTTCATTAAAGGCTCCAGTGTTTACATATAAACCCGTACTCGGCCCGTCAATTTTTTGTACATGATGTGTTAATTCGTGCGTTAATATAAAAAGGGCATCACTTTCACTTTTAATTCCACATTGGTTAAAATTTACATCGCATTCACCGTGAACATGTTTAGCAAAAATTGTGTTATTACACAAACCATCTCCAATTGGACTTGGATTGCTGGTGGTATAACACATTTTAACTGGTTTTCCTTGGGCACAAACCTTTACCATAAAACCTTGATACCTTCCACTTAAGGTGGCAAGAGCTGATGTTAAATTAGCTTGTCCGTTAGAATTAGAATTCCACGACGGATCGTCTACATTTACACAATCTGTAGGGCAATCACCTATACAAAGAGTGGCTGATCCTGATGTTGTAATTCCAGTTTCTTCTGTTGAATCCGCACTAATTTCAATTGAATCATAAACCAACGAGTCTGTATAAAAAGAACTATAATCAACAGCAAAAGTAAAAGTGTATGGACTTGTTGGAGAGATGGATAGTGTTGGGTCTATTGCTGGAATGTTTTCAGGTGGACAAACAGAGCTTTTGGCTTTTGAGGTAACAGTGCATTCTGTAGAAACAATTTTAATGTTTGTTAATGCTGTTTTTAAAGCTTTAAGGGAAACAGTATAAGTCACTGTGGTTTTTGACGTTGGATTACTAATTTTACTAGGTTCTGCTGTTTTGGTGACCAACAAATAAGGATTGTCTGCTCCCGTAGAGGAAGATGATGAAAAAGGTGGGACAACATAGGCGCTGTTGTTTATTACAAGTATTATAAAAGCAACAAGAGGAGGGAGAACCAAAAGTGTAACAATTACAGGTGTTGCAATTGCAATTCCAATTGATCTGCCTATAATTCCAAAAAAATTAAATATCCCAACACCAATCCCTGCTAGTGTTGCTCCTCTTGCAACACCAAACAGCAATCCTCCCGCAACCAAACCTGCAAGAGGTGCACCAAACATAATTAGTCCTCCGCCCACCACTACAGGTAAAACATATTGACTAAAAAACTTTTTAACTTTTGGCCAATTGATAGCTTTTCCAATTGCCATTATCGCGGCAGTAACCAAAGTTGAAATTCCTGCAGTAAACACACCCAAACTAACACCTATTGCCGCGGCTCCTTTTACAAGCAAAGCCCCTAAACCAACTTTCACTCCGACATCTGTAGCCACTTTACCAACAGCTTCCTTTACCACTGCCCCACCTGCTGTTTTTATAGCTGTCTCTGTAATCACCGGGGTTACAAATTTTGTTCCAGTTAATAAATTAACAACTGGTGCATATTCAGGAGCAAATTTAATAATTGTATTTCCTACAAAATTTCCACCAGTCCAAGTCACTGTTTTACCTGCGTCTTTAAAAGCAGAATAAAAAGCAATTTCAGCCTTTGAATTGCTAAGTATTTTTTGACCAATTGCAGTTTTTGAAAAATATGTTGCAGACTGGTTAACTAAATAATTTCTAGCTTCGTCCTCCCCAAAACCTTTTAGTGTTTCGATGGTTTGGTTTTGCTCATGCAGTATTTGTATACTTGATTCATTTGAGTCCGCAAAACTATATGTATAAGAATATTGTGATGAAGGGGTTTCTGAAACTGAAATTTTGTAAGTATTAGGATCTGCACCAAAAATAACTTTAGCAAAATTATCTCCAAAAGCAGTTTTTGCCACATCCTTTAAAAAAAGATCTGGTTGGAATCTATATACACTATTTGTTGCAATTGAAGCCTTTATTACATCCTGAGCATTTTGGCTAACAGTAACTGGAATTTTTTCAAAAACTGCATTGTTTATAGCAATATGTGCAGGAGTAGGAATATAATTTGGAGTATCGTAAACAGCAAGATTTTCAACTATTCTTTCTGCCGTTTTGTTTACAACTGTTTCAATTTCTTCTTGAGGTAATCCTTGTTCTTTTAAAATTGGATCAACTCTGGAATGAATCTCTCTTGCCATCTTAATTGAAGCTTCTTCAGGATTTTCTATTGCTTCTTTTTTATATTCTTCAAGAACTTCCTTTTCTTCTGGAGCAAGTTCTACTTTTTCTGTCTCTTCAATTTTTACATAAACTTTTTTATCTTTAATCTCTTCTTGAGCAGTTTGAGCCTTTGCAATTTGTTGCTGATTTCTTTTTATAAAATCCTCTACTGCTTTTGTTTGATTATCCCTTGTTTCTTTTATGTCAGCATTTCTCTTTTTCTCCTCTTTTATGAACTGTTCAGATTCATCTTTGTTAATTGTTGTTTTGGTGAGAGGATCTTGTTTTTTTTCTAATATTTCATAAAGTTGTTGGAGTTTTAATTCAATTTCCTTTGGTGTTAATTTTGAAGAAATTCCAATCTCTTCTAGTTCTTTATTAAAATCAACCAATCTTGTTTTGTCTTTTAATTTAAAATTTCCATTATATAATTCATATAATTCTTCAAAAAATTTTTTAAGATATGTAATTTTTTCTATATCCATAACTAATCTTCTTTATTCCACGCCTTAGTGTTTGGTAGAGTGCTTGTTAGCATATCCTGAGGTTTGGTATTTATTAAATTATGTTCTGCTTCAGATGCAACAATTCTAATTGGGGCATGATGAGGACCTGCAAAGAAAATCCCCTCCCCTACATTTGCAGCCATTAACAGTTGTTTTTCTCCTTGAGAGAGATAGAATATTTCTCCTAGTTTGTCTATAGCAGTTGGTGACTGCTTTAATAAAAGCCTTAATGCGCTGTTTGTAACTATTGCCTTTCCAATATCCTGATTTAGAAAGTCTTCGACGTCCTGAGTGATTGTAGTGAGTCCTAGATAGTATTTTCTGGCCCTCTTAACGACAGACCATAAAAATTGTGCAGTGTCTGGATATTTCATCATTTGCCATGCTTCTTCAACAATTAAGATTCTTCTTTTAATATCTCTTTTTACTCTAGTCCAAATATAATCAAGGATCATAAACATAATAATTGGGCGGATTGCATCTTGAATATCTTTAACAGAAAAAACTGTAAATGGATTATTAAGATCAATGTTTGTTTGTTTATCAAAAATTCCTTGGAAAGAACCTCTGATAAACTTTTCAATACGAGCCGCAAGATCAAGTGCTTCTGGAACCTCCATGCCAATTAAAGTTTTGTAAAGATCCTCCATTAAAGGTGGTTCTTTTGTCTGGGTTGTTGGGTCGTTTGTAATTCCTTTCGCTTTGTAAGTTAAGATAAGCGCCCTATCAAGCATGGCTTCTTGAGTTGGTGTTATTTGCCCCATGATAACTTTCATTAAGGAATGAAGAGACAAAATTTTAAGCCCTAACTGATTTTCACCCTCCTCTCTAATTTGAGCCAAATCAAAAGGATTGATTTTTGCGGGGCTATTATATGAGAAAGCAACATACTGACCACCAACAGCATCACAAAGGGCTTTATATTCTGCTTCAGGGTCTAGAATGATAACTTCTGAACCGATCATCAAAGACCTAACAGCCTCAGTTTTGACAAAATAAGATTTTCCCGCTCCAGACGTGGCAAATATAGTGAAGTTTGCGTTTTCTAAAGAGAACCTGTCAAAAATAATAAAAGATTCGTTTTGTGAGTTTATTCCATACAAAACACCTGTATCTGAAGAAAGTTCCGCTGACGTAAAAGGAAAAGTTGTAGAGACAGAAGTTGTATCCATATTTCTTGTAATTGAAAGACTGTCCCTACCATATGGAGCGGTTGACAAAAAACCTTCCTTTTGATCAAGCGAGGCGTTTTTTGCAACTATTAAAAGAGAACCAAGTGTTGATTGTATTTGTCTGGTGATGTTGTTTAATTCATCTAAAGAATTGGCTGGAATTGTTATATAAAATGAAAACTCATAATATCTTTCAATTCCTTTGACAAGTTGTTCTTGCAAAGCTCTGGCATCTTCAAGTTTAGCAGTAGTTACTGGATCAACAATTTTACCCCTTTGGATATCAGTTGAAAGTTCTGCCTCCATTTCTGCAATTTTACGTCTTAAGTCATCAAGAACTGATTTTCCTGCAACTGGATATATATAAAAACTTATATCAAGAGATGAGTTGAAGTTAACAACAGATTCTAACCATCCGGGTGCAACAAATCTCGGGTACCCTGCTACAAAAATAGTTCTAAAATAAACATTGTTTACTTTAATAAAATCAAAATCAACCTCAATATTATCTGATGCAATTACATCATGAAGTAACATTTCCCCACTGGCAATTGCCAGGTTAGGATTTTTGACAACAGGCTTCAAAGAAACCGTGGCTGGTGGCTCGTGACTTGTGTCTTGTGTTGTATTGTTGTTTTGCATATTTCTTAATTCTTAAATCTTAACTCTTAAATCATATATCTCGTTTTACTGCTGGTGGTTCAGGATTATTTACTTCGTAATAAAGATTAACTAATTGTTGATTATTTAATTGCTTTAATTTTAGACCAAGTCGACCAGCCTGTCTTATTAAATGATCTCTTTTTGGGAAAAGAGTGACTTTTGCTTTTTTAACAACATAATCTTTAGGAAAAGGCAGGGGTCCCCTTTTAAGGATAGATTGGGCTGATTTAGTAACACCTAATTCAAGTTGATTAAAAGGGATAACTATGAGAAATCTTTTTCCTAAAACAGTTTTTTTCTTGATTGATTCAGTTATAAAATGTCTGTAATCATCAGTAATTGCAGCTAGTTTTGGATTAGTTATTTTTTTACTTGCTTCGTCAAAAAATTTAATGTAGCCCGTAATATCTTTTCTTTGTGTTTTAACCATAATTTGAATTGAAAAAGATAAAGAATTGATAAGCGCGGCATATGCAGCAACCACTGCACCCTGTTCTTTTTCAGAAAGAAGCCCAAAGTTTAGTGATGAAGTTTCAAGAACAATTGCTGCTCCCCCATCTTTGTACAAAACAACATCATCAACAATATCTGCAATTGGAAGGGCATTTTGTGTTGTCGAAACTAAAGGTATATCAGGTGTTCCAAAATATGGAATTTTAGAAACAAAATCTTTGATTTTTGTTTTATAGTCGTTCATATTTTAGTTCCCCTGATTGCTATTGGTGGAATCATTTCTCCTTTTGCTTCAAAAGAAACAGGTTCAAACATAAAGCCATCTTTTTCAATGGTAATTTCATATTTACCATTAGAAAGTGGTGTAACTATTATAAAATGTCCTGCTTTATTACTTTTTAAAGCTCTAACTGGTCTACTTGATGAATCCTTAATTTCAAGTATAACTCCTTCTACAATTTTTCTGTCTTGGTCCATTACTTGACCAACAATTGTGTTTGCTGCAATAGGAGGTGATGGTGGTGCTGCATCAACTGAAAATTCAACAGAGTTAGTAGTTATTGGTTTTTCTTCAATCTTTTCACCAGTTATCTCAGTAACCTTAGCTTGCTCCGCGGAGTCTTGACGAAGTGGGGATTCTTCCACAACTATACGTGGTGCTGATTTAGTAATGACGGTTGGTATTTGTTGAGGGGTGTTTAACATGGGCGATTGGTTAAGGGTTACAGGTTTAAATGTTTCAGGTGCAGCAGCTGGTTTAGAAAAAGTTACCAGCGGTACAGTTTGTTGTGGAATTGATGTTGACGTTTGAGTTTGTTGATTGTTTGTTTGAGGTTGGTTATTAACTGTAAACAACCCCCCAATTTTTTGTAAAAATGATTTTTCCGCCTCTTCTAATTTGGCAGTATTTTTTTCAACCAACGACCCAGTTTGAATAGATTTTACTTCTGGCGCTGGTGCATTTTCTGTATAAAAAATAGGTGGTTTGTCTGATTTTTTCCAAGAGAATAAGGTCGGTGAATAAATACTTCTAAAAAAAGCAATAATCCATTTTTCAAGAGGTCTTTCTTCAAAAGGCAAAAACGCCATAGTTGCACCCAACCCTGCAAAAAACAATATAAGAGGCCACTTAATTAAAGGGTGGAGTGGGGTGGAATAGAAAATTAAAGAAACAATTACACCACCCGCCACTTGGAAGAACTGTTTCAATGTCATATCTCCAACCAACTTAAATTGGTATGAGCTTATTTGTTGTGGTATTGGATGTTGTTCCATATAAAAAGCTTACTATATGAACGTTTTGGTGCAACTAGAGTATCTTTTTCACAACACTTGAAGTGGAGTTGGATTTATATTTTTTTACAATTTTTAATTTAGCTCCGACTGATTTTGCCTGTATTAACTTTTTATCTTTAATGGGATCGTCACCTGTGATTGCGATAACACTAGGCTTAATTTTTTTAACCAAATTATCGTAAAAAATATTATTGACAACGTCAGGAAGAATTATAACTTTATCAACAAATTTTAATGCTTCTAAAACTTCTTTTCTTTCCTTTTGATTATGAATTGGGCGAGTAGAGCCTTTAAGTTTTTTAATATTTGCATCAGATTCAAGAAGAACAATCAAATAGTCACCAAAACTTTTAGCTTGTCTTAAAAATTTAACATGACCAATATGCAAAACATCAAAACACCCACCAACAAGAACTTTAGTTTTTTTCATAATACATATATACCACAAAAATATAGTATAATTTGGGTATGACAGATTTAGACATAGTGCTTAGTGCAATAAACAAATCGTTAAACCCTCAAAAAGTTATCCTTTTTGGCTCTAGAGCAAGAGGAGATAGTAATCAAGATAGCGACATTGATTTGGCAATCCTTCAAAAAGATGCCCCAAAAGCTGGGCAACGAGCCAAGGTGTATAGAACGCTTTGGGAAATGGGTTACAACTGGAAAAAAGAACCTGATATCCACCTTTTTTCCGAACAAAATTTCAACGATAGGTTAAAAAATAATAGTTTTTTTATTAGAGAAATAATGAAAGGAAAGGTACTTTATGCAGTCTGATGAATATAAATTATGGGTTAGTAAATCAGAGGATAATCTTCTTTGGGCAAAGGACAATTTAGATGATGGGATGCTCAACAATAAATAAAAAAGACCATACTTTTGTTATTTCCAAGTATGGTCTTTTAACTAAATTGTTTTTGATTTACACCCCTCACATTTTTTCTGCACAAGTCTGGCAAATTCCTTTGTGAATATGCTCCGCGCATGTCCATTTGTTACACTTAGTGCATTTCCAAAGATCGGCTGGAGTATTCCAGTCGGTTTGCATTGAAAAACCAGAATCATCGGTGAAAGGTTCTCTTGTACCAATATTGTATTGTCTGGGTTCGGTTGCTGGTGTTTTGCAGATGTGGCAAACAAATTTCGCTTGAAAATTACGCAGTTTTTGCGATTCGTTAGCCTCTTGCGTGGCAAGTTGTCTTGTTTTTTGTTCTGCTTCACGGCGCTCGCGATCACGCTTTTCAGTTTCTTCCTGATCATCAATTTTTTTCTTCCAGTTAAACATGTCACACCTCCTTAGTGTGTAAGTCAAAATTAATTTTTTTATGTGCTAGTTAAACTTTATAAAATTTTTGCCGCTTATGGCTAAATCTTATCCCATAATTATATCATTGATTTATAAAAAATCAAATTTATCAATTTATATCAAAAATTTTTTATTTTATGATACAATTCAATCATGCCCGACGGAACAATGATGACACCAGAAAATTCATACAACCAATTTAAAATTGGTGAGTCAACACAATCTATTGGTGGGGAAATGAGTTTAACTCCACAGTTTGGTGCAAAAGCAGATCTCCCTAAATCAAAAACGCCTGACATTGACCAAGATAAAATTGGCCCAGACGAAGGGCATCAAATGAGAGTTGGTGGGGAAATTAAAAACCAAGGAGATTCTGCAGAAGAATTGGCTGCACAAGTTGCTGAACAAGTAGCAAGACATCTTATGGATGAAAGAGAAGGAAGCAGCTCTGCGTTTTATGCATTAACGGATATTTTAAATAAAGAAAGAATTCCACAAAAAGAAAAATTAAGTCAACTTTCGAGAGAAAGATTGCATTTTTGATCTAGTATCTTCAGAAACCATTTTAATATTTAAACTATTTAATTCATTTGGCATAATTTGTTTTAAAATATCTAATCTAGAACCATGATTTGAATCAAATGACTGAAATATTGGAAGAATAGGTAAATTTAAATTTTTAGCTATAACAAAAGACCCTGTATGAAAAATATCTAGATCGTATGGATTACCATCGTTTCTTTTCCCTGAGGTACCTCCTTCAGGGTACATTATTATTAGTGAATTTGGTTCAGTACTAATTAAACTATTAATTTTAGATTGAAGCAACTTAGTTTTGCCTTCCCCTCTAGCAGGTATTGTTATGACACCGCTTTGATTTTGTATGTTCAAAAAAGGTTGAGGAAGTTCAATCGCGCATTCGTGGAGATTTAGTGATAATTTTTGTGCAATTAAACTAATTGGGGCTACTCTGACAGGAAAGGGCTCAATTTCTTCAAGTGGGTAATTATTTATATTAATGATATTAGTTTTAATTCTTGAAATCTTGGCTGTTCCAAGATGATTTGTAATTACAATTAGTGGACCACTGTGTATTTCTAGCAGGTTGTCTATTCCACTTTTAATTTCAGTTTTACCTTTACTACTTATTTCTTCAACCAAATCTAGATAAAGGTTTCTAACTGATAAGGTCGAGGGTGTTTTATTAATGCTATTTCTAAAAAATTCAACTTGTTTATTTTTAACAATTTCAAAAAACGATTTTGACCATTCAGTATTATTTATCAGATCAAGTTTTTCTCTAATAGCTTTTTCTCTTGGATCATCCTTATTAGGTTGGCCAATTAATCTATCGTCTTTCATTTCCATTTAAGTTTCTTGTTTTAACATTATACATGTTTTGTTTTACCAATAAAGTTTAAAATGCTATAATCAGAATATGTCTGAAATACCACTATCAGTTGAACCACAAAAAAACAGCAGAAGTTTTACAGAAATACAAGAGGATCTTTATTCATTTAAAAATTCACCAAATCCTGAGAAAGAGAGAGAATTAAGAATAGAGAGAGCAAGACTTATAAATGAAGCTAAAGAAGTTGGAATTTTTGTTTCAATGAAACATCATCTTTTAGATATTCAAACAAACAATCCTTCAATAACAACATCTGCACCACTAATTAACTCAATTAATGTACAAAGGTTAGAAGATGAAGCAAAAGGCTTAAGTGGTTGGGATGATAAGTTTGATGGATTGCTTCAAGCTTATAAGGAGGGAGCTCTTAGAAATATGAGTCTTGCTTTTTTAAAAAAAACTAACGGCAGTGTCTTAGAGGTGGCAGATATCGAAAAAGAAATTGATTTATTAAATTGGGGTACTCCACCGGCCTTGGTGAATTCAATGCCGATTCAGCCAGAACTAGCTACACAAAATGGTGGAATGGATCCTCATGAATTTGCTCGTGCAATGGCGGAAGCACAGGGTTTACAGACACCAGAAAAATATTTACAGGATGCGTTGGATACAGAGGAATATTTAAAAACAGCCTTTCAAATCGTTCCCGGAGCTGAGCCAAGATTTTGGCCAATTCTTACAGAAGAACAAAAAGCAGAATGGCAAGTTAGAGCAACTTTATTAATTGCAGCTTATAAGAAAAACAATGCAGATGGCACTGATAAGTTATATATGGGAGAAAGAAAGGAAATGGCTGTTGATTTGGGAAAACTAGCGCAACAGAGAATTTTTAAGAAACCTGGGGTCTTAGCGACCGTTGGAGTATATGGAACAGTAATAGGTGATAAAAAATTCAGAGATTGGCAAAAATTAGAGGATGTCGAGTATGAAGAAGATGTCAAAAACAAGGATGGAAGTATTAGACACAAAAAGGGAGACATCAAACATAAAGGTCTTTATAATGCAGACGGCACTCCGTCCGATATAAATCTAAAGAAAGTTTTTTGCGAAGTATTAAAGAATGACGATATTAAAAAATCCTTGATAAATGATTATGGTAAGGATTTACTTCATAAATTATTAGCATCAGAGATTAAATTACAGGAAGGTTGTGCAGATAGTTTTTATCCGCACAAAGATAAAATACAAGGAACGCCAATTGACGAAAAGTCATTTAGAGAGACAAGAAAATCAGTAAGACATTGGTTATTAACGAAAGGACGAGATTTGTTGTTGTCTGAGGATGAATTAGCAAATAGAGATGAGTTTTTTGATACCAGATTTAGTTCAAAAGAAGACTTGTTTAAAGAAATGTCACTCCGTGCTCGCGAAGCAGAGCAGATTGCGTGGAATTATATCTATATAACTGACTTAATCGAAAATTTTGATAGTCGAGAATATAGACCTGAAGGGACAGGAAGATTATTTCCAAGCTCTTTCTGGCAACTTTTTCAATGGGTTCCTATGCATCCCCAAGAAAGATTTGAAGCTAAAATTAGAAGAGATCTAGATCCGAAAGAACATTGGTCATCCTTAGGTACTTGGGGAGTTTATCAAATTACCCATGGAGGATTAAGAGATGAAAAAGGAAACTTTAAAGTACCTGATTCCTTAAAAGTTTTGCCAGACACTTTAATAAGAAGTCCTCTTTTACCACAAAGATTCAAAAAAGGAAAAGGTGAGGAGGAATCCCTTTTTACTATTTTTAATGGAATAGGCAACAATGTTTTATCAGGTGATATTTCGACTATTTCAAATACTGAATTGTTTAATAGAATTAATTGGGAAAAGATGGATGATGGTCCATTTGTACCATATGTTTACGATGAAATGAGATGGGCTGATGTTGTTACAAATGTATTTAAAAAAGGTGGGAAAAGAGAAAGTAAGGTTAGTGGAGAGGATTTGAGCGAGGCAGTATATAATCTTGGGCTTAACAGAAGACAGAGAGAATTACTGCTTTTATCTTATTTGAATCGTGTAGGAATAGATCCAATGGCTAGTACATTAAAACCAGCAGTTAATTTAATTGCCTTTAAGGGCGCCATGGATGGTTTTTTACATGATAATCCAAATTATTTTTACGGCGTTTAAGATAATATTACAAGACTAATGTTTAGATAGAAGGGATTTGAGTGATTGTAGAAAAGTAGAAGTCTGATAAGCGGCTTGGTTCTCAGTTCGATAATTTTCATATGTATCAATTCCTTTTGATGCACCGAGCTTACCAAGTGCAACAATAGATCCAACTGTTTCTCCAATTGAGCTCCCATAAGCAAAAGGCTTTCCTGTTATCAATCCTTGTATAATTTCTACTACTTTAGTAGCTTGACTGAAAATAACAAAACTTACAACAATCCAGATAATATTATCTGTATATATTTCACCTAGAAAGGGTATTGGCCATGCATTGTTACCAATAATATCATGTTTTGGGTTTCCGAATATAGTTTTAGCAGTAATACCTGACATAAAACCTGACGACCCTTGTACCAAGAAAAAGAATGAAAAAAAGAATATCATTCCAAGTAATGGATAAACAGCCAGATATGATATCAGCTTTTTAAGCCAGCCTCCGAAGGTTGACTTTCCCGTAAAAGCACCCATTAATATTTCAAGTGGTCCGATCGCAATTGTTAGTACAACCATAGCAAAATTTTTAAGAATAACATAAATAATTTTTATCGACCAAAATATTATAAATAAAATTGAGAGGAAGGCAAATATAATTAATAGCAAAGAGATTTCAAAGGAGGATGTAAATAATGTAAGAAATGCATTATAAAAAAAGGCGACCCAATAGGAATACATTAATCCAAAAGCGCTATGGTTTGTTGTAAGTTCATCAAATAAATCTTTGAAATCGTGGCCGCTAAAACCACTAGTTATCAATAAACTTGTAATGAGCCCTATCACAACATACATCAAATCAATTGCAAAACCTGCAATTGCGTAAGAAAAAGTAATTAATATGGTTGTAAAGATTATATTTGGTAAGGCTGATTGAACTGAAATTACCAATTGAGGAGAAATTTTCATCCTAAACATTATCATAAAAGAAATAACTATAACTGCCAAGACAAGTAAAGCGTAACTAATATCCCTAGTGGCCTGCCACAGTTTTTTGATAGAATCTGCACCAGTATTAAATCCAAAACCCTGTGCATTGACTTCGGTAACGGGGTTAAATTTATTAATCAGATTTTTTACATAGCCAATACCGGATATTGGATTTTGGCCAATTGCGTTTAAAACTGGATTATTTGAAGCTATGTTTTGAGTAGAAGTGTCTGTAAGTGCATCGAGTGTTTCCTTAACACTTTTAAGACAATCAAGAGTTGGATGTTTTCCTATAAGACAAGTAGCTGTTTTAGGGTTTCCTGGAACTAAATTTAACACCATTGAAAATAAAGAATAAAAAATCCACTGTACTTGAGCTGCAGTGTATCTTTCTCCAAAAATTTCACTTGGTGGAGAAGATTCATCATCATATACTTTTAAATACCAATCGAAAGGGCCTTGGTTGTACCAAGTGCTTGGGGCGGGGTCTGCTGCAAGGGCAACTGCAAAAGGCATGGCCATAGAATTAAGAAATAATAATGAAGAGAGAAGAATTAAACTGATTTTTTTGGTTAAATTTGACATTTGTATGTATTTATATTATCATAATAATCAAATTGGCGTTAGCCACGACCTTCTTGCTTAGGCAGGAAGGGTAAAATAAAAAATTTAGAAATTTCTTCATTAACTTTCAGAAAATCTCCATCATCAATTACAGCTAATTTGTACCAAATTCGTTTGCTACTAAAAACTCTAATCTGCGAAGTCATTGCTGAGACGATTTCGTCTTTGACTGAAATTCGAATATAATATTTGTTATCTTTTAGTTTTGTACTCAATGGTACGCCTAAAAACAATTCTCTGTTGAACTTTTTGACTACTAAAACAGGACGAATAAATATATCGTTCTTTCCATCTTCTTCAAAACCAACATTTACACCAATTGATGTCCACCATATATCGCGTTCGTTAAATTGTGGAGAAGCAGTAACTTTATTGTTTATTTCCTTTTTCTTTTCTATCCATTTATCAAAGTTCTTAACATGAATATTATTAGACGAAGTAAGTACAGATTGAGAAGCGATTTTAGCAATTGAATCTTCTATCGTTTTATCTATTTTGGCAGGCATGAAGAAATTATAACATTTATATTCTGAGAATATTAGCCAAAGATTTCAGATGGGGGGGATTCGTCGCCGTAGACCTTTGCATACCAATCAGTAAAACCTTGGTTGTACCAAGTGCTTGGGGCGGGGTCTGCTGCAAGGGCAACTGCAAATGGCATGAAGAGGGAATTTAAAAACAGTAAGGTGGAAAGAAAAATTAAGCAAAGCTTGCCACTTCGTGGTAAACTGATTTTTTTGGTTAAGCTTGACAAGTTCATGATTTATTATATGATATCTTTATCGCTATTACCTCGGGGAAACCCGAGGCTTTTTTTGTTTTTTAATTTTGAAAATAGATTTTCCATTTGAGTAATGTTTAACATAAATACAATTTAATCATATCATATATTCAAATTGGCACTAGCCACGGGTTAAACTTCACTGATTACATCAAAGCCTTTAAAACTCCCAACTATTGCTAAACCATAAATTTTCCCTGTGCAAATTCCTCTTCTTTTGATTTGTAAAGCCGTTTCGTTTAGGGTTGATCCTGAACCTACCGCATCATCAATCAAAAGTATGTTTTTGTGTTTATTGTTGTCGTCAACAATGATGGTATTTCTTGCATTTTGTATTCTATCTTCTATCTTGGTTAGTGTTTTTTGGGGAACAGCCACGTCTGTTTTTGCCTTTGTGATAGATATTAGTTTTGAATCTAAATTTAAATGTTTTTGAATAACCTTCATTAATTGGAACTCTCTTTTAACAGTTGGAGGGATAAACCCAACACTAGTAATCTTATTTTTTTTGATTAATTTAATAATTTTAGACTTTATTTGTAGAGAGATCTCTTTCATAAGTTTTTTGTTTTGGCTTTGTTTAGCATACAAAAGTAGTTGTCCGAGTTTTGTTTTTCCAAATTTCTCGATTGAATAAAAATCCAGATAATACACACTGTCAAGACCAATTGTAGAAAATGTATTTACTAATTTAAGTGTTCCGTCAATAAAATCATTCTTTTTGTATTTTTTATATATATTAAATGTTTTTATGTATTCTAATGCGGTCTTTTCAATTGGTTGTTTAGTTTTGTTGCACCATGCAACAAAACCACTTACTCCATCAACTTTTTCTCCATCAGGTGAAATATATAAATAATTTTTATTGACAAAATCAGAGACCTTTTTTTTTAAATCGTAGCTTTGAATACTTTTTTCTCTAGAAATATAGTAGAAAACTTTTGGGGGTATACCAATTTTTGAAACAATTCCTCGTTTTAGCAATGTAGATAATTGCTTCCTTACAGCTCTATCAGTTATATCGAAAACATCAGAAAGTTCTTTTCCTGTAACTTTTTCGTGCTTGTTTAGATACTCAATTAATAAATTCATAGCCATATTGTATATAGTTCCTAGTTCCTAGTGTACTAGGAACTGTAAATTTGTCAAGACCTTGTAATCAAAAACTGTTTGTAGCATACTTTTGTTTAGTGTTAACTAAAATTCTATCCGCTTCACATTTTGGTTTGGAACCAAATTTAATAGAAGTTGAAGTAAATGTTTTTAAAAAAGGATTTCCTGGATTTTCGATAATTGGCCTTCCTAATAAATCAATTGAAGAGGCAAAAGAAAGAGTAAAAACTGCGCTATTAAATTCTAATATCAATTTTCCAAATCAAAAAATTGTAGTAAATTTAGCTCCCGCCGATATCCCTAAAGAAGGATCTTTGTATGATTTACCTATCGCTATTGGAATTTTAGCTTCTATGGAACTTATCAAATTGCCAACGGAAAAATCATTTTTTTACGGTGAATTATCATTGGATGGAGGCCTTCGTCATACCAAAGGGGTTTTTCTTTTAGGACTCGCTGCAAAACAAAAAGGAATCAAAAATATTTTTGTACCATCAGATTCTGCCAACGAAGCCGCTGTTTTATCAAGTATTGATGTTTACCCTGTTTTTTCTTTAAAAGAATTAATTGCACATCTAAATGGTGTAAAGAAAATAGAAAAATTATCCTACTCCGCCAAAGGCTTCGCGGGACCACATTCAGAAGATCTGAATGTGGAGTTTGATTTCTCAGAGATAATTGGTCAAGAGTCAGCCAAAAGGGCAATGACAATTGCTGCTGCAGGAGGTCATAATATTTTTTTAATTGGAACACCAGGGGCTGGAAAAACAATGCTTGCAAGAGCTACAGCGGGCATTTTACCGCCACTAAATGAAGAAGAGGCTTTGGAGGTTACCAAAATTTATTCTGTATCTGGATTAATTCCTGCAGGTGAGGGGTTAATTAGAAGTAGGCCTTTTAGAACAGCACACCACACAACAAGCCTTATTGGTTTAATAGGAGGTGGAACAAATCCTCATCCTGGAGAAATTTCACTTGCTCACAATGGTGTTTTATTTCTGGATGAATTTCCAGAATTTTCAAGGGGAACACTTGAGGCTTTGAGGCAACCTTTAGAAGATAGAAAAGTTTCCATAACCAGAATTGCAGGAAGCGCAGAATTTCCCGCTAGCTTTATGTTAATCGCAGCTGCAAATCCCTGTCCCTGTGGATATCTAGGAGATCCAAAAAGAGAATGTAAATGCACACCAAGAATGGTTATGAATTATCAATCAAGACTTTCTGGCCCTTTAATGGATAGAATTGATTTACATTTAAATGTTCCAGCGGTGGATGTTAATAAACTTATGACTAATAACTCATCACTCGTAACCCGTAACTCCAAAACAATTCGTGAACAAGTAATTAAGGCAAGAAATATACAAAATAAAAGGTTTAAAGGATTATCAGTTTTTGTAAATGCCAATATGAAAAATAAACATATTAAAGAATTTGTAGAAATAACACCTGAATCACTACTTTTACTTAAGCAAGCAGTAAATACATATAATTTATCTGCTAGAACTTATTTTAGATTAATTAAAGTAGGTCAAACAATTGCAGACTTGGCAGATTCCACGAGTATACTTCCAAATCATGTCGCCGAAGCACTTCAATACAGAGTAAGAACAAATGACTAAGCAATTTAACAGAATTAAAGGAAAAGATGGAGAGGAGATGGCTGCAAAGTGGTTGAAAGATCGAGGATATAAGATTATAGATAAAAACAATTCAACAAAATTCGGAGAATTAGATATTATTGCTAGTAAAAACGATATATTAATTTTTGTTGAAGTAAAATTTAAACAAACAGAAAACTTTGGAACGCCTGAAGAAATGATTGGAAAAAATAAATTAATGCAGGTTAGAAGAACGGCAGAATTATATTTATTAAATAACCCTGATATTGCAAAATTTTATGATAGATATCAAATAGATGCAGTTTGTATAGTAGAGGATACGGGTAGAATATCACATTATGAAAATCTTACATTTTAGAGGAGTAGATCCTAATTCTATTAACAAAAAGTCTATTGCAGTTGTTGGTAGTCGTCAAATGACAAGGTATGGTAGAGATGTGGTTGATAAATTCGTGTGCGATTTTGTTGCTAATGGAGTAACAACAATCTCTGGTTTTATGTATGGCGTGGATACTGAAGTTGCAAAGAAAACACTTGAATATGGAGGAAAACACATTGCAATTTTTGGCTGTGGTCTGGACCATATTTATCCACCTGAAAACAAAAAGTTATATGAAGAGATTTTAAAAAGTGGAGGATCAATTGTTTCTGAGTATGAAGATTCGGCAAAACCAAGTATCTGGAAATTCCCACAAAGAAACAAAATTGTAGCTAGCCTCGCCTCACTTGGGGTTCTTGTTATTGAGGCGGGTAGCGGGAGTGGATCACTTGTAACTGCCAAAATTGCAAAAAAAATGGGCAAGAAAGTTTGGGCAGTACCTGGGCCTATAAATTCAAGAGTTTCTGTTGGATGTAATGAATTAATAAAATCAGGCGACGCCCAAATGGCCATTTGTGTGAGAGATATTATTAAGATTAAAACTACAGAAATTCAGAACTCAAGAATTCCAGATAATCTAAATACAGAAGAACAAAAAATATTTAAAATACTTCAACTAGAGCCTATGGAAATTGATGAGATTGCACAGAAATTAGAAGAAAATGTTGTAGAAGTTGGATCTACACTATCAATAATGGGGATTAAAGGGTTAGTTACGGAGAGTGGCGGAAAATATTTTTTAGTACGGTAGTGTTGGTGAGCTTGGACAAAAAATTGGAGCCTTTGAAGCATACGCAGCTCTCCAGTCAGTGTTATTAAGATTAGTAATAAGTTGTGAGGTATTGAATCCTGATCCGAAAAGTGGTGGTGGATATACACCACCAGGGTCCAATACTGTAATTGGCCACAGTACATAACCAGGTAAATATCCATACTCTTGAAGTGTCGCCTCATCTGTTTTGCCGGCAGCACAATCGTTTCTGAGTGTGTTAACCATGCAGTCAATTTTCTCATCGATTGATTGAACTTGTGAAACATTGCATCCAAAATGTGAACTTGATGATCCATCTGCCATATCTGTCATCAAACCACCATTTTCATTAAGTCCGATTCCAATAGCCCAAAAAGGGTTAAGAGATTTGCCGTTACATTTCGTAGACGCTGCTTTTGCGATTACTTTGTTGTAAACATTTTCATCAAGAAGCCATTGTTTACATGCTCCAGTCTCAGGTTCTTCTGTTGGTTTACAATTTCCATCAGCAATTGGTTCGCCGTAACCTTTAGGGCGAAGGGCAGTTTGAATTCCTTTTAAAAAGTATTCATAGACTGAACCTATGTGTGGGAAAGTTAATTCTGGTTTATCACCACCCCCATCTTCTGGAATTTTTTTAACACCAAATTCTAAAGACCCACCTCTTGGGGTTTCACTTTCCTCAGCATTATAAGTAACCCCAGTAACTGTTGGAATATCTGCAATACAACTAACTGGCGCACCTTCCTCGACTTTTGGAAATATTTTTCTAAAAGTACTTCCAGAGTCAGCTACAGTAGTTGAAAATATTTCATCTGCATTTGGAACTTTAACATCTGTTGGAACAACTATTGTAACTTCTGCGTTACAATGATGGGAATATGTAGTTTCCCAGGAACCTCCTTTTTTAGGGGGAAGGTTAGGAACCCAGATGGTTGTTTTAGTAACTTTACACAAAACTTGATCAATATTGTAGGTCACTTTTGGAATGACCATTTCTTTAGTGTCTCCAGGTGATCTATCTCCTGGGAATAAATTATCACCTTTGTTTGTCCTGACATTTACTGCGCTACAGTCGAGACCGTTTACTTTTGGAAGAGTTTCTGTTGTTTCTGGAACCTTTTCACTTTTATATCCTTGTGGCAGATAGGTTTTATTTAATAATTCTGACGATTCTTTAACTTCCTCCGTATGTGCAAAATAAAGAGGAGCGTTTTTCTGATTTGCCTCGTCATATTTTTCACCTGAAATTACTGTTGTTCCGATTGAAGGTTTAAACTGAACATCTAGAATTCTCTCCGCACCTTTTTTGTCAGTAGTATTTGAAAGGGGAATATATTGATATAAATCCGCCCATTTATTTGGTACGAATGGATTATCTATACACAAAAGAAGGTCAACAAAAGGAATTTTCGCGCAAGAATCACCTCGCCATTCGTTATATGCTTTTTGATATGCCTGTTGGCTTTCAAATGGGTCTCCATTTTTATCTGCCCAAGGAAGTGGCGGAGTCCTTTTGTTCCATATATCAGTTCCAATTCTGTTAAACAATCCATTAAAATCTGACAAATCTCCTCCGTACCACCCCTGATCGCCCACTATACCTATACTTTTATCTATTAATCTAAATTTTTCATCTCCTCCATAGCAAGGGACAGGCGTAATTTTTCCGATATTAAGAAGGCCTCCAAACCAACCAAAGTTGCTATCTCCACAAACCACAATTTGATTATGATTTTGAGGTTCGGTAGTGTCACCAACTTCCTCATCGACATAGTTTGTGATTGCCGAAGCAGAGGCAATGGTGGAAATTCTTTGAGCATCTTGAATCACAGATGGTAAAAGTTTTTGGATTGGGCCTGAGAAATTAACAACTCGACTATCTGTATTTTCTTCATATTCAGCACGATTGTTTACTCCACTTAAATACCAACTTGCATATTCATTTACTTTCTGTGCATCAGAAAATTCATCATTTTTTTTATCATAATTTTTTACTTGTTCAGTGTTCCCTAAAATTGGAAACATGGAATCTGTAAGCTCAACATAAAGATTATGAGGATCAATATAACCATCTTTGGGTTTACACCAGAAATCACTTGTATTTTTTCCCAAATCACATTGACTAGTTAAGTCAAAAGATTCAATAAATTTTAATTCATTGCTACAAAACAAAGCTTTATTGGCATCTCCACAGGCAGCGGCTTGATAAGGACGAAGGGAGTGAAATTCAGGATCCTTTACATCGTTACAAGGAAAACCCACTCTTGGAAAAGCCTCAACCTCGGCTTTTGCCGACGGAATTAAGAGTGAATAATTAATTATTAATAATAAAAACAAAGAGAAAGAAAACAGAATGAATTTAGACAATATTTTCATTTGACATTTAATATTATGGTTTAAAGATTGTAAAGTTTGTAACATCAGCACCTGTAAAGGTTCCAATAATAAGTAGAATCAAATATGAGAAGGCTAATAGAACAAAACCACCAATTGCATAGGTTAAGGTGTTTTTTGCCCCTTCTACTGCTTTTGGATCACCTCCAGATGTTAAATATTTAAAACCAGAAGATAAAAGCGTTAAAAAAAGACCAATACCACCAAGAGCTAGAAGTGCTTTAACTACATTTTCAAAAACGTCTTCAAGTTGTGATAATTCTGCAGGTGCTGCTGCCATATAAAAATAAGTTTAGCTTATTCAAGAAAATTGAGCAAGAGAAGATTGGTTAACCAGCTTTTGGAAGATCTAACTTTAATATATTAACCCCAAAGAATGTATTTATTAGTTGAATTATTGCCCAAGCTGAAAAGACTATAACCAAACCAACAAGAGCTGCAGTAATTTGATTTCTTGCACCTTCTGTATGAGCTTTATCTCCACCCGAGAGTATCCATTTAATGCCTCCAATGACTAGAATAAAAAAGAATGCCAAACCTGCAATCACTAAAACTAATCTAATAAAACCAGACACCATACCTTCGATCGTAAGATCGGTAGCGCCTTGAAAAGCACTGCCTAAATTTTTATCTAACTCAATTGCCGCTAAATAAAAAACATCGTTCATATTAGGTATTATTGAATAACCAATGGGCCTATGTCAATAGACAAAATATCTATCCCAAAGAAAGTTTCAATCAGCTTAACAATTGCAAAAGTTCCAATAAGTAATACAAAACCTACAATTGCATTTGTAATTCTACCCTTTGCTGACTCAAGACCTGCTTTATCTCCACCAGACAATATCCAACTGATTGCCCCCCAAAGAAGCATGAAGAAAAAAGCCAAAGCACCAATTACAAATAAAAGACCAATTACCCTGCTGATTAAATCGCCAAAAAAGAATTCTGGTAAATTTAGGAGCATCTGATTAAGCGTGTTTCCGATGGCAGGGTTTGAAATTTTTCCATCTCCTGTAGTTCCTGCTCCAGCTAATAGTGTATTTATTTGCATATTAATTTAGTGATTTAAAAAGCGTTGCAATGTCTAGGATATTTGGCAAACCTAATAATTTCCCGATAAAGCTTAAAATAAAGAGAGATGAAACAAGCACTACTAGTCCAATTACTCCATTTGTAATCTTTTTTCTTGCCCCCTCTAGAGCTTGTTTGTCTCCACTTGAAGAAATGATACTAACAGCGCCTGTCACAATTATAAATACCATCCAAATAATTCCAATTATTGTAATAAGACCAACCGCTGAGGAAAGAAATGTTGCAAAAACTGATATACCACTTTGACCCTGTTCTAATCCAAGTGGTCCAAAGCCCTTATACCCCTCTCCTTCAAATAATTTAATTTGTGCGATTTTGTTCATGGTGTAGGTATTGATGGTTGTAATAAAAATAATGGATTTTTGAATATCAATTGCCCTATTATAGCTGCAAGTACAAAAGATCCTGCAGAAAAAGCAAGCCCCATTAAAGTTTGATAAATTTTTGCCCATGCACTTGCAACCTTTTTACTATCATCTCCTGCAGACATAAAAGCATAACCAGCAAGAACAAGATTAAACAAAGCATAAATACCTGCACCAACTACTAATGCTCGTAGTCCAAACTGAATTAATTTTCCAAAAGCAGGACCGGCTTCAGCTCCATAAATACTATTTAGTTTATCAGGAACTTCTACAGTTCCAAATGGATTTTGCGCAAGTAAATTCATATATAAATCTATTATACTAATAATTGTCACCAACACAAGCACTTGACAGACCTCATATAATCCCATATAATCTCATATATATGAATGACAAGTTCAACATAAGGTTTAATAATGTATCACACGAGATATGGCTAAAAATTACACAAATAGAAAGTTTAAAAGGTAAATGGGATGGAAGTACCAAACTTAGCCCACAAATTCTTGGAAGATTAAAAAAATCCGTATTGGTTACCTCAACAGGTGCTTCTACTCGTATTGAAGGTTCAAAACTAACAGATGAAACAGTTGAAAAAATGATGAAAGGGATTTCAATCCAAAAATTTAGTAATCGAGATGAACAAGAAGTAATGGGATATTATGAACTTCTTCAAAATATTTTTAATTCTTGGGAGTCAATAACATTTAGCGAAAGTGCAATATTACATTTTCATAAAGAATTGTTGAAATATGTTGGAAAAGACGAAACCCATAGAGGTGAGTATAAGAAAAAAGAAAATGCAGTACATATGGTTAATGAAAAAGGGAAATCAGTGGGAATTCTTTTTGAAACTACCAAGGCATATTTAACTCCAAAGGAAATGTATGAGCTCATTGATTGGACAAAAACAGCATTAAATCAAAATACCTATCATCCACTTTTAATTATTTCAAATTTTATAGTTGAATTTTTAAATATTCACCCTTTTTCTGACGGAAACGGCAGATTATCAAGAATTTTAACTAATTTATTGCTATTAAAAGCGGGTTATTTATATATACCATATGTATCACACGAAAAATTAATTGAAGATAATAAACCAGAATATTATTTAGCCTTACGCCGTAGCCAAAATACATTAAGAACCAAAAAACCAGATGTTTCGTTTTGGACCAATTTCTTTTTAGATATATTATTTACTCAATCTGAAATTGCCATAAAACAGTTAACAGAAACAAATATTGAATCAGTGTTATCACCAAAACAATTATTGGTTTGGGATTATTTAGAAAAAAATGATGAAGTGACTCCCATGGAAATTTCTAAAAAAGCTGGAGTTACTAGACCTACAGTTACTCAAGTTCTTGTTAAATTATTAGATCTAAAAATGATTGAGAAAATTGGCCAAGGATCAGCAACAAGATATCGAAAACTAAAGTGAAATAAGTGATAAGCCTGTGATTGTTTCTATGAGTTTTACTATCCAATATGCAGAAAATACAACTATGAAGCCAATTAGCGCTGAAGTTGCAGCCTTTTTACCCTTTTCAACTGTTTGGGGATCTGATTTTCCAGCACCCGCAATCATTCCAATTCCACCCCCAATTAAAAGAAAAAGTAAAAATATTCCTGCTATTGAAATAGCACCTGTAATAATTGCAGAAACATACCTACTTATACTATCAACTCTGTATAAATCTCCACGTGTATCACCTAAGAAAGTTGTACCAATGTTAATTGCTAATTTATTCATATTTAATTAAATAAAATTGTCTCTATACCCAAAAATTTCATTATAAGCATAACTATCCAAAATGATACAAATAAAATTGATATTCCAATTACAGATGTTGTAAGTTTAGCTTGTGCTGCCTGCATTACTTTTGGATCTCCTGTAGACGTCATCATTTTAAAACCTGATGTAATAATATTTAAAAGCAGAATTATTCCTGCAATTCCAAAGATATATGGAAGAGCTAAATTGATAAAACCCGATGGTTCAAGTAAAACGTTCCAAGCAGGCAACCCTGCGTTATTTTGTATTGAAGTAAAAGTTGCCGTGTCAAACATATTTATAATTTATCCAATCCCAGTATATCAATTCCTATGAATTTTAGTATAAAGACACTAAAAATTAACATAATTAAACCTGAAATGGCTGATGTTAGTAGTTCTTGCCCTGCTTTTAATCTGTCTGGAACTCCTTGAGAAGTCATTATCATAAAACTAGCATAGACAATCAATAAAAATGCAATTCCACCACCAACCCCAACAGCCCAACCCAATATCCACCCCATGAATTGATTTGTATCAGAAACTGGTATACAGCCAATAGCTGTATCAATTCCACAATCTTCAAGCTGAGCAAATACTGGTTTGATTGAATAACTAATTAAAGTTAAAAATAAAAATATTGCAGGGATTATTTTTTTCATAGCGTAGCTGGATTTCATTATGTTTACTATTCTAGCAAATTTTGTTAAACTTATACATCATGCAAACAAAATTATTAAATTATAGAGTTATTGTTGAGCCAGAAACCTATCCAAATGGTGATAAAGTTTATAATGCCTATTGTCCAACACTTGGGATAACAGATTACGGAGACACAATAGAAGAAGCGTTGGAAAGTTTAAAAGATGGTATTGGACTAGCTGTTGAAATGTTATCTAAAGAGAAAGCAGAAATTCCATCAGACGATTTAAATACCCAGATTGTTACTCAAACACAAATTCAATATCCGATAGCTTTTGCCTAAGAAAATGCCCAAACTGCCAAGAAATATAAAACCGAAAATATTACTTAAAATTCTTAAATCAAAAGGTTTTGTCGAAGTTGGGGGAAAAGGGTCTCATGTTCGATTAAAGCATCAAGATGGTAGATGGACACAAGTTGCCATTCATCCCAAGCCAATTCCACAAGGAACTTTGAGAAAAATCTTGAGTCAAGTTAAACTTCAGATAGAGGATGTAAAATGAGATTCAGCTACGTTATGAAATTTGTAAAACTGATTATTGTTTTTATTTTTGTTTTTCTAAGTACTAAGTACTTTGTACTGGGTACTGCTTATGCAGTTTCTGAATCAGACTGTTTAAATAAAAGTGTTTCTGAACTGTCCGCAAATGACATGAATGAATGTATAAATACAATATTACCAAGAATTGCTTCGGCCTATGCTCCTGCTCAAGAAAAAAACAAACAAAATTTAGCAAATCTAAAAACTCAAATTGACAATTTAAATAAAAGGATTTCTTCTTTGTCACAGGAACTTAAAAACAAAGAAATAGAAATAAAATCAAGAGAAAAAGATGTATCTTTTGCACAACAAGTATTAAATGAGAAAGCTGTCAGTCAATATGTAACGGCAAGATTGTATGATCCTTTTATCTCTTTAATTTCTGCCACAGACGCATTAGAAGTTTTTAAAATGATTAAGGTCAAACAAATGGTTGCAGAGGGTGATAGAAAAACCATTGAAAAATATTCTGGAGAAATAGTCAAATTAAAAGAAGATAAAGAATCTTTGGAAAAAAACAAAATATCTCTTGCCTCTTTGCAAAACAAAGTAAGTTCTGATGCCAAGTTTTTGGAGGGAGAGGTTAATAAAGTTGAAAGTTTTTTGTCTGTTTTAAGTGCTAAACAACAAGAAATATTAAATGCAAAGTCAGGAGGGTTTACTGCAAGTGTGGGAGATAGTGAGTTAGCTGATGATTACAACGCTTCAATTAAAGGATTTAGAGAATCAGCCCCCGCAGGTTCTTTTGCAGTATTTTCATTTGGTGGATACACACATAGAAAAGGAATGAGCCAGTATGGTGCAAGGGGTAGAGCGCAGCAGAATAATCAAAACGCCAACCAAATATTAAAAACATATTATGGTAAAGAACCTGTCGGGAAAGACACTAGTGGGAATATAAATGTTGCGGGAGTTGGTAGCGTTAATTTTGAAGATTATTATTTGATGGGTATAGCTGAAATGCCTGCAAGTTGGCATATGGAAGCGTTAAAAGCACAAGCAATTGCAGCCAGAACATATGCCTATAGATACAAAATTGAAGGAAAACAAATTTGTGTAAGTGAAAGCTGTCAAGTTTTTAGAAAAAGCAAAGCAGATAACCCACCTGATGCCTGGAAACAAGCAGTACAACAAACAAAAGGTCAAGTTTTAGAAGATGTTGTAACATATTATTCATCTACTGCTGGTGGATATTCAACTACTTCTGGTTGGGATACAACTGATGGAAATGGTGGGGCAAATTTTATAGACAAAGCATACGAAAAACTTGGGGGATCACCGTGGTTATATAAGGCATGGTATAGACAAGGGTATACGAGTAGTGGTAATACTTGTGGACAAAATGATCCATGGTTAAATAATGAAGAGTTTACTGACATAATTAATGCAGCAATTGTTTTGAAAAGTGGCCAAGACAGTAGGGTGTCATCTATATCAACTTCATGTTGGGGAGGAAATCCATATTCGTACGCAGAGTTGAAACAAAAAGGCGGGCTTTCTTCTGTATCAAGTGTCTCTGTCACCCAAGGCAATGGAAACACAACCACAGTGAATATAAACGGGAACATAAGTTTAACAGGAAACGAGTTTAAACAAGCCTTTAATCTTCGCGCCCCTGGATATTTGATGATACCTCAAAAAGGTTTTGCCTTTTTCAATATAGAAAAGAAATAATTAGACCTAATCTGGTATAATGTGATTATGCCAGAGATATTTTCAGCTTCTAAAAAAAAGAAAGACTTGCCATTGCAAGAAAAATATCCACTATCTTCATTTTTAATGTGGCCCAATGGGGTTAATTTTGAAACAAGAGAAAGTGAAGAAAAAATAATTCTCTTTTTAAGAAAGCACCTAGTTACAAATATTCCTTGGATAATAACAACAATTATTATGTTACTGACTCCAATATTTATTTTAAACACAACTGTTTTAGATTCAACCCCCTCAAATTTTAGGTTTATTTTTATTCTAATTTGGTATTTAATTACAACTGCTTATTTCTTGGAAAGTTTTTTAACTTGGTTTTTCAATGTTTATATAGTTACAGATGAACGAATAATTGATATTGATTTTTATAATTTAATTTATAAAGAAGTAAGTGACGCTAATATAGATAAAATTCAAGATGTTACATATAAAATGGGTGGAGTAGTAAGAACCCTGTTTAATTATGGTGATGTTTTAATCCAAACAGCCTCTGAAGTTCCCAATTTTGACTTTTTAGCTGTTCCACATCCTGATAAAATTGTTAAAGTCTTACAAGACTTGAGAATTGAAGAACAGCAAGAAGCAATTGAAGGGAGGATTAGATGATTTGGAGTATTATTAAAGTTTTAATCTTAGTCTTTCTATTAATTTATATTATTTTTGCTTTTGTGGTGGTTAAGCAAGTAAAATTAATGACAGTTACATTGGAAGTTGGTTTTGAAAATCAACTTAAATTATTATCAATCATACATCTTCTTTTTGCCATTGCAGTCTTAGTCTTTGCTATTATTGTTTTATAAGCTATTTTTTCATAAAATGTCCTTAAAGTTAATATCAAACGTAGGCCAACCAAAATTGGAAGGTGTGGGATCAATTCGTTTCATTTTTAAAAAAATAATTGTTTCCACAGAACCTTTTTGTAAAGCTAGTGTTTTTCGAAATAACAAAACAGTGACGCTTTGTGAAACTCAAGATAAAAAAACTTCAATTTCAGGAATTCCTCAAGCAGGAGATGTTTATACAATTGAAAAAGGTTTAGAAAAATTAGTTGTGACGGTTGAAGAAGAAAGAGAAAATAAACAAAAAGAAATATTTGTAAGAGATAATCCAATAGATGAATTAAGTTCACAAAGCAGAAAAACAACCCTTACTGTAGGAATAATTCTTTTAGTTCTATTAATTGTAAGTGTCACCTTTGGTATAAAACAAAAAAATAATAGAGATTTTGAGAAACAAAGTTTAATTAAATTAGATGAAGCTCTTTCAAATTATGAATCAGCTGTTGAAGGAGTAGTGGACAAAAACAGCGCAAGAGAATTATTTATTAGCTCAAAAAAAATAACAGATGAATTAAAAAAAGCTGGTTTTAAAAATGAAAAATTGGAAGAATTATTAAAAAACATAATAGAAAAAGAGGCAGAAATTGTAGGAGAAGTAAAAGCGGAAGTAAAAGAGTTTTTGGATTTAACTTTACAAACTTCAGGCTTTGACGGAAGCCAAATGGTTTCTTCGGGAGAAGACATTTTTGTATTTGATAGTGATAATAAAAATATTATTAAGGTAGGAATTAAAAATAAAAGTGCAAAAATTGCGGCTAACAAAGATGAAACTGGTGATACAAAAAAAATAGCTTCATACGAAGATAAATTGTTTTTAGACAAACTTGACGGAGTATACGAAGTAGAAGAAAATTCACTGTTTTATATATATGCTGGGAATATTTACATAATTGATAAAAGTAATAATCAAATATTTAGACATTCAGGAAGTGGTAAATCTTTTGGCGAAAAAACTGAATGGTTAGCACCTAGTGTAGAAGTAGATTTTTCAAAAGTTAAAGACTTAACAATTGATGGATCAATCTGGCTTCTTTCATCGTCTGGGAAAGTATCTAAATTTACCTTAGGGAACCCACAACAGGTGTCATTATCAGGAATAATTGAACCACTTACTGATCCTACCGCGATTTATACAAATGAGAAATTAAAAAATGTCTATATTTTAGAAAAAGATAAAGGGAGAGTAGTGGCTATAGACAAAAATGGAGAGTTTAAACTTCAGTATCTAAATGACGAAATTAAAAATGCAAAAGATATAGTAGTTTCAGAAGAAGAAGGCAAAATAATTTTACTTAATGGACCAAAGTTAATGTATTTAGAGTTGAAGTAAACCAAAAGTTCGCTTTAAAAATTGCATAATTTGTTTATGTCCTGCACCGCTTTTTAAAAATATTTCTCTCGCTTTTGCATCAGTCTTGTTTATGAAATATTCATAATGAATCAATTTAAGAGGTCTTCTGTGTTTTGTTGAGCGTACTTTACCTGTAGTATGCTTTTCAAATCGTTGTTTAAGGTTGGTTGAATATCCAATATATAGTTTTTTGTCTTTTGCAAATAAAATGTAGGTATAATAACCCATATTAAACTAGGGTGGCTCGTCAAACGAGCCTACCCCGTATGACGGGGTGGAGATGGTGGGAATTGAACCCACATCCGAAAAACTTAAAAACAAAACTTCTACAAGCTTATCCAGTTTTTAAAATTTCCGTCAAACAATGATAACTGACAAACAGTTTGACGTAAGATTTAATTGTCTTTTACAAATTCTCTCTAAATCAAAAGAAAATAAGTAGCATCTCGAATTGGTTTACACCTAGTCGGTTCGATCGAGAATCAAACCTCAAGACGCCTGTTAAGAATATGCTAAAGCATATTTGTAACTAGGAGCATAACTTTTTGAGTTTGCTTTTAGTTTTTGATATATTTTTTTCAAGTTCCTATCAAACTTGGCTTGCTGTTTTGTTAAAGAGCGTTCCGTCGAAACCGGTCATCCCCAAATTCAATTTACAATTTTCAATTCTCTTTCAAGATCGCGCTGTATATCTTTTTTCTTAATACTTTCCTTCTTGTCAAATTTTCTTTTTGGCTTTCCCAAAACAAGTTCAATCTTGATTCGAGACTTAGAATTATACATCTTAGTAGCCACTAAATGCAACTTTTTTTGTTTCATCTTGGTAATTAACGAAAGTATTTCATTTTTATGTAAAAGTAACTTTCTTATTCTTGTTGGTTCGTAACCTTTTACATTCCCAGCGGGCATGTTTGCATTAATTAAATAAATTTCACCACCCAACACTCTGACATGGGCTGACGAGAGATTTATCCGACCGTCTCTAAACGCCTTAGCTTCAATTCCCTTTAAAACCAAGCCAGCCTCGACTCTTTCAGGAGTTAATTCATATTCAAATCTCGCCTTTTTGTTAAAAACTTTCATAGTCATTTTATGATTGACATCATTGGTATATAGTGAATTATATATGATTCTTGATTTTCTTTTTCCAAAATATTGTTTAGAGTGTGGGAAGGCAGAAAAATATATCTGTAATAAGTGTTATTGCAAGGTCTCACCTTGCAATATAGTAAACGGTAAAAATCTCTCAATCTTTAAGTACGAAGGGGTAATTAGAAAAGCAATAATTTCATTAAAGTATAAATTTGCATACGATTTAACAGATGAATTAGTTGATGCTTCTTTAAAACAGTTAAAGAAATTAAAAAGATCTAAAAATACAATTTTAATTCCAATTCCATTACACAAATATAGAAAAAATTGGAGAGGGTTCAACCAAACAGAAATAATAGGAGAGAAATTGGCAAAGGCTATGAATTGGAGATATGTTCCAGATTTATTGCTTCGCACAAAATCAACTGTTCCCCAAGTAGGGTTAAAGGGTGCTGTTCGTCGCAATAATTTATCAGGCGTTTTTAGTGTTTCTCCCAATATACTAGATACTACTTCCCACATACTACTCTTTGATGATGTTTACACCACAGGCTCAACAATTAATGAAGCAAAAAAAGTTTTAACAGAAGCTGGATTTATAAATATTAAAAGCCTAACTATTGCTAGGTAACTGGCGGAAGATACAGGGGTCGAACCTGTTAGGGATTACTCCCACGAGTTTTCAAGACTCGCGCATTACCGTCCTGCCCATCTTCCATGATTCATTATAACATTTGCGGAAGAGGTGGGATTCGAACCCACGAGCCCCAATTAAGGGGCCGAGTTTAGCAAACTCGTGCACTGGGCCTCTATGCGACTCTTCCAATCCTGCAATTATATCAGATTTAGGGTATAATTTTGGTAATGGAACCCGATTTGGAAAAAGATTTATTAACTTGGGTGGCACCAGCAAGACCATTTAAGAGAAGAGACAAACAGTTTTATGTAACTACCATTTCAATTGCAGGAATGGTCTGTTTAATTCTTTTTTTAGCAGAAGGAGCAATGCCTGTAATTTTAATAATTTCTCTCATATTTCTTTATTATGTTATGAGCACTGTGACTCCTGAAGAAATTGAATACAAAATTACAAATAAAGGTGTAAAAGTTGGAGGAAGAAGAACTGATTGGCAACATCTAGGCAGATTTTGGTTTAGTAAAAGGTACGATTCTGACCTTTTGGTTTTTGAGACTAGAATGATTCCTAATAGAATGGAATTTGTAATTAAAGCAGAAATAAAGGAAGAAATAGAGAAAATTTTGAAAGAATATTTAGTTCATGAAGAGATTTCTCCATCAAATCTCGATAAAGCAGTTGACTGGTTTAGTAAAAAACTACCAAATTAACTAGTCCCCGTAGTCTAACGGATAGAATGTCGGGTTGCGGACTCGAGGATGAAGGTTCAATTCCTTCCGGGGACACACATATCAATTTTTAATTTAGATCTGGAGGATTGGTAGAACGGAAATACGCAGGTTTCGAAAACCTGTGAGCGTAAGCTCAAGTAGGTTCGACTCCTACATCCTCCGCTTAAATTTTGTGGTATCATACTTGTGTTATAAGCAAAGCTTGAAAAAATTATAAGCAAAGCTTGAAATTATAAATAATTATGAAAAATAATAATGGTGAAGTTTTAGTTGGTGGGGCAGTCATTTTTAAAGAAGGAAAATTAAAAAAATCATTTTTGCTTTCAAAAAACAATGAAGGTGATTGGGAAATATTAAAATCAGTGGTAAGAAGGGGTGAATCTTCAGTTAGATCAGTCATCAGATATACATCAGAACAGGGAAATATGAACACTAGAGTATTAGATGAAGTTGGAAGAGCTACAAGTACAGGAACAGTAAGTAATAAAACAGTAACATATAAATATTTATATTACCTTTTATTGTTTAAGGCTGGGCTTGAAATTTCAGGGATGGGAGATATTAGTTGGTTTGATTACGGAACAGCTGTTAAAAAAGTTAAATTAAAAAGAGAAAAAGAAATGTTAAAGACTGCCAACTCCATGATCAAAGAATGGGAAAAGAAAAAAAAGAAAAAGTAACTTCAGCCTGCTATACTACCTTTAAGTAAGGAAGGGTGTCCGAGTGGTTTAAGGAGCACGCTTGGAAAGCGTGTGGTCGCAAGGCCTCGCAGGTTCAAATCCTGTCCCTTCCGCCAGTGATGTATAATCCAAATTAATGAAGAATAATCAAATTGAGGAAGTTAAAAATAAAACTGACATTGTTTCACTAATTTCAGAATATATAGAAGTTAAAAAGGCTGGTAGAAATTACAAAGCAAATTGTCCATTCCATGGTGAGAAAACTCCATCTTTCATGATTACTCCAGAGCTCCAAATATATAAATGTTTTGGCTGTGGAAAGTCGGGCGATGTCTTTACTTTTTTAGAGGAGCATGAAGGTATGGAGTTCTCTGAAGCTTTAAAATATTTGGCAGAAAAAGCTGGAGTTAAACTTATCGCTTTTAAACAAGAAGCTTCATCTGAGAGAGAAAAAATCATTGAGATAAATAAAAATACTCTTAACTTTTACGATTATGTATTAAATAGTCATCCACAAGGTAAAAAAATTCTAAATTATTTAACAAAAGATAGAGGATTAAAAATAGATACAATCAAAAAATTTAAGATTGGTTATTCACCAGAAAATTTCGATGCACTCTCAAAATATTTAATGCAAAAGAAAAAATTCACCCCAACCGAACTTGCAAAGACAGGTTTACTAGTTGGTGGTGGTATAGATAGGTTTAAAGGTCGTGTAATTTTTCCATTATCAGACCATCGAGGTAATATCGTTGGCTTTGCAGGAAGAATACTTCCATGGGTAAAGCAAGATAGGGCAAAATACATTAATTCACCTGATACTGAGGCATACCACAAGTCAAAAATATTGTATGGATTAGATGTTACAAAATCAGAAATTAGAGATAGTAAATATGCAGTAGTTGTTGAAGGTGAACTTGATATGATTTCGTCGTACCAAGCCGGCGTAAAAAATGTAATAGCAATTAAAGGTTCAGCATTAACAGAAGATCAGATAAGATTAATTGGAAGATTTGCAAAAAAGATAGTTCTTTGCTTAGACTCAGATTTTGCTGGTGACGAAGCTGCAAAAAGAGGTGCAATCTTGGCATTTAATATGGATTTTGAAGTAAAAGTAGCTCGTCTTGAGGGGTATAAAGATCCTGACGACATTGCAAGAAAAGAACCTGAAAAATTAAAAAAGGCAATAGATGAAGCAACTTCGCTGTGGGATTTTATAATAGAAAGTGCCATTACAAAGTATGGAATAAATTCTGGAGACGATAAGGCAAAAATAAGTTCTGAAATAACACCACTTCTTTCAACCATACAAGATAAAATTGTTCAAGCACATTATATAGAGCTTTTAGCTAGAAAATTATCTGTTCCTGTGGAGGCAGTAGCAGATCAAGTCTCAAAAAAAATAATTGCTAGTAAAAACCCGCCCCTGCCGAACGGGGTCGAGGCAGAAAAACAAGAAAAAAATAGAAAGCAATTATTAGAAGAAAAATTGTTAGTAAATGCTATATACCAAAATAATAAAATTATTTTTGAAAAAGATATAAAAGAATTAATTGATTCAGAATTTATCATAAAAATAATTAATTATCTTCAAAAAAATGAATTTCCTTTACCAGACGAGTTGCAAAAAGGTTATGCAGAAATGATTTTAGAAAATTCTGACGAAGAAAATGTAGAAACAATTATAAAAGAACTTATTATTTTAGATACAAAACAAAAACTTGAAAAGTTGTCAGAAAAGATAAAATTGGATGAAGACAAGCAAAGCTTGTTAAAAGAATTTAATCAATTAAGCAAAAAACTTTCCACTCTTTAAGAAAAGCCTATATTTAGGTATAATGTAGTATTATGATAAGCAAAGCTTGTCATATATAAAATATATGATACGTAAACAAGTAATTGAAATAATTAAAAAAGCAAGAGATCAAGGCTTTTTAACCCAAGATGAAATTTTAGAAATTTTCCCAGATGCAGAAGTTAGAATTAATGAATTAGATGATTTGTATGACCAGCTGTTATCTGAGGGGATAGATGTTTTTGAATCAGTAACTTCTGAAGAAGGTGACTCAATAGATACTTCAAAAGAAAAACTAGATAAAGAAATTGAACTCTTAACACGACTTGAGGGAATTGAATCAACAGATCCTGTTAGACAATATCTAAGAGAAATCGGCAGAGTAACACTTTTAAATGCAGAGGAAGAAATTGAATATGCAAAGCGATATGAAAAAAATGATAAAAGAGCAAAAGATAAATTAACTGAAAGTAATCTTCGTTTAGTAGTTTCCATTGCCAAAAAATATATAGGTCGAGGTCTTTCTCTTCTTGATTTAATACAAGAAGGTAATCAAGGACTAATTCGTGCTGTTGAAAAATATGATTGGAGAAAAGGATTTAAATTTTCAACATATGCAACTTGGTGGATAAGACAAGCTATAACACGCGCAATTGCAGACCAAGCTAGAACCATTAGAATTCCTGTTCACATGGTTGAGACAATAAACAAGCTTTATAGAACAAGTAGGAGACTTATGCAGGAATTGGGTCGTGAGCCAACAGCTGAAGAGATTGGGGCAGAAGTAGAAATTGACCCAGACAGGGTAAGAGAAATATTTAAAATTGCACAAGAGACAACATCTCTTGAAGCCCCAGTTGGTGAAGATCAAGAAAGTATACTTGGAGACTTTATTCCAGATGAAAGTCAATTGTCACCAGTTGATCAAGCAAGTAAACAACTTTTAAAAGACCACTTAGATGAAGTATTAGGAACATTAACTGAAAGAGAAGCAAAAGTTTTAAAACTTCGCTTTGGTCTTGAAGGAACAAAACAAATGACTTTAGAAGAAGTGGGTAGAGTCTTTGGTGTTACAAGAGAAAGAATTAGACAAATTGAGGCCAAGGCCTTAAGAAAATTGAAACATCCAAGTAGACGAAAAAAACTTCAGGATTATTTGGATTAATTAGATAGAAAGATCTCTTTCTATCTGAGGAATATTTAAGATACTTTCTGGAAACTTCAATTCTTTTATTTTTGTTTCTAAGTCAAGTATTGTCTTTTCGGTGTTAGATAACTCAATTTGTGGTTTTGGGCTTAAAACAATAATGTTTGGTTTATTTAAAATTGTACCTGTTTCTTGTTTTTGATTTCTAAATGGAGAAAATATCAAACCTAAAATTATAATTAAAAACATAAAAGAAAAAAGAGAAGCAGTAGTTATATATAGAACTTTTCTTAATTTTGGATTTGGCATAAATAAAGCTATTTTTGCATCCAAAACTTGAACCTTTGGAATTAACAAGAGTTTAGCTTCGCTTATTTTATTCATCTTTTGCTTGATATAACATTTTCTAATTCCTTAACAAATCCATTTAATTTTAAAAGATTAATTTTCGCTGGATCTAATGTTTCAATAGCTTTTTTATATCCGCTGTTTCTTTGATATTCATCACTACCATAGATCTTGTTAATTTGTGTAAGAGTATCTTTTTCAACTACTGAAATATTTTCTAATTCTTGATCAATATCTTTAAACCATCTATCAAAAAGACTTGCATCAGCACGCCCCAATTTAACAAGTTCTTCAGATTCACTTTTTAAATTTTTATATAATTTAAGATGTTCTTCTTTTATAGTTTTTACTTGATCTAAACTAATGTTTGAAAGTGCAAAATAAATAATTAGTAGTGTGTCAGTTTTATAGTGTGCATCTTCCTCTTTTGATTTGCTTAAAATATTTTCTAAAGAATCATTTTCAGAATAACTATTTTTTCTATTTTGATACCAAACAACTTCAGGATCAATTTTTGCGTTTACTACTTCTAATCCCTTCATCCTTAACATTGTCAAATAGTTTTTAATTAAATCATTTCTTGAACCAATAAACTTATATAAAGAGACTCTTAATTCTTCTTTTAATGATAAAGTTGGATTTTTTTGATACGAAGCTTTTTTAAGATTAAAATCATTTAAATCTTTTTTGTAATTATCTTCAGTAAAGACATAATCCTCTCGGGCTTTAGTAAAAGTAAAATCCTGAGCTTGAACAGTAAAAACGTTAGTGAATAATAGTGCTATAACGAAAATTATTTTTTTCATCTTAATATATAATATACCAGATATGGATAAGTTTGTATCAAGAGCAGGTGAAAAGTTACAATATGCAATAGATCAATTTAAGATTGACGTTAATGGTCTAACTGTTGCTGATTTTGGATCATCAACTGGTGGATTTGTCGATTGTTTACTTCAAAATGGGGTTAGTAAGATTTATTCAATCGATACGGCCTATGGTGAATTGGCTTGGACACTTCGCAATAATTCAAAAGTTGTTGTTATGGAAAGAACAAATGCGATGCATGTTGTCTTAGCTGAAAAGGTTGATCTAATTACAATTGATACTGCTTGGACGAAGCAAATTTTAGTATTAGAAAATGCTTTTAAAAATTTAAAAGAAAATGGGGTAATAATTTCTCTAATTAAACCACATTATGAAGCACCAAAACAGTATTTAAAAAAAGGAAGACTGAAAAATGAAATGATAGATGAAGTTTTAGAAAAAGTTAAAAATGATATTGTGGCAATTGGCGGTGAAGTAATTAATTTAATAGAATCACCAATAGTTGGTGAGAAAGGTAAAAACAGGGAGTTTTTAGCCCTAATTAAAAAGTAATTTCCTGACCTAATATAGGAAGTGTAATATCAATTATCCCAAGTTCTGTGGTAACTTTTTCTTTAAAACCAATTCTTGAATGATCGTCTCCATGTGTCAAAAATAGTTTTTTTACACCACTAATTGCTTTTAACCATTCAATTAACTGTTTTTGGTCTGCGTGGGAACTTAAACCTTGAGTATTATTTACTTTTGCATTAACAATAACACTAATCCCATTTATAAATACTTCGTTCTTGCCATCCAGCAACTGCCTTCCAAGCGATCCTTCACCTTGATAGCCCACAATCATTAAACGAGTTGAGGCAATTGGAAGATAATGTGCAGCATGGCCAACAATTCTACCTCCTGTCATCATACCAGCTCCGGCAATAATTACTTTTGCTTCATTCCTAGTATAAAGTGCTTGGCTTTCTTTCCAGTCTTTGGTTACCTCAAGGCCGGGAAAATCAAACATCTCTCCGATTTTATACTCTTTTTCTATATGATCATTAAAGTATTTTGGATAATCAACATATATTTTTGTAGCTTTTTCAGCCATGGGGCTATCTAAAATTACAGCTGTTTCGTTTTTCATCCTACCTTCTTTTTTAAGATGTACCATTATGTGTAATAATTCTTGTGTTCTATCAAGAGAAAAAGAGGGGATTAAAAGTGTGCCACCATTATTCTCAATAGCATTAATTTCTGTTTGTAATGCATCAACTGGGTTTTCTTTTGGATGCAGTCTATCACCATATGTTGTTTCAATTACAACAGCATCACCAGACTTTATAAACTCTGTCGGATCTTCTAAATATGCAGGAAAATTTCCAATATCTGCACTAAATATTATCTTTCTGATATCAGATGAAGGGTTTTTGTCAATTATTTCTAAAGAAGCCGAACCTAAAATATGTCCTGCATCGTAAAAAGTAATTATAAAGTCTCCAATATGAATTTCTTTGTGATATTCAACTGTCACAAATTGCTTAACTAAATTAATAACATCAGCAGTTGTATATAGGACTTGTGTTTTATCTTCCCTAGCAATTTTTGCGCTATCCATGAGAGATAATTCTGTTAAATCACGAGTGGGCGGAGTCATGTAAATACTCCCCGTAAAACCCTGCCTGCCGGCAGGCAGGCCTTTTTTGACAAGAATTGGCAATCTTCCACAGTGGTCAAGATGAGCATGCGTCAAAATAGCTCCAGTTAGTGTAGAAACATCATAATCATATGGAAGATAATTTAATTTATCAATTTCAGGTGGACCTTGAAACATGCCAAGATCAATTAAAATAGATTTTCCGCTTCCAGAAGTTAGAATATAAGAAGATCCAGTAACAGTTCCAGAAGCGCCTAAAAATTTAATTTTCATATATAAAAAGTATATCAGGAATTGGTTGATTCTTTTTAGTTAAAGTGTGATATGATGAACACAATGGGATATTTTAATAAAGACTCAAATAACAGGTCAGGGAGAGATAATCGTGGTGGAGGAAGAGGTTTTGGAGGTGGTGGAAGGTCAAGTTTTGGTGGAGGACGAGATGACAGACCAAGAGAGATGTTTAAAACAGTTTGTAGTAACTGTAACAAAAGTTGTGAAGTTCCTTTTAGACCAACTACAGGAAAACCAGTTTATTGTTCTGATTGTTTTGAAACAATGGGAGGAAGATCTGAGAGGCCAGAGAGATCAGACAGACCTAGATTTGATAGTCCACGTAGAGATGATAAGCAGAGTGCGCCCTTTCAAGATAACAGCAAGCAATTAAATGACCTAAACGCAAAACTAGACAAAATAATTTTATTATTAACTCCAAAAAAAGAAGAAGTTGAAGTAAAAACGGAAATTAAAGAAGTACTTGTTGAAAAAATAAAAACTCCAAAAGATAAGCAGAGCTTGCCACTTCGTGGTAAAAAAGTGACTGCAAAAAAGAAATAATTTAGCAAAATTATTATTTATATTTTTGTGTTACTGTTAATAAAGTGAAAAAAGTTTTACTCCTTCTTTTAATTGGGACGGTAGTTTTTATAATTGTAGCTGTAGTTAGATTTCCAGAAATATTGTCAACCGATAAATGTCCCGAACCGTTTGTCTTTCAAATGCCCGTTGATATTGATAAAGTGACATCAATTTTATATCCAGGACAAATAAGAGGTGGTAATTATAAAGCTCATGGGGGATTTCGTTTTGATAAGTCCCATCCTGACGAGATAACTGTAAAAGCTCCAGCTGATGCCAAAGTGATTGCAGGAGCAAGATATCCTGTTAATGGAGAAATTCAATATACTTTTGATTTTGAGCATCCATGTGGAGTTCGTTATCGTTTTGGTCATTTACTAACACTTTCTCCAAAGTTTCAAGCTCTTGCTGAAAAATTTCCTTTGCCAAAAGAGGCAGATTCTAGAACAACAACTATAAACAAAGAGGTAGAAGTAAAACAGGGAGAAATTATTGCAACTGCAGTTGGATTGACCAACAACACCTTTGTTGATTGGGGAGTTTATGATTACAGACAGCAAAATAAAGCATCTCAAGATCCAAATTGGAAATCAGCTCATATATTGGAAGACTCAACTTGGAGTCAGTATTACAATTCAGAAATATATAAATATGCAGTTTGTTGGTTTGACTGGATTTCTAAGGAAGA
This sequence comes from Patescibacteria group bacterium, assembly GCA_038061225.1. Taxonomy (GTDB): domain Bacteria; phylum Patescibacteriota; class Microgenomatia; order UBA8517; family UBA8517; genus JAUYMM01. The sequence goes on from JBBTZT010000002.1 coordinate 84,132, forward strand.
CAGAGAAATTGTTTTATCACTACCTTCATCAGATGGTCAAAACGGAAAGAAAAGCGATTTTTGTAAGTAGTTTTTTATAAAAATTTTGCTCCGTGTTCCTAGTTTAACACTGACCACTGCTTTGTCCAATGTTTAAGAGCTTTTACATCTGAGGGGTTCAGCTTATACCATTCTCCTCTCAACCATTTAGATTTAAATCTATTATGCCAGTACTTTTCAACTCCATTCATATCATCAGTTTTTATTTCATGGATGGTTTGGAAAGGTTCAGATGACATTTCAGAAGTTGCGTTTTTATTTTCATATTTTTCCAAAACCGGAGTACAAACATCCATTTGTTGGCCAACTACCTTCTTCACGAATAACTTTTATAAAGAGATCACATAAATGTTCAGGACTATACTTCGTTTTATCAAATTTGTTGGGTGATAGGTCTGCTTCACGTACTAAAGCACCATAGTAAGCATAACCGCACCTCTTCAAATCATATATTCCTATATCTGCAAATTCATAAAACAATTTTTCACTCGGAGTTTTTCCGAGTTCTTCGGCATATTTAATGAGCTTTTTTAAAAGTTGTTCTCTGGTTAACATGATACAGTATCAATAAATAAACAGTATCAATAAATAATTGGTTAGATTGAGAAAATCGAGCTCCTCGGGTAGGATTCGAACCTACAACCTTGATCTTACAGAAACCCTTCTGTTACCAAAAGGACTGGACTATCTCATCATCAATAAATTGATGTCAGGTATATAGTCTCTACACATTTACTCCGATTAAATCGGAGATTTAGCTCGGGATTGACCTAAATTTAATTAGGCGTTCCCCGAATTAGCCTGATTTTCATCCTAGTATTACTACTAAGAGCTGCCATTAGACAGGATCCTGCTCTACCATTGAGCTACCGAGGATTATAATTAAAAAGAACAAAGGTATTATATCTCAAAAAAGCAATAAATTTAACACCTAACGTCTGCGCCACAATGTTGGCAGTTGGAAATGAGTTGATTAATTAGTCGTCTATTTGTTTTGTTACATGATGGGCAACTAAATTCAAGAGATCCATATTTATCTTTTCCTGCAAAAACATTAAGAATTGAGTTTGATTCAACAAGACTTGAAAATGAAGTAGGGCAACTTATTGAATTTACTCCCAAAAACCCAGTATTTTGCATTTCTTGAATGACTTGAAGGTGTGAAATCCCCATTCTAATTTGATTTGCAAAATATACTGCTTTTTGATGACTTGTTTTTGAGCTTGATTCCAAATTAACATTTTCTTTTGATTTTCTTTTTATCCAACCAATTATTTTTAAAATATTATTTTCAGTATCAGGAAGAGTATAAAGAGTGCCTCTTTTGTAAACAGGATTTTCTATTTCAGCATCAAACAAAATTACACTGTTTAAAACCACCTTTTCTTTATCTGGAGTATATGCAATTCTATGAATAATCACTTTTGGACAAGGGTAATACCCCTCTAATTTAGGACTTATCCAAAGTGCCAAACCTTCATCGTTGTTTGAAGCCCAACCCTCTAAGTTTCTAGCTATCTCTTTTTCAACACCTTCTTCTATGAATTCTAAAACAGACCTTTTTGTATTCGGATCAATTAATGAGTTTTTACCAACAATAAAATGATAAGTATCTGGTTCACGATTAGTTTCTTTAGAAATTGATATAAATTCTGAAATAAGACTATTCGGATTAGTATTGCTCCAACTTTTAGAAAATCTTTTTACTGTAATTTGCGGTGCTTCAACTGTCATATTTTTCCTGCTCGGGTTTTACCTGCCAAATGGCGAGGCAAGTTGGGTTCTGGGTATACAGTAGCGGCACTCCCACGGAATCTAACCGTGATTCACCAATGACATCCTGTAAGGATGACATATCAGCTTTTTAAGCTGTTATAGTTACAATATAATTTATGATATTATTTAAGTAAAGTGGGAATTAAAGAGTCGTTACAAGATAAGGCAGGTTACATAAGAGATATTGTGCTATCTGCTAATGATGGAATAGTCACAACATTTGCAGTTGTGGCTGGATCTCTTGGCGCTTCACTTTCACCTTCGATTGTTATTATTTTAGGGCTGGCCAATCTCTTTGCAGACGGACTTTCAATGTCAACTGGGGCATATCTAGGTGTTAAATCAGAAATAGAATTTGAGCAAAATAGAGGTCAAAAAATTAAATTAGCCAATAGACCTCTAAAAAATGGTTTGGTTTCTTTCTTTTCATTTGGTATAGCAGGTTTTATTCCACTATTTTCATATGTTTTTAAACTTGAAAACAGTTTTAACATTTCAGTTGTCTTAGTAATTATATCTTTACTCATTGTTGGAATTTTTAGAGGAATAGTCTCAAACAAAAGCCTTGTAAAGACTTCGTTTGAAAATTTATTTATAGGTGGAGCATCAGCTGTAATTGCATTTTATGTTGGAGAATTGGCAAAGAGATATTTAGTGGGGGGGTGATTAATATGACAAAAAAGGAATTAACTAAATATTCTAAATTACTAATGAAAGGTGCATTTGTTTGTGTTGTTCTAGCCACAGTTGGTTATTTTGGATATGATCTATGGTTAGCTTCCACCCAATGGTTGCTAGTTTCTGCAGTAATGGCCATGTTTGGAGTATACTTAAAGCTGAGCTAAGATTAGCGACTCGTCGAACGAGCCAGAAGCGTTTGACGCTTCGGAAATAATGCGTTAAATCTGCGGAGAATATAAAAATTTGACATAAAGACAAATCAGTAGTATTCTGGCCACAGATGGATTTTAATAAAAAAGATGTTGTTATTGGCTTTATAATAATAGCAGTTGCTGTTAGTGGGGCGTTTCTTTATAGAAAATTAAAAAATCCTGATACAAACATAGTTTCAACTCCCACTCCTGTTAGTTTTCAAAAAGATTTAGAAGACAGTTTTAAATATGACATTCCAGATGGTGTAGATTCTATTGAGTTAAAAGATGTTTCTAGTGGCCTGCCTGCCGGCGAGGCAGGAAACGGTAGAGGAATAGCCACTAAAAATGAAGTTTTGGCAGACATTGAGGATCCTATAAAAGGATACTTCTATCAAGTTTGGACAGAAGAGAATGATAATTTTGTTTCTCTTGGTAAACTACAAATGGCAAAAGGTGGCTGGTTACTTGATTATAGTAATCTAAAACTTGATAACATTCAAAAAATAATTATTAGTCTTGAAAAAGATTATGATTCAAAGATGGAGAAGAAAATCCTTGAAGGATCTTTTAACTAGCTTCAAATTATGGTATTGTTAAAGAGATGAAAAAGCTTCTTCTATTTTTTGTGTTATCCATTTTATTTATTTCATTTATTGCCTTCTTTTATCAAATCTATATTCAACAAAAGGATTATTTTAATTTAAAAGAACAAGAAAATTTAAAAGAAACTGAAATTATTACAGAAGTTGTAGAAATTCCATCTAAATATATAAATTATTCGGAAGAAGAATATGACAAGGCAATTTTAGAAAAAAGAATTTTGGTTTTATTTTTTACATCTAATTGGTGCACTAAATGCAGTGAGCAAGATCGTCTAAACAGTGAAGTTTTTGATAGTTTAAATAAAGAGGGAGTAGTAGGGCTAAAGATTCATATTTTAGATTCAGAAACAACAACCCAAACAGATGCGTTGGCTCGTAAATTTGATGTCATAAAGGAAAACACATTTGTTATTTTAGATAAAAAAGGAGCAGTTTATTTTAAAAATATTGGAGTATTAAATACAGATGAATTAAAATCAATTTTTATGAAAGCGGGTGATATTTAATGAATATTAAAATTTATTCAACAACGTCGTGTCCATATTGCAAAATGTTAAAAGACTATTTATTTTCCAAAAATGTTTCATTTGAAGAAAAATTGGTTGATCAAGATGAAGATGCAAAACAAGAAATGGCAAGTGAATCAGGAGGATTTTTAGGAGTTCCTTTTACCGTGATTACAAAAGATGACGATGTGGAAGGGACACATGACACGAAGACATATCATGTGATAGGATTTGATAAAGGCAAACTAGAAGAAATACTAAAGTGATATTTCTAAATTACAAGACCTATGAAAACGGAACAGGGGAGAAAGCTTTATTCATGTCCAAAATAGTTGAAGATGTATCTCGCGCTTCTGGTATAAAAATTATTCCTGCTGTTCAAGCCTTGGATATTAAAGAAATAACATCAAATGTATCAATTGAAGTTTGGTCACAAAAAATAGACCCAGTAACCTTTGGGGCACATACAGGCAGTATTTTGCCAGAATCAGTTTTTGAAGATGGGGCAACAGGCACACTTCTCAATCATTCAGAAAACAAATTTCCTGATTTTGAAACATTAAGTATTGCTCATGATAGGGCAAAAGAAGTGGGGCTTAAGACTTTAATATTTGCAAAAGACATTGAAGAACTTGAAAAAATCAGTTCACTTCATCCTGACTTCATATCATACGAACCACCAGAACTTATAGGTAGTAAAGATATCTCAGTTGCTTATGCCAAACCTGAAGTTATATCTTCTGCTACAATAATGTCAAAAAATGCAGGTATTCCATTAATTGTTGGCGCTGGAGTTCATAGTAGAGAAGATGTTAAAAAATGTTTGGAACTTGGAGCTGTTGGTGTTGCTGTCGCTTCAGATATTATGAATGCAATAGATCCTAAAAAAGAACTTTTGGATTTAGTGGAGGGATTTACAGCGTAAGCTGGTTATTTGATGATGATATATATTGGTGCAGACCATAAAGGATATAAGTTAAAAGAAAAAATAGCTAAGTGGTTATATGAGATGGAGTATGAATTTACAGATCTAGGAGCAGTAAATTATGATCCAACAGATGATTATGTAAAATATGCTCAAGAGGTTGCTTCACTTATTGCTGATAGCAAAGAAGCGCTTGGTGTTTTAATCTGTGGTAGTGGTGTTGGAGTAGAAGTTGTTGCCAACAAATTTGATGGAGTAAGAGCCTCGGTTGGAAAAAGTGTTTTGCAAGTTAAAGCAGGTAGAATAGATGATAATATGAATATTCTTGCTTTAGCAGCTGATTTTACAATTGAAAAAGAAGCAAAGGCAATGCTCATTGCCTTTTTAGAATCAAGATTTTCTGCAAAAGATAGATATAAAAGAAGACTTGATGATATTACAAAAATCGAAGCAAATAATTAGTTAGCGCTCCTTATTTGAAAGAACTTTTACCATACTATCAGCAAAATTTTCAAGACCCGGCAAATTTTTAAGAAGGTTTTCGTAATATCCACGATTTACCATAATTTCACTTAATTTATTCTTAACTGCCATTAAAATTTGTTCCAAATCACTTTCATCAATTTGCACTTCAACTAATTTACCATCTCTCTCCATTAAAATTGTAATGCCTGTCATGTTTGCCATAATAGTCTTGGTGTCTGTAAATGTCAATATGGGCGTGATATTATTAAATAATGAATAAAAATAAAATTAAAACAAAGAAACAAATTTTAAAAGGTTTGTCTACAAAAAATAATTTTTGGTCTTTAGAAGGATCATTAAAATCTGATATTAAATTAAGTAATGAACAATTGAAAAAGGCTAGAGAAAGTTTTTCTAAAAACTGGGCTCAAATATGAATACATTGTAAAATACTAACTTTTAATTAACCATGAACATGTATATGTGGATCAGCTAAACTTTCTGTTTTTTCAATAAGCTCTCTTATCTGACAATTTTTGGGACAAGAACTATAACCACCTTGGTTGCAGATATATTGGGTTTTTTCAGCTTCAATATGAGCCTCAGTAATAAGCCCTTTTTCTGTTTGCCCTGGTCGTGGCTGAGTAACCACAACCCCCATACCCTTTTTTGCACACTTATAAGTTCCTTGAATTTCTTTCATATGTGGCATTATAAATAGACTATATATGGAAGTCAAGTAAATGAACTGCTAGACTAAGTTATGGATTTGCCTAAACTGACTGATTTAGATGTTTCAAATAAAAAAGTTTTACTTCGATTAGATCTTGATACTAATCCTGACTCCAATGACTTAAGGGTTAAATCTTCTTACGAAACACTAGATTATTTAAAAGACAAAGCTTCTGAAATTATTATTTTAAGTCATAAAGGACGACCTGATGGAATAATTGACGAAAAATTAAGTTTAAAACCATTTCAACCAATTTTTGATAAATGGGGGGCTAGTGTTTATGAAAACTTAAGATTTGATGATGGAGAAGAAAAAAATGATTTAGGATTTGCCAAGAAATTAGCATCTCTTGGCGATGTATATATTAATGACGCCTTTGCAAGTTCACACAGAAACCACGCTTCAATTGTTGGAATACCAAAATATTTACCATCATATGCAGGATTAAATTTAGAAAAAGAAATAGAAAATTTAAGTAGAGTTTTTGATCCTATCAAACCACTTGTTATTCTTATAAGTGGAGTTAAAAAAGATAAACTTGAAATGATTGAACCCTTATCAAACTTAGCTGACAAAATTTTAGTGGGTGGAAGACTGCCAGATTTCTTGGGGGATAATACAATAAGCGTCAGAAACCAAAACGGAAAAGTGATTATTGGGAATTTAGTCATGGACAAAGAAGATATTACAGTTAATACAATTGAAAAGTTTAAACAGGAAATAGCTAAGGCCAAAACAATTGTTTTGGCTGGAGTTTTAGGAAAATATGAAGATGAAGGTCATTCTCAGGGAACAAAAGCCATTTTCGACGCCGTAGGCGAAGCACCTGCGACTTTTAAAATTGTCGGGGGAGGAGACAGTTTGGTTGCAATTGCAAAATATAACCTTCAAGAAAAATTTGATTGGATTTCAGTTGGTGGCGGAGCAATGCTTGAGTTTTTGACTAAAAAAACATTAGTTGGTATTGAAGCTTTGCTCAATTAAACTTATACTTATACTGTTAACTATACTGCTCACATGATAAACGTTGGTATAAATGGTTTTGGTAGAATTGGGAGGCTTGCCTTTAGAATTGGTGTATCCAAACACTTGGATGAAATTAAATTTGGTGCCATAAACACTTCAGGATCTATGCCAGCTTCAGGCTGGGCACATCTTGTTAATTATGACACAATGTATAGGAAGTATGAGTATGAAGTAATGAGCAAGGATGATTCCATTCAAGTTCCAGAACGAAACGTAGATGTTCCACTTTTGGCTCAAAAAGATCCGAGCTTAATTCCTTGGAGTAAATATGGAGTTGATGTGGTTATAGAAGCAACCGGAAAGTTTACAGATGAGGAAGGAGCTAAAAAACATGCAATAGGTGGAGCAAAGAGGGTAATAATATCAGCGCCTAGTAAAGGCGGTAATGTTGGAACTTATGTTTTGGGTGTCAATAAAGTTACAAAAAATGCCGTAGTTATTTCTAATGCCAGTTGTACCACAAATTGTGTTGCCCCAGTTGCTGCAGTAATGTATGCAGCTTTTGGAATTGAAAAAGCGATGATGACAACAGTCCATAGTTATACTGATGATCAGAATTTGCAAGACGGTTCACACAAAGATTTAAGAAGAGCAAGAGCTGCTGCACAAAACATAGTTCCAACAACAACAGGAGCAGCTATTGCAGTTACAGAAACGATACCTGAACTTAAGGGTTTGTTTGACGGGGCTGCCTTGAGGGTCCCCGTTGCAACTGGTTCAATTACCGATTTTACTTTTCTCTTAAAGAAAAATGTTACCAAAGAAGATGTAAATAATGCATTTATCGAAGCTATAAAAAATCCAATATACAAGGGGATATTGGCAGTTTCTGAGGAATTTTTAGTTTCAAGTGACATCGTTGGAAGATCAGAATCTGCAATTGTTGATTTGCCATTAACGCAAGTGGTTGCGGGGAATATGGTCAAGGTTTTTGCTTGGTATGATAATGAATGGGGATATGCAAATAGACTTATTGAACAGGTAATAAGAGTTGGTAGAAATTTAGAAAGTAATACTGTACCAACTGATCCACTTAGCCTGTCTCACAATAATTAAAACAAAGATGGAAGAAAAAAAATATTCTGACAAAAAAGGATTTATTAAAAATATTGCATTTTTTGGCGATGCTGATATTTCTACGTCTGATGAGACATACACAGAGGCCTATAAACTTGCTGAAATTTTAGCTCAGGAAGGTTATGTAATTGTTGATGGCGGTGGTCCCGGTGTCATGGAGGCAGCAACATCAGGCGCTAAAAAATCTGGTGGAAAAACAATTACTGTCACTTTTGATCCAACCAGCGCCCCTGGTTTTGAAGGAAAATATATCGGTAATGTTGCTGATGAAGAGATTGTAACAACCAATTACATTGAAAGGATGTTTAAACTGATGGAATATGGAGATGTTTTTATTTTATTTAAAGGGGGAAGTGGAACAATTTCAGAATTTGGTACAGCTTGGGTACTAGCTAAACTTTATTATGGACGACACAAGCCATTTATTTTAATGGGTAGTTATTGGGCAGAGATAATTGATGTTTTTAGAAAAAATATGAATATAGATACAAAAGAACTTTCTGTTTTTGAGATTGCAAATAGAATTGAGGATGTTTTGCCAATTATTAAAAAGTTTGAGACAAAGTTAGCTGATAGAAATCATTATCAATTAAACAAACCAGATAAATACGACAAAGCATTTCAGATATGATTAAAAAAACAGTTGAAGAATTAGAAGAAATCTCCAAAGAAGTAAGACAGGATGTTATAAAAATGATCCTAAAAGCAGGTTATGGTCATCCTGCTGGTTCTTTGGGCATGGTCGATGTTTTTGTTGCAATGTATTATGACGTTTTAAATCATGATCCTAAAAATCCAAATTGGGTTGATCGAGATAGATTAATTTTATCTAACGGCCACATTTGTCCTAGCCGATATGCAGTGATGGCGCACTCTGGTTACTTTGAACATAAAGAGCTAATGCGTCTTGGAGAATTTGGAGAAATTTTACAAGGTCACCCAGATAAAAGATTTTTACCATCTCTTGAAACAACATCAGGACCATTAGGATCAGGTCTAGCTCAAGGCTCTGGAATTGCTTACTCAGCTCGAATGGATAAAAAAAGATTTAGGACTTTTGTTATTACATCAGATGGTGAACATGATGAAGGTAATCATTGGGAGGCTGTCATGTTTGCAGCTAAAAATAATCTTTCTAATCTAACAATGATAATTGATAGAAATAATATTCAAATTGACGATTTTACAGAAAATGTCATGCCACTTGAGCCACTATCTGATAAATACAAGACTTTTGGTTGGTCAGTCTTAGAAGTTGATGGACATAATATTGAAGAAATAATAAATGCCTGTAAAAAAGCTCGTTCAATTTATGAAAATCCAACTGTAATAATTGCACACACAATTCCAGGATATGGAGTTGACTTTATGGAAAATAATCCTAATTGGCATGCTAAAGCTCCAAACGATTTAGATGCCAAAAAAGCAATTAAAGAAATAAGAACTATGCAAGGACGAATTTCTCCTTACGGAGAATAAATTAACCTAATTTCTAATTGACCTAAATTTAGAATAATTAGTGCAATTAGTATAATTAGAAATTGAATAATGCTATGTTAAACAATAAATTAAATCTATCACCAGACATATTTACTAAAAAAATAGAATCAAAGTTAATGCGTGATGGGTTTGGTCATGGATTATTGGAGGCTGGGGAAAAGGATGAGAGAATAGTAGTCTTAACGGCTGACTTAAAAGAATCTACAAAAGTAAATTATTTTGCAGACAAGTTCCCTGAAAGATTTATAGAAGTTGGTGTAGCTGAACAAAATTTAGTAACTATTGCTTCTGGTATGGCAAATTATGGAAAAATACCTTTTGTAACTTCATATTCAATTTTTTCTCCAGGCAGAAATTGGGAACAAATTAGAACAACAATAGGAATTGATGGATACCCTGTAAAAATAATAGGAGCACAATCAGGATTAAATATTGGCCATTATGGTGTAACACATCAAGGATTGGAGGATATTGCTCTAACAAGAGTAATTCCAAACATAAATGTAATTGTCCCCAGTGATTATTTAGAAGCCAAAAAAGCAACACTAGAAATGGCAAAAATTGACAAACCTTTCTATATGAGACTTCCAAGAATTGAAAGCCCAGTTTATACAACAGAAAAGACTCCATTTAAAATTGGTAAAGCTAATATATTAACAGAAAGTAAAAGACCAGAAGTAACAATAATTGCAACAGGACTAATGGTTTACGATGCGCTTTTAGCGTATCGAGAACTTGAAAAAAGTGGTATAGAAACAATTGTTATAAATATGCACACAATTAAGCCGTTGGACACTGAAACTATAATTAAATATGCAAGATTGACAGGAGCAGTTGTTACAATTGAAGAACATCAAGTAATAGGAGGATTAGGGTCTGCTGTTTCAGAAACATTAGCTCAAAATTTTCCAGTACCAATAGAGATATTGGGTGTAAAAGATAGGTTTGGTCAATCAGGAAAACCAAAAGAATTGTTTAAAGAATATGGATTAACAAAAGAAAATATAGAAAAAGCTGTCAAAAAGGTAATTGCTAGAAAAAATTCTTAAGTGTATTCTTATTGTATGAATCAAACTGTCTACAATCTTCTCACTTCTTATAAAGGGATTTTAGCTGCTGATGAATCGACTCCATCAATTACAAAAAGATTTGCTAGCCTTGGTTTAGTTTCAACTCCAGAACTGAATAAGAAATATAGAGAAATGTTATTTACCACACCAAACATAGAAAAATATATAAGTGGAGTAATACTTTTTGACGAAACTATTAAACAAGGATTAGGAAAGATATTGTTAGATAAAGGGATTTTAGTTGGTATTAAGGTTGATGTGGGACTTCACGGTTTTAATAATACAGAGGAACAAGTAACAAAAGGTTTAGAAGGATTAAAGCAAAGACTTGATGAATACAAAAAACTAGGTGCAACTTTTACTAAGTGGAGAGCTGTGTTTAAAATTTCAGATATATATCCTAGTGACAATTTCTTAAATGAAAACTTAAAAAGAATGGCAGATTATGCAAAGATAGTTCAGGATCATCAGATGATCCCAATAGTAGAACCTGAAATTTTACTTGATGGTAATCACACTAATACAAGATGTGAAGAAATATCAACAAAAGTATTAAAACGACTTTTTGAAATTTTAAAAGAAAAAAATGTTAATTTTGATTCTTTAATTTTAAAAGCTAGCATGGTATTACCTGGGAAAGACAGTGGGGTTGTGGCTATGCCTTTGGAAGTGTCAAATTCTACACTTAGATGTTTGCAAAATTCTGTACCAAATGAAGTGAATGGAATAGTTTTTCTCTCGGGTGGTCAAACTCCTGACTCAGCCACATTTAATCTAAATGAAATTGTAAAATTAAATAATAGCAGCAAATTTGGATCTTGGGATTTATCATTTTCTTTTGGTAGGGCTTTGCAACAAGATGCTATGGCTGTTTGGAATGGAATGGATGATAATATGTCTTTAGCTCAAGAAACATTTTTAGAAAGACTTATTAAAGTTTCCAAAGCTAGAATGGGGGAACTATAAACACATATAAAATATGAGTAATTTAGACTTACTATCCGTGGGTGATGCTAATCTGGATGTTTTTATAGTGCCTTCTGAATCGGAATCTCTTTGTGATATCGATACTAAAAAATGTTTTATTGCATTTTCCTATGCAGATAAAATACCTGTTAAAAACTTAGAATTTGCAGTTGGTGGAAATTCTGCAAATAATGCAGTGGGAGTTAAAAGATTGGGAGTTAATGTTGGATCAGTTCTAACTTTAGGAGATGATATTAATGGTATCCAAATTATTGAAAAATTAAAGAAAGAAAATGTTGATTTAACATATATCATCCAGCAACCAGCTACTTTATCTAATTTCAATGTTGTTGTTTCTTATACAGGTGAAAGAACAATTTTTACATATCATGCACCCAGATCATATGAATTTCCTGTGCAACTTCCTCCTAAGTTGCCTTGGATGTATTTAACTTCAATGGGCGAATCGTATAGACCTTTTTACAATCATATAACTGAGTGGCTTGTTAAAAATCCCGAAACCAAACTTGTCTTTAATCCTGGAAGTTGGCAACTTCGTGGAGGAATAAAAGAAATTGGAAATGTCATGAAACTTAGTTATATTGTTTTTGTAAACAAACAAGAAGCAGAAAAATTAACAGGTTTAGAAGCAAAATCAGAAGTAACAAAAGAACTTTTAATGGCACTTTCAGGACTAGGGCCAAAAATTTCAGTTATTACTGATGGGGGAAATGGAGCTTATGTCTTTGATGGTCATAGATTTTTGCATTGTGAAGTTCTTCCAATGGATGCATATGAAAGAACTGGAGCAGGGGATGCTTTTGGCTCTGGGTTTTTAGGAGCTGTTATTAAAGGTAAAACGATTGATGAAGCTTTAATCTGGGGTACAGTTAATTCAGCTTCTGTCATTGGCTATATAGGAGCTCAAAAGGGACTACTTAAAGAAGAAGATATTGATACTTGGGTTGAAAGGTTTAAGTCTTCAGGAGTCGTGGTTACGGAAATGTAAGTAAAGCTGGCCAATAAATTGGTAAGTCTATTGACAAAAAGTAAGGAGTATGATATAAAGTAAGTTATGGATGGAATTTTAACATTAAGTTCAAAAAATCAACTCACTCTTCCTGTATCAATGGTTTCTTTTTTAGGTTTAGATAAGGGCGCAAAACTTTGGACAAAAATTGTAAATAACATGATTGTAATTGAAAAAGTAAATGATTCATGGGACGACCTCCATGGATTTTTAGCAGATAATCCAATATCAAAAAAATATTCAACTTTAGAGGTTATTGAATTAGCTAAAAAACGGGAAGCAAAGAGATTAGCTAAAAAATATGGAGTCTAAGTTTATAGATACAAATATTTTTATTGAAGTTTTCATCAGACTTGGTGATAAATCAAAAAAATCAAAGAAACTTATTAGATCAATTAACAATCTTTATACTAATCTATTAGTAATTTCTGAAGTTGTATGGGTATTAGATTCAGTATATGAGCTTGACAGAGGTACTGTTACCAAGTGTATTAAAAGTATTTTATCTACCAAAATAGTAATTGAAAATAAAAAAGAATTAGTAAGTTCTATAAATTTTTATGAATCTAATAACGTTGATTGGACAGATTGTTTGAATATGTTTTTACTTAAAAATGAAAACATCTCAACTGTTTATTCATATGATAAAGGGTTAAATAATTTTGATTGGATTAAACGCCTCGAACCATAACGGTTTTTGTGCTACATTTAAGTATATGAAAGTTTTTATTACAAGAAAAATTCCAGGGAATATAGAACTACTTAAAAATGGAAATGAAGTTGTTGTCTCTGAGTTTGATAGACCTCTTACGGCTGAAGAATTAATTGAAAAAGCAAAAGGTGCCGATGGTCTACTGACTTTATTAAATGACAAAATTGATGGAGACGTAATGGATGCAGTTGGTCCACAACTTAAGGTAATTAGTAATTATGCAGTTGGCTTTGACAATATAAATATTAAAGATGCAACTGATCGCGGAATTGTAGTTTGCAATACTCCATGCGATGAAGTAGATGAAGCCGTTGCAGAACATACTTGGGCATTAATAACAGCTCTTTCAAGAAGAATTGTTGAAGCAGATGAAGCAACCAGGAGAGGAGCATACAAAGGTTGGGAACCAGATATATTTTTAGGAACCTCACTTGTTGGTAAAACATTAGGAATCGTAGGTTTTGGTGGAATAGGAACAATGGTTGCGCAAAGAGCGGAAGGATATAAAATGAAGATTTTATATACTAAACGGACAAAAGATGAAAAAAGTGTTGATCTTGACACCTTACTCGCAGAGAGTGACATTGTGACTCTCCATGTTCCATTAACTGACGAAACCAGACATATGATTAATAAATCATCACTTGTGAAAATGAAAAAGGGGAGTTTTCTAATAAATACTGCAAGAGGACCAATTGTTGATGAACACGATTTAGTAGAAAGTTTAAGGGATGGGCACTTGGCTGGAGCAGCTCTTGATGTTTTTGACAATGAACCAAATATTCATCCAGAATTAATTGGTATGTCAAATGTCATTACAACCCCACACATTGCCTCGGCAACTCATGAAGCAAGGGAGGCGATGGCGACATTAGCAGTTAATGGAATTTTAGATACTCTTTCTTCTAAAGAGCCTATAAACATAGTCAACAAAGAAGTATGGGAAAAAAGAAGGAAATAGATTTTAAGGGCTCATCTTGGGGTAGAAAAGAGAGATTGATAGTATTATCTATATTACTACTGACTGTTATAACCTCAGGAGTTTTGGCCTTAAGTGCAAGAAATTTTAAACTTCCTCAATTACCTGCATTTAAATTATCAACAATATCAGAAATTAATCCATTTAAGGAACAAACAATTGTTGTAGGTAATAAAGGTAATAAAATAACACAGCAAAAGATAGAAAAAGTTAAGAAACTCTTTAAAGAAGCAACAAATGGTTATTCGGGAATTTATGCATTTTATATATATGATATAAAAGGCGACTATTATTATGGATTAAACCATCAAGAAGTAATGCAGGCAGCGTCACTTATAAAACTTCCTGTTATGTATATGGCAATGAGAGATGATAAAGATAAACAACTTATAGAAGCTATGGGAAAAAGATCAGATAATAGTGCCTTTAATAAAATGCTTGATATTTTAGGTCAAGAAAATGTTAATAATACAATTTCAAATCTTGGAATGTCGAATACTTCAATCCTTAAAAACACTACAACTCCTGAAGAAATAGGTATTTTTTTTAAAAAGTTATACAGGAATGAACTATTAAATGAAGAAAAGACTAAGGAACTTGAGGGTTATATGACAAATACAATTTTTGAAAACTGGCTAAGACTCGGTATTCCTGAAGATATAGTTCTAGTACATAAATATGGAAGGGAATCAAGTAGTGTTAATGATGCTGGAATTATTATGTCAGATAAACCTTTTGTGATGGTAATAATGACAGATGGAGTAATAGAAAGAGAAGCAGACGAGCTGTTTCCAAAACTTGCTAAATTATTGTATACTGAACATATAAATGAAAACACCGATTGAATATATAAAAGAGGCTTGGAGAATATATTCTAAAAAAGAAAATTTTGTCTTTTTTGCAAAGATTATGGCAGTAGTAGTTGTTTTAACTTCAGCAATTGGTTTTTTAATTAGCTATTTCTACTCATCTAATGATTGGCAAAATGCAGGATTTGTTGTTTTAACTTTAATATCGATAGTTATTGGTTTGTGGTCTCAAACAGCAAAATATTTTGCGATTATTAAGATGGGAAATTCTGAAAAAGAAATTTTTATACTTGGATATAAAAATATGTGTAGATATTTTTTGATTTCATTTGTGGTTGGATTAATCATTTTGGGAGGAGCAGTTTTGTTAGTAATTCCTGCAATAATATTTGGGGTTTGGTTTTCATTTTCAACATTTTTAGTATTAGATAAAAACTTAGGGATTAAAGTGGCGCTTAAAACAAGTAAAGCAATGGTTTATGGGAGATTTTGGAAAGTTTTAGGCAGAAGTTTTGTTTTTTTGATATTTACATTTTTAATATCATTAATAGTTGTGATCATTCCATACGCAGGAAGCTTTCTTGTTTCTTTTGTTTCTCCACTATTTATACTTCCATTTTATTTACTTTATAAAGATTTGAGTGGGGCATACTAATTGTCTTTCCTCTAAAAACCATTCTTTACTACCAGAACAATCTTTATAAACTAAACCATCAGGGATTGACCATTCTTTAGAGGCCTTGCTGGCAAGTAACGAAGTTATTATTTTGTTCCAAATAGGAGCTGCTCCTGTAATACCTGAAGCAACCCTGCTCATTGATGAGCCATCGTTATTTCCAACCCAAACGGCTACTAAATAATCTTGATTGAATCCAATTGTTAAATTATCTTTTAAATTATTACTCGTTCCTGTTTTAACAGCAACTTCAGGATGATTTGGAATAACAAGCATTGAGCTTGCACCAAATGCGGGGGATCTTGCTATATTATCTTTTAAAACGTCAATTAATAAAAAGGCAACTCTTGGATCAAGTACTTTATTAATAGAAGTATCAAATTTGTCTTGATATAATATTTTGTCTTTATAATTTATAATCTCTATTATTGAATTGATTTTGTTTTTATTTCCCATGTTGGCAATTACTGAATAAACTTCCGCAAGTTCTAAAAGTTTTGTTTCTCCACCCCCTAAAGTTAGTGATAATCCAAATCTTGATCTGTCATTCCACGAATTTATTCCCATTTTTTCCCCCATATCAATCATTTTGTCTACTCCGTAAGAAGCTAGGATTTTAACTGCTGGAATATTTCTTGACTGGGCGAGCGCTTGCCTTATTGTAATTTTACCTTTGTAGGTTCCATCATAGTTTTTAGGAACATATGGTTTTTGGCCTCTAACACTAAAACTAACTGGAGAATCATCTATAATTGATGCAAGTGTTAAACCTTCTGAAAGAGCTTGGGCATAGTTTACTACTTTTATAGATGATCCTGGTTGTCTTAGTCTTGTTGTAACGTTAACGTTTCCTCCTTTTTCTGTATCAAAATAATTAACAGATCCAATCATAGCTAGTATCTCTCCATTTTTTGGATTTAAAACAATAATACCAGTGTTATTTACATTTAAATTTTTTAGTTTATTAATTTCTTCCCTAGCTATTTTTTCCGCTAAGTTTTGAATATTTAAATCAAGTGTTGTTTTAACAACTAGGCCTCCTTTTAAAACCATTTCTTCACCATATTCTTCAATCAGTTTTTCTCTGACATACATAACAAAATGGGGAGCTTTTATATCTTGTCTATTTGGAGCAAAAGTAATTCTTTGTTCTTTTGCCTCTTCTTCTACATCACTTGTTATGAATTTATTAATTTTCATTAAATAAAGGACTTCTCTTTGACGCGAAAATGTTAGGTCAGGATGACTACCAAAGGGAGAATATCTTGTTGGACTTTGTGGAAGGCCAGCCAAAAGAGCAGCTTCAGATAAAGTTAAATTTTCGACATCTTTATCAAAATAATGTTTTGCTGCCTCTTGAATTCCATAGACAGTTCCTCCATAGTTCACTTCATTTAAGTACATTTCAAGTATTTCATCTTTTGAGTAATTCATTTCAACTCCAACTGAGAGAATAAGCTCTCTAATTTTTCTGATATACGTTTTTTCTGAAGAAAGAAGTGCATTTTTAACTAATTGTTGAGTAATTGTTGATCCTCCTTGAAGTTTTCCTTCAGTTATATTTTTAGATATTGCACGAATTGTTCCTCGTGTTGAGAATCCAATATGATTGTAAAATTCTGCATCTTCTGCCGCAAGAGTTGCTAGTTTTACGTTTTCTGGTATTTGAGTTAATTTTACAGGAGTTCTATTTTTATCTTTATATATGGTATAAAGTAAATTATTATTTCTATCATATATTTTTGTAGATACTTCTTGCTCTCTGGTTACAAGTTCTTTTGGGGAGGGAAGATCCTTGAAGAATAACCAATAACCAAGAACCAATAAACAAATTAAAGTAAAAATAATTAATATACGACTTGGAAGTTTTATTCTTGGGAATCGAACATTTATTATTAAATAGAAAACAAAAGCGATGGCTATGAATATATGGGAAAAAATAAAATAAAAAGGTTTACCAACGGCTATTAATACTGCCGTAAGTAATGAAGTGGCAGTAATTACTTTCCTTTTTCTTAAACCCACATGCCTATTCCACCAATTCTATCATACTATCATGTTAATGTCAGACCTTTAAAGGTCTGACCCTTTAAGTATTGGGTATTTGATTGTTGCTGAGGAAGATGCAATAGGGCAATTTAGACAGTATATTCCACCCGTTGGATCAGTATAAATTGGTTTATTTTGAGGCTCAACTTGTTCTGGTAGTGCGTCAGAGTTTGCAACTTGCCCCGTATCTTTAAATATTAATACATCTTGATTAATCACCATTCCTGATGATGGTACCGTACCGGATGATGGTACCGTACCGGATGATGGTACCGTACCGGATAGAAAATATTCAAATCGTGTTTGGCAATCTGGTCTAACATCACCAGTATCCGCACAAATTGTTGCCCCCACAACTTCCTCGGGTTGTAATGGCCATGAATGGCCATCATCTTCCTTGTCGTATTCTCCTTTTTCTGATTTATCTAACGCGTAACCTATTACTTTATTCCAAATAGGGGATGCACCCGATACTCCTGAAACTGATCCACTCATAGGAGCGTTGTCATTATTACCAACCCAAACAACTACTGCTATTTGTTTTGTATAACCAATAGTCCAATTATCACGTCTATCATTTGTTGTTCCCGTTTTAACAGATACTTCTGGATGACCCTTAACATTTAGATAAGATGAAGAACCAAAAGCCTGACTTCTTGCATTATTGTCATGTAAAACATGAGAAATTAAAAAAGTTGTTCCAACATCTAAAACTTTTGCTCCACTTAGTTTTTTATCTTTTATTTTTACTTCTTCTAAGACTTTACCTTTCCAATTTTCAATTTTTGTAATTGCAATTAATGGTTCTCTTATGCCGTCGTTAGCAAAAACTCCAAAAGCTTCTGCCATGTCATATGGTTTTACTTCACCTCCGCCAAGGGTTAAAGAAAGACCATACTTGCTTTTTTCTTCAAACGTTGTTAGTCCTAAATTTTTTGCAAAATCAATAAATTCCTCGACGCCATTTAAAGCAATCACTTTAACTGCAGGGATATTATATGAATTACCTAAAGCAAATCTTGTTTGAGTTAAACCATGATACGTTCCGTCATAATTTTTGGGGCAATAAAGTGACTGACCTAAAACAGAAAAACAAGTAGGAACGTCAGAAAAAGTAGTTGCTAGAGTTATTTTTTTATTCTTTATTGCAAGCGCATAATTAATTGGTTTGATAGATGATCCTGGTTGTCTTTTTGCCAGTATTACATTTACCTTTCCATCTTCATCTTTGGCAAAATAATCTTTACTTCCTACCATGGCAAGTATTTCACCAGTTGAAGGATGTGTAACAATAGTTGCACCATTCCCAACTCTTTGATTTGCTAGTTTGCCGACTTCTGTTGCTACTGCATCTTGGGCAAATTCTTGTAAATCTAAATCTAGTGTTGTGGTTACACGAAGACCACCCTGTTCAACTAGTTTTTCTCCATATTTTTCAACCAACTGATCTTTTACCCAAAGAGCAAAGTGTGGCGCAACCGGAGCCTTAATCTCAGTATATATAAGCTCTGCATCAAAAGATTTGTCTGCTTCTTCTTGTGATATATAACCATTTTTAACCATTTGGACCAAGACTTCTTTTTGTCTCTCTTTGGCTAATTCAGGGTGCGCTCCAAATGGAGAGTATCTGGTTGGACTTTGTGGAAGGCCTGCAATTAATGTTGCCTCAGCCAGTGTTAAGTCTTTAGCTGACTTGCCAAAGTAAAGTTCTGATGCACTTTCAATGCCATAAGCAGTTGACCCATATGGTATTTGGTTTAAATACATTTCAAGTATTTGATTTTTTGAATAAATTCCTTCGACTACCATTGTAAGAAAAAATTCTCTTACCTTTCTTCTGATGGTTCTCTCTGGGGTTAATAGTGCATTTTTTACAAGTTGTTGGGTTAGTGTTGATCCACCCTCAATTTTTCCTCTTGTTACTATTTTATAAATAGACCTTGCTATACCTGAAAATGAAAATCCATAGTGTTTGTAGAAATCTTTATCCTCAATTGATATTGTGGAGTTTTTAATATAATCGGGAAGATCATCAAGATCAACTGGACTTCGTCTCGTGCCTGCATATATTTCATAAATTAATTTTCCATTTCTATCAAATAACTTAGTTGATACAGGAATATTAGAGGAAGATAATTTTGTAGGCAGAGGAATTCCCCAAAACAACCACAAAGAAAATGAAATTAAAATAGTAAAAAAAATAATTCTTTTTCTATTGTATACAGTTGAAAAATGCTTCATACTTAATTCTAATGGATCTTAATCTACAAAACAAAGTTTGGTGGAATTATGTAGAAGAAGATTTGCAGGAACTTCTAGTTGCTTCTGAGTTTCTCGCGAACATTGTTAAAAGTTGGGGGGGAGATATGCCTGCTGGCAAACAAGTATTTCATGATTATTCATTTGTAGTTTTTCCTGCGGCAAAAGCCTATGAGGGATTTTTAAAAAAAATATTTCTCGATATGAGTTTTATTACAGAAGAGGATTATCGTGGAAAACATTTTAGAATAGGCAAAGCTCTAAATCCATATTTAGAAAAGAAATATAGAAATGAAGAAAGCGTATATGATAAGTTAGTTAAATTTTGTGGAGGCCCGTCTAAAGACGAGGCGGGCAAAAGACTTGCTGATACACTTTGGGAAGCTTGGATTAATGGTAGAAATTTAATTTTCCATTGGTTTCCTGATGAAAAGAGAGCAATTACTTTCCCAGAAGCCCAAGATAAAATAAAAATGATAATTAGAGCAATGGACATAGCCTTTAGTGAGTGTAAAATTAAATAAATATATAATATATGAAATCTTTTAAATATGCTGTTTCCTTATCTGTTTACCTTTTAATTGTCTGGGGATTTTATAGATTCTTGTTTCAATTTCCTGAAGCCATTGAAGAGTTGTTTATCAAACCTGTTATTTGGTTATTGCCTGTCTTTTATCTTGTTAAAAAAGAAAGAAAGGGATTGGATTCACTTGGTATAACATCTAAAAATTTATTTCCTGCAGTATATTATGCATTAGGTTTAGGAGTTTTCTTTGTGCTAGAAGCTTTAATTATTAATTTAATTAAATATAATGGCCAATTTAATTTAGAAGCTAATATTGGCAATTTACCACTTTTTACAGCACTAGGTTTATCATTTGTAACAGCAATTACGGAGGAGCTTACATTTAGAGGCTATGTTTTTACTAGAGTTTGGAAATTTATAGGCAAAGAACTTCCTGCAAACCTTTTAACTAGTTTTTTCTGGGCAGTGATTCATGTCCCTATTACCATATTTGTTTGGAAATTAGATTTTTCTGCAAGTGTTGTTTATTTAATTCTAACTACATTATTTGGGGTAGGGAGTGCATTTATATATGCCAGAACAAAAAATATCATTTCTCCAATATTACTCCATGTCCTTTGGCAATGGCCAATAATACTGTTCAGGTAATTTGCAGGATTTGACAGATTGGTATACAATTACAATTACTCTATGAAAGGTAAAATTGCAGGAGCAACCGCTACAATAATAATTGCTTTAGTCATACTTTCGGTCTCTATTCTTAAATCCGCATCAATCAAATATGCATATTCTCCAATGGTTTTGTCTGAAAAAGTTGATAGCCAATCCGTTCATAAGCCTATAGATTATCTATTAGCTTATCCAGGTAAAATTCACCCTGACAATCCACTATGGTATTTAAAAGTAGTAAGAGATAAAACATGGTATCTTTTTACTTTTAATTCCTCAAAAAAATCAGAATTAAATCTTCTTTTTGCAGATAAAAGATTAAATTCAGCCAGAGAGTTGTTTAATAGAAACAAACCTGATTTAGGCTTTTCTACTTTAACTAAATCCTCAAAATATTTAGAAAAAGCAATACCAAAAGATACTGATGACGCAGTTTATTTAAATAAACTAGCAACCGCAGCACTTAAACACAGAGAAGTAGTTGAAGATGAGATTTTACCTATTGCCCCAGAAGATTTAAGACCTAATGTAATTATAATAAGCAATTATTCTAAAGAAACATACAAAAAAGTTCGCGATTTAATGCTTTCAAAAGGTCTAGTTCCACCTGAAGATGCCTTTGATGTGAAGTAATTTTATGAACACTTTTTTTAGTAATTTTCCTCACTATTTCCGCGAGCAATTTTAAAATTGCTTTTTTTAAGTTCAATCTCCGCATAAGCTGATATATTTAGTTATAAAAGTTTATAGTTGACTATCTACCCCTAGTGTTGGAACATCAGTTTTATCACTAGATATAGCGTATGAATTGTCCATTTTGTGAACATAACGATACACAGGTTCTTGAATCAAGAGTTATTGATGATGGACATGGGTTAAGAAGGAGAAGAGAATGTGTAAAATGTGGGAAAAGATTTACCACACACGAATCAGTCAAAACATCAGTTTTGTGGGTAATTAAAAGAGAGGGAAAAAGAGAACCTTTTGATAAAGAGAAAGTGAAAAGGGGGATACTGCGATCAATTGAAAAAAGACCTGTATCACTCGATCTTGTTAACGAAGTAGCAGATGAAGTTGAAAGGGAATTGCTAAAAGCTGAAAAAGAAGAAGTATCAAGTAAGACAATAGGAAATGCAATTTTAAAAAGGCT
Source organism: Patescibacteria group bacterium (assembly GCA_038061225.1). Taxonomy (GTDB): domain Bacteria; phylum Patescibacteriota; class Microgenomatia; order UBA8517; family UBA8517; genus JAUYMM01. The sequence goes on from JBBTZT010000002.1 coordinate 106,551, forward strand.
TAAAAAGATAGATAAAGTAGCTTGGCTCAGATTCGCCAGTGTTTATTTACAGTTTGAAGATTTAACAGATTTTGAAAAATTAATCGACAGAAATGAATAGATTTAAAAATTACAAAGCTCCTTCTTATGAGGAGATTAAAAAACAAATTGAAAAGAAGGTAGGTATCAAACCAATAATACCCTCCGATCTTACAAAAGGAGAGTGGTCAGAGCAGGCTTTAAAGGTTTTAGGTGAAAGATACTTAGTTAAAGATAAAGATCTAAATCCAATTGAAACTCCAGAAGATATGGTTTGGAGGGTTGCTTGGGAAGTGGCATCAAGTGAAGCAAGATGGAGTGCTAAAAGAAAAGATGTAATTAAATTGGCTCGTGAGTTTTACAAATTGATGATTTCAAAAAAGTTTTTACCAAATTCTCCTACTTTGATGAACGCAGGAACAGGTAACGGTCTTCAATATTCTGCTTGTTTTGTTCTTCCTGTTGAAGACTCAATGGAAGGAATTTTTGATGCCTTAAAATATCAAGCAATAATTCATAAAACTGGAGGCGGAACGGGTTTTTCTTTTACTAGACTCCGTCCATCTGGTTCGTTAGTTAAAACTTCATCTGGTACCGCTTCAGGCCCAATTTCCTTTATGAGAATATTTGACGCTGCAACAAATGAAGTCAAACAGGGTGGTAAAAGAAGGGGAGCTAATATGGGAATTTTAAGAGTTGATCATCCTGATGTAATGGAATTTATTCATTGTAAAGAAAAAGGCGGAATTACAAATTTTAATATCTCAGTTGCTATAACAGATGCTTTTATGGAGGCTTATAGAAAAGATGAGGATTATGATTTAATAAATCCAAAAACAAAAGAGGTTGTTGGTACACTTCCTGCTAAAAAAGTATTTGATGAAATTGCAGAAGGAGCATGGAGGACAGGAGATCCAGGGCTTGTATTTATTGACAAAATAAATAAAAGTACAGCAAACCCAGTACCTGCGATAGCTGAGATTGAAGCTACTAACCCATGTGTAACAGGGGATACTTTAGTGTCTACAAATCTAGGCCTATTAAGAATTGAAGATATATTTAGCAATAAGTTGAAAGTAAAAGTCTTGTCGGACAGTAGACTTTCCGATGTTATATATCAGATGCCATCCAGAGTATTACAAACAGGGAAAAAACAAACCTACATATTAAAAACTATTGAAGGATACGAACTAAAATTGACTGGCGACCATAGAGTTCTTACTGAAAATGGATGGGTTGAATCACAAAAATTAAAAACTGGAGACAAAATATTTATTTCAAATAGACGGGGTGGCTTTGGAGTAATTGGATCTTTAAATGAAGGCCAAGCAATTGGCTGGTTAGTTGGTGACGGAACAATGAAGAGAACGCAAGCTGTCCTTTCTTTTTTTGGATACGAAAAACAAGAACTTGCTCCTAGGTTTGCAAGAATGGTTAGTGAAATTGTTGACGGCAAACAAGTTCTAGCAAGAGACTATTCTGTTTCTGTCATAGATGTGGCTGGAAGAGATGAAGCAAGAGTACAGTCAATCCGATTAGCAAGATACATGAACGAAATCGGAATTAGTAATGGAGATAAATTGAAAGTTCCAAAAAATGTACTTTCTGGAAATGAAGAAATGCAAAAAGGATTTCTGCAGGCCTTGTTTACAGCAGACGGACATGTTTCTGGAAATTCGAGCAAAGGTGTAAGTGTTAGATTGACCTCAATATCAGATTCCCTTTTGAAAGACGTTCAAAGGTTACTTTTAAACTTTGGGATTATCAGTAAAATTTATTCTAATAGAAGAACTAAATCAATGAGGCTCCTACCAGATGGAAAAGGTGGTCTGAAAGAATACCTTTGTAATGCTTACGGAGACTTAGTTATTTCCAAATCATCACTAATCAGATTCGATAAATATATAGGATTCTTATCAGAAGCCAAAAATATCAAGTTAAAAGATTTGATTTCTACATATAAAGAAGGGCCTTATCAAGATAACTTTATTGTAAGATTTAAGGAGCTTATTAAAGAAAAAATTGAAATGGTTTATGATTTAACAGTTCCTTCAACATCTTCATTTATTGCAAATGGTTTAGTTGTTCATAATTGTGGTGAGCAGCCATTATATCCTTTTGATGCATGCAATTTGGGAAGCATTTTCTTAACTTACTTTATTAAAAATGGAGAAGACCTGCCCGCCGACAGGAGGGTTGATTGGGAAGGACTAAAAGAAGTTACAAGACAGGCTGTTAGGTTTTTAGATAATGTTATAGAAGTTAATCCATATCCTTTAGAACAAATTAGAAATACTGTCTTTGCAATTAGAAGAATAGGATTAGGAATTGGCGGCTGGGCAGATATGCTTTTAGAACTTGAAATCCCATATGATTCTGAAGAAGCCCTGAGCCTTGCCGAACGAATAATGAAGACAATTAATGATGAAGCTGTAGCTGAAACTCAAAAGTTAGCAAAAGTTAGAGGAGCTTTCCCAATGTTTAAGGAATCAATTTACAAAAATTCCAAACCTCGTAGAAATTCTACAGTTACAACAATTGCTCCAACAGGAACAATATCAATAATCGCAGGAAGTTCTTCAGGTTGTGAACCTCTTTTTGCAATTGCTTACCAGCATATTGTTAAAGATAAACATTTAGATAGGAAATTGACCTTTTTAAATCCAAAATTTGAAGAAGTCGCAAAAAAGGAAGGATTTTGGAGCAAGGAATTAATGGATAAAATAGGAGAAATTGGAATTATAAGAGGAATAGCAGAAATTCCTCAAAGAACAAAAGAAATATTTGGTACAGCACAAGAGATTTCACCAACATGGCATATAAAAACACAAGCAGCTTTCCAAAAATACACTGAAAATGCAGTTAGTAAAACAATTAATCTTGATAATAGTGCAACTGTTACTGATATTAAAAATGCATACTTAGAAAGTTGGGACTTGGGTTGTAAAGGAATAACTGTTTTTAGAGATGGTTGTAAAGATGTTCAAGTTTTAAACATAGGAACTAAAAATGGTGAAGTATCTGTGGATCCGCTTCGACACAGGCCATATAGAGTTTCTGGGTCAACATATAAAATGAATACTCCTGTTGGAACTGCATTTATAACAATTAACGAGGATGAAAATGGAGATCCTTTAGAAATGTTCATCAATGTGGGTAAGGCTGGTTCAGACGTTGCTGCAATGGCAGAAGCTTTGGGTAGATCAATTTCAACAGCTCTTAAGTTTAGAGGTGAGGTTTCTGCAAGAGAAAAGGCAAGAGAATTTGCAGAACAACTTTCGGGAATTGGAGGTAGAAGATCAATTGGATTTGGACCAACTAAGATAAAATCTCTTCCAGATGCTATTGCAGCTGCAATTTCAGTTCATTATGACCTTGGTATTAATGGATATCATAATAGTCCTAACCTTTTTGGAGCAAAAGAAACAAAATCAGAGCCTCAAGTTGAAGTTCTTGCATCAGCTCCTCATGTTAATGAAAAACAACAGGAAAGTTTGTTTCTTCACGCAAAACAAGAAAAATCAGGAGACATTTGTCCAACCTGTGGGGCGGGGGCATTAGTTTTTGAAGAAGGCTGTTCAAAATGCTATGCCTGTGGACATTCCGAATGTTAAAATACTTTAATGTCGGTATACACGAAGACTGGTGATAAAGGGAAAACAGGAACTTTTGCTGGAAAGAGAGTTTCTAAATCTTCTAAACTAATTCAAGCAATTGGTGCAATTGATGAGTTAAATTCATATTTAGGAATAGTCGGAAAACTTTCCGATATTCAAAAAAATCTATTTACAATAAATTCGATATTATCTGGTGCAAAACTTAATTTTCCAAAAAATGCAACTAAAAAATTAGAAAGAGAAATTGATGAAATGGAATCTAAAATGCCTGTCCTTGTAAATTTTATAATTTATTCAGGAACTACAAGAGCTGTCAAATTATATTACGCCCGCGCCCTCGCCCGCCGCGCCGAGCGCTCTCTAGTTGTTTTGCCTAAATTATTAATTATTAATACTTCATTATTAATTTATCTCAATCGTCTTTCAGACTATCTCTTCACCCTTGCTCGCTTCACCAACTTCAAGAAAAAAGTGAAGGAAGAAACATGGAAAGCTTAAATTATATATTGACAAACGTAGGTAACATGTTACTATAGATATATGTTATTAACCAGAAGAACAAATGTTTTATTTGATGAAACGGATTATGCAACTCTTTTGATGTATTCTCAAGAAAGAGGAGAAACAATAGGTGAGCTTATACGTAACGCCATTAAAAAAACATATAAGGCCAAAAAAGTGTTGAACGCAAATGAAAAAGCTTATAGAATGATTAGAAAAGCTACTAAGGGGTTAGATTTTACGGGTATAGATTATAAAGAATTGATAAATTATGGCAGGAAATATTAAATCAAATTCTGTTTTTGTTGTTGATTCTTCCTTTTTAATTTCAACGATGTTTCCAGATGAAAAAGTATCAGAGAAACATACCTTGTTTGTTAAAGATTTTCGAGCAGACAAAATAGTTTTTCGATCCTGTGAATTATTAAAATATGAAATTTATAATTGTTTAAAATCTGCTGTATTACAAAAAAGAATAAATAAAGTAAAAGTGGATATCATAGAAAAAGGATTCAATTTGATGAAAATTGAATATCAAACCATAGATTTCAAAAAGTCATTCGAATTGTCATTAAAACATAATCTGAGTTTTTATGATGCTGCGTATTTATATCTAGCCAAAATAAATAAATGCAAACTCCTGACTTTAGACAAAAAACTTGCAGAAATTGGAAAATAGTTAAAGCTTCTTTGTGCTATTATTAATTCATGGGACTACTGCCTGAGAGAGAACCAAGAAAAGATCAGTATGAAAATATTGATGAGGCTTCACCTTTAAATATAGAAAGAAAAGAGGTTGTTGCTCCTGTACCTACACAATTTAAGGCCCAAGTAACAGATAGTGAAGGTAATAAATTAATTACCACTCCAGATGAAAAGAAGGTTGATATTATTATTCCTGAAATTAATAAAGAAACATTAGAAGTTAAAATTAAAGGAGATACCGAGGATTCATCTGTCTGGTCTGCAAGTTATTGGCTTCGTATCTTTAAAAAAGCAGTATACTTTGGTTGGAAGATATTATTTGATGCAAAGCAAAAAAATTAAAAAATGATTACAGCTGATTTAAATACAATTTTTGCATTTTTGATTCTCATTATATTTTTGGTATTCATTATGGCAATAATTGGCTATGTCTTTTTTGTTATATTCAGATATAGGGGAAGAGAAGAAAGGTCAGTAGATTCTGTTTATTTACAAGTTTCTGTTCCTCGATTAAATGAAATAAAAATTGATGCAATGGAACAACTTTTTGCATCTCTTTTTTCAATTAAAAAAGGAGGTTTCAAACAGAAATTTGCTGTTCAACCTACAATTTCGTTTGAAATAGTAGCCAGATCAGAAGATATCAAATTTTTTGTTTGGACTCCTACGGAATACAAGGATTTAATTGAAAGACAAATTCATGGAGCATATCCAGACGCAGAAATCAAGGAAGTTCAAGAGATAAATTTGTTTTCTGAAGAAGGAAAAGTTGCCTACAAGTCATTACAGTTATCAAAAGCTAATTATTATCCATTAAAAACATTTAAAGATTTGCCAACAGATATTTTGGCCTCTCTTACATCAAGCTTGGCTAAATTAGGAGAAGAAGAGGGGGCATGTGTCCAAATCTTAATTTCTCCTGCTGAATCTGATTGGCAAAAAGCAGGAGGTAAATTTATTTCAGATACTAAAAAACAAGAAAGCAGCAGTGAATCGGCTAAATATTCAGTTTCAAGTAAAGCCTTAGAAGCTATTGAAAATAAAATAAGTAAAGTAGGGTATGAAACTTCAATTAGAATTATTGTTGCTTCAACTACAAAAGAAAAAGCAAAAATGAATCTTGATAATATTGTTTCTTCACTCAGTCAAGTAGCAGGGGAATATAACAGTTTAGGTAGTAGAAAAATTTACAACAAAGGTGGTTTCATGCAAGATTTCTTGTATCGCTACCAACCAATGTTTAATATCTTAAAAAATCATATTTCAGTTTTAAATTCAGAAGAGCTTGCAACACTTTTTCACTTTCCAAACAGACAAATAACAACGCCACATATTCACTGGTTACATAGTAAAACTGCTCCAGCGCCAGCAGAGATTCCTGAAGAAGGTCTTTATTTAGGTAAAAGTATCTATAGAGGTGTAACAAGAGAAATTGCTATAGGAGATGATGATAGAAGGCGACATATGTTTATCATTGGAGCAACAGGTACTGGAAAAACAGAACTTTTAAAAAGTATGATTATGCAAGACATCAATTCTGGTCGTGGCATCTGTTTTATGGATCCCCATGGTGATGCTGTTGAAGATATTTTAAAACTTATTCCTCCAGAGAGAGCTGAAGATGTTATTTATTTTAGACCATCAGATACGGAAAGACCAATGGGCCTAAATTTAATGGAAGCCAAAACTGAAGATGAAAAACATTTTATAGCTTCGTCAATTATAAATATGATGTATAAGCTTTTTGACCCGTATAAAACAGGTATTGTTGGTCCTAGATTTGAGCACGCAGTGCGAAATGCCATGCTTACAATTATGTCAGAGCCTGGAGCTACTTTTGTTGAATTAATGAGAGTTTTAACTGATGCAAGATATGTTCAAGAACTACTTCCTAAGGTTACAGATCCAATTATAAGACGTTATTGGACAGATCAGATAGCTCAAACTTCAGATTTTCATAAATCAGAGGTTTTGGACTACATTACATCTAAATTTGGAAGATTTGTTACCAACAAAATGATTAGAAATATTATTGGACAATCTCAATCTTCTTTCTCGTTCAGGGATGTTATGGATAATGGAAAGATACTTTTAATTAATCTTGCCAAAGGAGAGCTGGGTGAAGAAAACTCAAACTTTTTAGGGCTTATCCTAGTCCCTAGGATTTTAATGGCAGCAATGAGTAGAAGTGATACACCAGAAGACAAAAGACGTGATTTTTACCTCTATGTTGATGAGTTTCAAAATTTTGCAACGCCTGATTTTGCAGTAATTTTATCAGAGGCTAGAAAATATAAATTAAATTTAACAGTTGCCAATCAGTTTATAGGGCAGATGGAAGAAGAAGTAAAGAATGCAGTTTTTGGAAATGTAGGTACAAAAATATCATTTAGAGTAGGTGTAACTGATGCCAATTATTTACAACATGAATTTGCCCCAACATTTGGTGAAGATGATCTCTTAAATGTAGAAAGATTTCATGCATATGTAAAAACAATTGTTAATAATCAACCTCAACCGCCATTTTCATTAGATACGACACTTGATATGAAGAAAGTTAATGAAATGAAAAACGAAAGAACTTCAGAAATAATTAAAGAGATGAGCAGACTTAAAAATGGAAGAGATGTAAGACTTGTAGATGCAGAAATCACTAGACGAGCGAAACTTTAAATGGTATCCTTCAAACTATGAATAAAATTGGAATTATTGGTTATGGGTTTGTAGGGCAGGCTACAGGTTTAGGATTTTCTAAATCGTCAAAAAATGAAGTATTGTGGTATGACAAATATAAAACTGGTAGTTCTACTTTTGATCAAGTAATCGAAAAATCAGAGTTTATTTTTGTCAGCGTTCCAACCCCAATGTTTTCTGATTATTCTGCAATGGATATGAGTATAGTTGAAAAAGTAGTTTCAACTGTTGCCAAAAAAGTAGAGGGTACAGAGAAAATTATTATATTAAAATCAACATCACTTCCAGGAACTACTGCCAAGATGGCCAAGAAATATCCTAAAGTTAATTTCGCCATGAATCCTGAATTTTTAACTCAAAATAAAGCTAATTATGATTTTTTACATCCATCAAGAACAGTAATAGGTGTTAGCGAAAAGCGTATAGGTGATAGGGTAAAAGAATTATATAAAACAATATTATCTAAAGATCAACCTTATTTTATTGTTGATGTGACACAAGCAGAATTAATTAAATATATGAGTAATTTAATTTTGGCTTCCAAAGTTTTATTAGGAAATGAATTTTATGTTTTGAGTAAAAAGTTAAAAATTGATTATAAAGATGTATATAAAGCAGTAGAAGCTGATCCTAGAATTGGCACACATCTAAGAGTTCCTGGACCAGATGGAGATGGGGGATTTGGTGGAGCTTGCTTCCCGAAGGATATGATTGGACTTTTAGGTTTTGCAAAGAAAAACAAAATAGACATGTCTGCTCTTCAGGCTATCTGGGACAAAAATATCAAAATTAGGAAAAATAGAGATTGGGAACATATGCCTCAATCATTCACTTCAAAGAAAAAGTAATCTTAATTTGATATAATTCAGCGATTGGGCCTGTCGTTCAGCGGTCAGGACGCGAATCTTATAAATTCGAGATAATGGTCCGACTCCATTCAGGCCCACAAATTAAAAATGAATAAAACAAACAGACTAAAAAGTTTAATTGAAAAAAGAAATGAGTACAAGGCAAAACTTATTGAAATGAATAAACATTTCAGGGGAGTTAAACATGAGAATGCACTTTCTGAACTCAAATATTCTGAAATTAAAGTTTATGAAGATTTTGTAAGATCATTAGATGAAGAAATTAAGACAATTCTTTAATTAGCTCTGTCGTAATCTCTCTCGTTCTATCAACTAAATACTTACTGATAGGTTTTTTAATGTCAATACTTAAAGCATCTAGGTTTAACCCTGCGGCAGCTCTCTCAAGTAGTGCATACTTCAATAAAGTTTTATCTTTGGCTATTTTTTCCATATTTTTAATCCAAATGTTTCTTTGGTCTTCGACATACTTAGGTTTAATCCCATCAACGCCAGCTAAGTCGTACATAAACCAGTGGTGGGCGAAGACCAAATCATAACAGGGTGTTCGCCATGACCAGTACAAATTTGAAAGTACCACTATTTGATTATCGACTCTAAATAAATCACGTGCAGAAAAATGCCCGTGTGCAAATTCGAGATTTAACCACTTAGGATTATTAACTAAGACTTCAACAGCTTGCCTAATCAGTTTTTCGTCACCATTTTCTCTAAGCGGATGGTTTGGAAAAACTTTATAACTTGCTTCTATCCACTGATTAAATCTTTGTTTTATAACTTCGTTTACTTGAACATCCGACTTTTCTAACCATGGGTTATTTCTACAATTAGATCGGTATTCTTTATAATATTCAAAAAACTTTTTAACAGATTCCTCATTGGTGGGTGGAGAAACAACTAAATTAGTGCCGACATCTTCAAGGACGAAGGCTTCATATCCCTTTTTGTCATCCCACGGGAAACTTGCATAAACATATGGTGGTCTTATAATTTTACTTTTATTTTGTTTAGCAAATGAATTTATCATAAAGACCTCGCTTGTTATTGGTTTAACACCTTGAATTTTCAAAATTGCTTTGTTGCCTTCAAACATTCCATTAAAATGAAACGCACCAATTCCTGTTGATTCACTCCACCAAGAACTTGTGCTGAGTAACTTATCAGAAATGAAACTAGTTTTTTCAGATAGTTCTTTAACTATTTGCGGGATTTTCTCTTTGAGGTCAACACCACTGAAAACGCCTTTCCAAATTTCGTTCTGCTTAGCCATATACGGCATTCTAACATGAAGGAGAATTACAACTCAACTAATGCTTGTTTTTTACCAGATTCAGAAACACCTGCCAAACTTAAATATCTTTCTGTAGTTGAAAGTCTTTTGTGTCCTGTAACTTGTGATATTAAAATCAGGTCGACTCCATTTTTAATATTTTCAACTATAAAAGTAGTTCTTAAATCATTGACAGAATATTTTGGAAGTTCAGCTTTTTGAATAAATCTGTCAACAGATGCTCGAATATTTCTAACTGCTAGTGGTTTTCCAGTCTTACTTATAAAAATATATTCTGATTCTATTTTTGGTCTATCTGCTAAATATTTATCCAATGCGTCTTTTGCGGGTTTATTTAGAGGAGTTATTCTTTCAGGTTGTGTTGCATAACCTTCAACTTTAATTTGACTATCTGTTAAATTAGCCATTTTTATATTGGCAACCTCAGAAATTCTAAGACCAGATTGCAATATAAGTTCAATCATGGCAGAAATTCTAGAATCAGATTTAACTACGTCACGAAGAGCCCTGTATTCAATTGGTGTTAAAAACTTAGGCAACGAGACTTCAACTTTTGGATGAGAAACACTTTTTGACAAATCAGTAGTTAAATATGAATTCTCAACCATCCATCTGAAAAAAGTTTTTACTGCGTTTAACTTTCTGGAAACTGATTTTGGTGTGAATTTTTGAGATAACAAAGCATCTCTGAATGAATCTAGATCGCTAGATTTGATTTGGTTAGGTGTAGCAATTGAATTTTTTGTTAAGTATTCCAATAATTGCTCAAGGTCAGATCTATAAGCAAGTATTGTTGCTGGAGATCTACCTTTATTGCCTAAATCTGAAATAAATTTAGGGAGTAAACTTTTAACAGTATCCTGTGTCATAATATAATTTAAGAATTATATTCGACTAATGTCGTAATAGTTCTTAGAAGGGATATTATACATTGAATAAAAAAATAGTCAATATTATGGGGTTAGTAGCTGCAGTTATAATATTTATGATTTTAGCTTCATCATTAATAAAAAGTTTAAAAAGAATAAAAGAAGGTAATACTGTAATTGAAAAAACAAAAGTCAAGCTCGAAAAAATAAATGAGGAAAATAAAAAGTTAGCAGAACAATTAGAAGTAACTCAAAGCGAAGAATTTATTGAAAAACAGCTTCGCGATAAACTTGGGCTTGCTAAGGAAGGGGAGATAATTATTATTTTACCTGAGGCTAGTATTGTTAAAAAACTTGCCCCCCAAATCCCTGAGGAAGAAGAAGTAAAACCAAAGCCAAATTGGAGGAAATGGCTGGAATTGTTTAAATAATTTCTAGTGTGGCAGGAATCAGATTCGAACTGATAACCGATCGCTTATGAAACGATTGCTCCACCCTTGAGCTATCCTGCCTTAGTGCTGTATTTTAGCATTTGCTAAGCCTTCAATCCAACCATGTATTTTTCTGAGCATATCTAGACTCTTTCTAACTTTAATTCTCAAGACTCCATAATATTCATTTTGATTCGTATATTCTTTTTTCCATTCTGATTTCTGATAAAAAGGTTTTTTGAATAGCGACATAGATATACCTGTTACTTTTGACCAGTATTCTTGTATTTTGTTAACTCTGTGCCTGTGTGAAATGTTTAAGGTTACTCTCGGCAAAAGATCATTTATTTTTACATTACAACAGATTTCTAACCATTTTATATATAAATTAATCATATCAGAATTCGAGTTTGCAAAACCAACTTGACTATCTTTTTTGAATCCCTCTGCCCAATATAGAGCAATTCCGACTAGAAAAAGTTCTCTTTTATTAATAATTCCTATCTCATTTTTTCCCAAGTTTAAAAGTCTTATTATTTTATCTTCTTTAATTTTTCTCTGCATAATTGAATTTTGAAGGCGACGACCGTAAAATGGGTCGTGTGAATTATTTTCTAAAGTTTTTAATTGTGTAGCAGAAAGTTTAACATCTTTGCACCATACACTTACAGATCCAGGAGAGACGCTTAATTTTTTGGCGATGGATTTGATACTGTTACCAGATTGTCTGAGTTTGATTGCTTCCAATTTTTCTTTTGATTTCGCCATCATATAAATTATACTATATATGGTAGTTCAAAAACAATTGACCAATATGAATTTTGAAGGTATAATTGTAGTTGTTCTTTACAATTTATAATTGCTCACAATTACATGCGGGGTAGTGTACGGCTGCACGTGAGGCTTAAATAAATATGGGCCCTTTAAACAATAATGTTTAAAGAGAACTTGGCTATATCGGGGAACACCAATTAATTTTGGTCAATCCCGAGGGAAGTCGTTCGCCAGCTGGCGAATTGACCCTCTAGAGACTACACGCCGAGCCCTCGTTTGACGAGGTGATAATATAGTCCGGCACTCTAAGTAATTAGAGATTACAGTTAGCATAATCTCACAGATTGGGTTCAACTCCCAGCCCCGCAACAAGAAGAAAAACTCCACCTTTTAATGGCGGATTTTTTGTTTTCTGTTAAACTATATTTATTAATATGAAAAAAAGAGTATTGTCAGGTGTTAGGGCGACAGGCAGGCTACATTTAGGAAACTACTTGGGGGCAGTAAAAGGTATGCTTGAATTACAGAATAGAAGTGATCTTGAGACTTTATATATGGTTGCAGACCTTCATACTTTAACTACTCCATATAACAAAAGTGAACTATTAGATAACATTAGAAATGTAGTTTTAGATTATTTAGCTATTGGCCTAGATCCAGAAAAATCAACAATTTTTATACAATCACATATCCCTGAACACACAGAACTTTTCTATTTGTTTTCAACAGTTGTAAGTCTTGCTAGGATGCAGCATTTACCAACTTATAAAGATAAAATTAAACAATACCCAAACGCTTCCACAGTTGCACTACTTAATTACCCAATCTTAATGGCAGCTGATATCTTGATTTATAAAGCCAGTCTTGTTCCTGTTGGTATTGACCAAGAACCACATTTGGAAGTAGCACGAGAAATTGCCAGAAAGATGAATGATACATATGGTACAAAATTTCCAGAGCCGGTTAGATTTGCAACTAATGGTGAATATATTCCATCACTTTCAGGTGAAGGAAAAATGAGTAAATCGATTGAAGGAAGTTATATTAATTTAACTGATGATTTAAAAACTATCCAAAAAAGACTTGCTGGAGCTCCAACTGATTCAGGAAAAGGGGAGGTAGTTCCAACAACAGGAGGAGTTGCCAATTTATTAAAATTTGTAGAACTTTTTGAAGGAATTGATAAACGCAAGAATTATGAATTAAGCTATATGAATAATGGGATTAAATACGGAGAACTTAAAACAGAACTGGCAGAAGCTATATATAAAGAACTTAGGTCAATACAAGAAAAAAGGAAAGAGTTAGAACACAAAACTTCTTATGTAGATGAAGTAATTAAAAGTGGGGCAGAAAAAGCTAGAAAAATTGCATCAGAAACAGTTTTGGAAGTTAAAGAAAAAATAGGGTTACTTTGAAATCAACTCATCAAGAGTAGTTACTTCTACTTCTTTAAATCTTTTTAACTTTTTATCATTAGTCAAAAAAGTTTTACATTTTGTGTCAACAGCTATAGCAAGTTGATAGGCGTCTGGTAAGTTTAGATTATACTCAGCCCTTATTTTAGCTGCCTCGACCGCAATTTTGTAGTTAGGTCTAACAACATCTAAGTTTGGAATTTCAGAAAAGGCTTCTAAGCAATTTTCTACAAGCACTGTGTTTTTATCTTGGAGCGGTTTTGTTAGCACTTCTGTAACAGTGATTAGTGATGTAAATGCTACAGCTTTGTTAATTGAAAGCATTGTAAATATCGGTTTTATAATCTCAAAATATTTTGGATGTTTTTCTAAAAGATATATGAAGCATGATGTATCTAAAAAAACAGGTGATTTCATTTTAATTTTCTATTTAAAGACTCTATCTTGTCTTCCTTGTTTAATATGCTCTTCAACATCTATATTTTTCCATGTTCCACTTCCTAAACCGCTTAGATATTCACCCCAGTCCTTAGGTGCTTGTTTTATTTTTATAGTTTTATATACAGGGTCAAGATTCCAAATTAAATTATCGCCTGCTGTTAAGCCTAATTTACTTATGATATAAGCTGGGACTGCAGTTTGATTGGATCGACTTAAAGTAGTCTTGTAGGTTTGTAAGTTCATATATTACAAATGATTATATTGAAACATTTGTAATTTGTCAAGATACAAATAAGTATTATGTGATATTATATACTCATGGACACAATAAGCTTTGAAGATTTTGAAAAGGTTGATATTAGAATGGGGACTGTTGTTGAAGCTACTGTTCCAGAGTGGAGCCATTGGGTAATGAAATTGACTGTGGATTTAGGGGAAGAAATTGGTGAAAGAATTATTTTTGCTGGAGTTATGAAACATTATAAACCAGAGGAATTGATTGGAAAGCAACTTCCGTTTGTGGTTAATATAGCCCCAAAAAAGATTGGTTCAGAGGGAGATTATAGTAATGGCATGATGTTGGCGGCTGGAGATGATAGACCACATATTTTCCAACTTCAGGAAAATGTGGAAAATGGGACAAAAGTAAGGTAAAATCGTAAAGCATGAAACCTACATTAGATGAAAAGAAAAAACCTGTTAAAAAACAAGTAACAGTTAAATTTAAAGTAAACATTTGGACTTTAGTGTTTGGGATTTTACTTGTTCTTTTTTTTCTTCCACCAATACTTTCTCTTTTAGGAATTGGAGAACCAATTGACTCAAAAATTGATCTTTCCCAGGCTTTAAATGACATTAAAGATCAAAAAATAGAAAAGGTAGCTATTGAAAAAGATAATATTCTCTTGACCTACACCGCAAGTGAAGGTGGGGGAGTTAAAACAGCAGTTAAAGAAGAAGGTGAAAGTTTTACAGATCTTTTAGAAAAAGCAGATATTGATCCTACTAAATTAAATTTTGCAATCATAGATCAAACATTAATTAAGGCCGTGTCAGAAATTTTTAGTATTGTTTTACCTATTATCATTTTTGGAGGATTGTTTTTTTACATGATGAAATCTCAAACAAGAGGAGCACAAGATATTTTTTCATTTGGCAAAAGTAAAGCTAAAATCTTTGCTAAAGGCAAACAAGATATAAAATTTTCAGATGTTGCAGGAGTTGATGAAGCCAAAAAAGAACTAATAGAAGTAGTAGATTTTTTGAAAAATCCTGAAAAATTCAAAAAGATTGGAGCAAGAACTCCAAAAGGTGTACTTTTATTTGGTCCCTCAGGCGTTGGAAAAACTTTACTTGCAAAAGCTGTCGCCGGCGAAGCTAATGTCCCATTTTTCTCTATGGCTGGTTCTGAGTTTATGGAAATGCTTGTAGGAATTGGAGCCTCTCGCGTTCGTGACTTGTTTGCGCAAGCTAAAGCGCAAGCGCCATCAATTATCTTTATAGACGAGATAGATGCAATTGGACGTCAAAGAGGAAGAAGTGGTCTTGTTGGAGGACACGACGAAAGAGAACAAACACTAAATCAAATTTTAGTTGAAATGGATGGTTTTACTCCAAATGAATCTATTATGGTTCTCGCAGCAACCAATAGGGGCGATTTATTAGATCCTGCTCTTCTTCGTCCGGGTAGGTTTGACAGGAGAGTAACTTTAGACATGCCTGATAAACAAGGAAGACTTGATATTATGAAAATTCATGCCAAAGGTAAAAGATTTGGCAAGAAAATTAATTGGGAAAAGATTGCAGAAAGAACGGTAGGTTTTTCGGGAGCAGACCTTGAAAACATGTTAAATGAAGCAGCCATTCAAGCAGGTAGAAGTGAAAAAGAAGAAATAGACATGCTAGACGTTGAGGAAGCGGCAACAAAAGTAAAACTAGGACCCGCCAAAAAGAGGCTTCAAAGCATGGAAGATAAAAAAATTACTGCATATCATGAAGCGGGACATGCTATTGTTACCCATTATACAAAAGGGATGGATCCAGTTCACAGAATTTCAATTGTAGCTCGTGGTATGAGTTTGGGACATACTTTAATTCCACCATCTGGGGATAGAACCCATGATACCAAAACAAGACTTCTGGATCAGATTACAGCCATGCTTGGAGGTAGGGCAGCAGAACAATTCATATTTAATGAAATGACCTCAGGAGCTTCAAGTGATATTGCAAACGCAACAAGAATTGCAAGAGCCATGGTTGTTGAATGGGGAATGAGCGCGATGGGCCCTGTTAATTATGGACCAGATTCAGCCGCTGGAGAATTTGGACAAACTGAATTTTATCAAGAAAATGCAGTTGCACCAAGAACACAAGAAAAAATTGATAACGAGGTCAGAAAAATTATGGACAATGGTTTAAAAATGGCAGAGAAATTAATTAAAAAACATAAAGCAAAACTTGATGAAGTTGCTGAAGCGCTACTTAAAACAGAAACAATTGATAAAGAAAAATTTGAAAAAATTGTTGGCAAAAAGCAAAATGGAGAAAAAAATTTAATGCTAGAAAAAGCTATTTCCCAGTAAGGCAATTCCAATAAATCTGACGGTCTTACCCATTAAGACTGCAAGAAAGAATTTTTTAAGCGAATAATGTGTTGCCCCAGCAAATATTCCTGAAAGATCAAAAATAGGATTAGGAATAGTTGCTAAAACTAGTATTGTGATAAATCCATTTTTATTCATCCATTTTGCAATCCTTTTATATTTACTATTTTCCTCAATTACAGCTGAACCTCCATATCCAGCGAGATATCCTGTTAGTTCGCCAATTGAGGCACCTATTCCTGAAAAAAGACCTACTACTACAGGATTGTAAATAGATCCCCCCACAAATGTGGCTACAAGCGATGGAGCGGGTATGATTATGGTTGCACTACCTACTAAATTAATTAAAAATATTCCAAGTACTCCAAAGTCCTGAAGTTTAGCTAGTTCATTTCTGAAATAAATAATAACTCCACTTATCAAAATTGATCCAAAGATCATAGAGTATTTAATTATTTTTTCTTTGTGTTTTAAAAAATAGTTTTTAAACTTTTGAATACCCATGATTTAATAATACCATATTGACAAACAATATACATTGTCATATTATTAATCGTGAAGTACTTTGATTGGAACAAAGATAAAAATGAGAAGATAAAAAAGGAACGTGATATCTCGTTTGAAGAGGTTTCAGAAGCAATAACAAATAAAAAAATTCTAGATGCTTTTGACCATCCCAACCAAACTAAATATCCAAATCAAAAAGTAGTTATAGTTGAAATTAATGAATATGCATATTTTGTAGCTTTTGTAGAAGATGATGAAAAAATATTTTTAAAAACTGTATATCCAGACAGAGAATTAACTAAAAAATATTTAAAAAAATGAAATATATTAAACTAGATCAAGAGGAAAAAGAAATACTTAAAGCCTTCAAAAAAGGCAAGTTGGTTCGTGTTAAAAATTTCAAGAAAGTTAAACTTGAACTAGAAGAAGCTGCACGAAATACACTGGCTAAAATTAAGAATATTAATTTAAGAGTAACAGCAAAAACTTATTTTAAGTTAAAGAATAAGGCTATTGAAGAAGGTATTCCATACCAAACACTTGCATCTTCAGTTCTTCATAAATATGTGAATTCAGTTTGAGGTGATAAAATAAACCTATGGATTCTAAACTTGTCATCTTTGATGGGAATGCAATTATGCATAGGGCATTCCATGCAATTCCACCGTTAACAACTAAAGACGGGGAAGCAATAAATGCTCTTTATGGTCTTGTTTCAATCTTAATTAACATTGTAGAAAACTTAAAACCAACACATATTATTTTTTGTTTTGATGAGAAAGAACCAACCTTCAGAAATAAACTTTTACCAACATATCAATCCCAAAGACCTGAAACCGATCACAATCTAATTTTACAATTTCAAAAAGCCCGCGATTTTTTGGAGTCTGTAAATATTCCTGTTTATTCAAAATCAGGGTTTGAAGCGGACGATGTAATTGGGACGATAGCAACTAAAGTTGCTCTTAATATCTCTATATCTCAATATCCCTATATCTCTGAAACTGTTATCGTTACTGGAGATCGTGATATCTTACAACTTGTTGATGATTCAAAAAATATCAAACTTTTCATGCCAATAGGAGGACTTGCAAATGGCAAAATTTTTGCGGAAAAAGAAACAGTAGAAAGGCTGGGCGTAATGCCAGCTCAAATACCTGATTATAAAGCTTTGGTTGGTGATCCTTCTGACAATTATTTTGGAATTAATGGAATTGGACCCAAAACAGCATCTGCTCTTT
>JBBTZT010000002.1:124629-128314 GCA_038061225.1 Patescibacteria group bacterium
TCTGACAATTATTTTGGAATTAATGGAATTGGACCCAAAACAGCATCTGCTCTTTTATCCAAATACAAGACTTTAATTGGTATTTATGAACACATGAAAGATATTCCTGAAAAATTAAAAGCTAAGTTAATAAGCGGCAAAGAATCAGCATATTTGTCATATAAACTGGCAACAATAGTTCGCGACGTACCAATTAAATTAGATATTAAAAGTTCTGATAAATGGAATCTTGTTTCGGAAAATGTATTAAAATTATTTGAACAATATGGATTTAAAACTTTAACTGCTAGAATAAAAGCACTAGGCGAGAGAATAGAAAAAGAGAAACAAGGATTGCTTTTTTAAAATGAAAGTTGCATTAGTACATGATTATTTAAAAGAATTTGGAGGAGCTGAAAGAGTATTAAAAACTCTTTCTGAGATGTATCCTAATGCTCCAATTTATACTGCTTTTAGAATAAAGAATTCAACTGCAGACAAAGAATTTAAAAATGTCAAAATAATTGAAAGTTGGCTTGCACCACTACTTAAGATTTGGAGATTATATAGTCCATTAAGATTTTTAACTCCTATTATTTGGAGATCTTTTGATTTTTCAGATTATGATTTAGTAATAACTTCATGTAGTTGGTACATAACAAGAGGCTTTAGGATGGGTAAGAATACAAAAGTAATCGCATATTGCCATACACCTCCTAGATGGCTTTATGGATATGAGATGTCCGTTGGATTTACTAAATATTGGCCCGTAAAAATATATGCAGCTAT
Organism: Patescibacteria group bacterium; assembly: GCA_038061225.1. Classification (GTDB taxonomy): domain Bacteria; phylum Patescibacteriota; class Microgenomatia; order UBA8517; family UBA8517; genus JAUYMM01. The sequence goes on from JBBTZT010000002.1 coordinate 125,398, forward strand.
AGTTAGTCATTTCATGAGAATCTATGACTTTAATACTGCTCAAAAAATAAATAACTGGATTGCTAATTCTAAAAATGTTGCAGTTAGAATAATGAAATATTATAGAAAAGAGTCAACAGTTATTTATCCTCCAATAGAAGTTGAAAAAATTATTAATCAAACAAAAGATATTGCAAGAGAAGATTACTATTTTATTGCATCTCGTCAGGTTGGGTCTAAAGGAATCGAAGAAGCTATTAATATATTTACAAAACTAAATAAAAAACTTTATATAGCAGGTGAAGGCGAAAGATTTGAATTAAAAAGTAATAAGGTTAAGTTTTTAGGAAGATTAACTGATGACGAACTTTATAAAACTTATGCCAAAGCAAAAGGATTTATTGCTCTTGCGAAAGACGAAGATTTTGGAATGACTGTTGTTGAAGCGCAAGCGGCAGGAACTCCAGTTGTTGCTTTTAATGGGGGAGGTTTTAAAGAATCAATAATCAGTGGAAAAACTGGAGTATTTATTGATGAAATAACAGAAGAATCATTAAAGATGGCAATTAATAAAATTGAAACGACTAAGTGGGATAAAAAAGCTCTTTTAAGTAATGCAAAAAAGTTTAGTAAAGAAAGATTCAAGAAAGAAATGAGGCAGTTTGTAGAAAGTAGAATTAAATAAATATGCCAGAACTTCCAGAGGTTGAGACAATAAAACTACAACTTGAGAAATATATTGTTGGATCAGTAATTAAGAAATTAGAGATAAGAAATAAAAAATATGAATTTGATGCTAGCAAGGCACTAGGCACTAGAATAATAGGCATTAGACGATTTGCAAAGCAACTCTCAATTGATCTAGAGAACGATTATTCAATTATGATTCATGTCAAAATGACAGGACAACTTATTTATCGTGGCTCAAAACTCAAATTAAATAATTTATCCAAAAAAGTAATTGGAGGACTTGATGGAAAACATACACATCTAATATTCCATTTAAATGACGGTGATTTGTATTATAACGATGTTAGACAATTTGGGTGGATTAAAATAATTAAGAGTGAAGAATTAATGAGATCCAGCTCCGCTATAAATAATAATTTCGCCCCCGAGCCACTTAAAGATTTAACCTTAGAATATTTTTTTAATTTACTTTCTAAATCAAAAAGAAATATTAAAGTCCTTTTAATGGATCAGTCAAAAATTGGAGGAATTGGAAATATTTATGCAAACGATGCACTTTGGCTTTCTAGAATTAGCCCAAGACGTTCTGCTTCAAGTTTAAGTTTAAGTGAAACAACAGAACTTTATGAAGCAATAGAATCTGTTTTAAAAGCAGGGCTTAAATATGGTGGAGCATCAGAACTTGCCTTTGTTACACCTGATGGAAAAGAGGGAGAATATCAAAATCATAGTTTGGTTTATGGAAATGAAGGTCAAATATGCAAATCATGTAAAATAAATAGAATAGAAAAATTTTTCTTAGGAGGAAGAGGAACTTATTATTGTCCAGAATGCCAAAAGTAATACTAAAACATTCTCATTTTCACTGGATTCATCTGGTTGCAGTTTTTATTCTGGGAGGTTATTTTGTTTTATCTAAAGTAAACACTGTCAATGCCATTTTAAAAGAAAACCCAATCGAAACATTCTTACAACTTTACTTATTTGGTACATTTTTTGCTTGTTTATTTTTATATATTTTTTCTCATGAGAAGTTCTTTCCATTTGCAAAAGATATAGAAAAACAAGAACAGAGAAATGAGAATAAATACTTAAAAAAATATTTTCATCATGGAAAAATACTAGGAACTTTTTTGATTGGAGCAATAGGTGGACCTATCTTTTCATCTTTAACAGCACGAATACTACTTAATAATTTTAGATTTAAATATTTAATTATAATTCTTGCTAACATTCCTTCAACTCTATTTACATTGGGAGTGGGATGGGGTATTTTAAGGTTTGTATGATCTTAAAATTAACACTATCTAATTTTAGAAATTTTAGTAAAAAAGAACTTGTATTTAGCCAGGAAATAAACGTCATAAATGCAGAAAATGCTACAGGAAAAACAAATATTTTAGAAGCAATTGTTTTTCTTTCCTTGGGGAAAAGTTTTAAAGCAAGAGTTGAAGCGGAGTGTATTAAATATGAAGAAAAAATTGCTAGAGTTAGTACAGAAAGCTTGGAAGTAATTTTAACAAAAGACGAGTCAGGATGGCCAAAAAAGAGACTTTTGGTCAATGGGGTACCAAGAAGACTAATTGATTTTACAGGTAATATAAAAACAGTTCTATTTGCCCCACAAGACTTAGAACTTATAACAGATGGTCCTCACCTTCGCCGTAATTTTTTAGACACTGTTTTATCCCTTACTGATAGGGAATACAGAAGGTCAATTGGATCGTATGAGAAAGGAGTTAGACAAAGAAATAGACTTTTAATGCAAATTAGAGACAATGGAGTACCAAGAAGTGGGCTTATTTTCTGGAATCAATTACTAATTAAGAATGGGGATTACATTTCTACAAAACGCAGAGAGTTAATTGAATTCATAAATTCAAAAAATAAATGCAATTTAGTATATGATGCTTCAAGTATTAGTGAATCAAGACTTGAGCAGTATAAAGATGCAGAGATAGCTTCATGCACGACTTTAGTTGGGCCACACAGAGATGATATCCTTTTCTTGCAAGAAGGTCGTGATTTAGCAAGTTTTGGTTCAAGGGGACAACAAAGAATGCAAATTTTATATTTAAAACTAGCAGAAATGGCGTTTATCGAAGAAATTACGAAAGGATCGGCAGCTGGCGCTGAAAAACCAATTTTACTACTTGACGACATCTTCTCGGAGTTGGATCATAACCACAGAGAAACTGTAATGCAAACTTTTAATGATCACCAAGTAATAATAACTTCAGCAGACGAA
>JBBTZT010000002.1:128414-144850 GCA_038061225.1 Patescibacteria group bacterium
AACCTTCTTTATTTTCCGCAAGATTTGCAGTAATATAATATTATGTATTCTCCACGATATCAGATATCCAACAAAATTTTAAAAAATATTGGTGTAATTGAAGCTTCTAAAGAAGTAATTGAAAATGCTCCTCTTGTTCCTTCCTATGAAAAACAGTTTCAAAGCGATGCAATTGCAAGAACTATCCATCATGGAACACACATAGAAGGAAATGAATTAAATCTTTTGCAAACAAAAAAAATTCTTGAAGGACAGGAAGTATATGGAAGACCAAGAGATATCCAAGAAGTAATTAATTACAGAAATGTGATGACCTTGCTTGATGAACTAGTCTACAAAAAAGGAGAATTAAATTCAAATTCCTTGCTTGATATTCATAAAGCTACAGTTGAGAAAATTATTTCTCCTGAAAAAATTGGAGTTTTTAGAAAAACTCAAGTAATTATTAAAGAGGAGGGAACAGATAAAGTAATATTAAAACCTCCGCCATTTGTTGAAGTACCATATTTAATTGATGATTTTTTTGTTTGGCTTACGTCCGCAGACGCAAAAGAAATTCATCCAGTACTTCGTGCTGCCATTTCTCATTATGTTTTAGTTGCAATTCACCCTTTTGTTGAAGGAAACGGAAGAAGTGTAAGGGCTTTTACACAACTTCTTTTAATGAAGGAAGAATTTGATATTAAAAGATTTTTTTCGTTAGAAGAAAATTTTGATTCTGACCTAGCTAGTTATTATGATGCACTTTTTAAAGTAGACAAAGAATCACAAAATATTGCATCTCGTGATTTAACTCCTTGGCTTGAATATTTTACGGAAGTAGTGGCTATTGAAATGAATAAGATTAAAGAAAAAGTCAGAAAATTATCACTTGACACTAGACTAAAAGTTAAATTTGGTGAACAAATTGCACTTTCTGAGCGTCAAATGAGACTTATGGAATATATAGCAGATCAGGGGGGAGCGCCAATGGTTGAACTTAAAAAATTAATACCAATGGTGTCTGAAGATACTATTCTTCGTGATTTACAGTCCTTACAAAAAAAGGGCATAATAAGAAAAGAGGGAAGTACAAAGGCGTCAAGATATGTCATTGCAAATAAATGACAATATGATTGATAAATAAAAATGAAATCAACTGACCCACAATTTATATATATGATCTTGGTTTTACCAAGTCTGTTTGGTTTAACTTTAATGGGTGAGGGAATTTATAAATGTGCGCATGAAGAATGGAGTGGATTAATTAGCATCTTTTTTGGAATACTTTTTATAGCAATGGTCGCATTTGCCTACTTTTTCTTTTCTTCATATATGGTTACTCGTGGAGTATAATGCCTTATTAGGCATGCTATTTAATAAACTATCTTTATATTTTGAAAAGTTGGAAAAAACAGCTTCAAGACTTGAGATTACTGCCATATTAAAAGAATTGTTTAAGGAAACTTCACGATTGGAGATCAAAGAAGTTGTTTACTTGTCTCTTGGAATCTTAGCACCTAACTACGAAGGAGTACTTTTAAACTTGGCTGAAAAAATGGTCTTACGCGCAATTTCTATTACATACGATAAAGACTTAGAAACTGTAACCAAAATATATAAACAAATGGGTGATGTTGGGGATGTGGCGGAAAGTTTATCGGTTACGAGTGACGAGTTACGAGTTAAAGAAGTAACTGTTAGTGATGTTTATTCAATACTTGTTGAAATAGCTAACTATTCAGGAGATGGATCACAAGACAGGAAAATTGAAAAATTTGCAGAGCTCCTTGGGAGCTTAGATTCTTTGTCTGTAAGATATGTTGCCAGAATTCCAGTAGGCAAACTTAGACTTGGTTTTTCTGAAAAGACGATCTTAGACGCTTTAGGTATTGGAGATGAAGCATATAATATCAGGCCAGATATAGGCTATATTGCTGAGCTTTCTAAAGAAAGAAAGCTTTATGCTGTAAGCCCTAAAATAGGTGTTCCTATCGTTCCCATGCTTGCAGCTCGTCTTAATTCTACGACTGAAATGATTAAGAAAATGGGAGAAGTATCAGTTGAACCAAAATTTGACGGGCTTCGTATTTTTATACATTTCCGACGTAAAGATAATTTTGTTCGTATCTTCACTAGAAACATGAACGCAATTGACATAAATACATTTCCAGAATTATTAGAAGTGGGGAAGTTTATCAAGTGTGACGAAGTCATACTTGATACTGAAGCAGTGGGGCTTGATCCAAAGAGGCAAATGTTTGTTGATTTTCAAAAAACAATACAAAGGAGAAGAAAACATAAGATAGAAAAGAATTCTGCTGAAATCCCATTACAGTTTCAAGTTTTTGATATTTTGCTTGTTGATGGAAAAAGTCTGATTAACGAACCATATGTAGACAGGAGAGAAGAATTGGTAAAGATAATTAAGAACGGAAAACTTTTGAGAATTGATGAAAATACAATAACTAAAGATCCAGAAGTAATTAAAACATTACATAAGAAGTATTTAAAAATGGGGCTTGAGGGTGTTGTTGTCAAACGAGCCAATGGTCACTATGTGTCAGGTAGAACTGGATGGAATTGGGTTAAGATGAAAGAAGAAGAAGGTATGGAAGGTAGGCTTTCTGACACCCTAGATTGCATTGTAATGGGCTACTTTGTAGGAAAAGGAAAGAGGGCACAGTTTGGATTGGGTAAAATTTTAGTAGGCATCAAAGACAAAGACAAAATTTTAACTTTAACAAAAGTTGGTACAGGATTAACTGAGGAAATGTTAGTTGAGATTAGAAAGCGCTTGGAAAAATTAGAATCGAAACAGAAGCCAAAAGAATATGAAGCACAGAAGGATCTAATTCCTGATGTTTGGGCAATACCTAAACTTATAGTTGAAGTTACAGCAGATAGCATTTCAAAAAGTACAAAACATTCGCTTGGTCTTTCTCTTCGTTTTCCAAGGTTTTTAAAAATTAGGGAAGATAAAGGTGTAAACGAAGCCACTACATTGAAAGAGCTAAAAAATATAGCTAATATATAAATAGTGATAAAAAGACTTCCTAAAATGCCGGGGCTGTGGTTAATGCTAGGCCCTGCATTTGTTTGGGCAGCAATTGCACAAGGATCAGGAGAATTAATTTGGTGGCCATATTTTTCTGCAAAGTATGGACTTGCCTTTGTAGGACTTCTTCTTCCTGCTTCTTTAATTCAGTTTTTTGTAAATCGTGAAGTAAGTCGTTATACTGCAATTACAGGAAAAGGAATTTGGAGTGGATTTTTATCTCTTGGAAAATATTTTACATATCCTTTGTTTCTTTTGTGTTTTATTAATTTTCTTTGGCTTGGCGGTTATGCTTCAGCTGGGGGAACAGCTCTTTTTGAATTAACTAGTTTTCCTGCGGGATTTACAGATAGGGGAGGAACACTCTTTTGGTCATATGTTTTAATAATTGGTTTTTCTGGAATATTTCTTTTTTCAAAAATAATTTATAAATCATTAGAAAATTTTATGAAAATTGTTTCTGCAGTCACTATATTTGGTTTAATTTTTTCAAGTTTACAGCCTCAAGTTCGAGTCACAGCAGGGGAATTTTTTAAGTCTTTTTTTAATCCAACATCTGTTAGATGGCCTAATACTTGGGAAACCTCTGATTCTTCCCACTTGGTGACAGCCATAGCTTTTGCTGGCATGGGTGGGTTTTTGAATTTACTTTATTCATATTGGATGAAAGATAAAGGGGTAGGAATGGCAAAATATACTGCAAAAATAAAAGGTCTTCTTGTAAAAGATAAAAATTTGATAGTTGACGGAGAAAAAGATTTGGTTTTTGCAGATAATAAACAAAATAAAATTAGATGGAATAAATGGCTGACTTTCCTTAATTTCGATTCGTTTTTGGCAGTTACCATTAACGCCATAACTGCAGGTTTAACAACACTTTTAGCTTATGCAATTTTATTTCCCCAAGGGATTTTCCCAACAGGTTGGAAAATAACTGTTGTCCAGGCACAATTTTTTGAAAGCAGTTTGGGTTATTGGGGTAGAATTTTGTTTTTACTTGTTGCCTCTGCCTTTATGATTGATACTTGGGTGGGACTAGTTGATGGAGTAGCAAGACAATTTGCTGATTTTGTAGTAAAAGTCAAAAGTTTTGGTAAAAGTTTTAGATTTTGGTATTACTTATGGCTTCTCTTTTTAATTTTAACATCCCTTGTTACTATTACTTTTGCACAACCTGGAGTATTAATTACTATAGTTGGGGTAATTAGTATTTTTGCATTTGTATTTTATATTCCTGCCCTTTGGTATTTAAATTATATTAAATTACCTAAAATATATCCTAAATTTATTAAACCTAAAAAGTGGGAAAGTGTTACTCTTTGGGGGACTTGGTTGTTTTATACTTTAGTTGCAATTGGATATTTAGTAATAGTTTTTTAAAAGTGGATTATAGAAATGCGATTATTGCCTTTGTTGTGGTAGAATTTATATATTGATGAAAGTGGGGTGATTAATTATGGCAGAAACAAAAAGTGTTACAGGACTTAAAAAAGAAACTTCGGGAGCATTAGCATATGTATTAGGACCAATTACTGGAGTTTTGTTTTTAATAATCGAAAAAGACCCATTTGTTAGATTTCATGCAATGCAATCAATTGTAGTTTTTGTAGGTATGTTTGCATTACAGGCAATGCTTGGTTTAACAATAATCTTAGCAATCTTTGTTCCATTAGTTGGAATAGTTAGCTTTGTTCTTTGGCTCATGCTTATTTACAAAGCATGGCAAGGAGAAGAATGGGAAGTTCCATTCCTAGGCAAATTTGCAAGACAAATTTTGAAGAAAGCTTAAAAAGACAATGGTTTTTCTCTGGGATATGATTTCTCAAATAAAGGAATTATATGGATTTAAAAACAAAGCTGTTTTACAGGCTATGTCTTTGATACCCAGAGAAAACTTTGTTTTAGAGGAATACAAAAATTTGGCATATGACGACACTGCTCTTTCAATTGGATATCAACAAACAATTTCCCAGCCATATACAGTAGCTTTCATGACATATCTTCTGAATGTTAACAAAAATCATAAAGTTCTTGAAATCGGAACTGGTTCAGGCTATCAAGCCGCGGTTTTGAGCAAGCTTGTACGAGAAGTTTATACAATTGAAAGAATTTTTGAACTAGCTAAAGAGGCTAATAAAAGATTAAGGAAGTTAAATTTCAATAATGTTTCTGTTAAGGTTGGGCGTGGGGAGTTGGGTTGGAAAGAAAAAGCTCCCTTTGATCGAATAATAGTTACTGCAGGGGTTGACAATCTTCCTGAAGGTTTGTTTAATCAACTGAAAGATGAAGGAATACTAGTGGCTCCAGTTGGCGAGGGTTTTGATAAAATTATGACCAAATATATTAAAAAGAAAAACAAAATTATAAAAAAAGAATACGGAATCTTTCACTTTGTTCCTTTAGTGTTAGAATAACCATATGAAATTAATTGTTGGACTTGGGAATCCTGGTATCAAATATCAAAATACAAGGCATAATGTGGGTCATATGGTTATTGATGCTTTAAAGGTCAGACCCTTAAAGTCAAATCAGCAAAAGGGTCCGACCTTGTTAAAATCAGATAAGTTTATAGTGCTAAAGAGCACTGTGTTCATGAACGATTCAGGCATTTTTGTAAAGCACTTTATATCTTTATACCCTAATATCTCTATATCTAATCTGTATGTTATCCACGATGATCTTGATATCAAACTTGGCGAATACAAAATTCAATTTGGAAAAGGTCCTAAAGAAAACAAGGGACTAGTCTCAATTTATGAGACACTAGGCACTAGAGATTTCTGGCATGTTAGAGTGGGGATAGAAAACAGGCAACAGGCACTAGGCACTAGAATTAAAGGAGAACAATATGTTTTAGAAGACTTTACAGAAGAAGAAAAAGTGATAGTACAAAGCGTAATAAAACAAATATGCAATCAATTGGTAATATAGTAGCCAAAAAGTTTGACCCTCAGGATACTGACAAATATATATCGCGTGAATTCCAAAAATATGCCTATGAATTAGCCAAAGAGCTTGATGATCTCCCTCATAAATCGTTATACATGCGTCTAGCTAAAAACACACCCAGAGGTCTAATGGAATCAGCCAGAAGTTTTGTAAAAGATGCAACAAATGCCAAATCAAAAGGTCGTCTATTCATGTGGCGCCTTAAACAATTGAAAGAATCTGTTAAAATAAAAAGTGATGCAACTTCTTAACGGTAACTATATTGATTTAATAATAATTGCAATACTTTTTTATTTTGCCTCAGAAGCTTTTAGACATGGTTTTTGGATAATCCTTGCTGACTTTACATCCTTTTTTGGCTCACTTGTTTTATCTCTTAGATTTTATAATCCAATATCTGAGTTTTTAAAATTAAATTTTGACTTAAATTTATCAATTGCAAAGGCAATTGGTTTTTTGGTTGCTGCAATTCTTTTCGAATCTATTTTAGGACACTTGTTTGGATATTTGATACAAAAGATTCCAGAAAAAATAAGAAAACACAGAATTAATAGTTTGCTTGGCATAATTCCAGGAGTGGGTGAGGGACTAGTATTAGTTTCAGCCATTTTAATATTACTTATCGCATTACCTATTAAGCCGCAGGTAAAAAATGATATTACCGAATCAGAGATAGGAAGTGTTCTGTTAAACAAAACTACCGTTTTTGAAAATGCGATAAACGAAATATTTGGAGGGGTTATAAATGAATCTTTAACGTATTTTACGGTTAATCCTGATAGTGGAAAGTCAATACCGCTTGATGTGGATTCTTTTAAATTAACAGTTGATGAAAAAGCTGAAAATGACATGTTTAATAAAATTAATTTTGAGCGAAGAAAATTAGCAGTTCCAGAATTGGTCCAGCTTGCCCCGCTTGGTGGGGTTGCAAGAAGTCATGCTAAAGATATGTGGGAGAGAAAATACTTTGCCCATGTTTCGCCAGATGGTAAAGATGTAGGAGATAGATTAAACGATCTAAAAATTAACTATTCATTTGCAGGTGAGAACTTAGCACTTGCCCCAACAACAGTAACTGCTCACACAGGCTTAATGAATTCAAAAGGCCACAGAGAAAACATACTAGACTCTAGGTTTAAAAAAGTTGGCATTGGGGTAATTGACAATGGTGTATATGGAAAGATGTATGTACAAGTTTTTACCGATTAAATATGTAATAATAAAATTATGAGATTTTAGCTAACGCCATGAAAAAAGAAATTATTAATCATTTTATATTTTGGCTTTCATATTTTATTTTTTTAACTTTGGTTAATAGTTTATATTCCTTTTCTTACTGGCCATTATATGTTGGAGGACTTGTTGGCTTGTTTATGTCTAATCTTGACCATTTACTCCATGTTTTTGTTTTTAATCCTCAAGAGTTAACATCTGTTAGGCTGACGCAACTTGTAAAAAATAGACAATATAAAGATGCTACTAAACTTTTATATGATACTAAAGATGAAAGAAATAATTTAATTTTTCATACCACTAATTTCCAGATTATATTTACCGTCTTAACTTTTTGGGTAGTTTCATCATCGGGGAGTTTGTTTGTAAGGGGTTTAGTTCTATCTTACTTATTAAGTTTGACTATTTATAATTTAAAAAAATATATTGCAAAAACAGATAATAATTTTATTTGGATGACTATAGCCCTTTTTATATTTGGATTACTTCTTTAAGTTTTTATTCTCTACAACAGTCAATTGCTTTTTGGACAAGACTGCCTAATTTATCAAAGATTGAAGCATTTTTAATGTTAAGTTTTGCTTGTGGCATCTTTATTTTTGAGTCAGGAGTGTTAACAATTCCTAGATTTAATCCCCAAAACAGGGAATAAAGTTTATATGATTTTTCAAACATCTCCCAAGCCTTATCTTTGTTCTTTTTCTTTAATTCTTTGGTTCCAACTTCCATTAATCTCATTGAAGCAGAAAGTAAATGTTTACTAATGCACCAAACTTCACCTTCATAGTCTTTAATTATCTCTTTTAATAAATCAGTTCTCATTAATCGAACTTCATCTAAAATATCTAAATATTTTTTGTCTTTTGTTTTTTGTGAAGTAAAAAATAGATGTTCTTCGATTGAAATTAAATTCATTATTCCAATTGATAAGTCCTCTCCCGAGGATAAATCCAATTCTTTTTGTTTTGTAATCTCTTCTACTTTATCTAGTAAATTTTTGTAATTTTTAACTATCATAGTTTGTACAAATATCCTCCATAGAAATATAATACTAAGCTTACAATAAGTAAAGAAACAACAGGAAAAACAACTTTTTGAAAATTAAACAGTTGCTTTCCTTTTATCTCTCTTACTTTTTTATCTCCCCAGACTCCAACTATAAATGCAAAAAATCCTAGAATACTACCAAATACTAATTTATCTATTCCTAAAATTGTATTAAACGGATGGCCAATTATTCCTGACCAAAAAAGTGGAGGGTAAGTTAAAAGAACCCAAAACAAGAAAACTAGAAGTTTAGTTAATTGGTTACTTAGACTTTTAATAAAGGCAAACTGCTTTCTGTTTAACCAATCAATTGTCCAAAGAGTAAGTGAGACCATAAGTCCTCCTGACCAAATACCAATAATAGAATCATCAATTCCAAAATAGCGTGATAGCCCAAGACCTCCCGCGACTGCGACTGTACAAATGGGACACACTGCTCCAGCAGGAGCAGGGAATAGTGAATAGTGAATAGTGATTAGTGAAAACAAAACAAAAACAAATGTTACAATCTTTTTTGTCATAAATTTAGAGATTTGTAATGCTCGATTATTGGTTGATCTCCCGTTAAGCATGTACCATCAGGTTTAACTAACAATGGAACACCCATTTCAGTTCGTATTATATTACAGTTTTTAGCACGCACTGCCATCAACTCTGCATTTTTTGTATTACTCCAGACTTCAAATTTCTTAATATTTATTTTGTCTTTTCCTGACCAAGTTGAGAAGAATTCATCTACAATTTTACAATGTGGGCAACCATTACCCCAATAATATTCATAGCCTGAAATAGTAGGGATTTCTACTGGCTTTGAAAAAAGATATGCTCCACCAGCCAAAATTAAAACTGTAACTATTATTGCTAAAATGCCAAATTTACTTGTCATATAATATAATAAAGTATATCTTTATTTTTTTAAAAAAAATAGTGCTTGACAGATTTGCCTAAAATGTCATGATATATTATATATAGTGAAAAAAATATCTGTCTTAATTATATTTTTTACCGTTTTTTATTTGTTAGTTTCTGTATTTCCCACACTTACTTTTGCTCTTGAAAACCCTTCTTCATATTATGACTGGAATACTTACTCTGTTGATAATAATGTATTAGGACTCTCAACAGATGCTGATTATAAGAATTTTAATCAACACAATTATTTATTTGATTTTACTAAAGACATGGTTCCGGGTGAGCCCTTTTACTTTTTGAAAAGAGCAGAAGAAGGCTTGACGCTGGCACTTACGTTTAATAATCAAGAAAAAGAGAAGACAAGGCTTGGATTTGCCGGTGAAAGGCTGGCTGAAATGCAAGAAGTTGTTTTAGAAGGGAATGTAAGAGTTTTAAACTCTTTGACTAGAAGCTATGAGAATATCATGGAAACGATTTCTCAAAATTTGGAAGATATTAATAATAAAGGACAAGACGTAAAAGATCTCGCAAGTGAAATTGATCAAGAAGCATCAAGGCACAATTTAGTTTTGGAAGAAGTAGCTTTTGCAGCTCCTGAAGCAGTGACAGATGAAATTATTCAAGCCATTTCTGCTAGTGAGTTGGCAGTTGATACAGTTGCTGATGTTGAGAATAGACCCGCAGTTCCAGAGGCAGTAGTGAACAGACTACAAGCAACGGAAGCATTGGGAATTTTGACTTCTGAAGAAGTAAGTAAAGTTATTGACTCAAGCACTAGAAGAGAGGCAAGAGATGAACTTAGAAAATATGTTAATGCAGACCTTTTCCCTGAAGCAGATTTTAAGAAATTTGACGAAACGTCCTTTGAAAAATACCCTCAAGGGTTTTATACAGTTCAAGAAATAAAAAAGTTTCAAGAATTAAAAAAAATGGAGACTGAAAAACCAGACGATGCCACAATTGAAAAACTTCAGGAATTTGCAAAGACTTATAAAGCAGGAGAAGTAATTCCCGGAGATTTAAGGCAATGGTGGGTTCCAACTATTAGATTAGAAGAATTGCAAAATACCATTAGACCTGATCTTATAAATCAAGATTTCTTGAGAAATAGACCAGACTATATGCAAAAATACCAAGAAGTAGTTGAAAGAATTAAACCAACGAGAGAAGATTCTCAGTATGTTAACGATCTTATTAATAAAAATCCAAATCTATTAAATGATCCTTCGTATGCTCGTCTTAAAGCTTTGTCTGATAAGTTTGGTTATATAGAAGAAAAGAGAGACGCTCCTCAATATCAAGCTTGTGGTAATGGATATCACTGGGCTCCAATGCCATTTATGCCAAATGGCGGATATTGTGTTCCTAATTATCAATTTACTGCAACCGATCCCAATTATAGTGAAAGCCCTTGTCCATTTGGATATCATAGGCCATCTCCCGGAGCAGCTTGTTATGCTGATAACCCTGACGCATCACGATTAGGATCAACACTAACTGCATCAGGTAGTTGTCCTTCTGGGTATGGGTGGATTGTCGAGACGTCTAGTTCAAGAGGGTATTGTGCTCCAAAGTCAGTTACTGACGGTGGTTTTCCAAGTCCTGTTTACACTGTTGGATATTGTTTACCTGGGCAAGCTTTTAGGGATGGAAAATGTGAAACTTATAACCCACCTCCTACCCAAGGTTGTTCCTCAGGATATTATTGGAATGGAAATAGTTGTGTTCAACAGAAAAATTGTCAACAGGGTTACTATCAAGATAATTCGGGCGAATGTAGACAGGTAAGTTCTGGAGAAGGAAATAAAACAAGGAATATGTGTTCCATGCCACCATCTGGATGTGGCAATAATTCATGGTGGGATTATGGTACATGCTCTTGTAAAACCACCACCAGTAACAATCCATCAAATTCATCAGGGACTAACGATTGTCGGTATCCACCAACTTGTAGCTCGGGATACTATGTAGACAATACTTGTACTTGTAAACCATATTCAACTGGAAGTAGTGGAAGTAGTACGAGCGGTAGCTATTCTGGTACACCTAGCAGAGAATCACAAGAAGCAGCTTGCCGTGCAGGTGGAGGAACTTGCACTGGCTGGTATAACAATGCATGTAGTTGTATTCAACCTACATATTCATCTGGTTCTGGAGCTTGTGGATCAGGATATTATTGGAATGGAAATAGTTGTGTTGCTTCCCCCTCTTATTCAGAGCCAGCTCCTTATGTTGCACCAAATAGCCCGCCGTCTCAACCTGAACCAGTCCCTGCACCTCAGGAACCACTACCTCAGGAACCTCTTCCCTCTGTAATAAATTAGATTTTCTTTAGAGAAGATATAATTGAGTCGATTTCTGATACCATTTCTATTGAATAATCTGCAGGCAACTTTATAGATATATGTCCATAATTTGTTGGTTGCTGGTAGCTTCCGTCCCCTGATTTTTGGCAAATTGTAAATGATGTGTCTCCTTTGTTGAAACTGCGCCTTAAAGTTCTATCATCTTTTGTGGTTAGGACTATAAATTCTTCAAATCTTGAACTTGGTCCTTCAAAATCATCATCTCCTGGATATAGACAAAGTGCTCCTCCTGTAGCTGCTTGGAAAATATTAATTTGATATTCACCCTTAGTTAATATTAGTTTTTCATCTGCAATGGTTTGACTTTCTTTTTTTGCAATCCATTCTTCGGGGGTAGTTATAGAATATTGATCAAAAGAAAGACCTGCTGATTTAGAAACGCCACCTAAAACAGTTGATAGTATCTGAGGTATTGCTGATGGTGAGGCTGTGAAAACAATTTCAAGTGGAGTCTCATATTCATTACTTGCTTTCCTGCCAAAATAATAACCTCCATAAATCAAAGCAGTTAAAACAATTACAACTAGCATTATTTTGCCAAAAATTGAAAAGAATTTTTCCATTTATAGCCGCATTGTAACCACTTAGGGGTTGACTTGTCAATATTTTTCACAGTATAGTGTGTATTAAATATGGCAGTTAATAAAGTAAGCGATGCAAATTTTGATCAAGAAGTACTAAAAAATTCACTTCCCGTGATGGTGGATTTCTATGCAGATTGGTGTGGGCCATGTAAGATGGCAGAACCAGTTTTAGAAGAATTATCTGAGGAGTATAAAGATAAAGTTTTAATAGTTAAACTAAATGTTGATGAAAACTCACAAACAGCAGGAAAGTATGGAGTAATGTCTATTCCTACAACAATTCTTTTCAAAGTTGGAAATGAGATAGAACGTCAAGTGGGTTTTGGAGGAAAACAAAAATTTGAAGATTTAATCAAAAAGGGGGTGACCTCCTAAAATGCAACAAGATAATCCAGTAATAGATCCAAACGCAGCAGTTGTAAATACGACTCCTGCACCGACAGTTTCAACAGACGCAACAGTAACAATGACACCAGCACCAGTTGCTGATGTGACAACAACTGTTACAGAAACACCAGCGCCAGTCGAAGTTCCAGCACAAACAGTAGTAACCGAACAAGTCGTAACTACTCCAACTGAAACACCAGCTGCTTAATTTATTAAATAAATATGCAAGATACTATTTGGGATACAGCCATTATAGGTTCTGGTCCTGCGGGTTTGACGGCAGGAATTTATACTTCTCGTGGAGCACTTTCAACTGTAATAATTGGAGGTTCTTCTTGGGGCGGACAGTTGATGTTAACCACTGAAGTTGATAATTTTCCAGGATTTCCAGAAGGGATAATGGGACCTACTTTAATGGAAAAGATGAAGGCTCAAGCTATTCGTTTCGGAGCAGAATTTATTGCCGATAATGTAACTGCGGTAGATTTTTCTAAACGTCCATTTGTTCTCACTAGTCACCAGTCACAAATCACTACACGTTCTGTGATCATTGCAACAGGAGCCGAAACAAAATGGTTAGGAGTAAAAGGTGAAAAAGAATTAATTGGACGAGGTATATCTTCATGTGCTCCATGTGATGCTCCATTTTTTAAAGAAAAATATGTTTTAGTTGTTGGTGGAGGAGATTCTGCAATGGAAGAAGCTTTAGTTTTAACAAAATATGCAAAAAAGGTAACTATTATTCATAGAAAGGGAGAATTTAGAGCAAGTAAGGCAATGCAAGAAAAAGTTTTTAGAAACAATAAAATTGATGTGATTTGGGATACAGAAATAACTGAAGTTAAGGGACAGTCAAAGCTAGAAAGTGTGAATCTAATTAACAAATTAACTAATCAACCAAGTCAACTAGCTGTTGATGGTTTGTTTGTGGCAATTGGTCATAATCCATCAAGCGCTTTATTTAAAGGTTTGGTTGATCTTGATGAAAAAGGCTATGTTGTTCCAAAAGATGGATTAAAAACAAATATAGAAGGTGTTTTTGTTTCAGGTGATATTCATGATCATGTTTACAAACAAGCAATAACCGCAGCAGGTTATGGATGCATGGCGGGAATGGAAGTGGTGAATTATATTTCTGAATTAAAATGAAATTATTTGTCTTATGGTTAGTTAAAGATATAAATTATGGAAATTGATATAGCAAAAGTAATGTTTAAAGCCCAAAATATTTTCGGAATCTTTATGATAATAGTGCTTGGTATTTTATTGTTGTATTATAAAAGAAATACATTTTCAATTAAAAAATAATATATGGATATTTTAGAAACACCATGGCCATCTTTAATTCTTATTCCAGCTATTTTTTTTATGTTGTGGAAACTCTCTCGAGACAAGAAATCTTCAAAAAATAAAAAGAAGAAGTAATTTTATATTTTGTTGATTGACAACCTTTATTCTTTTATGCAAAATAGACAGATGTCAGAAAGTAAAACGGTGGTAAAACCTTCACTATTTGAAAAACTAGTTCCAGCACTTTTAGTAATTACAATAGGTCTTGCATTTCTAGTTGGAGTTCTTTGGCAAAAAGTTGAAAATTTAGGAAAGGGTGAAACAACAACTCCCACGCAACAACAAGTAGCGGCTCCAGCTCCTAAAAAAGTTGAAATCTCTCAGATCAAAGATTTATTTAGTAAAGATGTAATTAAATTTGGAAATGCAGATAGCAAAGTTTTGTTTGTTGAAGCTTCTGATCCTTCTTGTCCATATTGCCATATTGCTGGAGGTTTAAATCCTGAACTTAATAAACAAGTTGGACCTCAGTTTACATTAGTTAAAGACGGTGGTAGTTATATTGCACCTGTTGCTGAAATGAAAAAACTTGTTGATAGCGGAAAAGCCTCATTTGTCTGGTTATATTTTAATGGTCATGGAAATGGTGAACTTGCAACTAAGGCACTATATTGTGCATATGAAAAAGGAAAGTTTTGGGAAGCACACGATCTGCTAATGACCTCAGAAGGTTATGCTTTAATTAATGATGTTGTAAAAAATGACAAAACACAGTCTGGAAAAATGGTAGATTTCTTAAAATCAGCAAGTGTTCCTGATCTTAAAACCTGTTTTGATAGTGGCAAATATGATGATAGACTAGCATCTGACATGAGTCTTGCCACATCGTTGGGCGTATCTGGAACCCCAGGATTCTTTGTAAATGAAAATAACTTTGCAGGAGCATACTCCTATAAAGACATAGAAAGTATAGTCACTTCAGCTTTAAAATAATGGACAATACAAGCAAAAAAATTGAAGAGTCTCGTATTTCTTTGGTCAAAATGAAAGTTGATGTTAAAGGCAACGGATTATTAGAAAGAGTTGTTGACGCAATAAACAACAACAGAGAAATAAAAACACTTTGGAAAATAATAAATGTTAATGCAACAGATAGACTTGGATATTCTGACCATGGACCTATGCATTTTCAAATAGTTGCCAATTATGCACTTAGAATTTTAAGGCTTTTAGATAAAAAAGGAGTTGAGATGTCAATTGTAAAAGATTTTGGATTAACTAAAAATCATGCTGAAGTAGTAGTTTTTCTAGCATCAGTTTTGCACGATTTAGGCATGAGTATCCATAGGTCAGGACATGAACAATTTAGTTTATTTTTAGCCAATCCATTTTTAAAACAAATATTAGACTTCTTACCGCTCGAAGAGCGGATAGTTGTGGCTTCAGAAACACTTCATGCAATAATATCACATAGTCACGGAAGTAGTGGCAAAACATCAACAGTCGAAGGGGGAATTGTAAGGGTTGCAGATGCTCTTGATATGACAAAGGGTAGAGCAAGGATATCAAAATTACTTGTTGATATAGAAAACGTTTCAAACAATGCGATCGAATCAGTTTACGTCAACGAAGGCGAAGACAAATTTATAGATGTAAAAATTACCATGACAAATCCAGCAGGACTTTTCCAAGTTGATGATTTTGTTGAAGAAAAACTTGATCCCTCAGGTTTAAAAAAATATATCGATGTTAAAGCCTACTTAATAGAAAATGGAGAAGAGAAACTTTTTAAGGATTTTGAATAGATTCAATTACTTTGTATACAATTATTGCTAAAGATCCCCAGACATTAATTGATTTATTTATTCCATACATGGGAAGTTCTACTATTAAATCTGCCATATCTAAAACTTTTTTTGAGACACCATTAGTTTCATGACCCACTACTAATGCAACTGGTAGATGGAGGGTATAAGCAGAGCTTGCACCGCTAAGAGCGGTGTAGGGTTTAGATCGCTTATCTTGCTCGATAGCTATTATTTGTGCACCTCTCTCTTTCAATTCTTTAATTACTTCAATTGCAGTATCTCTTTTTTCCCATACCACCCATTTTTCTGTTCCAACTGCAGATTTGTGAATTCTTGATGATGGGGGATATTCAGAATGTTCTCCACAGATATATATTTTTTCGCAAGCGGTAGCGTCACCAAGACGAAATATAGAACCAATATTATAAGTATCAAGTACATTATCCAAAACAAAATAAATAGGATTTCTTTTTATATTATTTAATTCATCTTTTTTTGGTGGATTTTTTCTTAAAAACTTAGAATTCTTTCTTTGCATATGGCTATTGTAGCAGTTTAGTGATAAAATAGCTTCAATGACAACTAGTGTGTGTACAAGATGCGGTAAACCAAGAATAGTGGTTAAGACTTACGAGGAAAAAGTAGAGGCTTCAACCGTAACTTATACAATTACTGAATGTTCTGATCCAGAATGTCAAAAAATGGTTAATAAAACATTACTTACAGAAAAGAAAAAAAGACAGTTTATTAAAGATGAACAAGTAAAAAGAGAAGAAGCAAGAAAAAAAGTAATTGAGGAAAAGAAACTTCACAAAGGTGAAGA
>JBBTZT010000003.1:0-58976 GCA_038061225.1 Patescibacteria group bacterium
CACCAATTAAAATAAATAATCCTAAAATTGTTGCAATGATTTTTCCACCTGCAAAATTTTTCTTTTGGGTAGTTGTAACAACTGCTGGCATTATTACATCGTCATTTGGAGCGGCAGAACCAGTCGGTGGTGATGATTGTTCATGAATCATTGGAGGTAGATTAGTCTCCACTTCTAGAATAGGAGGAACATCACTAGTGGTGTTTTGATTATTATCAGGCATATGCTTTTTTCCAAATAAAAATAGATGACATTAATACTCCTATACCCATTATGAATAGACCTAGAGTAGCTGTCAAGCTACCAGTCTCTGGTGTGGGCCCGCCTAGACTCGCGCTAGTCGAGGCTGGTGGTGCGGTTGCAGAAGATGTTGCAGTAGCTGATGGGCTACTAATAGGTGTTGCAGAAGGTGTTGATTCAAAAGCTGGGCCTTCTGAGGCTGAAACTACAAAAGATCGAGTTACTGTTCGTAAAACGCCAGTTGTATCTCTCCATTTGATTGTCAATTTATGTTCCCCCGGTTCAAGATTATTTGGAGGACTCCAACTCCATTTTCCAGTGGATGTTGTCTTTAAAGTATCTGTTTGCATCTCCGATTCAACAACAATTTCTAACTCAGAATTTTTAGGAGCAGTTCCAAAAAATTCAGGATTAGTGGTGGTTATTATTTCACCTTCATCGATAGAATCAATTTTAATATTCTCTGTAGTTTGTGTTTCATTTGTTTTTGTAATTTCAAAACGCGATGAAATTTCAATTGATTCTGGTACAGTTAAATTGCTTTCAGGAAGTGAAGAATCATCGGTTTGTGGTAAAGACCTAAAATCATAGGTTCTACCAAGTATCATTGCGGGAATCGATCTGATCGTTTGTGGATAAATTACAGATTGAGAAGAACCCAACAAACCTCCTTGTACTGAGATTTCAATAGCTGTGTTGTCCGTAATATTACTAATATATATCGATATTGGAATAACATAATTTCCTTCATCAGAGGTTAAAGTTGAAAGAACTGACCCATTTATTGTTAGATAAACTAAAGCTTTTGCAGGAGTTGATGCATCGGATTTTAAGATTGTTCCTGATGCAATTAAACTGGTTCCTGATGAATTTTTTGCAGAAAGTGTTTTTGTTTGCCAAGGAATTCCTTCATTATCATAATCATTTCCGTTGGAGTTAATTTTAAATAAAACACTAGAATTAGAATCAGCCCCCATGATATTTACTGAATGAACAAAGCTTTTATCAGTTCCCTCTTCTAGCGCAACTTTACTTAATGAGAATTCTCCCTTACCCCATTTAATAAAGCCATTACTTTCAATATCAGTTGTCCAAGTAACAGTAAAACTTGAATCTGTAATATTTGCGAGCCTAACATTTTTAGGTAAAGCATCTATATTTGCACTAAGTTTAAATATTTGTTTTGAGTTGATAAGAAAAACTCCCGTAATAACACCAACAAGTAATATTAGTACTCCTAAAATTGTTGGTAATTTTGCAATTTTTTTCATAGTTTATTTTTCATTAATTCTATTGTTTCAACATCTAATTTGGGGGTAAGTGGTTTAGTAATTTCATCAGAAACTGTAACGGGCACCCCTAATGTATATGATCTATATATTGTAAACAAAATCCAAATTGCAACTGTTAATACAGTTAATATCATTAGAATAATTAAACTTGGTAACTTATTTTTCTTCATATTCATATGGTACATTGCCTGAGATTGTTAAAACAATAAACTTCTCATTGTCTGCAGTAATATTTGAATTAAAAACAAAAGAGTCAATTCTAAATGGTCTTCTTAAGTTTTCAATAGTTTGCAAAAACAAAAATAGATTTTGGTAATTACCAGTTACAGAAAAACTAACAGGTAATTCATTTTCAACCTTTTTGTCTGAGCTACCTTTTAAAAATATATTTGCAGATGAAAAGTTTCGTATTACGACAGAGCTATCAAAAGCTATTTTTTCAATCTGTTTTACTAGTTGTTCAACATTAGCACCCGTCGGAATTGCACTATCAATGAGTTCTAAATTTTGTGACTCTTTTTGTAATATATTACTTGCAATTTTTAAGTTACTAATTTTTTGAGTTAGTAGTGAAACTGTGTTTTCTTTACTTTTTATTTCATTATTTAACTCTACTATGGTTAGAATTGTTGGTTTAATTGCATAAATTGAAAAAATAATAATTGTTCCCAAAGACAAGATGAGTTCAAGGTAAGCTTTTAAGTTTGGTTTTGAATTATATATAGCCAATATATCCAAGAAAAAACCTTTGTATCTTAAATAATCTTTTCTCCATCCCTGTGCCATATTTAGATTTATACAAGCTTTCGCTTATTTTTCTCCTTTCTTTGTATTATTAACTTTTGCAGAGATTGTAAAGGTTGTTACAGAACTATTTTCAATACTTGATGCAACTTGTGATAAATTTACGTCAGTAATTTCTTTTAAATCACTAAGGTTAATAAGGAATTGAGCAATTGATCTCTCTGAATAAGAAAGAGCTTTTATTTGAATTCCACTTTCACCCTCTTGTATTGAAGATAAAATTAAATCAAAAGGCATTAAATCAGAAATTTTTTTGACTAACTCACTTCTTTTGCTTTCAGAATAAAAATTTTTAGCAACACTTAATTTCTTTTGATACATTCTAAATTCTTTTTCTACCTCTGCATAAGCTAAAACCTGAACTTTGTTCATATTAATTTCTTCATTCAAATCAGAATTTCTTGAATCTAGCCAAAATCTTGATAAAAATGCAGACATGACAACAAGCTCTGTAATGATAACCATGATTCTAAAAGAAGATAAAGCCCATTTTAATATTCTTCCCAGAGTAGTATTTTGCAAATTATCACTAGGAAGTAAATTTATATGTTTTGGTTTGTTGGTGGGCATACACCCAATGTAGCATTATTTGGAGACTTTTGAAAGACTATACAGCTTAGAAAGCTGAGATTTAATTCTACTAGCCTTATTCTTATGAATTGTCTTTTCTTTTGAAGCTCTATCAACCAAGGAAATAGCCTTTTCAATGTTTTTCTTAATCTTGGTTTTTTTAGCACTCTTAATTGATATTTCCAATTTAGACATCCTTATTTTATTGAGAGATTCTTTTCTTTTAGAACTTCTTAAAGCTCTTTTGGCCGTTTTAGTTACTGGCATGAGGGTAGTATAATCAAAAAAAATGAAATTAACAACAGTAACTAAATTAAAATTAATTTTTGCAAAATTAAAATCACTTATTTCTGACCAACAACACTCAGTTTTAAAAGCCGCGACTTTAATAATGATAATGATTATTATCTCAAGATTATTAGGTTTAGTTCGTCAAAGAGTACTCGCCCATTATTTTGCACCAAGCGATTTAAGTCTTTTTTTTGCAGCCTTTAGATTGCCTGATACTATTTTTGAAGTACTGGTTTTTGGAACTTTTGCATCTGCTTTTATACCCATATTTACAAAAACTCTAAAAGATTCAAAAACAAAAGCTTGGGAAGTTGCAGGAATTGTAGCTAATTGGGGAGGTGTTATATTTTTAATACTAGCGGCTGTAGTAGTTATTTTTGCTCACCCGCTTTATAGAATAATAACTCCAGGTTTTAATATTGCTGATCAAACAAGAATTGTGGATTTGGCTCGTATTTTATTTATTGCTCAAGGTTTTTTTGTAATTTCCTATGTTTTAACTGCAGTTTTAGAATCTTCAAAAAGATTTTTTATACCAGCTCTAGCACCACTTTTTTACAATCTTGGTATTATTGTTTCTACAATTCTTTTTTATAGTAAATTTGGACTTTTTGCTCCCGTTATTGGAGTTGTCGTTGGATCAGCTTGCCATTTGCTGACGCAACTGCCCTTGGCAGTAAAATTAGGTTTTAAATTCAGTAGAAGTTTTAAAATAACAGCAGAAGTCAAAAAAATTGCAAAACTTTCAGCACCTAGGATTCTTGAAGTATCTTTTCTACAAATTGCAAAATTTGTAGAGCTAACTTTAGCTTCACTTATTTCAGTTCCTGCTTATACTTATTTTACTTTTGGGAATTCTGTCCAACTTATTCCGGTTGGTTTGTTTGGGACATCAATTGCAAAAGCGGCTTTTCCAACTTTATCAATGCAATCTGACAATTTAGAAGCTTTTAAAAAGACTTTATTTGAAACATTAAATCAAATAGTTTTTTTAATGGCTCCAATTGTTGCCTTTTTAACAATTGCTAGAATTCCTGTAGTTAGACTTATTTTTGGAACAGATATATTTACATGGGATGCAACAATTGAAACTTCTTTTGTTGTTTCAGCATTTGCTGTTGGTATTTTTTCCCAAGCAGCAAATTCAATTTTAGCAAGAAGTTTTTACGCACTTCATGATACAAAAACACCAGTTTTAATATCAATTTCAACTCTTTTTGTAAATATTATTTTAGATTATTTACTTGTTATCGTTTATAAATTGCCTGTTTGGAGTTTGGCAGCAGCATTTTCTTTTGCATCTATTGTTCAAATGATAATTCTTTTTACACTTGTCACCAAACGAATTCACAATGGAGTAAAAACTGGATTATATCTTCCTATTCTGAAATCTTTGACAGGAGGAGTTGTTTCTGGAGTAGTTATGTTTTTCATTTTAAAATTTTTCGATAAATCAGTTTGGATCAAAAAACTTTCATTCATCAGTAATCTTGATTTACCTTTTGAAAAATTTGTTCTTGATACTAGATATACAGGAAATTTATTAATTTTAACTGCAATTGTTGGTATAATTGGAGTAACAGTTTATCTAATAATTCTTAAACTCTTGAAATCTAAAGAATTAGATACTTTTGTAAACTTAGTCAAACGAATGCTAGTCGGCCAAAAGTTTTCTACTGCCTCAGTAAACGAAGAAATTGTATAAATAAAAGACATCCTTGACAGTCAACTGATCAAATTGTACAATCTGACTAGTTATGTTAAAGAACTTAAAAACAATATCTGCATATGAAGCTAGGAAGAACTTTGGTGAACTAATGAATCTCGCTTACTATAATAATTATGAAATTATTGTGGAAAAAATGGGAAAACCTATGATTAAAATTGTTAAAATGGTTGCCGCGATAAGCACTACGCCTTCTAGGTCTGAAATAATGTCTAAATATTCGGGTATTTGGAGTACAAATGATGCAAATGAAATTGGAAAATCAACAAAGTCATTCAGAAAAAATTTTAAACTAGTAAAATAGAAAACAAAAAAATGGGATTGCTTCTAGATAGTGATGTTATTATTGACCATTTAAATAGTAAAAGTGATTATTTATCTTCAATTATTAGTATTTCAAAAGAAGATTTGTTTATGAGTATTATTAATTGGTCAGAGATTATATACGGTATTAGGAAATCAAAAGATCCAATTAAGTCAAATAAACAATTTAATGGTTTTATTTTTGATCTAAATATAAAGATATTAGATCTTAATTTGAAAATTGCAAATAAATTTATTGATTTAAAAATTGATTTAGAAAAAAAGGGATCAAAACTTGAAGACTTTGATTTAATTATCGGGGCAACTTCAATATTAAATGATTTGACTTTAGTTACTGGAAATATTAAACATTTTTCTAGATTTCCAGAAATACAAATTTATCCAAAAAAAACCTCTTGACAATTGTTGGCACTCAGGGTATATTACTGCTAATACCAATTGGTTCGCATTAATATGAACGCATTAACATCAAGACAAACACAAATTTTAAAAGCATTGATAGATGAGTATATTGATACCGCAGAGCCGGTTGGTTCTGGTTCATTAGAAAAAAAATATAACTTAGGAGTATCCCCCGCAACAATTCGTAATGAAATGAATCTTTTGACCAAATCAGGATTTTTAAAACAGCCCCATACATCAGCAGGTAGAATTCCAACATCAGGAGCTATGAAATTCTATGTTGATCAATTAATGGAAGAGAAACAAATGAGTTTAGCCGATGAAGTAAAGGCAAAAGAAGAAGTTTGGGATGATAGGGGTAATTTTGATAAATTTATAAATGAAATAACACATTCTTTGGCAGAAAGAACTGGAGCTATGGCGATTGCTGCCATGCAAGATGGTTTTGTTTGGCAAGCTGGGCATGGAAATATATTTAGTTACCCTGAATTTGAAAATACTGCAGCTTGTGCCTCACTATTTGATTTTATAGACGAAGATGAACAATTAATTGATTTATTTTTCAACCGATTTCCAGTTGAAACCCCATTTGATGTTTTATTTACTGAAGACATGGGATTTCGCAATATGCCAGTGGGTATAGTAGCTGCACATTTTAAAGTTAAAGATAGAAACGGTGCGATCGGAGTATTTGGACCAGTAAGACAAACTTATTCAAACATCGTTCCAATGATAAGATATTATAGAGGAATGCTTGAAGAAATAATGGGAATATGATTACAAAAAGTAAAAAAATAAAGAATGAAGAATTAAATGATATGAAAAATCAATTAGCTCGTGCTTTAGCAGATTATGCAAATTTAAAGAAAAGATCCGAAGAAGAAAGAGTAGAAATGTATAAACTAGCAAGTATTTCTTTTATGATTAAAATATTACCTATTATTGACAATCTAAAACAAGCTCAAAGTCATGTTAATGATTCTGGTATTGCAATAATTGTTGGACAACTTGAAACACTTGCTAAAGAAGAAGGATTTGAAGAGATTAAAACAAAAGTAGGAGAAAAGTTTAATGAATCAACTGACGAGGTGATAGAAGCACTTGAAACAAATAAAGAATTAGAAGATAATAATATTTCAGAAGTTGTTATGTCAGGCTGGAAATATTCTGATGGGACAATTGTCAGACACGCAAGAGTTAAAGTGTATAAGCGAAGCTTGCCACCTACGGTGGTAAATTAAAATAATATGTCTAAAATAATTGGAATTGATTTAGGAACAACAAATAGCTGTGTAGCTGTAATGGAAGGTGGAACACCTAAAGTTATCGCCACTTCTGATACTGGTAAAAATACAACACCATCAGTTGTTGAACTTGGCAAAAATCTAGTAGGAGATGTTGCAAAACGCCAGATGATTCTAAATCCTACAAACACAATCTCATCAGTTAAAAGATTAATGGGGAGAAGATTTGAGGACAAAGAAGTAACGAGGACTCAGAAAATGGTTTCTTATAAAATTGTTTCAGGTAAAAGTGGGATGGCTGATGTTGAAATTGATGGCAAGACTTATACTCCACAAGAAATAAGTGCCAGAGTTTTAATGAAACTTAAAAAAGATGCAGAAAAATATCTTGGAGAAACTGTAGACCGCGCAGTTATTACAGTTCCTGCGTATTTTGATGATTCTCAACGACAAGCAACAAAACAGGCGGGTGAAATCGCAGGACTTAAAGTAGAAAGAATTATTAATGAACCAACCGCAGCTGCTTTAGCATATGGATTGGATAAAAAGAAAAATGAAAAAATAGCAGTCTATGATCTTGGCGGTGGAACTTTTGATATTTCAATTCTAGAACTTGGAGATGGAGTGTTTGAGGTAAAGTCTACAAATGGTGATACACACCTAGGTGGAGATGATTTTGATGAAAAGATAGTAGATTTTATTGCAGAGGAATTCAAAAAAGAAAATTCAATGGATCTAAGGCTTGATAAACAAGCCTTACAACGTGTCAGAGATGCTGCGGAAAAAGCAAAAATTGAGCTTACTGCTACTGAGGAAGTTGAAATAAATCAACCTTATATCACACAAAAAGATGGTCAACCGCTTCACTTGACAATGAAATTAACAAGAGCAAAGTTAGAATCAATTGTTGATGATTTAATTGTCAAAACAATTAAACCAGTTGAAGATTGTCTAAAAGATGCAAAACTTAAAACATCTGATATTAATGAAGTTATTTTAGTTGGTGGAATGACAAGAATGCCAAAGGTTGTTGAAGAAGTTAAAAAATTCTTTGGCAAAGAACCTAATAAATCAGTAAATCCTGATGAAGTTGTGGCAATTGGAGCTGCTATTCAAGCAGGAGTTTTAGCAGGAGACGTTAAAGATATTCTTCTTTTAGATGTTACTCCGCTAACACTTGCCATTGAAACAATGGGAGGCGTTGCAACACCAATGATTCCAAGAAACACTACAGTTCCAACATCAAAAACTGAGGTTTTCTCAACTGCGGCAGATAATCAGACACAAGTTGAAATTCACATAACACAAGGTGAAAGACCACTTAGTAATGACAATAAAGCGCTAGGAAGATTTGTATTAGATGGTATTCCACCAGCTCCAAGAGGAGTTCCACAAATTGAAGTTATGTTTGATCTTGATGCGAATGGAATTTTAACAGTTACTGCAAAAGACAAAGCAACAGGAAAAACACAAAATATTAAAATTACAGGTTCTGTGGGATTAACAGATGAAGAAGTTAAAAAAGCTCAAGAAGATGCAGAAAAGAATAAAGTAGAAGATGAAAAGAAAGCAGAAACTATAAAAGCCAAAAATACTGCAGATGCAACAATTGTGATGGCTGAGAAAGCTATTAAAGATGCTGGAGACAAAGCACCAAAAGAAGTAGTAGAAAAAGTACAAGATAAAATTAAGGCATTAAAAGATATTTTAGAAACTGGATCAAAAGAAGATTTAGAAAGCAAGACAAAAGAACTTTCAGATACTTTGTCTGAAGTTGGTCAAGCAATGTATGCAAACCAAACACCTCCACAAGGTGAAGGACAACCAGCAACAGAAGAATCAAAAGAAGATGAATCTAAGAAATCAGACAAAAAAGGTGATTCTAAGATCGAAGAAGGTGAAGTGGTAAGCGAATAGCTTGCCATGATAAACATGGTAGAATAACTTCTGTAATGACCACAAAAAATGATTTTTATGATATCTTAGGATTAAATAAATCTGCTTCTAGTGCAGAAATAAAAGCAGCATATAGAAAAAAAGCTTTGGAGTGGCATCCAGATAGACATCAAGGAAGTGACAAAGAAGAAGCTGAAAGAAAATTTAAAGAAATAAACGAAGCATATCAAATACTTTCTGATCCTTCAAAAAAGAGTGCATATGATAATTATGGCCACGACGCATTTTCTCCTGGTGGCGGAGGGTTTAAGGGTGGTGGATCCCCCTTCGCACAAGGCTTCGGGGGACAGGCCGGGCCATTTACTTACACTTGGTCTTCAGGTGGTGGGCAACAAAATCCATTTGGAAATACTGATTTTGGAGATCCATTTGATATTTTTGAAAGTTTTTTTGGCGGAGGCGGAAATCCCTTTGGAAATCAAAGACAAAGACAAATTCCACGCTATAGCGTTCACTTAGAATTTATGGAAGCAGTAAATGGTGTTACTAAGGAATTTAATATAGAAGGGGAGAGAAGAAAAATTAAAATTCCAGCAGGTGTTGATGAAGGAACAAAAATAAACTTTGGTGATTTTTCATTGTCTGTAAATGTTATTCCTCATGAATTTTTTGAAAGAGATGGGGATGATATTTATATAAATGTCACAATTCCCTATTCAATGGCAGTTTTAGGAGGAAACATTGAAGTTCCAACAATTGATGATGAAGTTAAAATAAAAGTAAAGGGGGGAACAGGGTCAGGAACAATGATTAGACTAAAGGGCAAAGGTGCTCCAAACCCACATCATAAAACAAAAGGTGATCAGTATATAAAACTAAATATTTTAGTTCCAGAAAGAATGAACAGAGAACAAAAAAGAATAATTGACGATTTGAAAGAAGAAGGGCTCTAATTTTCAATTGATTAAATCTCCCTGATGCTGTAAACTTCAAGACTATGGCAAGTAATAATCAACCAAGAACTGAATTTAATCAAGCACTAAAGGCTATAGCTTCTGAACGAGGCATAGATGTTAATGTCATAATTGATGCAATCAAACAGGCAATAATTGCAGCCTTTAGACGTGATCAAAAAGAATCAGGTGTTGAATATTCTGAAGAAACTGTCTTTGATGCCCAAATTGACTCTTTAGATGGTGGAGCAAAAGTTTTAGTTGATGGCAAAGATGTAACACCTCCAGGGTTTGGAAGAATTGCGGCTCAAACGGCAAAACAAGTAATTCATCAAAAAATAAGAGAAGCAGAAAGAGGAATTGTTATGGAAGAATTTACAGGTAAGATCGGTTCATTAGTTTCTGGGACTGTCCTTCGATTTGATGGCCCAAATGTTAGAATAGATATGGGTAAGACTGAGGGATTTATGCCTCAAGACGAAAGAGTTCCTTCTGAAAGACTTGCTCAAGGTCAAAGACTAACATTTTTATTAAAAGATATTAGAGAAACTATTAAAGACAAAGAAATAATTCTCTCTCGTGCTGATTCTCAATTTGTAGTTAAACTGTTTGCAAGAGAAGTTCCTGAAATTGGTGCAAACTCTGTAGAAATTAAATTAATTTCTCGTGAAGCTGGCGTTAGAACTAAAATTGCGGTTTACACTTCACAAAGTGGAGTTGATCCAGTAGGAAGTTGTGTTGGGCAAAAAGGTGTCAGGGTACAAGCAGTAACAAATGAGTTGGGTGGAGAAAGAGTTGATGTTATTCCTTATAACGAGGATCCCTCTGAACTCATAAAATTTGCCCTTGCTCCAGCAGAAAATTTAGTAGTAAAAGTTTCTAAAAAGACACTTGAAGCAACTGTTACTGCCCCTGAGGATCAATTATCTTTAGCAATTGGAAAAGATGGGCAAAATGTTCGTTTAGCCTCAAAATTAACAGGCTATAAAATCGAAATAATTGCGTCAAGCGAGTCAAATCAAAATGATAAATAAATTTGTCATTAAAATGATAATGTTTAAATTTTTAAAAAATAATATATATGAATACCAAAAGATCGCCAATTGTAGTAGTTTTAGGTCATGTTGATCATGGTAAGACTTCTCTTCTTGATGCTTTAAGACAAACGAATGTTACTGCAACAGAGGTGGGCGGAATCACACAATCAATAGGAGCTTCGGTTATCACCTCAAAAGATGGAAATAAAATTACTTTTGTAGACACCCCAGGTCATGCTGCGTTTTCTGCCATGAGGTCTCGTGGTTCTCGCTTAGCTGATATTGCTCTTTTAGTTTTAGATTCTTCAGATGGAGTAAAACCACAAACAAAAGAAGCAATAGAACACATAAATGATGCAAAAATTCCCTTTATAGTAGTTTTTACAAAAACTGATCTTCCAGCAGCCTCAATTGACGTAGCATTAACTGAACTTGAAAAGAATGGAATTCTTTTTGAAGGTAGAGGTGGTCAAACTCCATACTTAGGTGTATCTGCAAAGAAAAAAGAAGGATTAAATGAACTTTTAGATTTAATCAGTTTGCTTTCTGACGTTAATTCTATAGAAGGTGATAATGAAGCAGATTTGGAAGCAGTTGTAATTGAAACAGCAAGAGAAAAAGGTGGAAACATGGTATCTGTAGTTGTTAGAAATGGAAAATTATTTGTAGGACAAGAAATTTTTGCAGAAGGTGCAAAAGGAAAAGTTAAAGGATTATTTGATGATAAAAACAAACCAGTTAAAGAAGTTCTCTCAGGAAAACCAGCAAGAATATTAGGTTTTAAAAACTTACCGCCAGTTGGAGCTGTAATATCTGACCATTTTAGTGGCCAGGAATTTAAAATTTCTAATTTAAAATTTAAAATTGAGAAAGGGAAGATTCCACTTTATTTAAAAGCAGAAAGTGCGGGAGCTTTAGAGGCTCTTGTCGCATCAATTCCACAAGAATTCGCTGTTATTGATGCAACAATAGGGGATGTTATTGAATCTGATATTTTAAATGCGAAATCTAATAATGCAATAATTTTTGTTTTTGAGAGTAAAGTTTCTTCAAATATTAAAAAACTGGCAGAAATGGAAAAAATAAAAATCGAAAGGTTTGAAATAATATATGAACT
Organism: Patescibacteria group bacterium; assembly: GCA_038061225.1. GTDB lineage: Bacteria > Patescibacteriota > Microgenomatia > UBA8517 > UBA8517 > JAUYMM01. The sequence goes on from JBBTZT010000003.1 coordinate 11,897, forward strand.
TTTAGAACGCTTAAATGAAATTGTTAAAAAGGGTTTGACAGAAATTATCGGGAAAGCTGAAATAATTGCAAGTTTTCCATTTGATAATAAAAAGGTTGCAGGGTCTAAAATACTGCAAGGTAGGATTGAAAAATTAGGAGATATTAGGCTAATAAGAGATGAAAAAGAACTAGGAAAACTCAAAATTTTATCAATCAAGAAACAAAAACAGGAAGTTCTTGGAGCTTCTCAAGGCGAAGAGTGTGGAATATTATTTGTTCCACAACTTGATTTTCAGGTAGGAGATGTTATAGTAGCGGTTAAAGAATGATTAACAATAGTTTTGCTTCACTTATATCCTCTGCTAACGAAATTTTAATTCTATTGCCAAATAAACCATATTTTGATCAAGTTGGGGCTGGACTTTCTCTTTATTTATCACTCCTAAGTCTAGCTAAAAAAGTTTCTATTTTTTGCCCCGTTTCAATGATTGCAGAATATTCTAGGCTTATTGGAGTTGATAAAATAACAACTGATTTAGAAAGTCATAATTTAACCATTAAATTTGTAAATTATGAAGCAGCTGATGTTGATAAAGTAAATTATGACATTATTGATGGACAATTTAAATTAACAGTAACTCCAAAACTAGGTCTTAAATCTCCCACTAAAGATCAAGTTGATATTAGTTATTCTGGTATATCTTGTGATTTAGCTATTTTAATTGGTGGTGCAAATGATTCACATTTTCCTGCTATTTCAAAAGATGAATTTAAAAATACTAAATTAGTTCATATTGGGACAAGACTTCTAGAAATTATAAATAATGAATTAGAAGTACTTTCTTTTGCAAGACCAGCATCCTCAGCATCAGAACTTGTAGCAAGTTTACTAAAAGAAAGTGGGTATCCAGTAGATTCTGATATTGCAACAAATCTTTTAATAGGAATTGAAGAACAAAGTAAAAATTTTCAAGGTGAGGCAGTTACCGCTGATACATTTATTATATTTGCAGAGCTTTTAAAATTAGGAGGTAAAAGAATGCCACGAGCGTTAGCTCCAAAAGATTATCCACAGGGATCAATTCCAACCAAGCCCTTTACATCAGCCTTCGCCAAGGCTTCGTCCAGCAAGCAAATGACCCCAGAGGAAGCAGAAGAAGAATTAAACCAAGAAATACCGCCTAGTTGGTCAGAACCAAAAATCTTCACAGGAACTAGTTTAAGTTAATGATATAATATATCCATGAAATCTGATTTGTTTAAGCAATTAGTTTGGGATTATAATTTGACTCAAGATGAATTTGAGGAAATTCTTGTTGGGAAAAAAGTGTTAGGTAATATGAATAAAAGTTGGGCAATTACTAGAATTTTAGAGAATTTAAATTATTATGATGCAATGAATTAAGTGGGTTGATGGAAAAGAACCAGACACCAAAACTTTTCAAGCAGATTTAAATTTAATTTGCGATTCACTACTTACAACCAAATAATTTATGATAATATAAATATATGGACAATCAAAATCAGACACCGGTTACATCAATAGTTACTCCTCAAGTTGTAGTTGAACAACCAAAAACTAGTAACTTTCTAATTATCTTGTTATCTATTCTTCTATTTATCTCTGTAGTCATTGCAGGTTTTTTTGCATATCAAACACAACGGCTGGTCTCCGAATTAAAAATTAAAAATGAAGAGTTAATAGTTAAAACATCAGAACCAACAGTTGAACCAGTTGCAACAAACAGTGCGATTGCAACAGCCGACCCAACTGCAAACTGGAAAACGTATACAGATGATAAATATAAATTTAGTTTAAGGTATCCAAATAGAGTAAAAAATCATGTCGTAAGTGTTAGTGTTTTGAGGGTAACAGGATTTGGATACTGCTATTTATATGGTACTGAAAAAACGATTGTCATAAGCGGAATAAATGCAAAAACAGCTGATGGAGTTGGTACGGGAGATACTGAAATATGTGACCAGCCAAGAGATGTAATGTCTAAAAAAGGAAATACATTTGTTCTAATACCACTTGCTGTTAGCAATGACGGCTTGCCTGTGGATCAAATATTTATAAATTATGATTACCCGCTAAGCGATCTAAATCTAGCAAAGCAGAATCTTGATCAGGTTCTTTCCACTTTTAAATTCACAGATGCAAAATAAACAACTTGAAGGGTTAGGCAATTTTTTCCTAGATATCGCCAAAGGACTTTTGATTGGAAGTGTTGGTACAACGACTTTTACTTCAATTAAATTGTTTACTGCAGTTTTAGGTGGTTTATCTGCAATGGGATGTGTGTTTACAGGTTTATATTTTTTAGGTAGAATGAAAGAGTAACTATGTTACAGAATAATATTTTAAATTTTACATATATATTTTTAATTTTTGCCGGAACTTTGTCGGTAGGAGGATTGTTGATGGTTTATTTTGATAAAAAGAAGAGGATTAAAAGTAGAAAGAAAAGATGAATACAAGTACTATTTTACCAATAATTGCCGTTTTTTTAGCTATTGCTACGGTATTTTTAATGTATAAAAATGTAACTATGAAAAGTTAATAAATAAATATATGGAAAATCAAATGCCAGAAATTCCAACAGTTGATAGTCCACAGACTACTGCCGTACAAACTGTAGATCAAAAGCCGTCGACCAATAGCTTTTTAGTAATTTTACTTTCTGTCTTATTACTTCTTTCAGTAATAATTGCAGGTTTCTTTGCATATCAAACTCAAAAACTTGTTAAAGAACTGACAATGTTAAAAACAGAACCAATTCCAACACCAGAAGTTACAATGGAACCAACAACAGAACCAGTTGCAACAGATAGTTCTGAAGTTGACCCAACTGCAAATTGGAAAACATATACAAATGAAAAATTTGTTTTTAAATACCCCTCAACTGTGACCGTTAGCCTTAAAACACAAGGCCAAGAAGAAATAATTGGGATAAAGGGTTTAATGAAGGACGTATCTTTGGTTGTTGATCCGATTGAAGATCATAATTTTTACTTAGGAAAACAAATTTTAAAAACAATTAAATACAACAACGTTTCATGGAATTTACTTACAGGTTCTCAACAATATTGTGATGGTGGCGAATGTGGCAATATTTCGGACGCATTACAGGTTGAATATCAAAACAAAAGATATTCAATTGTGTTAGGAGATTTAATTTATCCCGACACAGTTCTTAACCAAATTCTTTCCACCTTTAAATTCACCAATTAATTCCCCTTTGTAAAACTTACGTCTGCCTGATATAATACAGAAATTGATGGTGGTAAGGCAGATAAGCTTTGACCATACATGACTAAACAATATGGCATTAAAAGTAGAAGAGAAAAAAGAATTAATTAAAAAGTTTGCAAGAGAAAAAGGTGATACTGGTTCTCCAGAAATTCAAATTGCACTTCTTTCAACAAAGATTGCAAAACTTGCAGAACATTTAACTGAACACAAAAAGGATGTCCACTCAAGAAGAGGACTACTTTCAATGGTTGCAAAGAGAAGAAGACTTCTGTCATACTTACAAAAGAAAGACGAGAAAAGATACAAAGATTTAATCAAAGAATTAAAATTAAACAAATAAATTTTCAGATGTGTCCTCATTGAAAATTAGAAATTGAAAATTGATTGAAAATTGTAAATTAAAAATTCATGAAGAAGATAGTTAAGACATTCAAATTAGGTGGTAAAGAAATTACATTAACCACAGGAGTATTAGCCGAACAAGCCGATAGCGCTGTTATGGCTAGAATGGGAGATACAGTAGTACTTGCTACTGTTACTTCAGCTCCACTAAAACAAGAAATGGATTATTTCCCATTATCAGTTGAATATCAAGAGAAATTATATGCTGGTGGAAGAATAAAAGGTTCAAGATGGGTAAAAAGAGATGGAAGACCGACAGATGAAGAAATTTTAGTAGGAAGATTAATTGATAGATCCATTAGACCACTTTTTCCAAAACTATACAAAAAAGAGGTTCAAATAATAGTTGCAGTTCTTTCAGTTGATGGTGAAAATATGCCATCAATGTTAGGTGCTATTGCCGCTTCTGCTGCAGTTCACATCTCTAACTTACCATGGAAGGGTCCTGTTGGGGTAATTAACATTGGCCTTAAAGATGAAAAATATATAATTAACCCAACCAATTCAGAGCTTTCTGAATCAGTTTTAGATTTAGTTGTTTCTTCAACTGCAAATGCAGTGGTAATGATTGAAACAGGAGCAAAAGAAGTAAGTGAAAAGCAAGTTGTTGATGGAGTTAAAATGGCGTTTGACGAGGCACAGACTATAAACACAGCAATTGAAGAATTTGCAAAAGAGTTGAAAGTTAAAAGAGATATCTATGAAGAAGAAAAACCATCTGCAACTTTAGAAAAAGAAGTAGAAAAATTAGTCAGTAAAGATATTTCAGAGCTTGTTAAAAACATGGCAACTCACGAGGGGTCATCTGATGTTTTTAAAGAAATGGTAACAATAGTTTCTGAGAAATTTGAAAAAGATCAAGACAAAAAATGGGTAGCAGAAATAATTGATCATCTTAAGAAAGACTATATAAGAGAACAAATACTAACAAAAGGAATAAGACCAGACGGCAGAAAATTAACAGAAATTAGAAAATTATCTTCAGAAGTAGGCTTTTTACCTAGAACTCATGGATCAGGATTATTTACTCGTGGTCAAACCCAAGTATTATCTATTGCGACACTTGGTTCCACTCAAATGGGGCAACTCTTAGAAACCGCAGAGGGTGAACAAGAAAAAAGATATATGCATCATTATTCCATGCCACCATTCACAACAGGAGAAGTTGGACGAGTTGGAAATCCAGGAAGACGTGAAATAGGTCATGGAGCATTAGCTGAAAAGGCCTTAATGCCAGTACTTCCAACTGAAGTGAATTTTCCATATGCGATTCGCGTAGTATCTGAAGTTATGAGTTCAAATGGGTCAACTTCAATGGCTTCAGTTTGTGGTTCATCTTTGGCTTTAATGGACGCAGGAGTTCCAATAACAGCTCCAGTATCTGGTATTGCAATGGGCTTAATTATTGAAGGCAAGGATGTTGCAATTCTTTCTGACATTATGGGAATTGAAGACTTTAATGGGGACATGGATTTTAAGGTTGCAGGAACTGCAAAAGGAATTACAGCAATCCAGCTTGATGTTAAGACATTAAATCTAACACCTGTCATACTTGAAAAAGTATTAGAGCAGGCAAAAAATGGTCGTGCTGAGATGTTAAAAAGTGTAACAGACGCAATTAGTACTCCAAGAAAAGAAGTTTCAATTTATGCTCCAAAAATAAAACTTGTTAAAGTTCCTGTTGATAAAATTGGTGACCTTATAGGTCCCGGTGGAAAAGCTATTAAAAAGTTAATGGCGGATACTGGAACACATATTGACGTTGAAGACGATGGAAGCGTTTCAATTTCAGGAATTGAAAAAGCAGGAATTGAAAAAGCCATTGAATATGTAGAAGGTCTTGGTAAAGAAGTAACTGCTGGCGAAATTTATGAAGGTGAAGTTGTTCGTATCATGCCATTTGGAGCTTTTGTAAATATCTTACCTGGAAAAGATGGGATGGTTCACGTTTCAGATATGGCAGAAGGGTATGTAGCGGACGCCAATGATATTGTAACCATCGGACAAAAAGTTACCGTTCGCGTTAAAGAAGTAGATGAAATGGGAAGAGTAAATCTCTCTATGAGAATGGATCCATCAACTGACAAGCCAAAAGAAGCCCACTCCGGTGGACCTTCGCGGGGCAGGGATAAGCAAAGCTTGGTCGGTTACACCGGTAGAAATTCAGGCGGTTACAATAGAAATAACAACAGATCAGATTCACGAGGTGGTGGATTTTCAGATAGAGGACGATCTTCCTTTGGAGGAAATAGGGATAGAAATTCAGCTCCAAGATCATCAGGTCCACACTTTCCAACTTCTAGATATTTCCAAACCGGAACAAATGTAGATAGATAAGTATTTTTAACACATGATATAATTTTTATATGTCAGATACTGCCTTTGAGGAGATAAACATTTTAAGTGATAAAGTTAATAAGTCTACTATTCCTGAAGATTTAAAAAAATCTGTTCTTGTCCGCTTATCTCAACTCCAAAAGCTTACTAATTCACCTACTTTTTTGCCGGAATATGACAGAATGGATAGTTATATCGGATGGATTACAAATTTGCCGTGGTCACAAAAATCTGAGGATAACTTAGATTTAGTAAACGCCAAAAAGATATTAGATGAAAAACATTTCGGCTTAGATGATATTAAAGATCGAATTTTAGAATATCTTTCTGTTATGAAGCTTAAAAAAGAAAAAGGCGAGGCGGATGATATATATCGTGCCCCAATTCTATGTTTTGTGGGACTTGTTGGCACAGGAAAAACAACAATTGCTTATTCAATTGCAGAGGCACTGGGAAGAAAAATTGCTCGTATACCATTTGGAGGAATGGGAGATCCTTTAGATCTTCGTGGCCAAAGTAAAATGCATCCAGAAGCAGAACCAGGGAAAATTATTAAAGCCATGAGAGATACACAGTTTAAAAATTCTGTAATACTTCTTGACGAAATTGATAGAGTGACTGATTTAGGCCGAGCTTCCATTATGGGTGTTTTGGTTGAACTTTTAGATCCTGGACAAAACCATGCATTTAGTGATCATTATATAGATTATCCATTTGATCTTTCAGAATGTATTTTTATAGCAACAGCAAATAACACAACAAATATATCAACGGCAGTAATGGATAGAATAGAACCTATTATGATGCCTTCTTATACCGATCTTGAAAAAATAACCATTGGAAAGAGATATGTTTTCCCTAAAGCTTTAAAAGACGCAGGACTTACTCCAGAGGTTTTACAAATTGATGATGAAGTTTGGGCAAACTTAGTTAGACCATTTGGTTATGATGCAGGTATTCGTACAATGGAAAGGACAATAGGAGGAGTAGTTCGTAAAGTTGCAAGGGCAATAGTTGAGGGAAAAGGAACTTCATTCCATGTAACTACAACAAATGTAAAAGAATTCCTTCCTTTATAGTAAAATAATTAAATGAAGTTTCTTATTATTGGTGATTCGCATGGGAACATTGCAAATCTAAAACATGTCATGGGATTTGCAAAAAATATTAAAGCAAAAGCTGTAATTCATACTGGCGATTGGAATAATTTAAAAAGTGTAGAAACAGTTTTAGAGTATAAAATCCCACTTTATTCTTGTTTGGGAAATGCAGATATAGATCCAAGATTCGAGTTTAAAGAACTCGTAGAGTTTGAAATTGATAAGGTTAAAATTGGTTTGATTCACAATATAAAAAAAATAAAACAAGACAAAGACAAATTTGATTTTATTTTCTGTGGGCATAACCATCAACAAAGACAGATAAAAAACATAGTAAATCCTGGAGCTTTAGAAAACGAAATTAACTTTGCAATTTTTGATACAAAAACTAAAATAGTAGAATTTATAAATGATTAAAAACATAATATTTGATTTTGGAGGGGTGATATTTACAGATGATGATATAGGTGTTTTATTTGATAATGAGGAATTAAATCAAAGGTTTCAGACCGATCAAAAAACTCTTGAGAATGCTTGGACTAAATATTGGAGAGAAGTTGGAGAAAACAGAATGACAATTATCGAGTTTTACAATAGTCTTCAATATGAAATAATAGGAAAAGTTGATGAAGACTTTTCTAGGGAACTTTTAAAAATATATAAAAAGAAAACACACACCCTAGAGCCATATAATTTATTACCTTTTTTAAAGAAAAAATACAATTTATATGCAATTACTAATATTTTTAAGGAAGGTTATGAATTTAAAAAAAATAAGTATAGACTCAACGACCTTTTCAAATTAATCATTGCTTCTTGTGAGGTTAAAATTTCAAAAGCAAATCCTGAAATTTTCCAGATATTATTAAACTTGACCAATATCATACCTGAAGAAAGTTTGTTTATTGACGATCGAGAAAAAAACACAATTCAAGCAGAAAAAATGGGTTTCAAAATACTTTTGTATGACAATATTAAGAATCTTAAAGAAAAATTAAATAATTTTAATATTAAATATGATTAAACTTGAAGCCTTACACAAACTTAAGGACAAAATGGAAAAGGAGAATTCTCTTTCTTGCGGTTTACAAAACAAAAACCGAAATGATAGAATTAATTAATGAAGGTCCAAAGTTTTACTCGAAATAGATTAAAGTATTCAGTAAATGAGAAATTTTTTAACAAATGGAGTTCGCAGATGGCATATATTTTAGGGTTTACCTATTCAGATGGAAATATTTACAAATCTACACTTGCTTGGGATATACAAAAAAGGGATAGAGAATTACTTGTAAAAATTAGAAGAGCAATGAATAGTAACCATCCTATTAAAGAGAGGTCTCATTCAGTTAGATTAAGAATAAGCAATTTGAAGTTGATTAGTGGTGCAATTAAACGAGGTTTAATGGAAAAGAAGTCTAAAAGAATGATCTTACCGTCTATTCCAACTAAATTTATATCACATTTTATGAGAGGTTTTTTGGATGGTGACGGTTGGGTTGTTTTAAGAAATGGTAGAAATGAAGCCGATATAGGGTTTGTTAGCGGTAATCAGAAGTTTTTAGAAAATGTCTCGTTAAGAATATTTGAAGAAACAGGAATTAAAGGTCATGTAAGGGCAAAATTTAAAATTACTCCCAATGGTTTTAGATCTACGACATATCTTATGGAATATTTTTCTAATAACGCTGTGAGGGTAGGTAATTGGATATATAGCCATCTTTCACAAAAGGATTTAAAATTAAGAAGAAAATATATGAAATATTTAAAAGCTGTGAAGTTATACGATTACATAAATTCAGGAAGTAGGGGTGTGAGAGTTGTTCAGAAAAAGATGAAAGATACAATGAGAAACATACTGCATAAATTTTATGTTGAGAATCATCTTAATGCAGTTCAGATTGCAAATATTCTAAAGGTTCACTCATCGTCAATATATCGCTGGTTGGAAAAAACAGGGACAAGACATCCAATACATAGAAAGGAATTTATTAGTGGATAAGAAACAAGAGTTATTGCAAATAAAATTAGATATGGAAGCTGACAAGTACCTCCCATTGATTTCAAAACCTCAAGATATTATTCCAGGTGATGGAAATTCTGATGCTGAAATAGTTTTTATTGGAGAAGCTGGTGGATATAATGAATCTGTTCAGAGAAAACCGTTTGTCGGTCAGGCGGGAAAGTTATTAGATAAGTTATTAGAATTATCTGATATTAAAAGAGAGGATGTTTATATCACTAACATGGTAAAGACAAGACCTCCAAATAATAGAGATCCGTTACCAGATGAATTAAAGTCATATGAAAACTATCTTGATAGAGAATTAAAAGTGATTAAACCAAAAGTTATAATAACTCTTGGACGATTTTCGATGGCAAAGTTTTTGCCAAACGTTTTTATAAGTGGAGTTCATGGCAAAAAATATGAAGTATTATTTGATAATAGAAAGATAATTGTGGTTCCTATGTATCATCCGGCAGCATCGTTGAGAAATGGAAGCATTCTTGAACAAGAAAAGAAAGATTTTATTAATTTAAAAACTATATTAACAGAGACTTTATCTCAAGAAGGTGATAAAATTGATCCAGTTCAATTGGAACTTATCTAAATTGAACAAATTAGAATATAAATTATAAAATATGCTTCGATTTATAGCCCTTTCGGGTACTACAGGAGTTACTGAAAATTTAAATGTCTATGAATACCTGCCTAGCGGCAAGGCTGGTCAAGATGAAATGATCATCCTTGATTGTGGCGTTGGATTCCCTGATCTTGAAATGCCGGGAGTGGATCTTGTTATTCCTGACTTTTCATATGTCGTCAAGAACCGCCATAAATTAAAAGGAATTGTTTTATCTCAAGGTCATGAGGATCATATAGGGGCTTTACCCTTTTTACTCCGTCAAGTAAATGCTCCAATTTATTGTGCGCCACTTGTGACTGAATTTGTAACCGAAAAATTTAGAGATAATGGAATAACTGATTTTAAGATAAATACATTTGATCCAACTAAAGATACATTTCAAATTGGATCTTTTAAATTCTCACCATTTAGAGTCGCTCATTCAGTTCCTGATACAGTAGGTTTTGCAATTGAGACACCTGAGGGAAAAATTATGCATGTTCCAGAACATAAAATTGATCAACAATCTGTTGATGGAATGTCTTTTGATTTAACTCGGGCCAAGAAACTTTCTGAAGGAAATGTACTCTGTTTAATCTCTGATTGTTTGGGTTCAAATGAACCGGGATTTACTGATAGTGGGCAAGAAATAGAAGAAAGAATGTTTAATATTGCCAGTAGTTCAAATAAAGCACTTTTTATGAGTGCGATGTCATCCTCAATTGGTAGGTTTCAACAAATGGTTAATGTTGCAGTACGTCTAAGAAGAAAAGTTGTTTTTGTAGGACGTTCCGTCCAGAATAAAACTGAATCTGCACACAAGTTGGGATATTTAAAATATTTAGATGAACAAGTAGTTGACTTTAAAAAAGCTAGAAAAATGCATCCTAGAGACTTAATGTATATTATTGCTGGCTGTTATGGTCAAGTAGGCAGTTCTGTTTATAGATTGGCAACAGATGATGATGATAGAATTTCGGCTTCAGCTGGAGATACCTTTATTTTTTCAGCCAATCCTGCCCCTCCTTATTCAAAAGAAAGCCAGGATTTTGTAATCGATGAACTTATAGATCGTGGGGTTGATGTTCATTATTATGATCTTAAAGAAAGGCTCCATGTCTCAGGCCATGGTGGACAAGAAGATATAAAAATGCTTTTTAATATCACAAAACCTAAATATTTTATCCCTACAGGTGGAACTATAAAACATATGTATTCCTATGAAAAACTAGTCGTATCGGAAGGAAAAGCAAAAAATAATGTTTTCAAACTAAAACCGGGTGACTCTATTGAGTTTAAAAATGGTCAAGCTACAAGAGGTCAAAAAATTTCGGTAAAAGAAGTTATGGTTCATGGTCTTGGAATTGGAGATATTGGAAAAACAGTGCTTGAGCATAGAACTTTACTTGGAAAACAAGGAATGGTTGTTGTGGTACTTAAAGCAACTAAACATGGAAAAATATTGGATAGACCTGAAATAGTAAGTCGTGGATTTGTATTTGAAGGAATTTCTGGAGGACTTTTAAACGATTCAATCCAAAGGTTAATGAAACACCTAAGAACTCACAATGATCTAAATTCTAAAAAAATTAAAGATGAAACAATTAAATTTTTAGAAGGTTATTTTTTCAAATCTACAGGTAGAAGCCCAATGATTCTCCCCATTGTTGTAGAAGTTTGATATGATGTATTTATACATATGGCAAGAAAACACAAAAGAAGAGCCGACAAAAGAGCTTTTAGGTTAAAATTAAAACCTCAAACAATTGCTTCAATTGCGCAGGTATTCTTTTTTGCTTTAGCTGGACTTATCATTATTTCATTTTCTAGAAGAGGTTTAGCTTTAGTTCGCGTTAATGATTTAATGATGGATATTTTTGGTTGGTCAACAATTTTCTTGCCGTTTATCTTTTTATCCTTTGCCTTTTTAGTAAGTAAAATTAAAAACCCCCTTTCTCAACCAAATGTTATTGTTGGCTCAATGCTTATCTTTTTATCTTTAGCTGGAATTGGCAAATCTGGGAATCTTGGACTTGCCTTTTGGGATGGGGTGTCAACATTAGTAACACCTTTTGGAGCGGTAATTGTTTTTTTTGGGATTATATTAACAGGGCTTGTTATTCTTTTTAATACTTCTTTTGATCAAGTTTTTAAAATTTTTAAAAATATTTATTCTACTATTAATGCATATATTTTTGGTCAGAAATCAGCCGGTGGTGGAAGAATATTTCCTCGTAAAGATTTTAAAATTTCTGGTAGTGATTCAGCCTCTCCTGTAATTAAAAAGAATAAAGAAACTTATGAAAATTCGAAAACAAATTATGAAAATTCGCAAGCGAATTTAGAAGAAAAACTGATTAGTAATGTTAAGGGAGAAGAAGCTATTTGGAAATATCCACCACTAGATTTACTTTCTGACGAACAGATAGGTAAAGTTGATAGAGGTGATATAAATGGCAATGCAGATACAATTGAAAAAACTTTGGAATCGTTTGGGATTACAGCAAATATAGTTGAAGTAAATTTGGGTCCTGCTGTAACTCAGTACGCAATTCAAGTTGCCTTAGGTACCAAATTATCTAAAATTACGGCTCTTGAGCGTGATTTAGCTCTCGCTCTTTCAGCTCCAACCGGAACAATTAGAATTGAAGCTCCTATTCCAGGACGTAATTTAGTTGGTATCGAACTTCCAAACAAATCACCTGAATTTGTACCATTAAAGAGAATTCTAGAATCTGAACAAATGAATTTAATGAAATCAAAACTTGCGGTTACCTTAGGTCTTGATGTTTCTGGAAAACCAGTAATTGCAGACATTGGTAGAATGCCACATATTTTAATCGCAGGACAAACAGGGTCAGGAAAATCAGTTTGTATCAATACATTCTTAGCCTCAATTCTCTTTCGAGCTAGTCCTTCTGAAGTTAAGTTTATAATGGTTGATCCAAAAAGAGTTGAGCTTACTGGATATAATGACATTCCTCATCTTCTTTCACCCGTGATTGTTGATACAAATAAAATATTATCTGCACTTCGTTGGTTGACTAGAGAAATGGATAGAAGATATGAATTATTTGCTTCAGCTGGAGCTAAAAATATTGATTCATATAACGAAATGAGCGGTTTTCAAGCCCTTCCATTTATAGTTTTATTAATTGATGAATTGGCAGATGTTATGCTTTTGTCTCCAGTTGAGGTTGAAGATGCAATTACAAGAATTGCCCAAATGAGTCGTGCTGTTGGAATACACATGGTTCTTGCCACACAAAGACCATCAGTGAATGTTATAACAGGTTTAATTAAAGCAAATATTCCAACCAGAGTTGCTTTTGCAGTTTCCTCCCAGATTGATTCAAGAGTTATTATGGATATTCAAGGAGCAGAAAAACTTCTTGGAATGGGAGACATGTTATATCTTCCTCCAGATCAAGCAAAACCAGCCAGAATTCAAGGAGCTTTTGTTAATGAAGCGGAAATTAAAAAATTAGTTAATTTTATCAAAAACCAAGGTGCCCCCGTTCAATATACTAGTGAGATTACAACAATGACTAAATCAGGTAAACCGGCAGTTCCAGGTGTTATGGGTGATACAGACGATCTTTTTTCAGAAGCTGTCAAAGTAGTTTGCCAGTATGACAGAGCTTCTGCATCACTTCTTCAAAGACGTCTATCAATTGGATATGCTAGAGCCGCAAGGGTTGTTGATCAATTGCAAGATGCTGGAGTTATTGCCCCATCTGATGGTTCCTCAAAACCACGTGAGGTACTAATTAAAAATGCAGATGATTTTTTAAGTCAATTCTCAAAATAGTATGATTACCGTAGGGGAAATTTTAAAAGAAGCTCGTCTCAAGAAAAAATTGTCTCTCTCAAATCTTGAAAAGGAAACAAAGATCAAAAAAGAATTTATCGATTTAATTGAAAATAATTCGTGGGATAAATTACCTGATTACCCAGTTGTTTCTGGATTTGTTAAAAACCTAGCTGACTTTTTGGATATTTCAGCAGAAACTACAAATGCAATATTAAGAAGAGATTATTTGCCAAAAAAACTTCATATAAATCCTAAACCTGATATAGGATCAAAATTTTATTGGTCTCCTAAATTAACTTTTGTAACTAGTATTTCACTATTAACTTTACTAGTTTTAAGTTATCTAGGGTTTGAATATTTAAAGTTTATTAAACCCCCAGAACTTGAAATATATAATCCAAAAAATAATGAAATAGTTCTTGAAAATAAAATAAAAATAATCGGTAAAACAACAACAGACGTAATTTTAACAGTCAATAATCAACCCATTCTTCTTGATCAGGAGGGAAATTTCCAAACAGAAATAGAAATTACAAAAGATACAAGAAATTTATTATTTAAAGCAATTTCAAGATCAGGTAAAATAACTGAGAAAAAAGTTGAAATTAATGTAGAATAAATATATGGATAGCGTACAAAGATTATTGGTTGTAGTAGTTGTTTCACTAACAGTTCTTTTAGTAATTGTTGGTATTCAAGTCGTTTTTATTATTTTAGACTTAAGAAAATCTGTAAAAAGATTAAATTCGATTTTAGAAGATGCAGTTTTAGGTGGTGGTTTAATTAGACCTGATAAATTAACTGGAATTGCAGAAATGTTTAAAAGAGATAAAACTATAGAAACTCACGGACAAGAATAAATATTTTTGATATACTTCATTCATGGTTACTTCAAACGAAGTCCGAGAAAAGTATTTAAAGTTTTTTGAGAAAAGAGGACACACTATTATTCCTCCTGCACCTCTTGTTTTAGAAAATGATGCAACAACACTTTTTACATCAAGTGGAATGCAACCTTTGGCCCCATATTTAATGGGACAAAAACATGAATTGGGTACAAGACTTGTTGATTCACAACCTGCAATTAGGACGATAGATATTGACGAAGTGGGTGATAATAGACACTTAACTTATTTTGAAATGTTGGGTAATTGGAGTTTAGGAGATTATTTTAAAGATGAACAACTTCCATGGATTTGGGAATTTTTAACTGAAGAATTAAAACTTCCAAAAAATAAATTATATGTTTCTATATTCGAGGGTAATGATTTTGTACCTGAAGATGTGGAGAGTTTTAATATCTGGAAAAAATTGGGTGTACCCAAAGATCATATTTTTGAGTATGGTGTAAATAAAAATTGGTGGAGTAGAAGCGGAACGCCAGATGAAATGCCTGTTGGCGAAATTGGTGGTCCTGACTCCGAGATATTCTACGAATTTGAAAATGTAAAACACGACAAAACTTTTGGGGAAAAGTGTCACCCTAATTGCGATTGCGGAAGGTTTTTGGAAATTGGAAACTCAGTTTTTATCCAATACAAAAAGAATGAAAAAGGTGAACTTGAGGAATTACCACAAAAAAATGTTGATTTTGGTGGAGGATTGGAAAGAATAACAGCAGCATTAAATAATGATCCTGACATATTTAAAACTGATATCTTTCTGCCGATTATAGAAAAATTAGAAAAAGTAACTGGTAAAAAATATGAACAAGAAAAGAAAAATTTTAGAATAATTGCCGACCATCTAAGGGCTTCAGAAGCTTTAATTAATGCTGGTGTTGTTCCTTCAAATAAAATGCATGGATATATTTTAAGAAGATTAATTAGAAGAATTGCAACAAAAACTAATAACTTAGAACTTATAACTAATAATAAAATAATACTTGATGAAGTTTCTAAGTTTAAATTAAGTTTAGAGAATGGCATTAAAGAGATTAAAAAAATACTCGAGCGTTCCGAGGACAAAATTACAGGCAAAATTGCCTTTGATTTATATCAATCATATGGTTTTCCACTAGAGCTTACTGTTGAGTTGTTTAAAGACAAAGGTCAAAAGGTAAACCTTGATGATTTTAAGAAAGAATTTGAAAAACATAAAGAGGTTTCAAGGTCTACTTCCAAAGGTATGTTTAGGGGAGGTTTAGAAGACCATGGTGAGGAAACTACAAAACTTCATACCGCCACACATTTATTACATACTGCATTACGAAAAGTTTTAGGAGATACTGTTAGCCAAAAAGGAAGCCATATAACTGCAGACAGACTTCGATTTGATTTTTCATATCCTGAAAAACTGACAGAAGATCAAATAACAAAAGTTTTTGATTTGATTAGTAAGAAGATTGACGAAGATTTACCAGTTACTTTTATAGAAACAACACCTGAAGAAGCAATTAAAATGGGCGCGCTCCATTTCTTTGCAGAGAAGTATGGAGAGAAGGTAAAAATGTATTCTATTGGTGATTTTAGCCGTGAGATTTGTGGTGGACCACACGTCACTAGCACAAAACTTGTTGGAGATGTTAGAATGATTAAGCAAGAGAAAATTGGTAGTGGAATAATAAGAATATATGTTGGACTTTCTGTCAAAACCTAAAGTAGAAAAGGAGAATTTTTGGGCTTTATTAATTGAGCCTGAATGGATAAGTTCTGCAATCTGGCAAATTACAGATGGTAAGGTTGAGATTGTAAGCACTTCACCGGCAACCAGATGGGAAGATGATTTAACTGAGGCGGTTGATATTTCTCTTTCAGCTTGCACACAAAATTTTCCTGATGATGCGCCAGATCCTACAAAAACTGTGTTTGGGGTACCCAATACATGGATTGAGGGCGGAAATATCAAAGAAGAGTATTTAACTAAATTAAAAAAGATTTGCCAAGATTTATCGCTTGTTCCATCTGGTTTTGTGGTTTTATCAGAAGCTATTTCTCATTATATTAAACAAGATGAGGGAACGACATTATCAGGAATAGTCGTTGGAATTAGTAATGAAACTTTAGATATATCAATCTTTAATACAGGAAAATTAGTTGCTACAACCAGTGTTCTCCGTAGCGTCTCTATTGAAGATGACATAATGGAAGGATTAAGTCGTTTAAATGAAGGTTTGGAAAATTTTCCATCAAGAATAATTTTGTTTAACCAGAAAGAACAAGAATTAGATGAAATTAAAAATAATTTAAATGATACAGATTGGAATAAAATAGGCAATTCTAAATTTGTCCATACACCTAGAATTGAAATATTTGATCCTAGTAAAAAAATACTAGCAGTAGCTTTAGCCGGAGGTTCCGAAATTGGGGATGTCAGCGGAGTAGTAGAAACCAAAATAGAAGAATTACCTATAGAAGAAATATCAAATATTGAAGAACCAAAGAATGTAACAGCCCAGGATTTGGGATTTGTTGTAAGCAATAAACCATCACTCCCAAAACTACCTAAACTACCTAAATTACCTAAGTTTAATTTTTCACTTGGCGCTAAACCATTAATATTAGGAAGTAGCTTAATATTAGTAACTTTGGTTATAAGTTTTATTCTTTGGTGGTTTTTACCAAAAGCTACTGTCACAATTTATATTTTGCCCAAAAAACTTGAGGAAAACATCTCTCTTAATTTAGATAAAGATATAAAAGGAGAAAATATTGACGTTAGTGTTAATAGTGAAAAAACAAAAACAACAACAGGTACAAAAATGGTAGGCGAAAAAGCAAAAGGATCAGTTGAAATTAGAAATAATACTTCCGAACTAATTAAATTACCAGTAGGTACAATTCTAACGTCAAGTACGGATTTAAAATTTGTAACTGTCAAATCAGCGTCTATATCGGGATCTCTTTTAGCTGGAACATATGGTAAAGAGTCTGTTGAAGTTGAAGCTGGATCCATAGGATCAGAGTACAATTTACCAAAAGACGAAGTCTTTAAAATTAGTAATTATCCAAAGGGTGAAATTGCAGCTTTTGCATCAAATGTATTTGCAGGTGGAACTAGCAGGCAAATATCTGCAGTCAGTCAAGAAGACAGAGAATCATTACTAGATGATTTGACAAAAGAATTAATGGATAATGCAAAGTTAAAATTAAATGAGATGATATCATTTGAAGATTATTTAGTTGAATCGTCACTAACAACTGACACAATAAATGAAGATTTTAGCAATAAGGTAGGAGATGAAGCAACTTCAATCAAATTATCGTTAACACTTAATGTTTCTGGATTAAAAATACTAAAAAGTGACTTAGCCAAGATCTCAAAAGAAAAATTAAATGATAAAGTACCATCTGGGTTTGTATTAAAAGATGACCAACTTGCCTATGAATTTATTGCTAATGATAATAATGGTTTTGATGTTAGATTAATTGCTAACTTACTTCCAAATATTGATCCAAATGAAGTTGCTAAAAAAATTGCAGGTAAGTATCCTACATTGGCTGAGGATTATCTATCTAATATGGCTGGATTTGCAAGGGCTGAATTTAGATTGAAACCATATCTTCCAGGTAAACTTGGCACATTACCTCATGTCCCAAAAAATATAACAGTTGAATTTTCTGCAGAAAAATGAACAAAAGAAAAATAATTAAATTAATGGCAATTGTGTCTGGTATTTCAGGATTTACAATTCTCCTTTCGTCTGTTTGGCCAATTATTGAATATCAATTGACAGATGCTAGGGCATATACAACACTTCTTTCCCCTTTGGCTTTGGAAAAAGATGAAATAAGGAAAGACAAAAATGCAGATTTGACAAAAGCCTCTAATTGGTTTCCAACAAGTCCTCAAAACAAAAAGTTTAATGATTCTAAGGTTTCTTTCTATACAATTTCAATTCCAAAATTAAGAATTGAAAATGCAGTTGTAGCCATCGGTGGAGAGGATCTTTCAAAAAGTTTGGTTCAGTATCCAGGAACTGCCCTTCCTGGAAATAATGGAAACGCTGTTATTTTTGGTCATTCCGCCCTTCCTATTTTTTATAATCCTAAAAATTACATGGCTATATTTTCAACGCTACCAACATTAAAAGAAGGTGATGATATTTTTATAAATTATGATAGTGTTTCGTATGAATTTAAAGTTGAAGAACTGTTTGAAATTTATCCTACAGATATACAAATTTTGGAGCAAAATTCAACTGATTCGTTTTTGACCTTGGTCACTTGTGTACCACCCGGGGATCCTAGGAATCCAAAAAGATTAATAGTTAGAGCACGTGTGGTAACATAACCAAATGAATATATTAGGTATAGATTACGGAAGAAAAAAAATAGGACTTGCCATATCGAATGGAAAATTAGCAGAGCCAATGAAAGTGATTAGATATACAGATATAAAGAAATTAAGTGAACAAATAAGACAAATAATAAAACAAGAAAAAATTGAAAAAGTTATAGTCGGAGTTTCTGAAGGGGAAATGGCAATTGAATCAAAAAAATTTGCAACACTAATCACCAGTTACCAACCACAAAGTGGCAAGCTTCGCTTATCACCAGTCACTGTTGAGTTTTCTGATGAAACTTTAAGTTCTTATGACGCAGTTGATATGTCAATTCAAGCAGGAATGAGTAGAAAAAAAAGAAAAGAGATGGAAGATGCATTTGCAGCATCCATTATGCTACAATCATATATAGATCATGTTTAAAAATGTAATAGCACCAATTCAAGCTTGGCTTATGTCACAGGGTAAATGTGTTGGTTGTGGCACACCTCTAGACACGGCTAAAAAGAAAGAACATAAGTATGGAGAAATGGTAACTTGTAAATGTGGCAGAATTTATATCAGAAATTCAAAAACAAAAAGCTACAGAAGAGCACTTCTAAATGAAATCTAAATTATTATTATTTTTAACTGTAACTATTCTTTTTTTTGTAATTTGTGGTTTTTATGTTAAAAATATGTTTTTGCCAGTATCAACTGATGCAAAATCTGTTGATTTTTTAATTCCTAAAGGTTCGTCTGTCTCTATTATTGCAAACAATTTAAAAAAAGCAGGACTTATTAAAAATGCAATCGTTTTTAAGATCTACATTCAAATTACAAGTTCACAAAACAAAATACAAGCAGGTGAGTTTCAGCTCGCCCCGAGCTTCACACTTTCTCAAATTGTTGACAAACTTAAAAAAGGTCCATCTGAAATTTGGGTAACTATTCCAGAAGGGCTTAGACGTGAGGAAATAGCTTTAAAATTTAAGACCACTCTAAACAAAAGTGATGAGTTTGTAGTCGAATTTATGAACTTAACCGTAAACAAAGAAGGCTATCTTTTCCCAGATACCTATCTTTTTCCTAAAGCAGCAACAGCAAGTCAAATAGTAAATAAACTTACAAATACATTTGATTCAAAAGTAGAAACAGTTACATACAAACAAGTTATTATGGCCTCAATGTTGGAACGAGAAACAATAAGTGACGATGAAAAACCAATAGTCGCAGGAATTTTATATAAAAGAATTAAAAATGACTGGCCACTACAAGTAGATGCAACAATACAATATGCAAAAGGAAATTGGGAACCAATTTATTCCATTGATAAAAATATTGTTTCTCCATTTAATACATATAAAAATTTAGGAATGCCACCAAGTCCTATTGCAAATGCAGGACTTTCTTCAATTGAAGCAGCAATTAATCCAGAAGAATCTGATTACTGGTATTATATTCATGATGACGATGGCAAAATTCACTTTGCAAGAACTTTGGAAGAACACAACGCAAACATTGCTAAATATTTAAGGTAATTTTAGTTGTTGACATTGGCTGATATTCTAATATAATCGCTTCTAGGTCTACTTATGTAGGCTTCTTTCATATTACCTAATCTTAATGAAATCAAATAAACCTTTGCGCCGAAATTTTGGAAAAAAAGAAACAAATCTTCCCAAGCTTGATTTAACTTTAGTTCAGAGAGAATCTTGGCAATGGTTTTTAATAAAAGGAATAGCTGAAGAATTAAAAGCAATTTCCCCAATTGATGATTTTACAGGTAAAAATTGGCAACTAACGCTAGGTGATCATTCTCTTGGAAAACCAACTATTACAGCTTCACATGCACAACAAAAAGGTTTAACTTATTCATCTCCACTTAAAATTACTGCAACATTAATCAACAAAAGAACAGGTAAAGAAGTAAGTCAAGAAGTTTTTTTGGGTGATCTACCTCAAATGACAACTCGTGGGACATTTATAGTTAATGGAATTGAAAGAGCAGTTATTAATCAAATTGTAAGATCCCCAGGAATATATTTCTCAGGAGAACTAGATGTTTCGTCTGGAAGAACTTTATATAAAGCAGAAGTTAGGCCACTTCATGGTTCATGGTTAGAATTTGAGGCTACAAGAGGGGACTTAATTCATGCCAGAATTGATAGAAGAAAAAAGGTTTTAGCAACAGTTTTTCTTAAAGCACTTGGTATGGAAAGTGAAAAAGAGATACTTAATTTCTTTAAAGATACAGATATTGATAAAGATCATAAATATATTGAAAGCACATTAGCAAAAGATACAACAAAGAGTAGAGAGGAAGCACTTCTTGAAATTTATAGAAAATTAAGACCAGGAGAACCAGTTTTAATTGAGAACGCTACAAATTTATTCGAGAGTATGTTTTTGGATAAAAGAAGATATGATTTAGGTGAGGTTGGAAGATATAAAATAAACAAAAGATTTAGTAATAATAATTCTGACAAGGCATCAAATGTATTAACTTTAAAAGACATTTCTTCTTCACTAACTTATCTTTTAGGTTTACAAAATGGAGTTGGAAGAGTTGATGATATAGATCATCTTTCAAACAGAAGACTTAGAAGAGTTGGTGAGTTGGTTGGTGTTAACGCCTTTAGAATTGGATTACTTCGACTTGAAAGATCTGTTAAAGAAAAGATGAGTTTGATTTCAGCCGATGACAAGCCACTTCCATCAAATTTAATTAATGCAAGACCTTTAATATCTTCATTAAATGAATTTTTTAGAAGCAATCAATTATCTACTATTTTAGATGATACAAATCCTCTTTCAGAAATTGATAATTTAAGAAGAGTTTCGGTTTTAGGTGCTGGTGGAATAAATAAAGAAAGAGCCTCATTTTCTATAAGAGATGTTAATTCTTCACAATATGGAAGACTTGATCCCGTAAGAAGCCCTGAAGGTCCAAATATTGGACTTGTTACTTATCTCTCACTTTATGCGAAAGTGAATGAATTTGGATTTTTAGAATCTCCTTACAAAAAAGTGATTAAAGAGGGTAAAAAGATGAAGGTCACTGATGGAATTGTTTATTTGACTGCAGATGATGAAGAAGTTTCAAACATTACCCATTCAGGGATTAATATTAATGAAAATGGTTACATAAAAGATGTAAGAGTACCACTAAGGCATTTAGGTGGTTTTACAGAGGGACCAGTATCTTTGGTTGAATATATTGACATAAGTCCAAGACAATTAGTTGGTACTTCAGCATCCCTTATTCCATTTTTAGCTCATGATGAAGGAAATAGGGCTTTAATGGGATCAAATATGCAATGCCAAGCTGTTCCTTTGGTTGCTCCAGAATCTCCAATTGTAGGAACAGGAATGGAAGCCGAAGTATCAAAAGCTATGATTAGAAATGTTATTGCAAGACATAATGGAGAAGTTTTTCATGCAGATAATGAAAAAATAATAATTAAACTTGATAAAAAAGTATCACCAACAGGTGCAGAGATTGACGATTCAACAGAGGACATCGAAATAACAGATGGTGGTAAAAAGGAAGTATATTCTTTAATGAAGTTCAAAAAAACAGCTCATTCAACTTGTTATAACCAAAGAATCTTGGTTAATCCGGGTCAAAAAATAAAACAAGGAGATTTATTGGTTGATGGACCAGCAAGTCAAAATGGAGAACTTGCTTTGGGACGTAATTTGATGGTTGCATACACTTCATTTGGTGGTTATGGTTTTGAAGATGCTATTTTAATATCAGATAGATTAGTTAAAGATGATTCATTAACATCAATTCACATTGAAGAATACGATGCTGAAGTAGTTGATACTAAACTAGGTGCAGAAGAAAGAACAAAAGATATACCTAATGTTTCAGAAAATGAACTTGCAAACTTAGCGGAAGATGGAATAGTAGTTATTGGTGCTGAGGTCGGCCCAAATGATATATTAGTTGGTAAAATTGCTCCCAAAGGTGAAACTGAATTAACATCAGAAGAAAGACTTCTTCGCGCTATTTTTGGAGAAAAGGCAAGAGAAGTTAGGGATACTTCTCTTCGAGTTCCTCATGGAGAAAAGGGAATTGTAGTAGGAGTTAGCATTTTAGATCGTAACAAAGGTGATGATTTAGGTCCTGGAGTAATTGAAAAAATCACAGTTAAGGTTGCCCAAATTAGAAAAATTACAGTAGGAGATAAAATTGCAGGTAGACATGGAAACAAAGGGGTAATTGCAAAAATTATGGCAGTTTCTGACATGCCATATCTTGCAGATGGTACACCTGTTGATATTATTATTTCACCACTTTCTGTTCTTTCTCGTATGAATTTAGGGCAATTATTAGAAGCTCATTTCGGATTAGCTCTTCATAAAAATAATGAAAAAGGTGCATTTCCTGTATTTGATCATGTAACAGAGAAAGACTTAATTAATGAACTAAAAAGTGCAAACTTACCCGTAACCGGAAAAGCAAGACTTATTGATGGTAGAACTGGAGAATCCTTTAAAGAAGATGCAGTTGTAGGAATTGGATATATTCTTAAATTAACTCACATGGTTGAGGACAAGACTCACGCAAGATCTACTGGACCATACTCATTAGTTACACAACAACCATTAGGTGGTAAAGCTCAAATGGGTGGACAACGTTTGGGAGAAATGGAAGTCTGGGCACTTGAGGCTCATAGAGCACAACATGTTTTGCAAGAAATGCTTACAATTAAATCAGATGATATTGTGGGTCGTGCTAAAGCTTTTGAAGCAATAGTTAAAGGAACTGATATTCCAGAGTCAACAATTCCAGAGAGTTTTAAGGTCTTAGTCAGAGAATTAAATGCATTAGGTTTAAGTATTATACCAAAAGGAGTTATATTGGCTAGCCATACTTCTGAGGAAGACACCAAAGAGGGAGAGAAATTAGCCAGAGTTTTAGGTGCTGAGATGGTTGCAACAGAAGAATTATTGGATCCTAAAGGAAAGATGGAGGTAGAAAATGTTAACTAATACACTAGATACATTGTTTGACTTAAAAGATTTAGAAGATTTTGGTTCATTAATAATTAGACTGGCTTCTCCTGAAGATATTAGAAGATGGAGCAGGGGTGAAGTGTTAAAACCAGAAACAATTAATTATAGAACTCTAAAATCTGAAAAAGATGGTCTTTTTGATGAAAAGATCTTTGGACCTACTAAAGATTGGGAATGTTATTGTGGAAAATACAAAAGAATTAGATACAAAGGTGTAATTTGTGATAAATGTGGAGTTGAAGTAACACAATCTCGAGTAAGGCGTGAAAGGATGGGGCATATTAGTCTTGCTTGCCCTGTTGCTCATATTTGGTTTTTCAAAGGTGCTCCGAGTAAAATCTCTACAATTTTAGGCGTTCCTCCAAGAGCAATGGAACAAGTTATTTACTTTGCTAGATATATGGCTCTAAATGTAGATGAAGATAAGAAGAAGGATGCAATCAAACTGTTAGAAACTGCTTTAACAGAAGGTGAAAATCAAATAATTACAACCTTTAAAGATAAAAAGAATTTATTAAATCAAGAAGCACAAAAAGCAAGAGAAAAAATTGAAAACAAGATTAAAGATAAAGAACAATTATCTCTTGCAATTTCTGAAATTGAACTTGATCAAAGAAAAAAAGAAACAGCAATTTCAGAAGATGAAAAGGTAAATTTATTAAGAAACTCACGATTATTTGAAAATTTGATAAGCCTTGTAAGAGGATTAAAAACTCTAAGTATATTATCTGAAGAAGAATATGATGAACTTTATACTTTCGGGGCAGCAGATTTCTTTGAAGCCAAAATGGGTGCTGAAGCAGTTCTTTCTGTTTTATCTGAAGTTAACTTAGAAAAATTATCAATAGAAATTAGAAAAGAAGTTGATGAGACAAAAACAACTAGTACAAAATATATAAAGATTGTTAAAAGATTAAAATTAGTTGATGGTTTAAGAAAATCTAAGATTGATCCAGTTTGGATGATATTAAAAGTACTTCCAGTACTTCCTCCTGATCTTAGACCTATGGTTCAACTATCTGGTGGAAGATTTGCAACCAGTGATTTAAATGATTTATATAGAAGAGTTATAAATAGAAATAATAGATTAAAACATCTAATTGGTCTTGGAGCTCCTGAAATAATTTTAAGAAACGAAAAAAGAATGTTACAAGAAGCAGTTGATTCTTTAATCGATGCATCTCAAAGAAAAGCTACTCGACGTGCTCGTGGTAGACAACCACTTCGTTCTCTTTCTGACATGTTAAAAGGAAAACAGGGAAGATTTAGACAAAACCTTCTTGGTAAAAGAGTAGACTATTCAGGTCGTAGTGTGGTTATTGTAGGACCTGACTTAAAACTTAATCAGTGTGGTTTACCTAAAGAAATGGCACTTGAAATGTTTAAACCATTTGTACTTCGTGAAATGATTTCAAGGGGTATTGCACCAAACGTAAAATCAGCCAAAAACATGCTTGATAGAAGGCCACCAGAAATATTTGATATTTTAGAAGAAATAACTAAGGATCATCCAGTGCTTTTAAATCGTGCTCCAACTTTGCATAAACTTTCAATCCAAGCATTTTATCCAATATTAATAGAAGGAAGTGCTATTAGACTTCATCCTGCAGTTTGTGCTGGATTTAATGCAGATTTTGACGGTGATCAAATGGCAGTTCATGTTCCTTTATCAAAACAAGCGATTGAAGAAGCAAAAACACTGATGCTTCCTGAACACAATTTATTACGACCTTCAGACGGATCACCTGTTTCTACCCCTGCTTCTAAAGAAATGGCACTTGGTGTTTATTACTTAACATCAGTTGATACAAAACTAAAAATTAATGAAGGTATTTTTTCAGACAAAGATGAGGCCATACTTTCTCATCAAAGTCAAAAAATAGAATTAAGACAGCCAATAATAGTTAGAATTGACGGAAAAATTATTGAGACCACTGTGGGAAGAATTTACTTTAATGAGATATTACCTCCTGTTTTTGATTTTATAAATGAAGCTTGTACTTCAACTGTCATCAAGAAATTATTTAGTGTTGCCTACGCCAAGTGTAACTCTGGCGTTGTTGTTGAAATGATAGACGCAGTTAAGAATTTAGGTTTTTCAGCAGGTACAATTTCAGGAATTTCATTTGGGGTTTTTGATGCCGTATTGCTTCCTGAAAAAGCAAAAATATTAAAACAAGCAGAAGATAAAGTAACTGAAATTGAAAACAATTTTAA
Organism: Patescibacteria group bacterium; assembly: GCA_038061225.1. Lineage (GTDB taxonomy): Bacteria > Patescibacteriota > Microgenomatia > UBA8517 > UBA8517 > JAUYMM01. The sequence continues at coordinate 37,862 of JBBTZT010000003.1, forward strand.
TATCGGTCTTATCACTCTTGGTGAAAAGAAAAGGATGGTTCAAGAAGTTTGGATTGAAGTTTCAGATGATTTGGCAGATAAAACATGGGCTTTAATGACACCTACAAATCCAATCAGAGTTGTCATTGATGCAAAAGTAGGAAGAGCTTCAAGAGATCAAGTTAAACAATTGTCAGCAATGAGAGGTTTGGTTGTTGATCCACTTGGAAAAATTGTTGAACTTCCTATTAAGTCTAACTTTAGAGAAGGACTTTCTGTTTTTGAATACGTTACATCCTCTAGAGGATCAAGAAAAGGGTTAACAGATACTGCTATTAAAACAGCAGATGCAGGTTACTTAACAAGAAGATTAGTCGATGTATCCCACGATCTTATTATTAGACTTATTGATTGTGAAACACTTGATGGAATTACAATTAGAAAGATAGACAGACCAGCAATCTTTACAACCAGAATAATTGGTAGATATTTAGTTTCTGATGTAAAAGATAACAAAAACAAAGTAATTGCTGTTAAAGGGGACTTGATAAATGAAGAATTGGCAAAGAAGATTGATGAATCAGGTGTGGAAGAAGTAACATTAAGATCTGCTTTGACATGTGCCGCAAGACATGGACTTTGCTCTAAATGTTATGGATGGGACCTTTCTACTAAAAGTGATGTTGAGGCAGGAACACCTGTTGGTGTAATAGCAGCTCAATCTATTGGAGAACCTGGAACACAACTTACTCTTCGTACAAAACACGCTGCTGGTGTAGCTGGTGCAGGAGTTGATGTTACACAAGGTCTTCCAAGAGTTGAAGAATTGGTTGAGGCAAGAACACCAAAAGTTGTTTCATCGATCTCTGAAATTTCTGGTAAAGTTAACGTTTCTGAAACGGAAGAGGGATGGAAAGTAGTTGTTTTGGGAACAGGAAAAACAAAAGAGGAAAGAGAATATTTGTTACCAAAAACTTTAGAATTAGCAGTTACTGATAAACAGATAATTGAAGCTGGTACAGCTCTAGCCAATGGTTCACTTGATATAAAAGATATACTTTTAATTAAAGGATTAAGAGCCGCACAAGAATATCTAGTTACCGAACTTCAAAAAGTATATGAATCACAAGGTATTGGTATTAATGATAAACACTTTGAAGTAATTGTTAGAAAGATGAGTGATGAGATAAGAGTTGTAACAGCGGGAGATACTCAATTCTTGCCAGGTGAACTTTCAAGTAGAGCTACATTTGAAAATGAAAATGAAAAAACTTTAGCAGCAGGTGGAGAACCAGCATCAGCTCAACAAATAGTTTTAGGAATAACAAGAAGATCCCTTTATACTGAAAGTTGGTTATCTGCAGCGTCATTTGAACAAACAACTGATGTTTTAACTGAAAGTTCATTAATGTCAAAGGAAGATAATCTACTAGGTCTTAAAGAAAATGTTATTATAGGTAGGCTTATTCCTGTTACAGCAGAAAAAGCATTAATCAAAAATAATTAAAATTATGCCAACAGCAAATCAATTAGTAAAACATGGTAGAAAATCAAGCAAAAAGAAGTCAAAAACAACTTCTTTAAAAAGGTGGTTTAATGCCAAAGATCGTGAGTTTGGAGAAAACTCATCTCCATTTAAAAGAGGAGTAGTTTTAACTGTTAGAACCATGACTCCTAGAAAACCTAATTCAGCTTTAAGAAAAGTTGCCAGAGTTAGACTTTCAAATAAACAAGAAGTAACAGTTTATATTCCAGGAGAAGGTCATGAGCTTGCAGAACATTCTGTAGTTTTGGTTAGAGGTGGGAGAGTTAAAGACTTAGCTGGAGTTAAATACACAATTGTTAGAGGAAAATTAGATACTACTGGAGTTAGTGGTAGAAAAACTGCAAGAAGTAGATATGGAGTTAAGAAAGACCAAGGAGGAAAGAAGTAATGCCAAGAAAAGGACCAGCAAGAAAAAGATTAGTTGAAGTAGATCCTATTTATGAAAGTGTTTTAATTGCAAAACTTATTAATAGGAGTATGTATGATGGCAAAAAATCAGTTTCTCAAAAAGAGATTTACAATGCGTTAGAGATTATTGAAAAAAAGACAAAAGAAAATCCAGTAACTATATTTGAAAAGGCAATTGAAAACATTAAACCTGAAATGGAAGTTAGAGCTAAAAGGGTTGGGGGCGCTGCTTATCAAGTTCCAATGCAAGTAAGAGGAGAAAGAAAAGAATCTTTAGCAATTAGATGGTTAGTAGCAGCTGCAAGGGCAAAGAGTAATTCAGAATTTCATACATACGCTGAAAAGATTGCACAAGAATTAATGGATGCTGCAAAGGCAGAAGGTGGAGCAGTTAGAAAAAGGCAAGAAATGGAAAAAATTGCAGAAGCAAACAAAGCGTTTAGTCACTTCAAATGGTAATATAGGTATATGGCAGAGGAAAAAGCAAAAAAATCCGCAATGGTTATGACGGCTACAAAAGACCGTAATGTTTCTTTGGATAAAATTAGAAACATTGGAATTATTGCTCACATTGATGCTGGTAAAACAACAACAACTGAAAGACTTTTATTTGAAACAGGTAGAACTTATAAACAAGGCTCTGTTGATGATGGAACAACAGTTACAGACTGGATGGCTCAAGAAAGAGAAAGAGGAATTACAATAGTTTCGGCCGCAATTACTGCCTTTTGGGATTTTAATCCGTCAGCTGGCGGATCTTCAGTAGAAAAAGGTCATTACAGAATAAATTTAATTGATACTCCAGGACACATTGATTTTACGGCAGAAGTTGAGAGGAGTCTCAGGGTCCTCGATGGCGCTTTAATGGTTTTTGATGGAAGAACGGGGGTTGAAAGTCAATCTGAAACTGTTTGGAGGCAGGCTGATAAATACAAAGTTCCAAGAATTTGTGTTTTAAATAAACTTAATTTAATTGGGGCTGATTTTGATGGTTCCATTAAATCAATTAGAGAAAGGTTGGGGGCTAATGCTTCACCTGTAACTTATCCAATTGGTCAAGAACATGATCATCGTGGAGTTATTGATCTTATCAGGCTGAAAGCCTTAACTTATAAAGCAATTGAAGATCACCAACTAACAGAGGAAGAAATCCCAACTGATTTATTAGAAACTGCAAAGAAATATAGACAAGAATTAATTGAAAAAGTATCAGAATTTGATGATGATACATTAACAAAATATTTAGAAGGCGTTGAACCAACTGATGTTGAAATTAAAAGAGCAATTAGAAAAGGAGTTATTTCAGGAAAATTCTTTCCAATTTTTGGAGGAGACAACAGATCTGCAGAGTCACAATTATTACTTGATGGAGTTGTAGAATATTTACCCTCTCCTATTGATCTTAGTGCAATTGAAGGAACAAATACTAAAACTGGTGAGATAGAACACAGGGAAAGAAACAGCGAGGCGCCGTTCTCAGGAATTGCTTTTAAAGTTGTTACTGACCCCCATGTTGGAAGACTTCTCTACGTTAGAGTTTATTCAGGAGTCTTAAAGACAGGACAAACTGTCTATAACGCCAATAAACAAACATCAGAAAGAATTGGAAAATTAGTTTTACTTCATGCTGACCAAAGAGAACTTATCGAAGAGGCCTATGCTGGAGAAATTGTTGCTGTTGTTGGTATGAAGGATACTACCACAGGACACACTATTTGTGATCCTGCCCACCCAATCCACCTTGAATCAATTACTTTTCCAGAACCAGTTATTTCTCTTGCTATTGAACCTGCAACAAAAGCTGATCAAGAAAAAATGGGTCTGGCTTTAAACAAACTTTCAGATGAAGACCCGACCTTTAAAATTAAAAGTAATCCTGAAACTGGACAGACAATTATTGCAGGAATGGGTGAATTACAACTTGAGGTTTTAGTAGACAGAATGAAAAGGGAGTTTAACGTGGTTGCCACCACGGGTGCACCACAAGTTGCTTATAAGGAAACAATTAAGAGAAATGGTGATGGAGAGGGTAAATATATAAGACAAACTGGTGGTCGTGGACAATATGGACATTGTTTGATTCGTGTTGAGCCAAGAGGTAGAGGCGAGGGATTTGAATTTAAGAGTGAAATTAAGGGTGGATCAATTCCATCTGAATATATCCCTGCAATTCAAAAAGGTATTGTTGAAAAATTAGAAAATGGAATTATGGCAGGTTATCCAATGGTTGATATTAAAGCTATTGTCTATGATGGAAGTTATCATGATATAGATTCTTCAGAAATGTCATTTAAAATTGCAGGATCTTTAGCTGTTGAGGATGCAATTAGAAAAGCTGATATGTGCCTTCTTGAGCCAATCATGAAAGTTGAAGTATTTACTCCAGCAGAATATATGGGAGACGTCATGGGAGACCTTTCCAGTAAAAGAGCACAAATTTCTGGAACTGAAGAAAAGGCTGGGGAAACTGTAGTTCTTGCAACGGCACCACTTGCAGAGCTTTCAGGTTATGCAACAAAATTAAGATCATTAACACAGGGAAGAGCAAGAGCATTCGTAGAACCATCTCATTATGAAGAAGTTCCAAGTCACATTGCCGCCCAAATAGTTGCAAAGGCTGGAAAAGTCGAGATGACAAGAGGATAAAAATTTCCCCGTTGACACTTTTTAGTAGTCTCGGTTATAATACACACTATGGCAGCTGACGCAAAAGTAAAATTTGATAGAACAAAACCACATTTAAATATTGGTACTATTGGTCATGTTGATCATGGAAAGACCACATTAACTGCAGCTATCACTACAGTTCTTGCAAAAAATTTTCCAGGTGGAGTAAATAAAGCTTACGCATTTGATCAAATTGATTCAGCTCCAGAAGAAAAACAAAGAGGAGTGACAATTAATATCAGCCACGTTGAATATGAAACGGACAAAAGACATTATGCCCATATAGACGCTCCGGGACACGCAGACTACATTAAAAACATGATTACTGGTGCTGCACAAATGGATGGAGCAATTTTAGTTGTCTCAGCTCCAGATGGTCCTATGCCTCAAACAAGAGAACACGTAATATTGGCAAGACAAGTTAATGTCCCATCTTTAATTGTTGCTTTAAACAAGTGTGATGCAATGGATGACCCAGAACTTCTAGAACTTGTTGAAGCAGACATTAGAGAGTTATTAACTAAATACCAATTTCCAGGAGAAACAACTCCTATCGTTAGAGTTTCTGCACTTAAAGCGCTTGAAGGTGATGCAGAAGCAGAAAAAGGAATATTAAAGTTAATGGAAACAGCTGATTCGTATATTCCAGATCCAGTAAGAGATGTTGAAAAACCATTTTTAATGCCTGTTGAGGATGTTTTCTCAATCTCAGGAAGAGGCACTGTTGTCACAGGCCGCGTCGAACGCGGTGAAATTAAGGTTAATGAAGAAATTGAAATTGTAGGTATTAAAACTACAATGAAATCAGTTGTTACTGGTCTTGAAATGTTTAGAAAATTATTAGATTCTGCAATGGCAGGTGACAATGTTGGAGTATTACTTCGAGGAGTTGACAAAAATCAAGTAGAAAGAGGACAGGTCTTAGCAAAATCAGGAACAGTTACTCCACATACTGAATTTGAAGCTGAAGTTTATATCTTAAGCAAAGACGAAGGTGGAAGACATACGCCATTCTTTACAGGCTACAAGCCACAATTCTTTATTAGAACAGCAGATATTACAGGAGATGTAAAACTTGCAGATGGGGTTGAAATGGTTATGCCAGGAGACAATGCAAAAATGACAGTAAAATTAATTGCTCCTATTGCAATGGAAGATGGATTAAGATTTGCAATTCGTGAAGGTGGCCACACAGTAGGCGCTGGGGTCATTACAAAAGTATTAAAATAACTAGCACACTTATATGCAAAGACTTAGAGTTAAGCTAAAAGCTTACGATCATAGAGTAATTGACGAAGCAGCAACTAAAATAATAGATGTAGCTTTAGCGTCTGGCGCCAAAATATCCGGTCCCACGCCACTTCCAACAGATAGAAGTGTAATGTCAGTTAAAGAATCTCCCTTTACAGATAAAGATGCTCAGGAACATTATGAAGTTCTAATTCACAAAAGATTAATTGATATTATTGACCCAACCCCAAGAACAGTAGATTCTCTTGGAAACCTTGATCTTCCCGCAGGAGTCTCTATTGAGATCAAGATGTAGTTTACCCTTGCGTAATACACGTATAGTTTGATATAATTCACCCTTAGAATCATGATGATTAATTCTAAATATGAATATATTATTTGGTACAAAAGGAACAATGTCTCAAACCTTTATAGAAGGGTTTAGGATTCCTGTTACAAAAATTAACCTCGGTCCCTGTACAGTTACCCAGATTAAGAACGAAAAAATAGATGGTTACTGGGCAATCCAAGTCTCATTAGGAAATAAAAAGATTAAAAATATAACTAAGCCTCTCCAAGGACACTCCAAAAAATCAAACACAACTCCAAGGTATGTAAAAGAAGTTAGAGTTAAATCTGAACCAAAGTATAAAATTGGTGATATTATAAATGTCGCTGATATATTCAAAAAAGGTGATGTCGTTTCAATTACAGCTGTTAGTAAGGGTAAAGGTTTTGCAGGAGGGGTAAAAAGATATGGTTTTAGAGGTGGACCAAAAACTCATGGACAGTCAGATCGTCACAGAGCTCCTGGATCAATTGGACAAACTACAACACCAGGAAGAGTTTATAAAGGTAAGAGGATGGCAGGTAGAATGGGTGGAGAGCAAGTTACAATAAAAAATCTTCACATTATAGAAGTTGATAGTGAAAAAAATGAACTTACAGTTTCAGGCGCAATTCCAGGAAGAACTGGAATTTTCGTGCAAGCACGTAAAATTAAAGCTGGGACACTTAAAGATTTAGAACATGAAGTAGTTGCAACAATTGTAGAAGAAGAACCAGAGGAGGTAAAAAATGAAAACTAAATTATACACAGTTAAAGGTGAAGTTAAGGGAGATATTAATCTTCCTAAAGAATATAATCTTAAAACGTCTAATTCATTACTTTTACAGGCTGTAAGAGTTTTTGAAGATAGAACGCATTTTGGTCTAGCAAGAGTTAAAACAAGATCAGAAGTTAACAAAACAAGAAAGAAATTATATAAACAAAAAGGTACAGGTGGAGCAAGGCACGGTGCAAAATCAGCACACATTTTTGTTGGAGGAGGAGTAGCCCATGGACCAAAAGGAGAAAAAAGAAATTTAAATCTTCCTTTAAAAATGAAAAAGAAAGCACTTTATTTATCCTTAGTCAAAAAATTTAATTTGAAAACTGCAATATTAGTTGAAGGATTAAATAAGGTCTCAAAAACGTCAGAAGCTAATAAAATAATAAAGACACTTAAAGATAATTTAAAAATAAAATCAAAAGTTGTTGTAGTTTTTTCAAAAGAGAATTATAAATCTGCAAAATATTTTAAAAATATAAAAAATACAACAGTTAATGATTTTCCATCCTTAAACGCTTTTAATGTTTTAACATCAAATATGATTTTTATAGATAGTTTTGTATTTGATAAAAGTAATGAAATCCAGCTACGCCGTAAAAAAACTAAATGAATTTAAAACCAATATTTACAGAGAAGAGTATGAATCAAGCCAAAAATGGTAGGTATTCGTTTTGGTTTTTGCCAAAATTTAGTAAAAATCAGATAAAAAATATCTTAGAAAAAACACTTGATATCAAAATTGATTCTATTAAAACACAAAATTATAAAAAGATGATAGCAAAAACGATGAGAGGTACTATAAAAACCATTTCTGCAAAAAAGAAAGTTTTAATCACTTTAAAATCAGGAAAAATTGATTTTTTTGCAGATGAAGTTAAAAATAACAAATCAAAATGACAAAACTTAAAACATTATTAAAAAAAAGTTCAGGAAGAAGTAAAGGAACAATTACTGTTAGACACCAAGGTGGACGAGCAAAAAGATTTTTAAGAGTAATTGATTTCAAGAGAAGTAAAAAAGATATTTGGGCAAAAGTAGAAGCTATTGAATATGATCCAAACAGAAATGCTAAGATTGCAAAATTGCTTTACCCTGATGGCACAAGATCATATATAATAGCACCCGTAAGTTTAGAAGAAGGTATGAAGGTTATTGCAAGTAGCGATGCACCTTTAGAAGTTGGTAATTGTTTACCACTTGCTAAAATCCCAGTAGGTACAGCAGTTCATAATATCGAAATAAGAAGTGGTAAAGGTGGTCAAATTGCAAGAGGTGCAGGAATAGTAGCTTTTGTCTTTGGTAAAGATGAAACACATGTCTTAATCAAAATGCCCTCAGGTGAGATTAGAAAATTTGATCCTGCTTGCATGGCAGTAATTGGTCAAGTGGGTAATATTGATGATAAGAACAAAAATTTAAGAAAAGCTGGAGCTAATAGATGGAGAGGTAAAAGACCAACAGTAAGAGGTGTTGCTATGCATCCTGGGGCTCATCCTCACGGTGGTGGAGAAGGCAGAAGTGGAATTGGTTTAAAGTATCCAAAGACACCTTGGGGTAAAAAAGCAGTAGGAAAGACAAGAAGTCCAAAGAAATATTCTGACAGTGTGATCGTTCAAGGAAGAAAAAGAGGAAAGGCTGGTTTAACAAAATAATATGTCAAGAAGCTCTAAAAAAGGACCATATGTAGATGAAAGACTTTTAAAAAAGTTAGAAAAGGGCATGGGTCAAAAAGAGAATCCAATAAAAACATGGTCAAGAGCATGCCAAATTCCACCAGAATTTGTCAACAAATACTTTACCGTTCATAACGGCAAAGTATTTATAGATGTTTTTGTTAGTGAAGATATGGTTGGACATACTTTAGGAGAATTTTCACCAACAAGAACATTTAAAGGACATGGAGAAGTTGTCAAACGTACGATGGACAAAACATAAGCAAAGCTTGTATATATCAAAATGGAATTTAAATCTGAACAAAAATATTTAATACTTAGCCCTCGTAAAATCAGGCCGGTAATTGATGTTATTAAAAAAATGACACCTGCTAAAGCTTTGGAAAAGTTACCATTTATTAAAAAAAGAGCATCAGAATTTATTTTAAAGGTAATTAAATCAGCGCTTGCTAATGCAAGTCAAAAAGGAATAAGTGCAGAAGATTTGATTTTTAAAGAAATTCAAATTGGTGAAGGACCAAGACTTAAAAGAGGTCAACCTGTATCACGTGGAAGATGGCATCCTATAAAGAAAAGAATGAGTCATATCAAAGTTATATTAGAAAGTAAAAAAAATGGGACAAAAAGTTAACCCAATTGGTTTTAGAACAGGCAGAATGACTGGATGGAAATCTAGGTGGTTTTCTGATAGTGGTGTTTATAAAGATTTATTACTTGAGGATTTTGCAGTAAGAAAAGAATTAATGAAAAAGTTAGCATCTGCAGGAATTGTTGGAGTCGAAATTGAAAGACAACCAAAAAGCATTGTAATAATTGTTACAGTATCAAGACCTGGTATTGTGATAGGAAGAGGAGGATCAGGAATTGAAGACTTGAAGAAATTTATAATCTCAATTTTAAAATCTAAACATCAAAAAATTGATCTTAAGGTAAATGAAGTAAAAAGTCCCGAACTATCTGCTTATTTAGTTGCAGAAAGAGTTGCACAGGATTTGGAAAGAAGAATTCCACACAGAAGGTCTGTAACAAAATCAATGGAAAGAGTAATGGCTGCAGGAGCAGGAGGAATCAAAATTGTTTTGGGTGGTCGTATTAATGGAGCTGAAATTTCAAGAGTTGAGAAATTTCATCAAGGTTCAGTTCCAACACAGACCTTAAGAGAAGATATAGATTATGCAGAGCGCCCAGCTTTAACAAAAAGAGGTTATGTAGGTGTAAAAGTCTGGATTCATAGAAAGGAACAGAGTTAATGTTACAACCAAAGAAAGAAAAATTTATAAAGAACTTTAGAGGTAGAAGAAGGGGTACCGCACTTCGTGGTAGTTCTGTTTCCTTCGGAGATTTTGGACTAAAATCATTAGAGGTATCGTGGATAACTGCAGCACAAATTGAAGCTGCTAGAAAAGCAATCTCACATCACCTTAAAAGAGGTGGAAAAGTCTGGATCAGAATTTTTCCAGATAAACCAGTAAGCGGTCGCGCTGCTGGAAAAAGGATGGGTGGGGGAAAAGGAGATGTTCTAAAACATGTAGCCGTTGTTAAACCAGGTAGAATAATGTTTGAAGTCGCTGGAGCACCTGAAAAATTAGTCAAAGAAGCGTTTATAAGAGCAACGGCTAAACTACCTGTTGCAACTAGAATGGTTATGAAATAAATGAAAATTAAAGAATTTAATAGTTTAAAAAGTGAGGAGATAAAGAAATTAGAAGATCTAGTTTCTAAAAAGAGGCTTCTTCTTTTAAAAAATGCTGTTAAAATTGCAGCTGGTAAGGAAAAGAATTTAAAACAGGCATGGAGTCAAAGAAAAGAAATAGCTCAAATTTTAACTATACTTAAGGAGAAAGAATTAAAAAAATGAAATTTTATAAAGGCAAAATAATTAGTATGAAAATGGCAAAAACCATTACTGTTGAAGTGGAAAGATTATTAGCTCATCCTATTTATAAAAAAAGGTTTAAAAGAAGTAAAAAATATCACGTTCATAGTGAAAAAGAACATAAACTGGGTGAAGTAATTAGATTTATTGAGACTCGTCCAGTAAGTAAATCAAAAAGATGGAAGGAGGTTACTAAATAATGGTACAACTAAGATCATATTTAGTTCCCGCTGATAATTCTGGAGCTAAAAAATTAATGGTAATTGGAGTTCCTGGAAGAATTGGTAAAATTGCAACTTTAGGGGATGTAGTTTTGTGTGTTGTTAAAGGTTGTGATCCAAATGGTGCAATAAAAGATCATGAAAAAGTAAAAGTATTGATTGTAAGAACAAGAAAAGAAGTTGGTAGATTTGATGGAACTTATATCAGATTTGATGATAATGCAGGAGTAGTAATTGATAAACAGGGATTACTTTTAGGTACTCGTGTGTTAGGACCAATTGCAAGAGAAGTTAAAGAAGCAGGATTTAATAAAATAGCATCATTATCAAGGGAAGTAGTTTAAATATAAGCGGAGCTTGTAATATAAATATAAGCGGAGCTTGTAATATAAATATTATGAAATTTAAAATAGGAGATACAGTTAAAATAACGATAGGCAAAGACAAGGGTAAAGAGGGTAAAATCGAAAGAATAATACCCAAGAAAAATACAGTTGTTGTAGCTGAAGTTAATATGTATAAAAAGCATGTTAAAGGTTCACAGGGGCAAAAGGGAGGAATCTATGATATTCCAAGACCTCTAAATTTAGCTAAAATTGCTTTAATTTGTCCTAATTGCAAAAAAATAACTAGAGTTGGTTTTAAAATTGAAAAAGAAACAAAAATAAGGTTTTGTAGAAAGTGTGGAAAACAAATATGAATACAAAGAGATTAAAACAAAAATATCAAGAAGGAATTAAGCAAATACTTAAAGAAGAATTTGTTATTAAAAATGTCATGGCAATACCAAAACTTGTCAAAATTAATATTAACGTGGGAATTGGTGATTCTTTGAAAAATAAAGAATTAAAAGAATCTTTAATTCGTGATTTTTCTTTGATTACAGGACAAAAATTATCTGAAAGAAAAGCTAAAATTTCTGTTGCAACCTTCTCAGTTAGAGAAGGAATGGTAGTTGGATTATCAGCAACTTTAAGGGGAGAAAGAATGTATGATTTCTTTGATAAATTCGTTAACATTGTTCTTCCAAGGCTGCGTGATTTTAGAGGTGTAAAGAAAACAAGTTTTGATAAATCAGGAAATTATACAATTGGACTTACTGATCATACTGTTTTTCCTGAAATTGATATAACAAAAGCTGCTCCTGCCCATGGAATGGAAATAACATTTGTAACAGAAGCAGGTTCAATTGAAAAAGGTATGAAATTATTAGAACTTATGGGCATGCCCTTTGTGAAATAAATATGGCAAAAACATCAAAAACAGTTAGAGAAACAAAAAAATTAAAGCATAAAACAATGTATAGAAATAGATGTAGTCTTTGTGGAAGACCAAGAGGTTTTATGAGAAAATACGGAATCTGTAGACTCTGTTTTAGAGAACATGCTCTAAAGGGGGAAATTCCAGGAGTACGAAAGGCAAGTTGGTAAGATGACAAACTATCATATAGCAGATTTTTTAATACGACTTAAGAATGCTTCCATGGCAAATATTAAGGAGTTAACCATGCCTACAACTAATTTAATTAACGCTGTGGCAAAAACATTAAAAGATGAGAAATTTTTAAATGAAGTAACTATTAAAGATAAAAAAATAACAGTACAACTTGCAATTTATATGAAAAAACCAGTTCTTTCAAACGTAACTATAATTTCAAGACCAGGTCTAAGAATCTATATGAATGCAGACCAAATTGAAGCAATCAAAACACCTGAAGTTTATATTATAAATACGAATTCAGGAGTTATGTCTGGAAAACAAGCAATTAAAAAACGACTAGGTGGAGAGGTAATAGCAAAGGTAATTTAACATGAGTAAGGTAGGACAACAACCAATAGAAATACCATCAGGAGTAACTGTTGAAATAAACGGTAGTCTTGTCAGTGTTTCTGGTCCAAAGGGTAAATTAGAAACAAGTTTTAAGAAAGATTTAATTGATATTAAGGTTGATGAAAATAAAATACTAGTTACTCCTAAAAAGAAAAGTAAAATAGCAAGATCAATTTGGGGTACAACTAGAATGTTGATTGCAAATAACGTTAAAGGTGTAACAGAAGGTTGGAAAAAACAACTTGAATTAGTAGGAACTGGATATAGATCAGAAGTAGCTGGAAATACTTTGGTTCTGGCAATAGGATATTCCCATCCTGTTAAGGTTGAAGCTCCAGAGGGAATTACCTTTAAAGTAGAAAAAAGTGTTATAAATGTAGAAGGAATTGACAAACAAGTAGTTGGACAAGTCTCAGCTGACATAAGAAGTTGCCGACCACCAGAACCATATAAAGGAAAAGGTGTTAAATATGTTGGTGAGGTAATTAGAAGAAAGGCAGGAAAGGCGGCAAAAACAGCAACTGCATAAACAAACAATTATGAAAAGAAAAATTATAGGTACAACTGATAGACCAAGGCTTAGTGTCTTTAGATCAAATAAGATGCTTTATGCTCAAATTATTAATGATGAAAAGGGAATAACTTTAGTGTCTGAAAAAGGTAAAGGTGGTAAAGAAGTGGGGCTTAAAATTGCCCAAAAAGCGGTTAAAAAGAAAGTTAAAAAGATAGTTTTTGATAAAAGTGGTTATGCGTATCACGGTAAAATAAAAGCTATTGCTGAAGGAGCTAGAGAAGGAGGTTTAGATTTTTAATGGATTATCAACGACCAGAAAAAGAATTTAACGAGACAGTAGTTCAAATCAATAGGATTTCAAAGAAAACTAAGGGTGGAAATCAAGTAAGATTTGGGGCTGTAGTTGTATTGGGAGATAGAAAAGGAAAAGTAGGAGTTGGTAATTCTAAGGCAACTGATGTCAGAAATGCTATAAGAAAAGCAATTGAGGATGCCAAGAAAAAAATGATAACAATTACAATGAGAGGTACAACAATTCCCTATTCGGTAATCGTCAAATTGGGGGCATCAAAAGTAATGCTCAAACCAGCTCCTCCCGGATCGGGTGTTATTGCAGGAGGTCCTATGAGAATTGTACTTGAGTCAGCTGGAGTTAGAGATGTTGTTGGTAAAACAATGGGAAGTAATAACAAAATATCAAATGTCAGGGCTACTATTTTAGCACTAGAAAAAACATCAGAGTTGTTAGAAAAGAAAGATTTCATGAAAGGAAAAAACAAATAATGGCAAAAAGATTAGGTCGAGGATATGGCAGTGGCAAAGGTGGACATACATCTGGAAGGGGTCAAAAAGGACAAAAATCGAGAACAAATATCCACATACTGTTTGAAGGTTTGAAAGTTAAAAAATCTACACTTAAAAAGTTTCCACTCTTAAGAGGAAAGGGTAAATTTCTAGCCAAACCTAAAGCAAAAGAAAGATATATTAGTAAGAATGCCTAATAATATTGCCCAATTTTTTAAAAAAATTTTTTTAAGTACACGCTTAAGAAAAAAAATATTAGTAACAGCACTAGCCTTAATAGTTTTTAGAATTGCTGCTCATATACCTGCAGCTGGGATAGATAAAGGTAGTTTATCGGCTTTATTTTCAGGAAGTCCATTATTATCTCTTTTGGATGTTTTTTCGGGTGGAACTCTTGCTAATTTTTCAATTATGGCATTAGGACTTAATCCTTATATTAATGCCTCTATTATTTTACAAATTTTAGGATATATTGTTCCTCATCTTGAAGAATTGCAAAAGGAAGGAGAATATGGACAAGAAAAAATCAATCAATACACAAGATTGTTAACGGTTCCACTTGCCATAATGCAAAGTTTTGGTATGTATGCTCTTCTTAAATCTCAGTCAATAATTGGTAATTTGGCTATTTTGGATCTTATTTTTCTTTGTTTGACAATGACTGCAGGAACGATGCTTGCTGTCTGGCTTGGAGATATGATTACCGAATATGCTTTTAAAAGTGGTATATCATTCTTAATTTTTGTAGGTATTATTTCAAGACTCCCAATAACTTTAGGGCAAACAATATCAACCTTTGAAAGCCAAAATATTTTAAAACTTGTAATTTTTGCAGTAGTAGCTCTTGCTGTTATGGCAATGATTATTTTTGTAAATGAAGCTATAAGACAGATTCCAATTAGTTATGCTAAAGCTGCAAGGGGACTAAAACAAGCCCAATCCTATCTCCCACTCCGTCTAAATCAAGCAGGAGTTATACCAATTATTTTTGCTGTATCTTTAGTACTTATGCCATCCATGCTTTCCCAATTTTTAGCAACTAGTAATAATCAAGTTTTAATAAATATAACAACTGCGATCCAGAGGTTTTTTAGCCCAGCATCTGTTTCTTACAATATAACATATTTCTTATTAGTTGTAGGTTTTACATTTTTCTATACATCTGTTGTTTTTAATCCTGAAAAAATTGCAGAAAATTTGCAAAAATCAGGAGGATTTATTCCAGGAATTCGTCCAGGAACATCAACTATTAAGTATTTAACTTTTGTCTTAAATAGAATTACTGTTGTAGGCGCTGTATTTTTAGGTTTAGTTGCAGTTTTACCATCTTTAGTTCAAGGTACAATTGGTATTTCAAACTTGGCAATAGGTGGAACTGGAGCACTAATAGTAATTTCAGTAGTTCTTGAAATAATCCGTGAAATTGAAGGAGATTTGTTAATGAGTAAGTATGAAGGATATACAAAATGAATATAGTGCTTTTTGGTCCACAAGGTTCAGGTAAAGGAACACAAGCCCTTCTTTTATGTCAAAAATATGGACTTTTTTATTTTGAGTCGGGTGCATATTTAAGAAAGGTTGCAGAAACAAACCCTGATTTAAAAAAATCTCTTGATCTAGGTAATCTTGTTCCAGATAAAGAGATGACATCTTATTTGACAGCTTTCTTTGATGAAAAAAATTTATACGATGATATATTATTTGATGGGTTTCCAAGAACTATAGAACAGTATTATTTTTTTAAAAAATGGTTAGTTGGAAAACAAGTTAAATTAGATTTGGGAATTGTTTTAGAAATAAGTGAAGAAGAAACGATAAAAAGACTTTTACTTAGAAAAAGAGATGATGATACTCCAGAAGCAATCAAAAAAAGACTTCTACTTTATAGGAACAGGACGGAAGTATTAATTAATGAAATCAAAAAAGATACGAAGGTGATTGAAGTTAACGGTGAAAGATCGATACAAGCTATTCAAAAAGATCTAATCTCTATCATCGAAGATGTAAAAATTGTAGAAGGTATTAAAAATGGATAATTTTTCACTTAAGACTCCAGAAGAATTGGAATTAATGATAGAAGGAGGTAAAAAACTTTCTGAAATCAAACATATTTTAGTTAAAGAAGTTAAAGAGGGTGTTTCTGCTTTAGATTTAGACATTTTAGCTGAAAAGTTAATTTTAGAAAAAGGAGGTAAACCTTCCTTTAAGATGGTAGATGGTTACTCATGGTCAACCTGTATTAATGTTAACCAAGGTGTAGTACATGGTATCCCTCACAGAGAAGTTATTTTTAAAAATGGAGATTTAATAAGTATCGATTTGGGAATGTATTATAAGGGGTTTCATACTGATACTTCAGTAAGTACAGCAATTAATCCAAGTAAAGAAGTAACTAGGTTTTTGAAAATTGGTAAAGATGCTTTTGAAAAAGCAGTTTCTGCAATTATAGCCAACAAAAGTTATATTTATGATATTTCTAAAGAAATGGAATCAGTACTGTATAAGAATAATTACTCACCCATTTTAGATTTAACGGGTCATGGGATAGGTAAAAATTTACATGAAAATCCACATATACCCTGTTATACATCGGGACTTAGAGTTGAAACTGAAAAAATAGTCCCTGGTATGGCATTGGCTGTTGAAGTTATGTACGCATTAGGAAAACCAGATTTAGCTAAAGAAAAAGATGGCTGGACAATCGTAACTCAGGATGGTAAAATAGCAGGGCTTTTTGAAGATACTATTATAGTTACTGAGAAAGGCAGGAAGATAGTCACACAGTGACTTTTTTGTATGAATAAGCTTGAAAAGATAAAAAGAGATGGAAGTTATGAAGTTGAAGGTACTGTCACTGAACTTTTACCAAATACAATGTTTAGAGTGGTGACATCTGATGGGAAAAGCCTACTTACAACCTTAAAAGGTAAGATGCGTAAAGCATATGTCAGAGTTTTTCCTGGAGATAAAGTAAGGGTTGAAATGACAAAATACGATGAAGATAGGGGAAGGATAGTATATAAATACTAAATTTAAAATAAATTAGATATATGAAAGTATTAGCATCAGTAAAACCAAGATGTAAAGATTGTAAACTTATTAAAAGAGCAGGAGTGTTGCGTTTGATTTGTAAAAATCCAAGACACAAAGCAAGACAAGGTTAATATATATGGCAAGAATATCAGGTATTGAATTAAATGATAAATTTAGAGTTGATTATGCTTTAACACAAATCAAAGGCATAGGTTGGACGATGTCTGAAAAAATTATAAAATTTTTAAAATTGGATCCTTCCAGAAGGATCAAAGACTTGACTGCTGAGGAAATAAATAAAATATCAAACAAAATTGAAGAATTTCCAACAGAGGGAGATTTAGTAAGAAGAGTTAAGGCAAATATAAACAGACTACAAACAATTGGATCATATAGAGGGATAAGACACAATAAAGGATTACCAACAAGAGGTCAAAGAACAAAAACTAATGCTAGAACAAAAAGAGGAAAAAGAAAAACTGTTGGAGCATTCAAAAAAGAAGCTTTAGCAAAAGCAACAGTCGCAGGTAGAAAATAAATACATGTCAGTAAAAAAAACTAAACAAAATAAAAATGAAGGACTGGCAAAAATCTATATTTCTGCATCTTTTAATAATACATTAGTAAATATTTGTGATAGTTTAGGTGGAACTATATCTTGGTGTTCATCAGGCGCATCTGGTTTTAAAGGTACTAGAAAATCAACTCCTTATGCAGCAACAACAGCAATTGAAACCGCAATAAAAAAGGCTAAAGAAAAAGGAGTAAATGAAGTTGAAATTTATGTTAAAGGTCCAGGGCCAGGAAGAGATGCGGCACTTCGTGCAATTAAAACATCGGGAGTTAAAATTGCATTAATTGCAGATGTAACACCAATTCCACACAACGGACCAAGACCAAAAAAGAAAAGGAGAGTATAAGCAAAGCTTGTATAAATCTAAAGATGGCAAAATATAATGGACCTAAAGATCGATTATCAAGAAGAGAAGGAATAGATATTTTTGGTAAAGGTGCAAAATTAACAAGACTTAATATCTTACCTGGTGTTCATGGACCAAAAGGTGCAAAGAGAAATCAATCTCAATATGGTAAACAACTTCGTGAGAAACAAAAAGTAAAAAGAATATATGGAATTTTGGAGAAGCAATTTAGAATTTATGTAGAAAAAGCTCTAAAATCAAAAGGTAATACAGGAGAAGCCTTATTAATTTTACTTGAAAAAAGACTTGATAATGTTGTTTATAAATTAGGTTTTGCCGAAAGTCGTCCAATGGCAAGGCAATTAGTTTCTCATAGACATATTTTGGTAAATGGTAAGAAATTAAATATACCTTCATATCAAACAGAAATAGGAGATATAATCTCTTTAACTCCAAAAATCTTAGATAATTCAAATATTAAAAAAGTAATAAGTATAGAGGATTATGAAACACCATCTTGGCTTGTAAGGAAAGCTATCGTTGGTAAGGTTTCAACTGAACCTAAAAGATCAGATGTAACAGAAATTGTTTCAGAGCAAGATATAGTAGAATTCTACTCAAGATAATGATACAATTCGAAAACCTTTAAGGAGGTGATATTTTATGTCGCAACCAATATTTGAAATAATAGAAGAAAAAAAAGAAAAAAATTATTCAGTACTGGCCATAACTCCATTGGAGCAGGGTTATGGTTTTACATTAGGTAATTCATTAAGAAGGGTTTTATTAACTTCACTTCCAGGCGCAGCAATAACATCTGTTAAAATTGCAGGTGTTAACCATCAATTTTCAAGTCTTAGTGGTATGAAAGAAGATGTCGTTGAATTTGTATTAAATCTTAAAAAAGTTAGATTGTCATATAAAGGAGAAAAGGCAGTTAATGCAACTTTAAAAGTAACAACAGCGGGAGAAGTTAAAGCAGTAGATATTAAACTTCCAGCAGGAGTAGAAATATCAAATCCCGAATTAGTTTTAGCAGTTTTAAATAAAGGTGCCAAGCTTGATGCAGACATAATTATTGAGTCGGGTTCAGGTTATATTCCAGCAGATACAAGAAGTTCTACTGAAGTAGGAATGATTCCACTTGATGCATCATTTTCACCTATCGTCAGAGTTAATTACAAAGTTGAAGAAACTCGTGTTGGTAGACTAACAAATTTTGACAAACTTACACTTGAAGTCTGGACAGATGGAACTATTAAAGTAAGAGAGGCTGTAGTACAAGCTGCAGATATTTTGGTTAATTATTTTTCACAAATAATTAAACCAATTAAAGTTGAAAAGAAAAAAGAAGAAATAGAAGTTAGTGATTTAGGACTAGTAGGAAAACTATCCGTTGAAGAAATTGGACTTCCAACAAGAGTTGCTAATGCACTTGCAAAAGCAGGTTTTGAAACAGTTGAACTCCTTGTCAAAGCTGATAAAGCTGAATTAGTAAAAGTAAGAAATTTAGGAGAAAAATCTCTAAAAATTATTTCAGCAGCTTTAGGTGAGAAAGGGGTAAGTTTTTAGTATGGTCAAAAGAGTTTTTGGAAGAAAGCTTTCTCGAGAAAGATCTTCTAGAGAATTATTGTTTGTGTCTTTGATTGAGAGTTTAGTGCATCACGGACAAATCAAAACAACTAAAGCTAAAGCAAAATCAATCATCGGTTTAATAGACCGATTGGTTGTTTTGGCAAAAAAAGGAACATTAGCATCAAAAAGACAAATTTTAAAAAGACTAAAAGGAAATAAAGAAATTTCAACTTTATTCTGGACAAATATTGCTAAAATATTTGAAACTAGAAATGGTGGGTATACAAGAATTATTCCCCTAACACAAAGAAAAGGTGATATGGCAGAAATGGTTAGAATTGAATGGACTGAAAAAATGAAATCCAACGTAGGCGCTACAAAAAAAAATGAAAACATATCAACCAAAACAAAAAGAAGTTAAAAGAGCTTGGCACTTAATTGACGCCCAAGGGGAAGTTCTTGGAAGATTGGCAAGTAAAGTTGCCATACTTTTGATGGGTAAACAAAAGTCTACTTACTCAACTCATATGGATTCTGGAGATAATGTAGTAGTTATCAATGCAGAAAAAATTACTACTACAGGTAAAAAAGCAGAACAAAAAGTTTATAGAAGTCATTCAGGATATCCAGGTGGTTTTAAGGAAGTTAGTTTTGAAAAAATGGCGAAAGTCCACCCAGCAAGAATTATTGAATTTGCAGTTTCTGGGATGCTTCCTGATAATAGATTAAAATCGGATAGAATGGCAAGATTACATATTACAAAAGGAGAAAAACATAAATATGACAATAACTTCAAGAAATAACTGATTATGAATCACAAAAAAAATTATATATATGCAGTTGGTAGAAGGAAAAGTTCTTCTGCTAGGGTTCGTTTATTTAAAGGTAGCGGTGAAAGTCTAATTAATAATAAAAAAATATCAGAAGTCTATGAAAACAAAACTGCATTAATTATATTAGATAAACCATTTAAAGTTACTAATACACAGGGTAAGTATTTTTTCACAGCTAAAGTTTCAGGTGGTGGTAAAGAAGGACAAATGGAAGCAATTATTCATGGAGTTTCAAGAGCATTGATTAAGATCAATGCAGATAAATTCCGCGTACCGCTAAAAGAAAAAAAACTTTTAACTAGAGATCCAAGAGAAAGACAAAGAAGAATGGTTGGAACAGGTGGAAAAGCAAGACGCAAGAAACAATCGCCTAAAAGATAGTAGTGCAAAACTGTCACCGATTGATGCAATTAGATACAAATAGAACAAAACAATCACCAGCTATTTGTCTTTGGTCATTTGTCACTGATAAAATAAAACAATGTATAGATTTGAAAAACTTAGAGTATATGATGATGCTTTAAATCTAGTCGAGGATATTTATAAATTGACAAAGTTAATTCCAAAAACAGAAACTTTTGCTTTAATCGACCAAATTAAGCGAGCTTCAACTTCAATTGTTTTAAATATTGCTGAAGGTTCAGGAAGTGAAAGTGATAAAGGATTTAAAAATTTCTTAAGAATTGCATTAAAGTCGCTATATGAAACAGTTGCTTGCCTAAAACTTGTAAGTCGCTTATTTAAAATAAATACAGAAATTTATTTACAAAAATGTGAGTTAGTTGGAAGAGAACTAAATGGTTTAATTAAATCTATGTCTAAAGCTAATGGCTAACGGCAAATGACTGTTTTGTTTTATATTGTTTTACGGGGAGTAGTTTAAAAGCAGAATCC
>JBBTZT010000003.1:59076-330360 GCA_038061225.1 Patescibacteria group bacterium
AAATGACTGTTTTGTTTTATATTGTTTTACGGGGAGTAGTTTAAAAGCAGAATCCGCGGCTGGGGGCCGTGGGGCGACGGAGCGTTACCGTCTTCCCCGACAGGTGATATAATTATATCTATGTTAACTCCAAAAAATATTACAGAAATGTTAACTTTTGAACTTCAAAAAAATCCCTCAGTTGTTGCGTTTACACTGGTTGGCTCTCAAGCAAGAGATTCAATTTATACTGCAACAAAAGACTCAGACTTAGAAGCTTATGTAATATCAAAAGATAATAATGTTGTTTTTGTTGAAAAAGAATTAACCGATATTTTAAACGGGTTTGGAAAGATACTATTTAGTTTTAAACACGATATTGGATTTATGGCAATATATGAAAACCTTTTTCGTATTGAGATTCCTGTGATTAAAGAATCAGAAATGAAATCACTCTTTACTCGACCAAAAGCCCAAACTGTAAAGGTGCTAATAGATAAAACTAACGGAGAATTGACATCTATATTAGATGCTCGTCCTGAAGTTATTGACTTTGCAAAGGTATTCGAAAGTAAAGTAATTAATTTTTGGAATTGGCAAATAATTGGTGCGCAGTATTTTAAAAAGGGAGAAATATATAACACTAGAGCAATTCTAAATATCCATGCTTCAACCTTGATTAAACTATTTGAGCTTTTAAATGATCCAAATATTTTGCTTTTAGAAACAAACAAACGAATTGAACAGTTTTTAAATAATGACCAATTAAAGTTTTTGAGTGAAATTACACCTGCTTATGAAAAAACTGAGATAAAAAAATCATTGTTGCGCGCGATGGAAATATTTCCCCCAGTTTTCGAAGATATTAAAGAAAAATATGAATATGGTTACGATCAATCTCTAGAAGAAAAGGTTAAATCAAGAGTTTTAAATTTGCTTGACCAATAATTCCCCTCTTGCATTTGGGAATACTTCGTATTATTCTGTACAAGAATACAAATGGCTAAGAAAAAAGGTGAACAAACAGAAGCTCCAGTAAAACAAGAAGGTGTTCCTGCAAAACTTCAAGCTATTAAAATGGCGATGGAACAAATTGATAAACAATACGGCAAGGGTTCTATTATGCGTTTAGGTGGAGATGCTGATAAGATGGCACAAGTTGAGGTTATTCCAACTGGTGCAATAGCACTTGATCTTGCTCTTGGTGTTGGTGGTTTTCCTAGAGGAAGAATTGTTGAAATATATGGTCCAGAAGCATCTGGAAAAACTACTCTTGCACTATCAGTTATTGCACAAGCACAAAAAAAAGGTGGGCAATGTGCATTTATAGATGCAGAACATGCCCTAGATCCAATAAGAGCCCAAATCATTGGAGTTAATCTTGATGATTTATTGATGAGCCAACCAGATACAGGTGAACAAGCTTTAGAAATTACAGAAACTTTAATAAGATCAGGTGCTATGGATGTTATTGTTGTTGATTCTGTTGCAGCGCTTGTTCCAAGAGCAGAACTTGAAGGAGATATGGGAGATTCTGTAATGGGTATGCAAGCAAGGTTAATGAGTCAAGCTCTTCGAAAATTAACTGGGGCAATTTCTAAATCAAAAACTGTTTTAATTTTTACAAACCAGTTAAGGCAAAAAATTGGTGTCATGTTTGGAAATCCTGAAACAACACCAGGGGGACTTGCCCTTAAATTTTATTCTTCCATAAGAATTGATATTAGAAGAATTGAATCAATTAAAGGAGATAATGATTTAGTTATTGGGACAAGAGTAAGGGTGAGAGTTGTTAAAAATAAAGTGGCACCACCTTTAAGAGTTGCAGAGTTTGATATTATGAACGAAGATGGCATAAGCAGAAATGGGAATTTATTGGATGTCGCTACAGAGCTTGGAATACTTTCTAAATCTGGATCATTTTTTAATTATGAAGGAAAAGTAATTGCCCAAGGCAGAGAGGGATCAAAAATGTATTTTAAGGAAAATCCAAAATTTGCAGATGAAATAGAAAAGAAGATAAGAGAAATTTCCACTTCAGGTAAAAAACTTCCAACTGAAATTGGTGAAGATAAGGAAGACGAATAATTTCTAATTACTCTAATTGACCTAATGCCCAAAATAACTTCAATCACTGCACAAAAGAACCAAAAGCGGGTCAATATAAATCTTGATGGTGTTTTTGGTTTTGGATTGGATCTTGAAAATTTTATAAAGTTGCAACTAAAAGTATACCAAGAATTAAGTCAGGAAGAAGTAGATGAAATAATTAAAAAGGGAGAATTTCAAAAATGTTTAGATAAAGTTATTAATTTTGCAATGGTAAGACCAAGAAGTGAGCGAGAAATTAAGGATTATTACAGACGTAAAAAAACAGCAGAAAGTATACAAGAAGAATTAACTAATAAATTAAAAAAACTTGAACTATTGGACGACATTAAATTTGCTCAGTGGTGGGTAGAACAGAGATTACAGTTTAAGAATAAGTCTAAGAAAGATATAACATTTGAATTAAGACAAAAAGGAATAGATAGTAATACAATTAAAAACATATTAGATGATAGCGAAATTGATGAAGTAAAAATTGCAAAAGAATTAATATTTAAAAAACTATATAAATGGAAAAAATATGATGAGAAAGAAAAAAAACAAAAAATATCTCAATATTTAGCAGGAAAAGGATTTGGTTGGAATGTAGTGAATGATGTGTTAAAATAACAAAAGAAAAATAAAGAATATGAATATATTCTCCAGAAGTTTATGACAACGAATAATGATTATATAAAAAAATTAGAATCTGTATCTAAAATGACTGCAGATGAAGCAAAAAAGGCTTTACTTGATGAAGTACAACGTGATTTATCTTCTGAAATTGCAAAAAAAATAAGACAGGCTGAAGAAAGAATAAAACTTGAAGCCTCTGAAAAATCTCGCGAGATTTTAGCCGATGCTTTAAAGCATGGGGTAACTGCATTTGTGGCAGAATATACAGTATCTTCAATCATAGTTCCAAATGAAGAAGTAAAAGGAAGAATTATTGGAGCAGAGGGAAGAAATATCAGAAGTTTTGAAAAAGAAGCAGGTGTTGAAGTATTAATTGATGATACTAACGAAATTAGAATTTCTTCTTTTGACTCAGTTAGAAGAGAAGTTGCAAAAAGAGCTTTGGAAATTTTGATAAAAGATTCAAGAATTCAACCTACTAGGATTGAAGAAGTAATGAAATTAACAAGGGCTAATATGGAAGATGTTTTACTAGAAGAAGGTAAAAAGATTTCTGAAGAATGTGGAGTTTATAATTTATCTGTTGATTTACTAAAGCTTATTGGAAAATTTAAATTTAGAACTTCATATGGACAAAACTTGGGTCATCACACAATTGAAGAAACAAAGATAGGTATAGCAATTGCAGAAGAACTTGGTGCAAAAGTAGATGTAGTCAGACTCGGATGTTTACTCCATGATATTGGTAAGGTTGTAACAGATGAAGAGGGAAATCATATAGATGTAGGAGTAACTACCGCTAAAAAATTTGGTATTCCTAAGGAAGTTGTTGCTGTAATTGCAGAACACCATGAAGATAAACCATTCTCTTCAATTGAAAGTTATATAGTCTGGATTGCAGATGCTGCGTCTGGCTCAAGACCTGGAGCTAGATATGAACCACATGAAGGTTATGTTAAAAGAATGGATAAAATTGAAGAAATTGTCAAAAACTTTAGTGGAGTTGAAACTGCTTATGCTTTCCAAGCTGGTCGAGATGTTAGAGTTTTTGTAGATCCAAATGAAGTGGATGATGACAAACTTACTATTTTAGTACATGATATAGCAAGGAAACTTGAAAAAGAAGCAGAATATGCAGGTCAAATCAAAGTTACTGCAGTTCGTGAAGTTCGTGCAGTTGACACAACTAAAGCTAAATAGTATATTAGCCATATAACATGACAAAAAGAGAAATAATTGAATTAGTTTCAAGGAAAGCTCATTTAACCAAAAAAGGTGCTGAGGAAGCAGTTGATGTATTTTTGTCTGAAGTAGGTAGGGTTCTCTCCAAAGGTGAAAAAGTGGTTCTTTCGGGTTTTGGTACATTTAGAGTAATTTCAATGAAAGGTAAAACTGTTAAAATCCCAAAGACTGATAAGTTAGTCACAATCAAGACTCACAGAGCTCCAAAATTTACTCCAGGCAAAACTTTAAAAAGACAGGTAGCTAAATAAAAAGTGCTATAAGTAAAAAGTGTTATAATCTGTCCATGGACAAGGCTATAATTGTTGATCGATTGTCATCAAAAGTTTTAAAAAAAATATCTTTTACTATACAGACTGGAGAAATAGTTGGAATTATAGGTCCTAACGAGGCAGATAAAACTGCTTTAATGAAAATATTAGCAGGTCTTTCACCATCAACTTCAGGGTTTGTTTCTGTTTTAGACTTTGATCCTTATCAAAGAAATCAAAATTTTTTAAAGCAAATATCATTAGTTTTGAATCAAAAAAATGAATTATGGTGGAACTTACCTGCAATTTGTTTATTTGAATTAAATAAAGCTTTATATCAAATACCAGAAAGAGAATATAAAAAAAATCTAGATCAATTAATATCTTTATTTAACGTATCAAAAATATTGAAGACTCCTGTTAATAAATTATCACTAATTCAAAGAACAAAAATGGAAATGATTGCAAGTTTAATACATAAACCTAAAGTTTTACTTTTAGATGAACCATTATTAAAAGATTTTGTTTTTGATTATAATCGAGAAAATGGAACAACTATTCTTTTATCATCTTCCTATATAGGTGATTTTACTGATTTATTAAGAAGAATAATAATAATTAGTGAAGGATCAGTTCTTTTCGACGGAGCAATGGAGGAGATAACAACCAAATTTGCAACAGAGAAAATAATAAAAGCTACTTTTTCTGAAGAGATAGATATTAAATCAATTGCTAATATTGGCACGATAAAAAAATATTCATTCCCCCGAATTTATATTTCAGTACCAAGAACAACAGTAACTTTTGCTGCAGCAGAATTATTACAAAATCATCCAGTTAATAATTTAGCGATTGAAGAATTTCCTATAGAAGAAATTATTAAAAATATTATTAAGTAATATGATTTATCATTATATTAAAATTTGGCTATCAGACTCAAAAAAAAATATCTCTTATCTTTCTGTGGTTGGAAAAATAATTGAATATTTAATATATTTTGTTATTTTAAATTTAATTCTAAATAAAATTTATTTATCTCTAGTATTATTATATTTAATAATCTTTATTAAATATGTGTATAAAAATATATATATATTAAAACAATTAACAAATTCTAATGATTTCATTTATCTTTTACTAAAACCAGCTAACCCAATCTATAGGATATTAATTTACGGATCAAATCCAATTGATTTAGTATTGTCAGCATTAATCATCATTATATTTTGTGCGAGTTTTCCAAGTAAGTTATTACTTGCATTTGGGTTATTAACTATTTTGTTTGCGCTTCATTTTCTTGTTTTGTCACTAACATTATTTATGAATTACAAATTGCCAATTGAAAAGATTTTACCATTAATTATTATTGTTTTTTTGCCTGTTGTTTTAAATAATTCTCTCATTGGCTTAACCAGTTTGATGGGTGTATTATCCACACTTTTATTTTCTATATCGCTTTTATTTTTATCGTTTAAATTATGGAACTATGCACTAAAAAACTTCTTGTAATTTGTGGGCCAACTGCGACAGGTAAAACTTCACTTGGATTTTCATTGGCTAAAAAGTTTAACGGCGAAATTGTCTCAGCTGACTCTAGACAGGTTTATAAACACATGGATATAGGAACGGGTAAAGAATGGGATCCGCTTGTTGGCGAAGCTGGCGTAAAAATCTGGGGATATGATTTAGCAGAGCCAAGCGAAAATTATAGTGTTTTCCAGTATTTTAAATCAATGAAATTTGTCATATCAGATATTTGGCAGAGAAATAAATTACCAATTATTGTTGGAGGGACTGGCTTTTATATTAAAAGTTTAATTGATGGTATAGCAACAGTTGATGTCCCCAAAAATGAAAATTTAAGAACTAGTTTAGAAAAAATGAGTATAGATGAACTGTTTAATAAACTTGCAGATCTTGATGGATCTAAAGCAGCTTCTTTAAATTCATCTGATAAAAAAAATTCAAGAAGATTAATTAGAGCCATTGAAATAGCTGTTTGGAATACCCAACATGGAACTCAAAAGCAAATCGTAGAAAAAAGAAAGAAAGTTTTAGATAAAAATGTAGATTTATTAATAATTGGATTGTCAGCATCTCCTTTAAAAATATTAAATAATATAAAAAATAGAGTAGATAAAAGAATAAACGAAGGATTTATTTTAGAGGTTGAGAATTTACTAAGAATGGGCGTTTCGTGGCAACACCAGTCAATGAAATCGCTAGGTTATAAAGAATCAGAGGCGTTTTTCAAAAAAGGATTAACGTATGAAGAATTTGTTAACCAATGGGTAAACAATGAAATTAAATATACAAAACGACAAATGACTTGGTTTAAGAAAGACAAAAGAATTAATTGGTTTGACATAGATGGTATAAATTTTCATCAAAAAATAGCAAATCTGGTTAATAAATGGTATTCTTTAGATAAACATGATAAGAAAGGTTGAAATTTCATATAAGACAATAATATTTACAGTAGTTTTTTTAGGATCTATATGGTTTCTTTATTTTATTCGAGATATTGCTTTGCAACTTTTTATAGCTTTACTTTTAGTTGCAATTTTGAATCCTTTTGTAAATAAACTATCTAAATTTAAGATTCCAAAGGGTATATCAGTACTTCTTTCCTATGTTTTAATTTTTGGATCATTAGGACTAACTGTTGCTTCTATCCTTCCACCTTTAATAATGCAAACTACAAATTTTGCCAATAATTTTCCTATTTATTTTCATAATTTAGGGCTTCAGAATTATGCAAGTGAAGAAGTTTTTAAACAATTGGTCTCACAATTGGGTTCTGTACCAAGTCAGATTATAAAAGCTGGATTTTCTTTATTTGGAAATATATTAAGTATCTTAACTGTGGCAATCTTTGCCTTTTATTTATTATTAATTAGAGATAAATTTGATATAAATATAGAGTTTCTTTTTGGTAAAGAAAAAACAAAAGAGATTAATAATTTAATTAATATTTTAGAGAAAAGATTGGGTGGGTGGGCAAGAGGGCAATTCCTACTAATGCTAACTATTGGACTATTTAGTTATATTGGGTTTATATTGTTAGGTATTCCATACGCCTTACCTTTAGCATTATTAGCTGGAATATTTGAGATAATTCCATATATCGGACCGATTATAGCTGCAATACCTGCAATTATATTAGGTTTTAGTATATCTCCTTTTTTGGGTTTTATGTCGATCGGTCTTGCAATTTTAATTCAACAACTCGAAAATTATATATTAGTTCCAAAAATTATGGAAAAATCAACAGGTGTTTCACCAATTATCACATTGTTATCACTAGCCGTAGGATTCAGACTTGCAGGAATTGTAGGAATGATTATCTCAATTCCAATAGTAATAATTATTCAAACTCTATTTCAGTATAAATATATAAAAGACTAAGAGTCTCAAACCTTTCGGCTTCTAGAGAAAAATTCTAGAGAGTAATAAGCCAGATTCTGTATCTCGATAATCATCTATCTAATGCCCTCATACTTTAGGTCAGGAACACCTTGCGGTGTCGGGGAAGACATCCCTTTGACCAATTCGGAGGTTGCAGCGGGGAGGATTGCCTCCGCCAAAAGCGGATCAGCCTCGGGCTGACGTTTCATGTTTCTCGTCTCTGTTGCTCTAACTGGCTACATTTATCACTAAATGCATCTCTAGCTTACGCTAGACACCCTGTCTTCTGCTGTCTGGACTTTCCTCCCCACATAGCTCAAAGAGCGACGTGGGGCGATTATCTTCTCTCTAGAAGCTGGATTATACCACTTTTGATATAATCATTATATGAAGGTTGTAGTTCAAAGAGTTAAAAGGTGTAAAATTGTTAGAAAAAAAGATAATCAAGTAATTGGAAGGGTTGGTTGTGGTCTTTTATTACTTTTGGGAATAAAAAAAGGTGATACAAAAAAGCAAGCTGATAGTTTATTAGATAAAATAATAAAACTTCGAATAATGGCTGATAATGATGGCAAAATGAATTTGTCAATTCAAGATACTAATCTTGAAATTTTAGTTGTTTCTCAGTTTACTCTTTTAGCAAATACTAAAGATGGTAATAGACCTTCATTTATTGATGCAGAAGAACCAATAAAAGCAAAAGAATTATATGAATATTTTGTGACAAAATTGAAAGAAAAAAATGTTAAAGTAGAAACAGGAAGTTTTGGTGATTACATGAAGATTGAGGCAGAGCTAGATGGCCCAGTTACTATTATCTATGAAACAAAAAGTTAATATTATTTTAAGTGTTTTTTGGATAAGCATAATTTTTTCTAGTCTAATTATTGCTTTTTTAATGGTCTTTTCTGGTGGTTATAAAATTGGATACAATGATTCGCAAAACAAGATATCTGATTTATTAGATATACAAAAAAATTCTGCGGCGACAATTGAAAAAGGTGAAACAATAGTAGTCTATATAACCCCAAAACCGGCGCCTATTGCAAAAACATATCCAAAATGGGGAGGACCAGAACTTTGGGAAGTTGTTAATAAAAAAAGAGTTGAATTTGGAGTTAACCCAATGTCAATTCGAGAAGAATTATGTACAATAGCCTCAATTAGGATAAATCAACTTTTAGAGCTTGGAAAACTTGATGGGCATGAAGGGTTTGGAAAATTACCAGAAGAGAGAGCTGACATAAAATGGATTTTTGAAAAATACACCCTAAGTGAGTTTTTGGTTTCTGGGGCAAAGAGTCCAGCAGATGCTGTTTCTTTATGGGAAAATACATTGGGACATAAAAAACTTTTGTCGGGTGGAGAATATTCATGGGGTTGTATCTATGCCCAAAACAGTTTTGCAGTTGCAATAGCGGCCTATTAAATTAATTTTTCTTTTTTTAAAAATTCAATTAGTTTTTTGGTTGTAGTATATTGACGGCCGATGGAGACGAATAAACGATTTGTTTCTAGCCAATATTTAATTGGCATTATTTTAACAAGTTCTTTCTCTGTTTGCTCTGGAGTTTTTGTGTGAACCCAACCCAAAACATTGCAAATTCTATGGACATGAGTATCTACAGCTATAGCCGGTATTTTAAATGCACGATTTAAAACTAGATTTGCAGTTTTTCTGCCAACTCCAGGTAATTTCATTAATTCCGCTTGTGTTAAGGTCGGACCTTTATACAGGATTTTTCTTACAAGGTCCGACCTTGAAAGTGTATAAAGATATTTTGCTTTGGTTTTATAAAATCCTACCGGATAAATTGCTTTCTCTATTAACTTTATATCTTTATTACTTAATATTTTTAAGTTTGGAGCGATAGCGAACAAACGTCTTGATGCTTCAAGGGTTACTTCATCTTTAGTTCTTGAGGATAAAATTGTGGAGATTAATGTTTTGTAAGGGTTGCGACCAAACACTTCAAGAGGTACTAAATGATAGTTCCTCCTGAAGGTTTTGAACACTTTGCCAAAATTAGTTTCCGCCAATTCTGAACATTGTTGTTCCACAAACTTCACAAACTGCTTTTGTTGCCTTTTTACCATTCTTCATTGTTACAGCTTGTGCGTCTTTACCTTCTCTTTTTGTTCTACACTTTACGCAGTACATCATATTAAATCACCCCCCTTGCTTTCACGAAAACCAGTATACCACTACAAGGCTAATTAGGATTAAAATAGCTACAGTAAGACTTTTAATGAGGTTGTTTTTGATTGAGCCTAAGTTGCTAGATTCAGCCGAGATTTTGGTGTTATTTTTTTTATCAGCTTGATTATAAGTCTTGTTAAAATTGTATATAAATTGGGTATTGACATGCCTAAGTTTGGCAGCCATCTTTTGTTTTTTTGTTCTTTTCATATTCTTTAATTTAATATATTCTAGATTAGTGGATATTAATTTAATAGTAGAGATAATTACAATTACATGGCTTACCTTGCTTACAATTTTTCTTGTTTGGATTTTAATTGTTTTTAAAGATTTAATTAAAATTTCTAAAAATAAAGAATTTAGCAATAATACAAAAGATATTAAAGAAATAAAAACAGAACTTAAATCATTCATTAATTCTTCAGCTTCTCATATTCAAAAAGTTGGACTTGTTAAATTTAACCCATTTAAGGAAGCTGGTGGAAATAACAGTTTTTCTTTGGTTCTTTTAGATGGTAATAAAAATGGTATTATTATTACTAGCCTTCATACTCGTGAGAGAACAAGGTTGTATTTAAAAGATGTTATAAAAGGAAAGAGCAAAATAGAGCTTTCAAATGAAGAACAAAATGCGTTACAATTGTCTATGAAATAAAACAATGATTGAAAAAATAACAAAAAATACATCGATACTATCGTCAAAATATTTTATGTTAGTTCTAGGTTTTCTAGGTTTATTTTTAGTATCGACTGGTGTTTCCCTAGCTGGTTTTACCTTTTTAGTTAAAGATACAGGTACAAAAATAAATAATATTAATCCGTCCGGTAAAGTCTCAAGAGTCGATTTATCAAAACCAAAAACTGAAAGTTGCCCAATCAATGGAGAAATGTTTACCAAAGAACAAAAAAATCTTTGGTTAACTAAAAGACCTATTGTTGCAGTAATTGAAAATCATTTAGAATCACGCCCACAATCAGGTCTATCAAAGGCGGATCTTGTCTACGAAATAGTAGCAGAGGGTGGTATCACAAGATTTTTAGCAGTTTTTTATTGTGCTATTGCTGATAACAACTATATTATTGGTCAAATTAGAAGTGCCAGAGTTTACTTCATTAACTATGCTTTGGAATATGGAGATAATCCATTGTTTGTGCATTGGGGAGGAGCAAACAATATAAATAACAATATGCCAAGTGGTATCAAAACATATGGAGATATTGATCCAAGAGTAGATGCTTACAAACTTCTTGAAAAAGTTGGTTGGGTTAATGGAAGATATGGTAGCGATATGAACGGTGCAACAAATACAGGTTACCCAGCATTATTTACTGATGATAGAAGAATGGATCTTGCAACGGAGCATCAAAAAGTTGGTTCTACAGATAAGATTTATGAAGAAGCAACAAAGAGAGGTTATGATTACAAAGATTCTGATGGAAATAGTTGGGATGAAAAATTTGTTTCTTGGAAATTTATGGATGACAAACCACAGACTGCAACTGCAACAAATATTAACTTTTCATTCTGGGAAAGTATGCTTGATTATGATGTAAATTGGAAATATGATTCAGCTAATAATAAATATCTAAGATCAAATGGAGGAAATGAACATAAGGATTTAGAAAATGGAGAGCAGTTAACTGCTAAAAATGTGGTTATTGTTTTTGTCAAAGAAGAAGGTCCAGTTGATAAAGAACATCATATGTTATATACAGTAACAGGTAAAGGAGAAGCTGTTGTTTTTCAAAACGGTGGTGTGATAAATGCCACTTGGAAAAAAACAACTGCCACAGATCGTTTGATACTCATCGATGAAAATAAGGATGAAATAAAATTTGTTAGGGGACAAACTTGGATAGAAGTGTTACCATTGGGTAATAAAGTGAGTTATTAACTGCCTCAATATAATAATATGACCAATTTAGAAGACATTATTACTTCGAAAGTAAGAGTTAAGGTATTAGAATTATTCTTTTCTAATTTAACTGAAATGTATCATGTCAGGGGAATTGTTCGTGAAATTAAAGAAGAAATTAATGCTGTAAGAAGGGAACTGGAAAGACTTGAGAAAGCCGGAATATTAAAGAAAGAACCAAGAGGAAATAGAATATATTATTTTGTTCGTACTGATTATAACGGTTTTAGTGATCTTCTCTCAATTGTTGCAAAATCTACAGGTCTTGGAAAAGAAATTTGTGATTCACGGTCAAAGCTTGGGAAAGTATCTATAGTTATGTTTTCAGGTTCATTTGTACGAATGAAGCCAAGGAAAAAAGATGATAATGTAGATATTTTAATTGTTGGGGAGGTTGTCCTTCCTGAATTGGCCATGATTATTCGTACTTATGAATCAAAACTGGCAAGAGAAATAAATTATACTGTAATGACAAAAGAAGAATTAGATTATAGAAAGAAAAGAAGAGATCCATTTTTACAGAGTATATTTTTAGGAAGTCGAGTTATGATTATTGGAGATGAAGAAGAACTTACTAATTAAAGTTATATTAATACTTCTGGTTACCGTAGCTTGTAGTTTTATAAGTTTTGGTTATCCTTTGTTTGGCAAGACTTTTAATTTGTCATTAGGCCTTGATCTTTCTGGAGGAAGTCATTTGGTCTTTGAGGCCGACGCAGGAGGCCTTCCTAGCAGTAAAAAAGATCAGGCAATTAAATCACTAAGAAATGTAATAGAGAAAAGGGTTAATCTTTTTGGATTATCTGAATCAAATGTACAAACTTCAAATTTTGAAGGTAAAGATAGAATCATAGTTGAACTTCCTGGAATAAATGATCCTAAAGAAGCATCAAGTCTTATTGGCCAAACAGCTCAACTTTTATTTGTAGAAGTTGTTGAGACACCAGCTGAAAATGGAGCAACACCATCTTCACAACTATCCCCTACAGATTTAACAGGGGCAGATTTAAAATCAGCAACTACAGTTTTTGATCAAAACACAGGTAAACCCTCAGTTTCTATTGAATTTACTGAAGAAGGTTCAAAAAAGTTTGAAGAAATAACTGGCAGAAATGTTGGTAAGCCTGTCGTAATTATTTTAGACAATGACATCGTATCATCCCCTCAAGTAAATGAAAAAATTATTGGAGGCAAAGCACAAATTTCAGGAAATTTTACTGTAGAAGAAGCAAACAAACTTGAAGTTCAGTTAAATGCAGGTGCTCTTCCTGTACCTGTCAAATTAGTTGAAGAAAAAACAGTTGGAGCAACGCTTGGAGCTGACTCTGTTAATAAAAGTATTAAGGCGGGTGTTATTGGTATTATTATGGTTTCACTTTTTATGATTTTAATTTATGGCAAATATGGATTAATTGCTGATGTCGCACTTGTAATTTTTGGATTAATGACACTTGCTATATATAAATTAGTTCCAATAACATTGACACTTCCCGGAATTGCAGGATTTTTATTGTCTGTTGGCATGGCAGTTGATAGCAATATATTAATTTTTGAAAGATTAAAAGAAGAAATAAAAAGTAAGCCAATGAAAACAGCACTGGAAGTTTCCTTTGGTAGAGCATGGGATTCTATAAGAGATGCTAATGTAGCAACACTTGTAACAGCCTTTATTCTTGCCAATCCACTCGATTGGAGTTTTTTACACGTATCAGGACCAGTTAGAGGTTTTGCAATTACACTTGCTTTGGGTATTGTTATATCATTATTTACTGGTATTGTTGTAACAAGAAATTTGATGAGACTTTTTGTAAAAGAATAAATATGATTTTAGAATAACCAAAATATGATTTTGTGGATGAAATATAGATTCATTTATTTTGCGGTTTCCGCAATATTTTTGAGTGCTGGAATTTTCAGTTTATTCAAATGGGGACTTAATCTTGGAATTGATTTTACTGGTGGAGTTGTTACAGAATATAAACTTCCTAGTGGTCAAATTAAAAATGAAAAATACGGAATTAAATCAAATGAAGAGATTGATAAAATAAGAGAAGATATAAAGCAAAAAGATGCACAGGAATTAAGATTTGAAACAGTTGGCCCTTCAATTGGTCCAGAACTTGTTAAAAAGACTTTCTTTGCTCTGGCTACGTCTACTCTTCTCATTCTTTTTTGGATAGCGATTCAATTTAAGAGTGTTAAGTTTGGAGTTTCTGCAATTTTAGCTATGATTCATGACTCACTAATATTAGTTGGAGGGTTTTCATTGCTAGGTCATTTTGCTGATGTTGAAATTGATTTTCTTTTTGTTACTGCAGTATTAACAATTCTTTCTTTTTCAGTTCATGACACAATTGTTGTATATGACAGAATACGAGAAAAACAAAAAAAATATGATCCAACTTTAGGAGACGATATTAATAAAATTGCCAATAGCGCCCTAACTGAAACAATGGTCAGAAGTCTTAATAATTCTTTTACTATAATATTTATGCTTTTATCTTTAGTTCTTCTAGGAGGGGATACCGTTAAATGGTTTGCTATTGCCTTATTAATAGGTACGATTTCAGGAACTTATTCATCACCATTTGTTGCCGTTCCAATTTTAGTTACTTGGGAAGATGTCGCGAAGAGATTTAAAAAATAATCTATCAATTAAAGAGGTTCGAGTTTTAATGTAAGCTTTGAATTTAGAGCTTCAGCAATTCTTTTTAGGAAAGATAGCGATGGGTTTCCAGACATTGTCTCAATTCGTGAAACTGCTGCTTGTGAAGTCTTAAGTTTTTTTGCAAGGATCCTTTGCGATACTTTCTTTTCAATTCTGGCTTTGATTAAACTATCAGCTAGTAAATATTCAGGTTCAGATTTTCTCCATAACTTTTTAAATACTGGGTCATTAAGACTTTCTTTTAAGTGATCATCGTATGTGTAAAATATTTTTCTCATACTTTAATGATATCATATATGATATCATTGTCAATAAGTATTTCTGTTTTTCCAATCTTCTAATCTTGCGAGAGCTGTATTTATGTATTTTTTAGGAGTTTTTTGGCTTTTCTTTATAAATCCTAAAATTATTAACACATCTCCTTTGAATACAACTGCGTAGATTACTCTAACGCTGTTTTTACCAACTAACTTTATTTCCCATAATTTTGTTCCTGTTAACTTCTTAGTATGAGGTACTGCAGATATTACGCCATATTTTTTAAAGTGCTCGAAAGTATGAAAAAGCTTTTCTTTTTCAGTTTTTTCTAGTGAATCAATAAATTTGCTAACCGCATCGTGTTTTGAAGCAGATACATAATAATAAATTTTACTCATTTTTTAATTTATTAAGCAGTGTTTCTCTTTCATTTGGAACACCATTTTCTGTGACTTCTAGAAATATCTTTTCTAAAATTTCACCAACTTTTGGTCCAGCTGGAATATTTAATTCTTCCATTACATCACGACCGCTAATTTTTAGATCTTTAATACTAAAAGGTTGTTTTTGAACTTCAACAAGTCTCTTTTTAAATTCTTCAAGACGCCAGCTTGTCTCTCTTGCACCTCCACCCAGTCTATCTGCAACACGAAGATCAAGCATATCTTGAACATACTCAAGTCCTACATTTGTAATAAATCTTTTGACACTAGAATCTGTTTGATTTTCATCAACAGTAAACTGATGGAATCTGACAAGTTTTATAAATTTATCCTTTTCTTTAGTTGAAAATTTAAGTCTATTTGCTAAATTTTCTGCAATCTTAGTCGAAACCATCTCGTGATTATAAAAAGTAATCACACCCGTAGGAAGTTTTCTAAAAGTTTGTGGTTTTCCAATATCATGTATCAAAGTTGCAAATCTTGTGATTGGATCTGTTGATTTACATTCTTTTAAACTTACTAATAAATGAGTCCCAACGTCATAAATATGATGTCTACTTGGGGATTTTTGTTCCACTCCAAAGCATTTAGTAAGTTCAGGTAATATTTCTTGCATTAAACCTGTTTCTTTAAGGTGAAGAATTCCAGCATAAGGATTATCACTTTTTAATATTTTAAATAATTCATCTTTGATTCTTTCTTTGGCAATTTTATTAATTAGCGCTGAATTTGTCTGAATTGCTTCAAAAGTTTTTTCTTCAATTTTGAAATTTAATTCCCCCGCAATTCTAACTGCTCTCATCATTCTAAGAGCATCTTCATTAAAGCGTTCGTTTGCATCCCCAACAGCTCTTACTATTTTATTATCTAAATCTTTTTGTCCTTCGTACAAATCAATAATTTTTTCGTCATCTATTGCCAGTGCATTGAATGTAAAATCTCGCCTTTTTAGGTCTTCTTCAAGTGTTTTACCCCACGATACAGTGTCTGGTCGTCTGCTGTCAGAATAACCATGTTCAGTCCTAAATGTTGTTATTTCAAAAGGTTTATCATACCCTTCAACAGTTAAACCTACTGTTCCATAGACATTGTCGTAAAAACCATCAGGGTATATTTTTAATATTTCTTCTGGATTTGCATTAGTTGTAAAATCCCAGTCACTAACTATTTTACCCATTAAAATATCTCTAACTGCTCCACCAACTACATATATTTCAAAATTTAGTTTGCTAAATTTCGCCATAATTTCCTTTACTTTATCTGGAAGTTTAAAAATCATATGTTAATATTATACAGCATGAAATGGAATATATTAGATAATTCACTAGTCACTAGTCACAAATCACTAATCACTGTTTTATTAAAAAATAGAAAACTTAATACAAAAAAAGAAATAGATGATTTTTTAGACCCCAAAAACCCTAGTGAGATAGAACTAAGAGAATTAAAAATTACGAAATCATCAGTTCAAAGAATTGTAAAAAGACTTAAAATTGCAAAAGAAAAAAAAGAAAAGATAGTAGTTTTTGGTGATTACGATTGTGACGGAATATGTGCTACTGCTATTCTTTGGGAAACTCTTTATAAATTAGGTTTTGACGCTATGCCTTATATTCCTGATAGATTTGAAGAGGGATATGGAATCAAGACTTCTAGCTTTGTAAATACGAAACTCAAAAGTCTTAATCCGAAATTAATTATAACCGTTGATAATGGTATTGTTGCTTACGATGCAATTAAAGAAGCTAAAAAAAGAAAGATTGATTTAATAGTTGTCGATCATCACACAAAAGGCGATAAACAGCTTAAAGCTTATGGCATATTGCATAGTACTATGGTTTGTGGATCAGCACTTGCTTGGTTTTTAGCTAACAAGGTCAGACCTTTAAATATTGCATCAAAAAGGTCTGACCTTAATAGTGGTTTAGACCTTGTTACTATTGGAACCATCGCTGATCAAATGCCACTTTTGGGGATTAATAGATCACTTGTTAGATATGGCTTACCAGAACTTGCAAAAACAAAAAGAGTAGGGCTTCAATTAATGTTTAAGGATTTAAAATTAGATAGCGTTGGTACGTATGAAGTTGGATATTTAATTGCACCAAGAATTAATGCAATGGGACGATTAGATAGTGCCACTGACTCTTTAAGATTTTTATGTACCAAAGATTCCAAAAAAGCAAAAGATTTAAATAAACTTTTAAACGACACAAATAGCAAAAGACAAAAAATTGTTGATGAAGTTTTAATTAAAGCCATAGAAAAAGTTAATGAAGATAGTGTCAATACTGATAAAATAATAGTAATTTCTGGAAATTATCATGAAGGAGTTATTGGGCTTGCGTCAGGTAAAATAACTGAAAAATTTAATAGACCATCAATAGTTTTATCTGAAAATAAAGAAATATCAAAAGCTTCTGCCAGATCTATTATTGGTTTTAACATAATAGAAGCAATTAAAAAGACGGGGTTAATAATTGAAGGTGGAGGACATCCAATGGCAGCAGGTTTTTCAATTGAAACTACAAAAATATCCGAATTCAGGGCAAAAATTAATAAAATTGGGGATAAAAACTTAAGTGAAGAAATTTTGACTAAAAAACTTTTAATTGATTTAAAAATAAATTTTAATCTAATTAATCAAGAACTTGTAGATGAAATAAAAAAATTTGACCCAACAGGGCAAGGAAATTATTCACCAGTTTTTGTGAGTAAAAACGTGGAAGTTAAAGAAGCCAAAATAATTGGACAAGAAGGAAAACATTTAAAATTAAAACTCTCACAAAATGAAATTGTCTTCGACGCAATTGCGTTTGGTTTTGCTAATGACCAAAAGTTAAATGCTAATGGTGTTGTTAGCGTTGCCTATACAATTGAAGAAAATGTTTGGAACAATAAATCCTCGATACAATTAAAAATAAAAGATATTCACTTGTTCGACTAATTCCAATTATATTGGTTTGATTAGCCGAACAAGCTTAAAGATGTTTAATTATTTTCCACCCTTTTTTAATAAGATGTCTATTTGGTTGATTGTTGGAGTAGCAATAATAATATATTTTTTATTATTTTTTCTTTCATGCTTATTGCAACAATCAATGCATCTAGCGGATGTAACATATTTTGGTACTGAAAATTTATTTTTACACCCACCCTTACATTCTGTGCAGTCGCATTTGATGATATGCATGACATTCTCCTTTTTGAAAAATTTTTTAAATACAAAAAACGCATTTGTTTTTGTATTCACATTTTTTTTCAAAAATTATGTCAAAGTACACATGTCCCGTCCAGAGGGCGAAAAAAAACCTCTTTGCTTAAAGAGGTTTGTCAAAAATAAGTCAACAAGACAAACCTCTTAGCTAAAGAGATTAATAATTGTCTTGACTGAACTATAAAATTTCATATATAGTAAGAAGTTTAGAAAAAGTTATACATATTGTCAATACTTAATATTGAAGTTAGAATACATATATGCAAAGAACTTTGGTTAGTGAAACGACATCAAAAATTGGAGAAATATTAAACCTTCAAGGATGGGTAAATACAATTCGCGATCATGGAAAAATAACTTTTATAGATCTTCGTGATAGAACCGGATTTATACAATGTGTGGGCAAAGATTTAGAAAAAGTCACAGTTGAAAGTGTAGTTGAAATAAAAGGTAAGGTTGTTGAAAGACCTGAAAAATTAATAAACCCTAACATTGAAACAGGAAAGGTAGAACTTCAAATTGAAGAATTAAAAATAATTTCATTAGCATCAGAACTTCCAATGCCAATTGATACAGATGGTTATGATATTGATGAAAATGTAAGAAACAAGTTTCGATACCTTGATTTAAGAAGACCTAGAATGAATAAAAATATTAGGATTAGATCTAAAGTTACACAATTTTTAAGAAACTATTTACACAAACTCGAATTCGTGGAAATTGAAACTCCAATATTGACCAAAACCACTCCAGAGGGAGCAAGAGACTTTTTGGTTCCATCAAGATTACAACAAGGAAAATTCTATGCTCTTCCACAATCTCCTCAGCAATATAAACAGCTATTAATGGTTGCAGGAATGGAAAGATACTTTCAGTTTGCTAAGTGTTTTAGAGATGAAGATCCAAGAAGTGACAGAGCCTATGGTGAATTTACACAGCTTGATATGGAAATGTCTTTCGTAGAACAAAATGATATTTTAGATTTAACTGAAAAGATGTTTACAAAATTAGTCACTGAAATTTTTCCAGAAAAACGAATTCAAAACTCTCCATGGCCGAAAATTTCACATAAAGATGCTATAGCGCAATATGGAAATGACAAACCAGATTTAAGGAGGAATAAAAATGATCCAAATGAATTAGCTTTCTGTTGGATTGTTGATTTTCCACTTTTTACTGAACAATCAAAGGATGATTTTTTTTATGGATCAGGTAGTGCAAAATGGGCACCATCTCATCACATGTTTACTTCTCCTCACCCTGACGACTTAAAACTTCTGGAAACTGATCCAGGCAAAGTACGTGGTCTGCAACATGATATGGTTTTAAATGGTCTTGAAGTTGGTGGTGGAAGTATTAGGATAAGCGATCCAAAAGTACAAGAAAAAATATTTAAACTAATTGGCTTTTCAGAAAAACAAAGAAATCAATTTGATCATATATTAACTGCCTTTTCCTACGGCGTTCCACCACATGGAGGAATTGCACCAGGTTTAGACAGATTTATGATGGCAATTTTAGCTGAGCCTTCAGTTCGTGAAGTAATGGCTTATCCAACCTCATCATCTGGTCAGACATCAGCTTTAGAGGCTCCAAGCGTTGCTTCAGACGATCAGTTAAAAGAACTTGGAATTAAAGTAAAATGAGATTAAAGGTAAAAAAAACTGATCTTTTGTATTTATCTCTTTTGTCTTTTGTTTTAGTTTCTACGACAGCAATCTCATTAAATAGTGGATTTGATAATATTGTTACTTATATATACCCCTTAAAAAGTAAGGCATATTCTGATCTACCAGTTTTAAAAGATACAGCTAAATATCCTATTCTTTCTGCCCAATCTGTAATGGCTGTTGATTTAGTATCAGGTGTAACATTATATGAAAAAGATCCAAACAAAGCACTTCTTCCTGCCTCAACAACAAAAATAGTTACAGCACTTGTAGCTCTTGATACTTATGAATCAGAACAAGTCTTAAAAGTAGGCAGAATAAGCGTAGAGGGTCAAAAAATGGGCTTAGTGACAGGAGAAGAAATCAAATTTATTGATTTACTAAATGGTTTATTAATTTACTCTGCAAATGATGCTGCAGAAGTTTTAGCTTCTAATCATCCTGGAGGGAGAGAATTATTTATAGCTTTAATGAATAAAAAAGTAAAAGGTTTAGGACTAACTAATACTCATTTTAGTAATCCAACTGGTCTTGATAATGGAGCACAATACTCCACAACCCGTGATTTAATGGTAGTTGCTAAATATTCAATAGAAAATCCCCTTTTTGCAGAAATTGTAGGAACTAAAGAAAAAATTGTTAAAAGTGTAGATGGCAAAATTACACATAAACTTACCAATATAAACAAATTATTGGGAAGTGTTGACGGAGTTAAAGGTGTTAAAACAGGTTGGACTGAAAATGCAAGAGAAAATCTAGTAGTTTATATAGAAAGAAATAATAGAAAAGTAATAACTGTTGTTTTAGGTAGTTCTGATAGGTTTGGAGAAACTAAAGAGTTGATAGAATGGATATTTGAAAATTATGAGTGGCAAAGTGTTATTCTTCCAAGAACAAGCTCCGCTTACTCCCCGTAATAATCAGTAACGACTGCAGGGATATAACCTACAAAATTTTTGTCTCCTTCAAAAACATAGACAGGTTGGAAAAATTCAGTATATATACCTGCATCGTAATAGGCCAAATAAACTTTTCTAATTTTAATATTCTCACCCTCAAGAGTTGTTCCTAAAGATGCTGGGTAATAATTAGCTGATGAAAATTCTTGCCAAGCCATATCCGCTGTTTTTATTGGATATGTTGCAACTTGTGTTTCATCAATTGGAAAGTAATGATATTCTCCCGCAATAACTTCCTTACCTCTTTCTTTGATTCCACTTACCATAAACCAAACATTTCCTTCATTTGCTGTTTGTGTAACAGTTGCTAGATTATCGTAATTTTTTCTAAACAAATCAATACGAATTATGTTTGCATCTGATAATGAATTTGCTACTATAAATCCTCCTGATTCTGTTTTTAAATAATTATGTTCAAATCTTCCACCTTCAAAGTCGTCAGGATACAAATCTGCACCAGAAAGAAGCGACTTTATGCTATTTCTAGCAATTTCTGGCAGAGGTGGCTTAACTGAAATTGGAGATGGATCAACATTTAAATCATAACTAAGTGAAAAAGATCCTGTAATAATATTTGATTCCATTGTTGAAGGAGAAGTCTTATGATAAAACTTATACGAAGATTCTGTTAATTGTTGAGCTTCAATATTAAAACCTAGTCTGTTTGCCCTATCTTGTGCAAAATCAAGAGAAAGTAGGTTTGAAGATTGTTTTGGCATGAAATAGACTTTTAATTGGTCAGGGAATTGTGGTAATCCACCCTCTGCAGTTTCTAAAGAAAAGTTTAATACTGGTTTTTGTTTTTCTGGAAATGACAATTTGCTTAATTTACCAAATGAAACAGTTGGAGGTGTTGGTGGTGGTGGGAATATTTTTTTGTATACCGAAATTCCAGTTAGAATAATGCCTCTGGCAATTATTATAAATATGACGGAATAGATAATATATCTAATTCCTTTTCTTGATGCGATAGAAGCTTGTGTAAGTGTAACCATGATATAATTAATTCTAGCATGAGAACCAGATTTGCTCCAAGTCCAACAGGATTTTTACATATAGGTAGCCTTAGAACTGCTCTTTATGCATATTTACTAGCCAAAAATAAAAAAGGTGATTTTATATTGCGTATTGAAGATACAGACCAAAAAAGAGAAGTTGTTGGATCAACTGATGCGATTTGTGATACTCTAAAAAAATTTGGACTTGTCTGGGATGAATTTTTTATGCAATCAGAACGACATAAAAGCGGAATATATAAAAAGACGGCAGAGAAGTTAGTTTCTGATGGTCATGCATTTTATTGCCAATGTAAGCCTAAAAATGCAAAAATAGAAGGTTTTTCAAATATTTTACGTGACCCTTGCAGAGATCTTGAACTTGCATCAGGTGCAATCAAACTTAAAGTACCAGATGGGCAAATAGTCAAATACAAAGATTTTGTACACAAGAAAGAAATTTCGTGGAATACAGATACCATCTATGATGCAACTTTACTTAAATCAGATGGTTTCCCTACATATCATTTAGCAGCCATGACTGACGACGTTGAAATGAGAATAACCCATATTTTAAGAGGTCATGATTGGCTTCCATCTACACCAGTTCACCTTTTAGTTTTTGAATATCTTGGGGGCACAAGGCCTGAAATTGGGCATCTAACTGATATATTATCAACTGAAACAGGTAAAAAATTATCTAAAAGAAGAGATTCAGTTTTTGTAGAAAATTTTATTAAAGAAGGATATTTACCACAGGCTTTACTTAATTTTATCTTACTTTTAGGCTGGGCTCCAAAAGATAATAGAGAATTATATTCTTTAGAGGAAATGGTTAAATATTTTAATGTTAATGGTTTTCAAGATGCAAACCCAAGATTTTTTAGAGAAAAATTAGATTGGTTTAATGGTCAGTATATTCGTAAATTATCAATCGATTCTTTACTAGAAAAGTTAAAACTAGACAAGACTATAAAAAATAAAGCTATTGTTAGTTTACTGCAAGACCGAATAGAAAAACTTTCAGATTTTGATTCACTTGCTAAATTTTTCTTTGATAGACCAAAAGTTGATATAAAACTTTTTGGGGAAAATTATAAAGAACATTTGGAAAGTGCAGTTGATGGTATTAAAAATGATAGAGATTTGATGGAAGTAGTTAAGGAAAATAATTTTAAAACAGGAGACTTTTTCATGAGTTTAAGAATTGCAATAACTGGTATGAAATTTACTCCACCAATTAATGAATCAATTACAATATTAGGGAAAGAAGAAACAATAACTAGACTAAAAAGTTTAATATAATGCAAAAGACCACTCAAACAAATTTTAGAGATTTATTAAAATTAAAAAGCCTTGAAGCTAAACTTAGCTTTGAAAAAAAATATCCAGAAGCTCACAAATATTTTTTAGAAAAAGGATTAGAATTAGGAAAAATAAGACAGCATAGTGCTAAATTAATTTCTGCTGGTGCTTTAACTGGG
The DNA here is from genome assembly GCA_038061225.1 of Patescibacteria group bacterium. Classification (GTDB taxonomy): domain Bacteria; phylum Patescibacteriota; class Microgenomatia; order UBA8517; family UBA8517; genus JAUYMM01. The sequence goes on from JBBTZT010000003.1 coordinate 82,491, forward strand.
ACACTTCTACTTTCTCCACCAACAGGGATTGGACAATTACCCACACCATCTGAAATAGTTAGAGATATCAGTGAACTAGGAACTAAGGAAAACCAAAAAATACCACAACAAGAATTAATCGAAAGTTTAAAAATTATGTTACCAAGTGAGGTTAGGCCTCTAGCACGTGATGAAGAAAAGAGATTAGAACAGATGATAAAAGACATAACCAATATACCTGCAAAAGCGGCACTTGAAGGGGAACATTTAAATACTAGTTATGGTTATATTGGAGCAGAACAACATTTGAAAAGATATCCAGGAGATATTTTAGAAAATCATGGACCTTATTACAAAGAAGGTATGGCTCCAGGTCTTGGTGCATGGGGATATTTTAGTAAATCAAAAGCAGATTTAACTCCTGAATTAGTTGAAAATGAAAAATGGTATGCAGTTGTTCAAACTTTATATCTGTCTGATTGGTCAGAACGTCAACCTTATCTTAAGAATTGGTATAAATATAGAAAAGTAATGGTTGTTAATACTAAAAATGGCAATGCAGTAGTAGCAGATATAGCAGATGCAGGACCAGCAGCTTTTACTGGAAAACATTTTGGTGGTAGTCCTGAAGTAATGGAATATCTTGGTGGTGCTAGGTATAAGAAGGGAGCTGTACTCCTCTTCTTAGTTGACGATCCAGAAAATACTATCAAACTTGGTCCTGTAAAGTATAATGAATTAAACATACCTGAAGGGAGTTTAATACAAATATAATATGTCAATAATTTTTTATGATCATCTAGTTGTTATCAAAGATCTTGATAAAAAGATTAAAAAACATACTTCTTCAAATGAAGAGATGCAAGAACTTTGGTTTTATGTTGAGGAATTAATACACCATAGAGTTTTAGATTGTTGTCTTGGCAATTTACCCCAAAAACACCATCACGAATTTTTAGAAATGTTTCATGATCATCCACATGACAAGGGTTTACTTCAATATTTAAACGAAAAAATAGGGAAAGATGTTGAAAAACTTATAAAGGCAGAAATGAAAAAATTATCAAATGAACTTAAATAATTATGGAGGTCTAATTTGGACAAATCATGCCCTGCAAAGACTTTCTGAAAGGGGAATTAAACAAGGTGATGCTTGGGCTACTTGGAATCGGCCTGAACAAAGTAGGTACTCCAAAACTCAAGGAGCTTGGATTTATTACAAAACTTGGCCTGCCTCGACTGGCAAGGCGGGGGAGTATACAAGAATAGAAGTAGTAGCAAAACAGAATATTAACAAAAAATGGATTATTTTATCGGTTTGGAGTAAAAAAGTTTTTTCTTTTGTGAAAAATATTAAATCTAACAAAAACAGCTTGTTGACAATGATACTTAATTTGTTTAAGGTTAAATAGATATGATAGATATGGTATATAAAAACAAAAATCTACTTCCTCTTCTTGCTATAACTGGAATTTTACTAAGTGTTAGTCTTGTAAATTTTAATAATGTTTCAGATTCAAAAATTTTAAGCACACAAAGTGTGTTAAGTGAATCAGATGATAATAAAGATGAAGAAAAGAAAGATGAACAGAAAAAGGAAGATAAGAATCAAGAAGATAAAAAAGATGAAGAAGTATCTTCAAAAACCATAGAAACAAAGTCTAAAGAAAGAATAAAAAATAATGAGGACGAAGATGAGGATGATAAAGATGTGGATAAAAAAGAGCTAAAGATCGAATCAGAGTTTGAACAAGAAACAGAGAGTGTTTTAAGTGATGGTACAGTTAACAAGTTTAAATTAAAATTCAAACAAAAAACGGTTAATGGTAAAACAATAGTTGAAACAGATTCAGGTGAAGTTGAGGTTGAGAATAGCCCAGATGATGCAGTAAATAGTTTAGTAGAAGATGGTATATTAGACACACCAGTTTCATTTGAAGTAAAAACAAATAATAATAACAAGGTTGAGTTCGAATTCCAAGGAGTGGATGCAAAAAAACTACTGGGATTATTTGAACTTAATTTACCAAAAACTGTAACAGTTGATTCTGAAACAGGTGAAGTTGTTGATATTAAACAAACTGTTTGGACTAAATTCTTAAGTTTACTTTCGGTTTAAATGAAAGTTATAGCTGTACCCGTTTTATCAGCTCTTCCTGTTCTTCCAATTCTATGAATATAAGTTTCATAGTTTTCTGGTGCTTCATAGTTTATGACATGACTAACATTTGGTATATCAAGTCCACGAGAGGCAACATCTGTTGCAATTAAAATGTTTATGTTTGTTCTTTTGAACTTATCAAGAGTTCTAAGTCTTTGGCTTTGCCTTTTGTTACCATGAATAGCATCAGCTCTAAAACCTCTCATTACAAGTTCATCAGAAAGTTTTTGTACACCATGTTTGGTTCTGGCAAAGATTAAAACTTTATCAAATTCTTCTCTTTTTAAAAGATTATGAAGCTGTTCAATTTTTTTGTGAGGACTATCAACTCTTACTACTTCTTGTTTAACATTAACTGCAGTATCTCTAGTCTTAACAGAAATTGTTACTGGGTTATTAACAAAAGCATTTAAAACATTTCTAACTTTTCCATCAATTGTGGCTGAGAAAAATAAAGATTGTCTGACGGTTGGAAGTAGAGAAATCATATATTCTATATCTTTAAGAAATCCAATATCAACCATATGATCTGCTTCATCAAGAACAACTGATTTACAATCACCCAAGTATAAAGTTCTTGAATCTACATGATCAAGAAGTCTTCCAGGTGTTCCAATTATAAAACTGGGATTTCTTCTTAATTCTTGTTTTTGTCTATTAATGTTTTCTCCACCTATACAAAGTGCCGAGTAGATGTTTAAACCTCTTGAAAACAAATAAAATTCATCTCTAATTTGACTTGCAAGTTCACGAGTAGGGGCAACTATTAACACCTTTTCATTTCTGTTTTTAATTACTTTATCTAAAAGTGGGATTAAAAAGGCTGCAGTTTTTCCTGTACCAGTGTTTGCTATACCAATCAAATCACGTCCGTTTAAAATTTCTGGAATTGATTGATCTTGAATCGGTGTTGGTACACCATAATTTCTATCTAATATATTTTGTTTTAATTTAGCGTCGACATTAAAATCAGAAAAAGTATGTTTTGGAATATAATTTTCAGATACCACCACATCTGCATTATTTTGGGCATTTATTACACTTGTTGGATCGAAGGACCTAACAACTCTTCCACTTCTTTGACCAAATCTATTTCCCAAAGCACGAAAATTGGTGCCCGAGCGAGAACCGCCACGACCACCACCACGAAAACCCCTGTTAAACTTTTTATACATTTTAAATTTATAAAATAAATTTTTGGGGAAAAACCGAAGAAGTAATTATTAAATAGTTACAATCAGTCTTTCACAAATCAATAAAGAATCATAACACTAATATATTTATATGTCAATCCCATAGTTTAATTAAACCCTCTTTTTGTTTTTTTGTCAAATTTTTAATTTCAGCCTCTCTTTTTAACGCCTCACTTCTTGTTTGGTGTTCTTCACTATAAACTAGTTTAAAACTATCAAAAGCTTTCATATACTTAGCAGACTTCTTTCCCTTCTCCCGATGTTCTTTTAATCTTTTTTCTAAATTATTACTAATTCCTGTATATAAAGTATTTTTGGAAGTTTTTAAAATATAAACTGTATACATTATTTAAGTAATTTTAAAGCTTCTTCTGTAGATTTTGTTTGCATCAGTTTTGCTCTTAATTTACTTGCTCCGTCAAAATTACAAATGTACATCTTAAAAAATTTTTTTACTTCATCAAAACATTTTTCTTCATCTAACAATTTTAAATGGTCTATAAGTATATTTTTGTATTCATCTGAAGTATGCTTTTTAGGTTCTTTTTCAAAAACCCAAGGGTTTGAAAATATTCCTCTACCTATCATTATTCCATCAACCTGAGACATCTTAGCCCTTTTTAAAGCCTCTTTGTAGCTTTTAATGTCTCCATTACCTATGATAATTGTACTGGGGGAGATATTGTTTTTAATTTCTACAGCTTTTTTAATTTCATTCCAGTCTGCTGGCAGATCAGACATTTGTTTTGATGTTCTGCCATGAACAGTTAATGCATCTATTTTTTGTTCGAGTAAAAAAGTAATCCATCCCTCTATTGCTACTTCTTTGAACCCGATCCTCGTCTTCACACTTATGGGTAATTTTTTTGATCCTTTTCTTGTGGCTTCAATTATTTCTTTTGCTAGTGGTTGATTGTTAATTAAAGCAGAACAGGCTCCAATTTTAACAACAGCACGATCAGGACAGCCCATATTAATATCTATTCCATCAAAACCGAGTCTTTCAATTAGTTTAGCTGTTTTAAAATAGTTTTCAGGTTTTAATCCCCAAATTTGAGCCACTATTGGTTTTTGATTTTTACTGAATTTAAATCTGGGTATAGTTTTTTCAAAACCCAATGAATTTAAAGCTTCTACATTTGTAAATTCAGTAAATAAAACATCAGGTTTTGGAAGTTTTGTAGCTACTATCTCACGAAAAGCAAAATCAGTAACATTTTCCATTGGAGCAAGAACAGTAAAAGGCTTTGGTAGTTTTTTCCAAAAATTTGTCATATTGCTGGGGGACAGAGATTTGCACTCCGATAGGCAGATCCAGAATCTGCAGTCCTGCTGTTAGACGATCCCCCATTATTCTTTATATCCTAAAGATTATCACCATGCGTATTTTACACTAATTTGGGTAAGAAGAGAAAAAAGGCAACAACAATTGAAGCTATGGCACTAAAAAGAACTACCCCTGCTGAAATATCTTTAATTTGTCTTACTTCTTCTGAAATTTCTTTTGAATGCATATCCACTAATTTTTCAACAATTGTATTTATAAGTTCTGAAATAATTACAAAGAAAATTGTTAAAACTAGAATTGATAATTCTACTTTTGTAAATTTTAAATAAATTGCTAAAAATATGACAATTATTGAAGCTAAAAAGTGAAATCTTAAATTTGGCTCAGATTTTAAAGCATCGTGAATTCCATTAAAAGCAAACTCAAAACTTTTTTGCATAGCTTAATTAGTATATCATTAAATTATATGATTACATTTCTGGCAAGTATTTTAATATGGTTAATGTTTTTTGGTTTAATTGTTCTTTGGGTGGTGGATGGAAAAATTAAAAAAGAAACAGTAATACACGCTCTTTTTTCTTGTTTTTTAGCTTGGATAGTAACAGAATCGATTAAAGCTTTTTTCCCTACTTTAAGACCTTTTCAAGTTCAGGATTTAGCGCCATTGACATTAACAATTCCTAGTGATGGGACATTTCCTTCGACCCACTCTGCAATTGCCTTTGCATTATCGATAACAATATTAAAACATGACAAAAAAGTTGGCCTTTTATATCTTGTAATGGCAGGATTTGTGGGTATTGCCAGAATTATGGCTTATGTTCATTATCCTATTGATATTATGGCTGGTGCAGTGATTGGAGTTGTTATTTCAGGCTTGACATCTAGCAAACACTTTGTTAGACTGCTAAATCGATGAGAAGTGTACCGATAATACCAATTAGGGGCTCAGTAGTTTTCCCACATACGGATACGTTATTGTCATTTGCGCGTTCAAAATCTGTCACCGCAGCAGATGAAGCTTTTGCCAAAGATAGATTAGTTGCAATATTTACTCAAAAAGATTCAAGAATTGGTGATCCTGAAAAAGAAGATTTATTTGAAATTGGAACAATTGCAACAATTACCCAAATGATGTCTGTTGAAGATGGTGTCCACGCCTTAGTTAGGGGTCAAGCAAGAGTCAGACTTTCAGAAATAGTTTCAAGAGTTCCTTTTTTGGTAGGTACTGTTGAAGAACTGCCAGATATTATTGATGATTCCTCAGAAGTTATTGCACTCTCAAGAAACTTAGCAGAATCTTTTAAAAAAGCGCTTACATTAGGTAAAACTGTTGAAATAATGTCTGTTGTTAAATTAATTTCTGAAACTTCAAATCCTTCAGAATTAACAGATCAAATAGCCACCATTTTGGATATTAAATCTGTAGAAAAACAAGAAATACTTTCGACTTTTCCATTAATTTTAAGAATGAAAAAAGTTCACGAACTTCTTTCAAAAGAAATAACTATTTTAGAAATTGAAAAAACCATATCTTCAAAAACACAAGAGCAATTTGATGAAATTATGAAGAAAAATATTCTTCGTGAGAGGAAAAAAGCAATTAACAAAGAATTAGGAGAAGCTGAGGAAAAAGAAGGAGAAATTGGGTCCGAAGAAGTAAAAGAATATAAGAAAAAAATAGCTGATGCCAAAATGCCTAAAGAGGTAGAAGAAAAGGCACAAAAAGAATTAAATAAACTATCTAAAATGAGTTCTTTTAATCCTGAATCAGGATTTTTAAGAAATTATTTAGATTGGCTTTGTGAAGTTCCTTGGAGTGTTGTTAGTCCTAATAATGTGTCTATTAAAAAAGCAGATAAAGTAATGGAAAAGAGACATTATGGATTAGATAAAACAAAGACGAGAATACTGGAATATCTTTCAGTTATGAAACTTTTAGAAGAAAGAAGAAAGAAAGGTAAAGATAGTAATTTTCAGCCAACAATATTATGTTTCATTGGGCCTCCTGGAGTTGGAAAAACTTCAATTGGAAGAGCAATAGCTGAAGCAATGGGAAGAAAATTTGCAAGAATATCCTTAGGTGGTATTCGAGACGAGGCAGAAATAAGAGGACATAGAAGAACCTATGTAGGGGCACTTCCTGGAAGAATTATTCAAGGAATAAAAACTGCAGGAACTAGAAATCCTATATTTATGTTAGATGAAATAGATAAAGTTGGATCAGATTTTAGGGGTGATCCAAGTTCTGCTCTTCTTGAAGCTCTTGATCCTGAACAAAATAAAGAATTTTCAGACCATTACCTAGAAGTAAATTTTGATTTATCTGATGTTTTCTTTATAGCAACAGGTAATGTCCTAGACACTATTCCATCTGCACTTAAGGATAGAATGGAAGTAATTCAATTTGCAGGTTATACAGAAGAAGAAAAATTTGAGATAGCTAATAGATTTATTTGGCCAAAACAACTTAAAAATCATGGACTTGAAGATTATAAGATTAAAATTACCGATAAAGCTTTAAAATTAATTATCTCTCGTTATACAAGGGAGTCAGGAGTTAGAAATTTAGAAAGAAACTTGGCAACAGTCTTAAGAAAAATTGCAAGACTGGTTGCAGAAAAAAAGAAATATCCAAAGACAATTAAAGAAACACAGATAAGGCAATATTTAGGATCACATAAATATTCATCTTTAATTGCTGAAAAGAAAAATGAAATTGGAATGTCTACAGGACTTGCTGTTACTTCAGTAGGTGGAGAAATTTTATTTATAGAAGTTTCTTTAATGCCAGGACGAGGAAGATTAACTTTAACAGGACAGCTGGGGGATGTTATGAAAGAATCTGCACAAGCTGCATTTACTTGGACAAGATCAAATTATAAATTATTAGGATTAAAAGCAGATTTTTCTGCAAAATTAGATGTTCACATCCATGTTCCTGAAGGAGCAGTACCTAAAGATGGACCATCAGCAGGAACTGCAATAACAACAGCACTTGTATCAGCACTCACAAAAATAGCTGTTAAAAGAGAGGTTGGTATGACTGGGGAAATTACACTTCGTGGCAATGTCATGGAAATCGGAGGAGTCAAAGAAAAAACAATTGCAGGGCATAGAGCAGGACTTAAAACAATAATTATTCCAAAAGAAAATCAAAAAGATATGGAAGAAGTACCAGAAAAAGTCAAAAAAGATATTAAATTTGTTTTTGCTGAAAAAATTGAAGATGTTTTAAAAGTTGCTCTTACCAAATGGCCAATTGTGTAAACATTTTATTGCACTATTATTGTTCCACCCTCACCTGCATTAAGATGATCATGGTAATCAAAAGTTCCGGTTTTCAATATGACAACAGTCTTTTGATCACCAGGCATTAAATCTAAAGTAAAATCTCCTCCAGAAATTTCTCGATTACCTGTATGAATCGGGTGTGGATTAACCCCAATTTTGATCTCTCTATTACCTTTATTTATCCAAGTAATCTTGCCACCGTTTTTTAGAGTAACTTCCGAAGGCGAGAAACCTGTTGCAGTATACATAATGCTTACTCCTTCTGTAATCTCTGTGTTCGGTATGTTTGTTCCTATAAGTACTTGGTAGCTACTCTGGTTGTAATTTTTAAATAATACAAACCCGCCAACCAAAACAAAAATACCGAGTGCGAGTCCGATAAAAAAATTTTTGTTCATATGTTCATTCTACTCTTAACTTTAATTGTAATAAATATTAAATTGCCTAATAGTAAAACTGGGGTAAAAACATCAGGAAGTGGAAAGCGTATTATAAAAGAAAGTACTGCAATCGAAATTCCAAATAAAAATTGATCAGTACGTTTAGAAGGAGTGGTCATAGGTTCAGGAAGCATCACAAAGGCAAAAAATATTGCAGTCGGATCAAATATCGTTTGATTGAGTAATGCATAAGTTATATAAAATGCCAATATATTGACAAAACGCCTCATTCTGACTATTGATACCAATCCGGGCAAAAGCAAAATTAAAATATAAATTATTGCTGATAGATTTTGAACATTAAGTTGTTGCCAGGAGACTGCCCACCAGGAAATAGTATTACTAAATATAAGGTGGGAAAAAAAGAGGCCAAAAGCAGCTGGATTAAAAATATGCCGATTCTTAAACAGTAAGTAATTTTTGGAAAACATTGCTAGGCCAGCAGTAATAATTAACTGATACCATGAAAGATATGGTGAAGCTATCAAGCCGATTATTACGCCGGTTATTATCGCGGAATATGGAAAAAATAATGCAACTTTTCGTAACCTTAAAAAAGCTAGATCAAACATTATGGTTGAAACCAAAGCAACTAAAAATGCTTGAAGGTATGAGATAAAGCTGTAATGAATAATTGCGCTTATAGAAAGTAGGAGAAGAAAAATTATCATCTGAAGTTTTGGGGTGCGGAAGATTTTATTCATTTTTTCAGTGACGCTTACGGGAATCGAACCCATATTTCTTGGATGAGAACCAAGTGTCCTAGCCGTTAGACGAAAGCGCCGTAAGGTTACAATTATAGCAATTCTATTGACAAGATGTAATATTGGAGTTATGATGGATACCTAATTATGAATATTTTTTCCAACAAATATATTAAAGTCAGCCTTATTAAGGCTATTTGATTTGTTGGAAGAATTATTTATTAAATCTCTTCCAAAATAAAGGAGAGATTATTTTTTTGTTAAATATGAATAAAACAATACAACTTACAAACAAAGGTTTAGAGGCTCTGAAAAAAGAGCTTGAGCTTTTGGTGAATAAAAAAAGACCAGCTTTGGTTGATAGGCTATCTAATGCTCGTTCTCAGGGAGATTTATCTGAAAATTCAGATTATCAAAACGCAAAAGAAGAATTGGAATTTTTGGAAGGAAGAATAGAAGAACTCCAGTTAGTAATTAAAAATGCAAAAGTAGTTAAAGATACTGATAATGGAAATAACGTTGGTGTTGGTACAAAAGTTACCGTTCGTGTTAATGGAGTTAAAAACACTTTTGAAATAGTTGGTGAGTGGGAAGCAGATATGACAAATAAAAAAATTAGTCATGCTTCACCATTAGGATCAGCTTTGGTTGGTAAAAAAGTTGGTGAAAAATTTGAAGTAGAAGCTCCTGTAGGCAAGATATTATATGAAGTGGTTGCTATAGACTAACACTCGCCATATAATTACTTCAAATGGAAGAAACAATAACCAGCTCCGCTGTAAAAAACGTTCGTGAAGAAAGGCTTGAAAAACTTAAAAAGATAAAAGATCTAGGTATTGATCCTTATCCTTCCAAAATAACACTCAAAGGTAAACATATTTCAGTTTCAGTTGCTCGTGACCTGATGGATAAAAAAGTCTTGGTTGCTGGTAGAATTTGGTCAATTAGGGTTCATGGAGGTGTAACGTTTACAGATTTAAAAGATGGATCAGGTTTGATTCAATTATTTTTTCAAAAGAAAGAACTTAATGATAGATATGATATCTTAAAACTTATAGATACTGGAGATTTTTTAGCAGTTTCAGGAACAGTAATTAAAACCCAAGCAGGTGAAATATCAATACTTGTAGATAATTTTCAAATTTTATCTAAATCAATTAGACAACTTCCTAGTATTTGGTATGGATTAAAAGATACTGAAGAAAGGTATAGACAGCGATATGTTGATTTATTATTAAATGATGAACTAAAAGAATTATTCAAGAAAAAATCTTTTTTTTGGAACAGTATGAGACAATTTTTGATTGAGAAGGGATTTTTAGAAGTAGAAACTCCAGTTTTAGAAAATACCGTAGGAGGAGCAGACGCTAATCCGTTTACTACTCATCATGATGCATTAAACATTGATTTATATCTAAGAATCTCAATGGGTGAACTTTGGCAAAAAAGATTAATGGTTGCTGGTTTTGATAAAACTTTTGAGATTGGAAGACAATTTAGAAATGAAGGATTAAGTCGTGAACATCTTCAAGATTATACTCAAATGGAATTTTATTGGGGTTATGCTAATTATGAAGATTCAATGGCATTAGTTGAGGAAATGTATAAATTTGTAGCAAAAGAAACATTTGGAAAACTAAAATTTAAAATAGCAGGACAGAAAGTCGATTTAGGAGAAAAATGGAAAAAAATTGATTATATAGAAACTATCAAAGAAAAAACGGGAGTGGATATAATTAACGCAGCGGAAGATGAGTTAAAAAATAAGTTAAAATCACTAAAAATAAAATATGATAATGATTTGGCAAAAGTAAGACTTATTGACATGCTCTGGAAACATGTCAGAAAAGAAATTGTTGGCCCAGTATTTTTAGTTGGTCATCCAGTTGAAGTTTCTCCACTTGCCAAAAGAATGATTGATAAACCAACAAACGTTGAAAGATATCAAGTAATAATAGCAGGTAGCGAGATGGGCAATGGTTATTCAGAACTTAATGATCCAATTGATCAAGCAGAAAGATTTTTGGAACAACAAAAACTTCGTGATGAAGGAGATCCTGAAGCACAAATGAATGATTGGGATTTTGTTAGAGCTTTAGAATATGGGATGCCGCCGGTTTCTGGATTTGGAGTTTCTGAAAGACTTTTTTCTTTCCTTGTTGACAAACCTATCAAAGAAACTGTATTATTTCCATTGTTAAGACCTGAAAAATATGAATAAAATAATCAAGAATATTACGAAATTAGCTAAATCAGTAAAAATAGTTGAAAAATTAAATGCTGAACAAAGTAAAGCTAAGATTTTAGAACTTCGAATGGGAATGATGTTTGCTGCAACCCAATCAGTTGCTATTTCAATACTAGCTCTACTTTTATTCATTGGAGCACCATCAGTCTTTCCAGAAATAATCAATCCATATCTTCCATCTTCTTTAAAAATCATGCAAGCAATTATTGCTGTTCCTACAGTATTTTGGTTATTAACAATTCTTGGATGTTTATTTAATTATTTTAGAATTTCAAAACTTCAAAAATCACTCTCATCTAAAAAATGATTTCAAGGGAAGATGCATTTAATCTAGTTACTTCTTGGACTGAAAACAAAAATTTAGTTAAACATATGCTTGCTGTTGAAGCTGCAATGGGAGGACTAGCTAAACATTTTAGTGATGACGAAAATTTGTGGAAAATAATTGGACTAATCCATGATGCTGATTATGATAAATATCCCGATAATCACCCCAAAGTATTAATTGAAGAGTTGGAAAAAAGACAAGAAGATCCAATAATAATTAATGCAATCAAATCTCACGCATGGAATTACAATGGTATGGATCAGATACCTGCGACAAAATTAGAATGGAGTTTGTATTGTTGTGACGAATTAACTGGTTTAATAGTGGCTGTAGCACTTGTTCGTCCTGAACGAAAACTATCTGCTGTGACTGTTGATAATATTCTTTCAAAATGGAAAAAGTTAGATTTTGCAAAAGGAGTGAATAGGGACCAAATCGGACTTTGTGAAGAAAAATTGAGAATTAAACTTCCTGATTTTATAGATTTGACATTAAAATCAATGCAAAAAATCGCAAACGATTTAGATTTGTAATATAATTACTTCATGTTAGATATTAAATTTATTAGGGAAAATACAGATTTTGTAAAAACTTGTGTTAAAAACAAGCAACTTGATCCTTCTGTTGTAGATATTTGTCTAGATTTAGATGAAAAGAAAAGAAAATTAATTGGAGAAGTTGAAAATTTAAGAAGTTTAAAAAATAAATATGCTCAAGAAAAAAATATTGAAAAAGGAAAAGAAACAAAAGTAAAACTTCAAGAACTTGAACCAAAACGAACTGAAATCGAAAAAGAATTTCAAGCTGCGGCTTGGAAAATTCCAAACATAGTGTCTTCTGATACTGTTGTTGGGAAAAATGAGAGTGAAAATAGTATTATAAGAACATGGGGTAAACCAACAAAATTTGAATTTAATCCTAAAGATCATATGGAGTTAGGAACAAAACTTGGAATAATAGATACAGAATTAGGAAGTAGAGTTGCAGGGGCAAGATTTAACTATTTATTTGGAGATGCGGTTCTTTTGCAAAATACTTTGCATCAATTTGCAATTGAAGTACTCCTGAAAAAAGGCTTCATACCAGTTATTCCTCCACTTATGGTAAAAAGTGAGGTTATGAAAAAAATGTCCAGACATGATCCGCTTGAAGACAGATATTATTTAAAAGAAGATGACTCCATGCTTGTTGGGAGTGCAGAACATACGCTAGGACCAATGCATATGAATGAAACACTAAACGAGAAAGATTTACCACTTCGTTATTTTGCCTATACATCTGCATTTAGAAGAGAAGCAGGTTCATATGGAAAAGACACAAGGGGGATCTTAAGACAACATCAATTTGATAAAATAGAAATGGAATCATTTACAACACCAGAAGACGGTTTAAAAGAACAGGATTTTATTATAGAAATTCAAGAAAATTTAATGCAATCTTTAGAAATTCCATATCAAGTGGTTTCGATTTGTACAGGTGATATGGGAGGTCCTGATTTTAGACAAATTGATATTGAAAGTTGGATGCCTGGACAAAATAAATATAGAGAAACTCATACATCTGATTATATGACTGACTATCAATCAAGAAGACTAAATACAAGAGTAAAAGTTGGTCAGAATACAGAATTTGTGCATATGAATGATGCAACTGCTTTTGCGATGGGTAGAACAATAATTGCAATTTTGGAAAATTTCCAAAATGAAGATGGTTCTGTAAACGTCCCCAAAGTTCTTCGAAAGTGGATGGGGAAAGAAAAAATTAAAGTTAACCCTTAAAGTATTTTTTATTCTTCAGTTTTTCAGGTAGCAAGCTTTTATTGTTATACATATCATAATCTTTACCATAACCTACATTTTTCATTAATTTTGTAACAGGATTTTTAATATTTAGTGGAATTGGAAGATTTCCAAATTTTTCTACATCGGAAAGAGCCGACATAAATCCATCATATGCGCGTCTATCCTTTTTTGCAGTTGATAAAAATACAACTCCTGCAGCTAAATTTTCTTGACATTCTGGGTATCCAACAGTTTCACAAGCTCTAAAAACTGCATTTGCAACAACTAAAGCAGTGGGTGAAGCCACATCTTCAGATGCAAAGACAACCATTCTTCTGGCAATATATAAAGGATCTTGTCCTGCTACAACCATTCTTGCAAGATAATAAAGTGCGGCGTCAGTGTCTGATGCTCTCATTGACTTAATAAATGCAGAAATTGTGTCATAGAAATTGTCACCATTTTTGTCAAAAGATAGAGCACGCTTTTGCAAAGCTTGCTCTAAGTGAATTGTTGATAGTGAGCTATCAGATGTAAGTTGCGATGCAATTTCTAATGTGTTAATTAAAATTCTTGCATCACTATTACTTGCTTCAATTAAAAATTCTAGTGCATCCTTTTTTATTTTTATCTTTAAATATTTAAGTGCTTTATTAGTTATTTTTTTTAAGTCCTCTTCTGATAACTGATTTAAGATTAAAACTCTTGATCTAGATAAAAGAGGAGAAATTACTTCAAACGAAGGATTCTCAGTTGTTGCACCAATTAAAATAATATCTCCCTTTTCTACATGGGGAAGAAGTTTATCTTGCTGGGCTTTATTAAATCTATGAATTTCATCAAGAAAAATTATTGGTTTTTCCAAGATAACTGCTTCAATATCTTTTACTTTTGTGTTAACTGCAGAAAATTCATAAAAAGGACGATTAAGTTCTTTGGCAATAATTCTGGCAAGTGTAGTTTTTCCAACTCCAGATGGCCCCCAAAGAATTAAAGATGGTAGGTTAGTAACCTCGTTATTTAGTAATTTAGTTATTATTCCATCATTACCCACTAGATGTTCTTGACCAATAAAATCAGCAAATTTAGTAGGTCTTAATATTTCAGCAAGCGGTTGTGTCATAATTAGTATAATATGCTTGGAATTAAAATTTTGGAAGAGAGAGAATCAAAATATAATGGGCATTTAAGAGTTGTTAAGACCTTGGGAATGGGAATATATATTCAAGCAGATGGACTTACACAGTCGGGTGGAATAGTAGAAAGAATCTGGAAACAAACACTCAATCAAATTACTATTCACAAATCACCAGTCACTAACTGTTTAGTTTTAGGTCTTGGTGGTGGAACACTCGCAAAACTTCTTCGTAAAAAATATCCAAATGCGAAAATAACTGGGGTTGAAATTGACTCAATAATGATTGAACTTGGTAAAAAATATTTGAATTTAGATAAATATAATATAGATATTAAAATTCAGGATGCAATTGATTTTTTGAAAAAAAACAAAAAAAGATACGATTTGTTAATAGTAGATACTTATTTAGGAGATAAAGTTGTAGAAATCACAGGGTTGCACCCTGCTATTGCCGAAATTACGGTATTTAATAGATTATATTTTGGTGACAAAAGACCAGATACAGTTAGATTTGGAGATAAATTAGAAAAAATTTATAAGCAAAGCTTGCCACTTCGTGGTAAAAAAGTAACTTGGTTTTATCCAGAAGCAAACCTTATGTTTATTTGCTACAATAGTTAGGCTTAACATGTTTAAAAACTTATTCAAATTTTTAGATTTAAACCAAAGAGAAATAGATAAATTAGGAAAAACTGTTGCTTTAATTAATGCTTCTGAATCAAAGTTCAAAAACATAAAAGATACTGATTTTAAAAAAGAAACTGAGAAGTTAAAAAAACTAGTTTCTAGTGACCAGTCGCTAGTGTCTATTCTGCCACAGGCCTTTGCCCTTACTAGAGAAGCTTCGTCACGAGTTTTAGGTCAACGTCATTATGACGTTCAATTAATGGCAGCAGTGGCTCTTTTTGAAGGTAAAATAGTTGAACAAAAAACAGGTGAGGGTAAAACATTATCTGCTGTTCCTGCACTCTATTTACGAGCATTGACTGGGAAAGGCGTACATCTTGTTACAGTCAACGATTTTTTAGCAAGACTTGGTGCTGGTTGGAATGCTCCCATTTTTGAAAAGCTAGGACTGACTGTTGGTGTTATCATACAAGAAAATAAATCTTTTATATACGATTCTGGTTTTACTGATAATACTCATGGTGATGAAAGACTTGCTCATTTAAAACCATGCTCAAGAAAAGAGGCATATGACTGTGATGTTACATACGGAACAAATAATGAATTTGGTTTTGATTATTTGAGAGATAATATGGTTCAGAGTCTTTCTGAAATGGTTCAGAGGGAACATTACTTTGCAATAGTTGATGAAGTTGATTCCATTTTAATTGATGAAGCTAGAACACCACTTATAATTTCAGCACCAGATACTGAACCAACTCAAAAATATTATCAGTTTGCAGCTATTGTAGATAAATTACAACTTGATACAGATTTTAAAATTGATGAAAAAGCAAAAAGTGCTTCATTAACTGAAACTGGAATTAGTAAGGTAGAAAAAATACTTGGTGTTGATAATTTATATGAAAAAGATTTTGAAAGTATTCATCATATTGAAAATGCTCTGCGGGCAAGAAGCCTTTATCTTAAAGATAGAGATTATGTAGTAAATGATAGTGGGGTAACAATAGTTGATGAATTTACAGGAAGGCTAATGGTTGGTAGAAGATGGAGTGATGGATTACACCAAGCAGTTGAGGCAAAAGAAGGAGTTGTCATCCAGCAAGAGAGTAAAACATTGGCAACTATTTCGTTTCAAAATTACTTCAGAATGTATGAGCATTTATCAGGTATGACAGGAACCGCAGTTACTGAAGCTGAAGAATTTAAAAAAATATATAAACTTGATGTTGTAGCAATTCCAACAAATAGAGAAAATGTCAGAATTGATGAAGGAGATTTAATTTACAAAACCCTTTCAGGAAAATACAGTGCAATAGTTAATGATGTAGAAGAAAAATATAAATATGGTCAACCAGTTTTGATTGGTACCACTTCAATAGATAAAAACGTAATAATTTCTGATCTCTTAAAAAGAAAAAAAATTCCACACAATGTCTTAAATGCTAAAAATCATGAAAGGGAAGCTGAAATTATAGCTAATGCAGGAAAACTTAAAGCCATAACAGTTGCAACTAATATGGCTGGTCGTGGAGTTGATATTATTTTAGGTGGAGCAGTACCTGAATCAAAAAAAGACATTCAAAAATGGGAGAGAGCACATCATGATGTTGTAAATGTTGGAGGACTTCATGTTGTTGGAACTGAAAGACACGAATCAAGAAGAATTGACAATCAATTAAGAGGACGTGCAGGAAGACAAGGAGACCCTGGTTCATCAAAGTTTTATCTCTCCTTAGAGGATGATCTAATGAGAATTTTTGGAGGAGAACAAATAAAATCCTTGATGGATAAATTAAATATTCCAGATGATCAGCCGATTGAAAATTCACTAGTAAGTCGTGCTATAGAACAATCACAAGTTAAGGTTGAAGGATTTCATTTTGATACCAGAAAAAGATTGGTGGAATTTGACGATGTTGCCAACCAACAAAGAGAGATCGTCTACGCCGTAAGAAAAAAGGTTTTAGCAAGTGATAATTTAAAAGATGAGATAATTGAAAAATTAGGTATTCATGCAGGAAGAATAACGCAAGGCGAGGTAGAAGAAATAGATTATGATTCTCTCGTTGCAGGATTTTTAGAAGTTATTCCTTTTGATTCTGTTTCAACAAAGAAATTTAAAATAGAGCTTCAGAAAAGAAAATCTGCACAAGCAGTAGAAGAATTTGTAGAAAAAGTTTTTACTGATATGTATAAATCAAGAGAAGAACAAGTAGGACCTGAAACTATGCGACAAATTGAGAAATACGCATATTTAGGATCGATTGATCATCATTGGATTGAACATATTGACACAATTGATGATTTAAGAGGTGCAATTGGGTTACGTGCCTATGGCCAACGCGATCCATTGGTTGAATTTAAGGGTGAAGCATATGAAATGTTTGAAAATTTAAACAAAAGAATTGATGAAGAGGTTGTAAGACGTATATTTAGAATTGGTGTAAATACTAATCAATCAGAAATTCCAACAAATTTGATGAGAGAAAATATTGATACAAAAGACGGTACTGGTTTGGCAAGTAACACGTCACCCGTAACCCGTAACTCAAAAACTGGTAAATTAGGTAGAAACGATCCTTGCTGGTGTGGTAGTGGAAAAAAATGGAAAAAATGCCACTATCCAAAAGTTGGATAATAATAATGACAAAGACAATTTGTTAATGTATAGTGTAATATTACAGAATTATGCAAGAAGAAGACAAACAAGTTGAGGACAATTCTACCAATAAATTTAATATATTTTCTTTTTTGGGATATTTTGTAGTTGTTGGTGTTGTTACCTATGGCCTTATTTATTTTTTAAAAAGTAAAGTAGTTGAAATAGCTCCACAAAATGTTTCTGCTATTGCAGAAAGTAGCCCAATAGTGGAAAATATTGCTACAGAAAGTAGTAAACCCATGGAACAAAACGTAACAGAACTTAAAATTGAAGATTCTGTAGTAGGAACAGGTGAGGAAGCTATTAGTGGTAAAACTATTTCTGTTCATTACACAGGCACTCTTACAAATGGTACTAAATTTGATAGTAGTAAAGATAGAGGCGAACCATTTGAATTTACTTTAGGTGCAGGCCAAGTAATTAAAGGTTGGGATCAAGGATTTGTTGGTATGAAAGTTGGAGGAAAAAGAAAATTAATAATTCCATCAAGTTTGGGATATGGTGAACAAGGTGCAGGGGGAGTAATTCCTCCAAATGCAACTTTAATTTTTGAAGTTGAATTACTTGGAGTCAAATAATTTAGTTAAATTGTGATATTATTGATATATGCCAAAAGATAAATCTGCTAAAAGTGAAAGTAAAAAAGTAGTAGTAGTCGAAGAAGTTGAAGCCACTGTTGAAACTCCAATTGTTGAATCCAAGCCAGAACCTGAGGTTAAGATTGAAACTGAAGTAGTTGAAGAAGAAGAAAAATCAAGTTATCTATGGATTATAATTCCAACAGCTCTTTTAGTTGGTGCGTTAGTTGGTGGATTAATCACATACTTTTCTGGAATTTCTCGTCTTTCTAAAGAGGATCAAACGTTAGCTCCATCTGCAACAGTTGAACCTGCTATAGAACCAACACCAACGGCCTCTCCATCATCATCTTTAAAAAGAGAACAAATAAAATTGCAGGTATTAAATGGTAGTGGAATCTCAGGTTTTGCAGGAAAAGCAAAAACTTATTTAGAAGGATTAGGTTATAAAGATGTTATGACAGGAAATGCAAAAACTTCAGATTTTACTAATACTGTTATTTCTGTTAAAGATAGTAAAAAAGAATTATTAGAGACAATTAAAACTGATTTATCTAAAAATTATCAAGTAACAGAAAAAACAGAAACGCTTCCTGCTTCAAGTAAATATGATTTTGTAATAACTCTTGGTAGTAAATGAAAATCCCACCTAATGGAAAAATTAAAGGGGTCTTGACAAAGCACTATGATTATAGGTATACTCGGCCGACAGATATGGAAGAACAATCAACACAAAGTGAAGTAGCACAACAAGGCCCACCTCAGGCTTCAAGTTTTCAGACACCTGCGAAGGCTAAAAGTTCGAGTTCAAAATGGGTAATTATTTTTATAGGTCTTTTAATTCTTGGAGGTGCAGGAATATTTTTCTTTACTAAATCAAGTGGTGAAGCTATCCCATCACCTACACCTTCGTTTGGAGTAGTTCCAATAGAAGAAAAAACAAATGAATCAACGCCTATTCCAACAAAATCTCCAGAACCAATTAATAGAGAAACTGTTTCAATTGAAGTTTTAAACGGTACAGGAATATCAGGTGAAGCAAAATTATTAACAGATAAATTAAAAACATTAGGATATTCCGATATAACAGCAGGAAATGCAGAAACTTCGGATAATACTGAAGCTACAGTTACTTTTTCAAAGACCTTGTCTCAATCAGTTCAAGACGAAATTAAAAAAGAATTGGATGGTTTTTATAAAACAGTAAATATAAAAACATCTTCAACACAAAAATCAGATATAGTAATAGTTACAGGTTTAAGAGGAAATCAAACCGCAAAACCTGCAAGTACACCTACACCAACAGCCTCTCCATCTGCTACACCTACACCAACAGCCTCTTCTGCAACCTAAACTAATTAACAGATAGTATATAATTAGTTATATGCAAATTATTGGAACTTTATTTCAAAATGTTGTGTCTTTTTTTTCAAATTTTTCTGTTGCTCCTACATATATAAAAGCTGGGGCAATAATTGTTTTAATATTTTTATTAATAATTGTTTTAGCTCAGTTTAGACACCACTTTGTTAAATGGTCCTTAAAGGGAGGTTTAATGGGTTTATTTTTTGGATTTTTACTTGCTTTATTTTTAGAAGGGTTTTTGTTAATTGCTGGTAGGACCGCAGTAACTGAATTATTAGGTTGGAAAAATGCTCCAAAACCAATTAAAACAGCGCTTGACATAGGCCATCAGAAACTTATCAATGTATTAGGTACAAGTGAACAAATTAATAAAACGTATGCATCAACAAATCCAACAATAGAAGATGCTCTAAATACTCTTCAAGATCTAGACCCTGTCGAAATAATTAAAATTAAGGCTATAATATGTCAACCTTGACAATATTTGTATTGAAGTGATACAATAATTGTATGAGCACAGCAACTATAAATATATCTTTACCAACATCTATGTTAAATGATGCTAAATCAGTAACAAAGTTTGAAGGTTTCACCTCAATTAGTGAATTAATACGCCATGCTTTAAGACAAGTTTTGTATCCATCAGGTTTAACAGTTAATGGTTTTACGCCAGAATTTGAAGATGCAGTTTTAGAAGCTGCTAAAGAGCCTGTTTCTAAAGATATGGTTTTTGAAACAGAAAAAGAGATTCATGACTACTTTATTAATTTGAAGATACCCTCTAAAATTAAAAAGACAAATGTTAAAAATTCGGTTAGACGGTAATTTCCATTCAGATTACAAGCAGTTTATTGACAGCTATCCATCGTTAGTTAAAGACGTTGATCAAAGAGTTGGATGGTTTGTTAAAAATCCAGATGATTCAAGACTTGAAAATCATGCTTTAAGGAAACGTATGAAAGGAAAATTTGCCTTTAGCATAACTGGAGACATGAGAATTGTTTATGAATGGTTAGGCAAAAAAACAGTAAGATTTTTAGCAATAGGTGGACACAATAAAGTGTATACTCAATCAAGATGATAAATTCAGATGTAAACATAGAAGAGTTAAATGAAAAGTTAAAAAATTTGAAAGTTGTTTTAGATATTCCTAAAAAAGAATTGGAATTAAAAAAACTGGAAAGTTTGTCTACTGATCCCAAACTTTGGGATGATCAAGATAATGCTAGAATGGTTTTGCAAAATTTATCTAATTTAAAAGATGAGCTTAATGAAATTAAAGAAGTTTCAGATACTCTTGAAATTTTAAATGAAATTGAAGACTCCAAAGAACTAAATAAATTGGTAAAACAGATTTCAAAACTTGAACTTAAATCATATTTATCTGGTTCATATGATAATAAAAGCGCAATTATTACAATTCATGCAGGACAAGGCGGAACTGAGGCAATGGATTGGGTATCTATGCTTTTTCGTATGTATCTAAGATATTGTGAAAAAAAAGGATTTACCACAGAAACAATTGATTCAACTTCTGGAGAAGAAGCAGGTTTAAAAAGTGTCACCTTTGAGGTAACAGGAAGATATGCATATGGTTATTTAAAGAAAGAAGCAGGAACGCACAGGCTTGTTCGTCAATCTCCCTTTAATGCCAATGATTTAAGACAAACTTCATTTGCCTTAGTTGAAGTTTTACCTGATATAGAAGCTTCAGATTTACCAGAAGTTCAAATAAAAGATGAAGAACTTGATTGGCAATTTACTAGAGCGGGTGGACATGGAGGACAGAATGTTAATAAAGTGAGTACTGCAGTAAGACTTACTCACCTTCCAACTGGGATAGTAATAACGGCAAGAACTGAAAGATTTCAGGAACAAAACAGAAAAATAGCACTAGGCCTTCTTCGCGCCAAACTTTGGATTAGGCAACAAGAAATTGAAAAAAATAACTTAAAGGATATTAAAGGAGAATATAAACCGGCAAGCTGGGGCAACCAAATCCGTTCTTACGTATTGCATCCATACAAGATGGTTAAGGATTTAAGAACTGAAGTAGAATCAAGTAATCCTGACTCAGTTTTAGATGGCGAACTTGACGAATTTATCGAAGCAGAGTTGAAATTGCAGGACACTTGCAAGGTCAGACCTTTAAAGTAAAATCAGTAAAAAGGTCTGACCTTAACAGAAGTTAAAAAATGTGTTATGATTTTTATATGGAAAGTACACTTAATCCAATTAGTAGCCCATCTCATCTTAAGAAGAATTTAGTCTTAGGTGCAATTTCAGTTGTAGTTGTTCTTCTTGGGATTGGCACAGGCTATTTATTTTCAGGTGTTGGTAAGAAAACTCCTGCAATAGGTACAACTGGTGAAATTAAAGTTACTAAAAATGAAGCAGGGATTGCTGATGAATCAAAATTTTCAACTACAACAGATGGTGTTTTGGAAGAAGGTGGAATTAGTGGAGAAGGAACTTATCATTTAGTTCGTGGCAATGGTCCTTCCCAGTATGCCTATCTAACATCAAGCGTCATTGATCTTAGTGCTTTTACAGGTAAAAAAGTTCAAATTTGGGGAGAAACGGTTTCTGGCAAAAAAGCTGGCTGGCTAATTGATGTCGGCAAAATTAAAGTGGTGGAGGGAGAATGATCACTTTTGACAATGTAACAAAATCCTTCGGATCAATAAAAGCACTAGAAGGTATTTCACTAGAGGTTAAAAATGGTGAGTTTGTGTTTTTAACAGGTCCATCAGGGGCTGGTAAAAGTACTGTTTTAAAAATGATATTACGAGAAGTTTTGCCGGATTCAGGCAAAGTTTTGTTTGAGGGCAAAAATGTAGCAGAAATAACAACTAAAGAAGTTCCATTTTTAAGACAACAAATGGGAATTGTTTTCCAAGATTTTAAAGTTTTATTTGAAAGAACAGTGGCTGAAAATGTTGAAGTTGCTCTAGCAGTTTCTGATGTAGCTCAAGATGAATGGGAAAAAAGAGTAAAACATGTATTAAAACTTGTAGGGCTTTCAAATAGAGCAAAACTATTTCCTTCTCAACTCTCAGGTGGAGAACTACAAAGAGTTTCATTGGCACGAGCCTTAGTTATTAATCCTAAATTAATTTTAGCTGATGAGCCTACAGGAAATTTAGATTGGAAAACAGCTGAAGGAATTATGGATCTTTTGGAAAAAATTAACAAAGAAGGAAAAACTGTAATAATGGCAACACATCATGAGGGAATAATTAAGAATAGTAAACATAGAGTGATAGAATTAAAAGATGGCCGAATAATTGAAAATTGAAAATTGTAAATTGTAAATTAAAAATTATTATATGAGTATACATACAAAAACCGCGATCGAAGCTATAAAAAGATCTCCCTTTCAAGCTGTTTCTGCCATTTTTGTTTTAGCCTTAACTTTTTTTGTAGCTACAACTGTTTCAATCTTGGTCTACTCTTCAAGTAAAGCACTATCATATTTTGAGACAAGACCACAAATAATTTCCTTTTTAAAAAATGAAACGGGTAGTGATGCAATTACTGCTCTTCAAAACAAACTCGCACTCGATGTTCGTGTAAAAGATGTTAAGTATGTTCCTAAAGAAGAGGCTTTGGAAATTTATAAAAAAGCAACAGAGGATAATCCACTTCTGGCAGAACTTGTTAGTCCTTCAATTTTTCCTGCATCACTAGAGTTTTCAGTTACAGATTTAAAATTAGCAGAAGAAGTAATTAATGAAGTTAAAAATGAAGCAATTGTTGAACAAGTTGGTTTTACTGCAAATATTGGAGGAGAAAAATCATTGGGGGATGTTGTAGGTAGACTTAAAACTATTAGTTATTATTTAAGAGTTGGAGGAATAGTTTTTGTGGGAGCACTGGCTATCACATCATTTTTAGTACTACTTGTAATTATTAGTATGAGAATGACTTCAAGAAAAGGAGAGATTGAAATATTAAGTTTAATAGGAGCAACACCGGCTTTTATTAGAAGCCCTATTGTTTTAGAAGGTGTCTTTTATTCTTTGATTGGGGTTATTTCAGGTTGGACATTGTCATTTATCTTTTGGCTTTATGTTTCACCAAGTTTACTTTCTTATTTTGGCTCAATCCCTGTTCTTCCAAAAGAACCGCTATCTTTTTTCCTTCTTTTTGCTGCAATTTTGGGAACAGAGATTGTTATTGGCTTTGCAATAGCGATTACAGGAAGCTTGATTGCTGTTAAGAGATCTCTCAAAAAAGCAAGATGAAATGCTATGAAATATGGAAAAATACTTTTTAGTTTTATCTTCTCAATAACATTTTTTTTAAGTGTTGCTAGATTTGCAAATTCTCAAACATGCAGTAATGAATCGGATTGTAATAAGTTAATTGATGAATACACTAATCAAGTATTAAAACTTCAAGGTCAGGGAAATACACTTAAAAGTCAAATCTTACAATTTGATGCTCAAATAAAATTAACAAGTTTAAAAATTGCCCAAACTGAAGAACAAATTAGTTTACTTTCGGGAAGAATAGATCAAATAGAGGGATCTCTTGGGTCATTAACATCAGCATTTTCTGAAAGAGCTGTTGAAACATATAAAATGGCAAGAATTAAGGACCCTCTTCTTCTTTTAATATCGTCAGATAATTTAAGTGAAGCATTTAACAGGTTTTCATACTTAAAAAAAATACAAGAAGGAGATAGAGATTTACTTAATAGATTACAAACTGCTAAAGATACATACAATGAACAAAAGTTAGATCAAGAAGATTTACAAAAACAATTAGAAACACAACAAAAACAACTTAATACT
This sequence comes from Patescibacteria group bacterium, assembly GCA_038061225.1. GTDB lineage: Bacteria > Patescibacteriota > Microgenomatia > UBA8517 > UBA8517 > JAUYMM01. Next base: position 107,079 of record JBBTZT010000003.1, read on the forward strand.
CAAAAACTAGCCAAGAAAACACTTCTTGATCAAACAAAAAGTGACGAGAAAAAATATCAAGCACTTTTAGCAGAAGCTTTAGCTGAAAAGTCTGCAATTGAAAGAGCACTTGTTTCAGGAACAAAAGTAGGTCCTGTTAAAGCAGGCGACCCAATAGCTTTAGTTGGAAATTCTGGTTATCCTGGTTGTTCAACTGGAAAACATCTTCATTTTGAAATTAGAAAAAATAATATTTGGGTTGATCCTTCTTCTTATTTACAAAATAAATCTGTAAACGATGAAGAAAAAGGAGGAACTGCAAACATTGGTTCAGGATCTTGGCAATGGCCACTTTCTGACACAATTAGATTGACACAACATTATGGTCATACACCTTGGTCATGGAAATATTCATATTCAGGTGGAATTCATACAGGTCTTGATATGGTATCAACATCATCTGATGTAATTAGAGCTCCAGCAGATGGAAACTTATTTAAATCATCTCAAAGTTGTGGTGGAAGTAGTACTATTAACATAGTTTATATCGAGCATAATGATGGAGTTATAAGTCTTTACTTACATGTCCAGTAAAATAAAACATACTTTATACTTAACCCCATTTTTATTTTTTTTAATTTTTCCTAATATCTCTTTTGCCCAAGTTTATATAAATGAATTCCTGCCTGATTCAACCACAGAATGGATAGAATTATATAATGCAAGTTCTTCTGCTGATTACTTGAAAGATTATTATATCGATGACGATCTTGATTTCTCAAGTGATTCTGGTTCTAGCGCGAAAAAAATATTAACAAACTTAAACACATCAAATCCAAATTTTCCATATTTTGAAACCACTTCGTTTTTAAATAATTCTGGCGACTATGTTGTTTTATTTGATTCAACTGGCGGAATTATTGATCAATATCAATATAATTCAAATCCTGGTCAGAATATGACAATTGGTAGATATCCAGACGGAACTGCCTCCTTTTATTTTCTCTCATATTCAACTAAAGCTGATTCTAATCCAGCCCCTCCAACACCATCTCCGACTCCAACAAATGCTCCAACTGCAAGTCTAACACTAACAAGTACGCCATCTCCAACATCAACCCTAAAACCAACTCCTACAAAATCAGCAACTTCAAAACCTTCTCCAAGTCCTAGTCCAATAGAGAAGCCAATAAATTTAATTAGTGATATAAAGATTACTGAAGAAACACCTACTGGAATAGTAGCAGGTGCATCTGTTGAGAAAAAATTTCCAACAATTGCTTTAATCCTCATAATTTTTGGAATTGCCTTTCTAGGCTATGGTGGGTTTTTACTATATAATACAAAACATGATGCCCAAAATAGTTCTAACCAAATTAGTTAAATTTTGGATTCCTCCAATACTTTGGGCATTAATAATATTTTCTTTTTCATCTTTTACTGTTGGTTATGCAACTGAAATTTACTGGAAAGATTTCTTGGTTAAAAAAATAGCTCATATTTTTGAATACGGAATTTTTGCCACACTTTTGTACAGAGCCATGATTAATTCTGGAATTAAAAATAAAAAAGCAATGTGGTATGCAGTGATTATTGCTGGTTTGTATGGTATTACTGATGAGTTTCATCAATCATTTACCCCAGGACGTGAATCTACTTTAAGAGATGTTCTAATAGATACTTTAGGTGCATCAATTTTTATCTTTGCTATAATAGGAAATATCAAAAAAATGCCCAAAATTTTGCGAAATATATATATTAAATATCAAATAATATGAAAATATTAGTTACAGGTGGGGCAGGGTATATTGGTTCTTTCATGATCCGAAAGCTGAAAGCTGAGGGTCATATGATAGTTGTCGTAGACAACTTGTCATATGGTCACATAGAAGCAGTAAAAGGATTTGATTTACGAAAAATTGATTTAGTAACTGAAAAAGAAAAAGTATTTACTCTTTTTCAAAATGAAAAATTTGACGCTATTGTTCATATGGCTAGTTTTATTCAAATGGGCGAATCATTTACAAATCCTTCTAAATACTATCGTAACAATGTTCTTGGTTTTTTAAATTTGATTGATGCCATGGTTAAAAATAATTGTATGAAGATAATTCTTTCTTCTTCGGCTGGTGTATACGGTAATCCAATAAAACTTCCAATTGAAGAAGATGATCCTAAAAATCCACTTAATCCATACGGTGAAACTAAATATATAATGGAAAGAATATTAGAAGATTACGATAGTGCTTATGGACTTAAATTTATATCATTAAGATATTTTAATGCAGCAGGGGGAGCAATAGATGGTTCAATTGGAGAAGATCATCCTGAAGAAAGTCATTTGATTCCAAATATTATCGCTAAAGCACTTAAAAATGAGGAAGTTCAAATATTTGGTGAGGATTATGATACAGCTGATGGGACTTGTATCAGAGATTATGTTCATGTTTTAGATTTAGTTGACGCACATGCACTTGCCTTAAATTTTTTAGAAAAAGAAAATAAAAGTGAGGTGTTTAACGTAGGTATTGGAAAAGGGTATTCAAATAAAGAAGTGGTAGAAGAAGTAGAAAAGGTTAGTAATTTAAAAATAAATGTTAAATATGAACCAAGAAGGAAAGGCGATGCAGATTCATTGTATGCATCAAACACCAAAATTAAGGATAGATTAAAATGGAATCCTATATATCAACTTACTGATATAGTAAATTCAGCTCTTCTTTGGCACAAGAATCATCCCAACGGGTATGATAATATTGATTAATGGAGAAATTAATTCACTTTTTATTACCTAGAGAGAGTAATAATCACAAAGCCAAGATTTTACATTCATCAAGTTTACTTGTATTAGCTTCTTTTTTAGTGTTATCCCAAATTGTCTTAAATCTTTTGCCAAAATTAAACCCATCTATCTTAGGATATGCTTCAAATATCTCACCAAGTGAAGTTGTAAGACTTACAAATGAAAAAAGAGCTGCTGCAGGGTTATCTGCTTTATCACTCAATCAAGAACTATCTGCTGCAGCTTACACCAAAGGCCAAGATATGATTGCTAAAGATTATTGGGCACATATTGCTCCTGATGGTACAGAACCTTGGAAATTTTTTAAAGACTTTGGCTATAAATATAGATATGCAGGAGAAAATTTAGCCCGAGATTTTAGTAATGCAAACGATGCAGTAAATGCTTGGATGAATTCACCAGCACACAGAGAAAATATGTTAAATCCAAAATATAAAGAAATTGGAATTGGTGTAGTTGAAGGTGATCTTGCGGGAGTGGATACCACCATAGTAGTTCAATTCTTTGGAGCAATGTATACTGACAAAATAGTACAACCAATTGCGCAAGCTGCAAAAACAGAAAAAACTGTTGTACTGACAGTTGCCCCAACAATAATACCAACAGCTATTCCAATATCAATACAAACCATTGAACCACAAGTTCGGTCGCAAATACTTATATCGCCATTCACTACAACACGCACACTATCTCTAATCGTGGTAGCCATACTCCTTTTGGTCTTTATAGTAGATGCAGTTTTAGTATCTAAAAGAAGAATTACTAGAGTCGCAGGTAGAACATTTGCCCATGTTGTTTTTTTGGGAATGATATTATCGATTATTTTAATATTAAAGGTGGGTAACATTTTATAATATGCAAAATTTTATTAAACATATGCCTCATTATATAAGTTTGATATTTATATTTATTGCTGGAATTATTGGATTTTATGTATTTTCCTATGATACAAACTTTCAAATTGGAGTTGTTTTTGCTTTAGCTTCAGCCTATGTTTCTTGGGGAATTATCCATCACACAATTCATAAAGATATTTGTTTATCTGTTGTGATAGAATATGTTACTGTTGCTATCTTAGGTATAGTAATAACTTTAAGTCTAATATATAGAATATGATTAAAAAGATAACTAAAGCAGTAATTCCGGCCGCGGGCTTTGGAACAAGATTTCTTCCACAAACTAAAGCAATGCCTAAAGAAATGCTCCCAATTGTTGATAAACCTATTATTCAATATGTTGTAGAAGAATTGGTTGAGGCTGGAATTAAAGATATTTTTATCGTCACAGGATACCACAAAAGAACAATAGAAGATCATTTTGATGCGCCTAATTTAGATCTGATTGAAAACCTTAGAATGGGTGGAGAAAAGAAAAGATATCTTTTAGAAGAAGTGGAGAAGATTAGTAATCTAGCCAATTTTGTATATGTCAGACAAAAAGGCCCGTATGGTAATGGTACTCCACTTTTAAACGTTAGACATTTAATTGGAAATGAACCGTTTATTTATACATGGAGTGATGATTTTATTGTTGCTGAACCAAAAAGTAGGATGAGACAATTAATTGAAGCTTATGAAAAATATGGAGTAACATGTCTAGGAAGTATTAGGGTTACAAAAGATGAAGATTATGATAGGTACGGCTTTACAGGGGGAAAAATGCTTGAGGATGGAATAATGGATGTAAATAAAATTATTGAAAAACCTGGAAAAGAAAAAGCACCTAGCGATTTGGGTAATGTTTCAGGTTTTTTATTTACCCCTGATATTTTTGACTATTTAGATGAAATTTTAGAGAAATTAGATGATGGAGAAGAACTTTATTATAATAATGCCCTAAATCACATGCTTAAAGATAATAAAAGAATTTTAGCGGTTGAAATAAAGGGTGGTAAATATTATGACACAGGAAATAAATTAGAATATTTAAAAACTGTTGTCGAATTTGCTTTAAAACATAAAGATTTAAATGGGGAGTTTAGAAATTACCTCAAAAGTTTAAAAATATAATTATGAAAATATTAGTAACAGGCGGAGCTGGGTTCATTGGAGCAAACTTTGTACATTATTGGGTCAAAAATCATCCAAAGGATAAAATTCGTGTAATTGATTCATTGACTTATGCAGGAAATATTGAAAATCTGACACTTGTAATGAAAGAAATTGAATTTGTTGAAGCTGATATTAATGACAGAAAGAAAGTTTCAGAAAGTTTAAAAGGAATTGATACAATCGTTCATTTTGCAGCAGAAAGCCATGTGGATAGAAGTATATTTGACCCATCTACTTATTGGCAAACAAATGTACACGGTACTTTAACTCTTCTTGAAGAAGCAGAAAAAGCGAGAGTACAGCGTTTTCATCACATTTCAACTGATGAGGTTTATGGCGAGCTTCCACTTGATTCAGATGCTAAATTTACAGAAAAAACTCCATATTCTCCAAGACCTGATAATTTATATGCATTATCAAAAGCTGAAGCAGATAAAATAGTTTTAGATTTTTACCAAAAAACCAGAATGTATATCACAATTTCAAATTGTTCTAATAATTATGGACCTTATCAGTTTCCTGAAAAATTTATTCCAATAATAGTTTGTAATTTAATTGATGGAATGAAAGTGCCACTTCATGGAGATGGTAGAAATGTTCGTGATTGGATTCATACAAAAGACCATTCATCAGCAATCGATTTAATTTTAGAAAAAGGAAGAGCAGGAGAGACTTATTTAGTCGGCTCCGATAATGATAGAAGTAATGGATATATTGCAGAAAAAGTAGTTGATCTATATGGCGCAAAACAAAACATGATAAAGCATGTTTCAGATAGACATAGTAATGACAGAAGATATGCAATAAATGCTACAAAGATTATTGAAGAACTTGGTTGGAAACCAGAGATTACAAAAGATAATTTTAACGAAGGTTTAAAAGAAACAATCAAGTGGTATAAAGAAAATCAAGATTGGTGGAGACCACTTCTTTCAAGAAAAGCGATGATTATGGATAGATCTAAGTCAATTTCAGCCTATATTTCTTTAGACCGTGAATCAGGAAAAACTAAATTTGTTTTTGGTCAAGTTGAAAATGAAAAGAATAAGGTTAAAAAAGTTGATGATATGGAAGAACATTTTGTAGAGCAAAATTTAGTTAGATATGAAATTGTTATTAAAAATTTAGAAAGTAAAAAATGGTACCAAGCAAGTTCTGAATTAATTAAAGATGAAATTAAAACTTTAGGGATTAATCCATCGACTTTTGGATATGTCGAGGATTTGGCAGGAAGAGAGGACCATCTTAATGGTGATTTAATTTTAAAATTAACTAAAATAGAACACGCCGATCCTAAATTTGGAATCTATGGTATTGGTTCTTGGTTTGAGGTTATTAATAAAGAGAAGAAAAAAAGGATGGAAGGTTATTATTCTTGGGGATGGGGACCAAAGTCTGGTGCAAAGCTTTTAGTTTTAGTTAAAAGAAATGGGGAAATTACACATTTGGCAACTCAAAGAGAACAAAAGTTCCCAACAGGGGGGATTGAATATACTCTTGCTGGTGGATTTCCAAAATTAAATGAATCAGTTTTGGATTTTATAGTTAGATCGTTTCAAAAAGATTTAAATCTAAGTGTAACTAAAAAAGATGTAACACTTGACCAAATTATTTCACTAGGAAGACTTAATCCAGATTCAGGTATGACTAATAATAAACCTAATTTATATGCAGTAATAGTTGATCTTTCAGATAATTTATATAAAGACGTTAAAAAAGGAGATAAATTTGAGGAAGATGAAGGAATGGTTTTATGGCCAATTGATAAACTATCAGACCTTATCAATAAATGTGACGATGCATATTTCCTCTCAGCCTTAACCCGTCTTAGTTTGTCTTCAGATACAAATTTAAAATTAATTTAAAATATACCCTATAACTTGACATTTAGGCATAAGTTTGATATTATTCTTTCAGTTTAATTGCTCTTTTACATTCCTTCAAATGGACACCCTAATCTTAGAGGTGCCCGAACAAATATTTAATAAAATTTAAAAGGAGTACAAAATGACTCAGAAAGTTGTACGTACCGATCAGGTAGTTTTGCCAGAAGAAAAATCTTTTGGATGGCAACCTGTACACGGAAAAGATGGTCAAGTCGTGGCATTTGAAAACCCGCGCTTTGGCCGGTTTGAGCACATTGCCTTCGTTGATGGGGACTCTGGCGCTTTCTTGTACGATGGAATGCGCAAACTAGATGGTCCAATCAATGAAGATGGTCATGCCAATCCTGGCGTGATTTTTGTTGTTGTGGAAGATCGTGAAGATGGTATCTATCTGCATTGTCAAGAAGAGATTCGTCCATTAATTTACGATCACATCGAAGGAGTTCAAGGAGTAAAGTGCATTGGCTTTGCAGGTGGATTTTCCCATAAGGGAGAAAAACCCAACAAAGCGGCACTTCGCGAACTTCTGAGCGAACAGGGTATTGAAGTTGAAACCGCCTCTGTTGAGCGCATTGGGTATGCATCAGATAATCGTGCCTCAACTGAAACTTGTATTGAGGTTTTCCTCGGCAAGTTTTCACGCATGATTACGCCAGTCCGAGAAGGTCATGAGATAATTCTCAAATCTGTTCTTGTACGGATTGACCAATTTATTCCTGGACTTGATGGTATCGTCAATTCTGCATATGCTATGGTGGTTTCACACCTAGGTCTAGTCAAGCAGAAGTAAATTTGTTCGGGCGCTTCTGTCCCTCACCAATCTCAGTAATAGTTTTGATGACGTTTGCGTTGTCTAAATTTGAGATGGTGAGGGATCATGAAGTTTTGCCAGTGCGGTATAGAAATAATTGAATTAAAAACTCAATAAAAACTATATCGCATGGCAAGAACAAATTTTATTAGAAATGCTACAATATCTTCATGCCTGATCGAGTTAAAAATTTAAAATTAAACAAAAGATTAATGTTTGGGACGAGGTTTTTTATAGAGTTAAAAACTTTAAACGGAGTTATTCAACTATTTTATTTATCCAGAGGTCTTGATTTAGGACAAATAATTTATTTGAGTCTTGTTTGGTCTGTAACCTCATTTCTTTGTGATGTTCCGTCAAGTTTTTTAGCTGACAAATTTGGCAGGAAAAAACTTATTATGTTAGGCATTTTTTTAACGGCACTCTCTACATTTTTGTTATTTAATGCTTCAGGATTTCTACAATTTACTTTAGCTTATATTGTTGGTGCAGCTGGTTATTCATTTTTTATGGGTGCAGATCATGCAATTTTATATGATTCTTTAAAAGAAGTTGGAGAAGAACCAAATGCAAATCGTGTAGCAGGTAAGTATTTTTCATCAGCCAGCTTACCAAAAATATTCATGCCATTTTTGGGAAGTTTTATAGCCAAAGGATTACTGCCTTCACAGTTTATGATATTAATTGCAATTGATTTAGTTGGTACAGTTGTGTCAATGATTTTTGCATCATTTTTAACTGAGCCAAAATTTAAAGAAAAAACTGTTAAAAAATTAAGTTTACTTAAAGAAGGGTTTAATTTAATTAAATCTGACAGTATTCTTTTTAAATTTGCATTGAATAAAATTATTGTATTTCAAGCAGCCTTTGTGTATTGGAGAATCTATCAAGTACTTCTTAAAAATGCTGGTTTACCGATAATATATCTTGGTGCCATTTATACTGTTTTTCAAGGAATTACATTTTTAATGTTTTGGAATACAGAAAAAGTACAAAACAAAGTGGGAAAAGTTAACTTCATGTTTTACCCACCAGTAATTGGTTTTATCACAATTATTGCATCTCTTTTGACATCTAACTTAATAATTTTATTCTCTGCTTGTGTATTATTATTAATAGTTGGGACTGTTAGAGATCCATTATTTATGGCTCAAATTCAGACAAGAATTCCATCCTTTAATAGAGCAACAGCAACTAGTACTTTAAATACAATTAAAAATATAAGTGATGTTCCACTTTTACTTTTAGTTGGCTATTTAGCAAAAGTAGATATAAACTATGTTCTAATCGTCTCAGCAGTATTATTTATAATACCAATAATATTCATGAGAATTAAAAAAGAAGAATTAACCATTTAAAAAATTTATAATTATGGATAGCAAAGAAAATTCAGACAAGTTTACAAATTTTACAACAAGTGAGGATTATTTTGATCCTGCAATTATTTCACTTGTTTTGGAAAAGGCAAGAAAAAATGAAAGAGGTAGATTTAACTTAAGAATTCATGAAAATGACGATTCAAGACAACACCTATTAATTAATGCAATTGTAGAAAATAACTATATTAAGCCACATATGCACAGTGAAGAAAACAAAACAGAAATGTTTAGAATTTTAAAAGGTGAAGCATATCTTGTTTTTTTCAATGATTCAGAAGAAATATCAAAAATAATTAAACTTTCTGATAAAATTGATGGTAGAAAAACTGCACGTGTCAAATCAGGCCAAATGCATACAGTAGTTTGTGAAGAAGATATTGTGTTTCTGGAATCAAAAAAACAACCAAGTGGATATAGAAAAGACGACGATAAATCTTTTGCCTCTTGGGCACCAGAAGAGAATACTGAAGAAGGTTTGATATATTTTCAAGGATTATTAGCCAAAATTAAACAATCTTATTGAAATTAATATCTATTTAACATAGAATCAATTTACATATGATGCGATTTGATCCCGAAAAAAATATTATTAAAACTTCAATCGAGGGGGTTGTTTTAATTCAAAGACCAATATTAGGAGATGCTAGGGGTTTTCTTCATGAGCCATATAATAAAGAAGAATTAAAAGTAGCAACTGGTATTGAGTTTAACCCTGTTCAGTGGACTCATGCTTATATTAAACCTGGGGTAATTAAGGCGGTTCATTCTGAAGATTGGAATAAATTAATCTACCCTATTACAGGTGTCTTGTACGCTCCAATTGTTGATCTTCGCCCTGAATCTTCTACTTTTGGAAAAGTTGAATATATAACTATTGATAATACTAAAGAAGATTCTCCGCGACATGCTTTATTCTTACCTAGTGGAGGTATAGGGAATTCAATTTGTACATTAGGTACTGAAATGATGCACTATTTTTATTTAATTGATAAATACTGGGATGATGCCAAAGCCAGTGGTATTGCCTGGAATGATCCTGACCTTGCTATCAAATGGCCAATTAAAGATCCAATACTTTCTGAAAGAGACAAAACAAACAAAACGCTTCGTCAAGCGTTTCCTGAAAAATTTACATCTAAAAAATGATGCATAGAATGAAAAAAGTATTGGTGATTGGTGCAAGTGGTTTGGTTGGATCTAGATTTGTCGAACTTGCAAAAAACAAAATCGATATCATTCCTGTTGATGAAAAAACTTTAGATATTACAAACAGAGACGCTGTCGAAGTTTTTTTTAAAGAAAATAAATTTGATTCAGTTTTAAATTTTGCAGCAATAACTAATGTAGATGGCGCAGAAAAAGAAAGAGATAACAAAAGTGGATTTACTTGGAAATTAAATGTAATAGGACCTCAAAATCTTGCTATTGCTTGTAAAGAAAATGGTAGATTTCTAGTCCAAATTTCTACAGATTTTGTTTTTACTGGAAATAAAGAAGATCCAGGACCATATAGTGAGGATCATCCTATACCTCAAAATAATAACGGTATTGGTTGGTATGGCTGGACAAAAAATAGAGCAGAAAAGGCTATACAGAACTCAAGAGTAAGGAATTCGATTGTCAGAATTGCTTACCCATTCTACTCCACAAAGTTTGATTTAAAGTTAGATTTTGCAAAAAATTATCTAAAACTTTTTGATGATGGAAAATTATTTCCAATTTTTAAAGATCAAACCATAACACCAATTTATGTTGATGATTTGGTAGAACCATTGGTCAAAATTCTAGATGACGAAATAGAGGGCACATTTCATCTAGTCTCACGCGATGTTACAACTCCATTTGATTTTGTAGAGTATTTATTGAAAAAAAATAGAAATGTCGAAGGGGTAGTCAAAGAAGGATCAATGAGTGAGTTTTTGAAGGCAAAAGGCAGAACACCAAGACCAAGATTGGGAGGCTTAAAAACAAAGATAACTCAACAAAAATTGGGGATGAAATTTAAAACGTGGCGTGAGATGATTGATGAGTTTTCAAAATAAAATGATTAAAAAAAAGAAAAAAATTAGCGCTTCAATAATCATTTTAACCACGAACGCTTTAGCTATGACCAAAGAACAACTTCTTGACGTCGCAAAGCTTGAAGTAGATAACTTAGATTGTGAATGCATGATTGTCGATAATGGTTCTCCTGATGGTACAGAAGAGGCTTTAAAAGATTATAAATTGCCAAATATGAAATATAAGTTTATTCAAAGTGGCGCTAATTTAGGTTTTGCGGGTGGAAATAACGTTGGAATAAAAGATGCTTTAAAGAGAAAAATTGATTATATTATTTTAATGAATAATGATTTAATCCTCCAAAAAGATATAGTTTTGAAGCTAGTTAGCTTTATAGATAAAAATCCTAAAGTAGGAGTTGCTTCACCTAAGATGTATTTTGCCAAAGGATACGAATTTCACACAGATAAATATAAGACATCAGAAAAAGGTAATGTCTTATGGTATGCAGGTGGAATAATTGATAAAGAAAATGTATACACTACGCACAGAGGGGTGGACGAAGTAGATCATGGACAATACAATAAAATTGAAGAAACTGATGTCGCAAACGGCGCCTGTGTAATTATTAGGAGAGAAGTTTTTGAAAAAATTGGTATGCTGGATGCCTCATTTTTTTTGTATTGGGAAGATGCAGATTTTTCAGCGAGGGCAGAGAGAGCTGGATATAAAGTAATTTACTACCCCGATACTTGGATGTGGCATAAAGTCTCAGCTTCTACAGGTGGATCAGGAAGCCCTACAAATGATTATTTTTTAATCAGAAATAGATTCTACTATTCAATGAGATATTCAAAGTTAAGAACAAAATTTGCAGTTTTAAGGGATACAGTACGTAATATTTTTACAGGTAGAATATGGCAGAGATGGGGAGCGATTGATGCTTTATTAGGTCGAAAAGGGATGGGTCAGTGGAAATATAGATAACTGCTTCTTAGAAGCTTGTCAAAGCCTTTAAATAAATCTTCGTAATATTCAATTTTCCAAGAATTGTGTAAATAACTATTCTTAACAAAACTCCAAATTTAAGTATCCCTGTTAATATAGGAAGTTGCCATTTTGGCATATGTAGGTTATAAAATAATTTAAGATTTTGCATTTCCATAATTGTCGCTTTTTCACTTCCATTGGTTGCCATACCATAATGAACTGTCTTCCACTTTGGTAAATACCATGTCTCCCATCCTTTTTTGTAAATTCTATATGCAAGCTCTACTTCTTCTACGTAAAGAAAAAACTTTTCGTCAAAAATTCCTGACTCGTCCATTGCCTTTTTTCTCATTAAGAAAAAAGCACCGGTTACCCAATCTTGCTTATGCATTTCTTTATAATAATCTTCATTCGTGTGAATAAATGAAGACGAATGCATTGGATGATATGGTTTAATGATGTTATCTAGGTATGGAATATCGTCGATAAATGTCATCCAAGCAATTACTCTTGATAAAGTTGGGAAATATCCTCCTGACCCTTGGTAATTTTTAAGATCTGGATTTACTAATGCACAGCTAGATAGTCCTACTTCTGGATGAGAATTCATCCAACTAATCATTTCCTTGAATATATTTTTGTCAATTATTTTTGTATCGTCGTTTAAAAGTAAAATATATTTACCTTTTGCAATTTTCATACCCATGTTGTTATTCTCACCAAAACCTCCATTTACTTCTCTTCTTATAATTCTAACTTCAGGGAAGTTAGAATTTATTTGTTTTCCTATCATGTCAGCAGAAGCATTATCAATAATGATTATTTCATTAGAGATGTCTTTTAACGCAGAATATAAAGTTTTTAGACAATCTTCGAGGTATTTCATTTGAGAAGATACTATGACAATTGATAAATCTATTTGATTCATTTGTTTAATTTAGTAAGTAATTTTTGCCACTTCTGACCTGACCATAATATCGCGTTGATTATAAAATGATTAATTAATCCATGATATATTTTGCTTGAAGGAATTAATCTCTTCCATCTTTCTGTTTCGTTTGCTAGTTTTTTAAATGTTGCTCCGTGGTAATGTGTGATTACTGATTCTGGAAGGTAATAGACTTTAAGTCCATTTTTCCAACATTGTCTACAGTAATCAATGTCTTCAAAATAGGCCCAATATCTTTCATCTAAAATGCCAACTTTTTCAATTGCCTTTGGGGTTATTAGAAACACAGCTCCTACAACTGAATCGACTGTGGTTGGTTTTCTGTCTCTGGGTGCAAATTTATCAAATAAACCTTTTTTACCAAGATAATATTCTAATATTGCATTCTTAATTGTAGGAAAATTAAAACAAGACATTTGAAGTGTTCCATCAATATTTAGAAGTTTGCTACCCACTACTCCCGCATCAGGTGTTTTATCAGTAAATTCAACCAATGCATTTAATGAATCCTTGTATACAACTGTATCGTTATTCAGAAGTAAAACATATTTACCCTTAGCAAGTCTGATACCTTGATTATTTGCTTTGGCATAACCAGTATTGTTGTTATTGAATATTGCATGGAAATTATCATATTTTGCATCATATTTTTTCAACATCTCGACAGAACCATCATTACTTCCATTATCAGTTATAAATACTTCAAATGGAAAGTTTAGTTTATATTTGTAAATTGATTTAATACAACCTTCAGTTAAATCAATTGTGTTTAGATTAACAATTATTATGGATAATTTTATTTTATTCATGATTAAATTGTGCAAATATAGCTTCATCAGATAACTTTGATGCTTTTATTTCCTTTGCTCTTTGTTTTAACATTATTCTAAATCTGCCAAGTGCCATTATTATAATTCTAATGTATCCTGGATGTTTAAGTGATCTTGAGATCAAACCAATTATATGCTTTTTAATTAGATTTTTACTATGTATGTTTTTCCAAAGCATCAATAACTGATTTCTTTCTTTGACTCTTGCAACATAAATCTTAGGAAATTTTGAAATTGTAGATTCATGTTTATGGACAACTTTTCCCCTGGGTTCCCATAAATTTATATACCCTCTTTTCGCTGCTCTGTAACATAAATCAATATCCTCCCAATAGAATGGAGATAATAACTTTTCATCCATACCTTCAAGTTCTTCCCAAATACTTCTCCTAAATAAACCGCTTCCTCCGCTGACATAAAAACTTGTGTGTGCACCTTTAGTTTCAGCATTCATTCCTAATTGAATATATCCATCAGCAAATGATCCTTTGGCTCCGCCGTAACCTTCTTCATGAGTTGAAACTGCAAATACTTTTGGATTTTTAAAATGGGGTAGAAGTGGTTCAAGAAAATCCTCATTTGGAATTACATCAGTGTTAATTAATAGTATTATGTCTCCTTTGGCTACTTTTGAACCTGTATTTACAGCTGCTGAAAAACCCCTGTTGTTTCCATGTTTAATTAACTTTATTGAATTTTTATAATTTTTTTCTATAAATGAAACACTATTGTCCCAACTACCATCATCTACAACGATGACCTCAACTATATGATTTTTTGGATTATATACGGCCTTAAAAAGTTTTGGTAAATTCTTTTCCATTATTAATTTACCGTTAATGTTTGGAATAACAACAGATACTTGCATGATATTTTATTTATTGTAACATATTATTATATCTGTCTAAACCTAAATTAAATGAATAATCCGAAATTATCAATAATTATACTGAATTATAATACAAAAGAACTTCTCTCTGATTGTCTAAAATCTGTTAAAGAACATATGAATGAAGTTCCAATGGAAGTAATTGTTTCAGATAATTCATCAACTGACGGAAGCCAGATAATGATCAAAAAGAATTTTCCTTGGGTTAAATTTATTGAAGGAGAGAATGAAGGTTTTTCCAAAGGCAATAATAGGGCAAAGCCATACGTAAAAGGAAAAATGGTTTTGTTTTTAAATCCCGACACAATTGTTTATAAAGATGTTTTTGCAAAAACTGTAAGATATTTAGAAGAACATCCAAAAGTTGGAGCAGTTACTTGTAAGTTGGTTCTGTCTGATGGCAGTATGGATAAAGATATTCGTAGAAAGTTTCCAACTCCAAGGATATCTTTTAATAAGTTGGTATTAGGTAAAACTCGTGAGTACTACTATGAATATATTCCAGAAAGCGCAACTCACGAGGTTGAAGCAATTCAAGGAGCCTTTTTCCTTTCATATAAAAAACTTTTGGATAAAGTCGGTTGGTTTGATGAAAGATACTTCTTCGATGGCGAAGATGTAGATTTATGTTATCAAATTCATAAAGCTGGGTATTCACTAGTTTATTATCCTGATGTCCACATAACCCATTTGAAAGGTGTTACTAAAGGTAAAGTAAAGAAATGGAGATTTAAAGTAACTGATGCACAGAGAAAAAAATTAAGACTTGCTGGTGTTGCTTCGATGGAATTATTTTATAGAAAAAATCTTTGGGATAAATATCCATTAATATTTAATTACCTTATTGTGTTGGGAATTAATCTGTTTAAAATAGTTAGATACGTGAAAGTAGTTTTACTTTCCTCCTATTAATTATTTTTCTCCACTTTTCAATTTCTCTGTGGTTGCCAGTTAATAAAATCTTTGGAACTTTTAAGCTGTTGTAATCTTCTGGGCGAGTATATTGAGGGTATTCACTATTCATATTGGAATGAGATTCTTCCGCTAGGGACTCCGGTTTAATGACATTTGGTATTAGGCGTGTTACAGCATCTGTAATTACCATCGCTGGTATTTCTCCGCCTGTTAAAACATAATCGCCGATCGAAATGATCTCATCAACAAAATTTTCATGAACTCTATGATCAATTCCTTCATAGTGACCACAAATTAAAACTAATCTCTTCAATTTGGAATAGTCGTATGCTTTTTTCTGAGTAAATTTCTCTCCGCCCGCATCAGTCATTATTATTTTTAAACCTTTTGTTTTTGGTTTAGCGTCTATCGATTTTAATGCATTATCAATAACATCAACGCGGATTATCATTCCTGCTCCACCACCGTATGGTCTATCATCTACAGTTTTTCTTTCATCAATTCCAAATTGACGCATATCAACAATGTTTAATTTCAAAAAGTCTTTGTCTTGTGCCCGCCACATAATAGATTCATTCATGGGGCCATCAAACATCTTTGGAAACAAAGTAATAATATCAATTATCATATGGATATTGTATCATTTAAGAATGCAAAAGGTTGTAATTGTAATGCCTGTCTGGAATGAGGCTTCAAATCTCCGTAAAATGGTTAAACAGCTTCTTGATGTTGAGTTTCCAATTATTAATGCAGAAATGAATTTGTTGGTTGTTGATAATCACTCAACTGACGACACTGTGCAAGTTGTAGAAGAATATTCAAAAAAAGATAAACGAGTAAAGTTAATTCAACAAAAAAATAATGGTCTTGGCTGGGCTTATGTTTCTGGATTTCAATATGCAATGAAAGAATTTAATGCAGATGCAGTTTTGGAGATGGATGGAGATTTTCAACATCCAACAAGATTTATAAAACCAATGGTAGATACATTTTTAGCTGGTGCAGATTACTGTATTGGAAGTAGATATGTTAAGGGTGGGTCTATTCCTAAAGAATGGCAATTTTCAAGACGAGCAGTTTCATATTTAGGAAATTTATTTATAAGACTTGTTTTACTTAGACCTTCATTACATGACTTGACAACTGGCTTTAGACTCTCAAGAGTAAAAGGGGTACTAGATCAAATTGATCTCCCTAATTTAATGGAACTTAATAGATTTGCATATAAAGTAGATCTATTATATCAATCAATTAAATTATCAAAAAAGACAGTTGAAGTCCCTTTAAAATTTGCGCCTCGAACAATGGAAAAATCTAAATTTAATCCAAAAGAAATGATTGCAACTTTTAAAGTAGCAATCATTTTAGGTATTAAGGATAAGATGAAAATTATCAAGTTTGGAATAGTTGGTTTTACTGGGTTTGTAGTTAATTATATTACTCTTCGAATCTTTCGAAATCTAGGATTTACTGAAACTTTATCTTGGGCTTTTTCTACAGAACTTGCAATAATTAATAATTATATATTTAATAACATATGGACATTTAAAGAAGATGAAATAAAAGGAATAAAACAAACTATTCTTAAATTTTTCCAATTTAATCTAACATCAGCAGGAGCTCTTTTAATACAGTCAATAGCAGGTCCATTCGGGGTTAAACTCGTTGGTGTTCAATATGATGCATTAGTTTTAGCTTTTGTCGTATTGTTCTTGGTTATGCCTTACAACTTCGCCATGTATAATCTCGTTATATGGAGAAAAAAGAAGGTTTGAGTCAAAAACCATAATTTTTTCACATTCGTGTTTTGGTTTTGGAGGAAATATTTTTTCATCACATTTTAAACATACTTGACCTTCAAGCCTTATTCTTTGATGCGTTGCTCTCCAAATTCTTGCAATCTCCATCTGTATATAATTAGTCTTGAATTCGTATAAAACCCCACGCTTAAAGAAATGGTGCCCAGTCAGATATTGGCATGGCGTTTTGGGAAATGAAAGCAAGCGAATATAAATATATAGGAATAATTATGACAGCCATAGCTATTTTAAATTCCTTTTTGATCAAAGTTTCTCTAAATCCAAGTAACAAAAATGGAATAAGTGGTAATGAATATCTCATTAAATCTCTATGTGTCACAAATAAAAGAGGAGTAAAGAATACAAGTGCAAAATAAAAATAAGTTGTGAGTTTTTCTTGGTATAATTTATATACGCCAAGGATTCCAATTAAATATATAAAGATAATTTCTTCAAGCCAAAATGTACCTACCCAAGGAGCGGAATAATTAAAGATTTGGAAAGGAGGAAAGAAAAGATGCATGTTATCACCTGATTTAAAATAAACCCAAAAATCACCATATGTAATTTTGTAAAATGAAAATACTAAAAACACACCAAAAGGAATTAGTAGCAGTGGCAAATATTTTTTGTATTCTATATTTTTTAGGTTTTTAAGATAGGGAATAAAAATTTGAAGAAAGTAAGCTACAAACAGCAATATTGCAGGTGATTTAGTCATTTGAGCGAGCATTCCCCACATGCCTGCTAGCCAATATTTTTTCTTTCCAAAAAAGAAAGTTGATGCGAGTATCGCGGCAATAAAAAATGGTTCAGCTGAGCCGACTGATCTAACAATTAACCATCTGGCAGGAAAAATCGCAAAAACAAAAGTTAGCCATAATGAGTCATTATTATTTAAGAATCTTCTTGCGTGTTTGTAGAAGAAAAATAAGGCAAGTAAAGAACTTGAAATAGTTACAAAAAGCATCGAATATGGGCTACCAAAAATTGGTGAAAATATCTTTATAAATATTGGAAACATTGGAAAATGAGCAGAATAATATTCATTTGTTAATGGGAATTGAAAGTTCTTAGCTATTAATTCAGGATTATATAAAGTTTTTTCAGCAACCATATAAAGTGGACCGTCAAAATTCGACACGACAGTGGCCATTCCACCATCAGGTAGAGGAATATTCCAAAACTTCTCGAACCTAGCAAAAAACGGCATCCAAATAAAAAAAGTAGGCACGATTGTTAACAATATTAGTGGGATCAATTTTTTAAATTTATTCACCATAGTTTGATAATACCACAATTAGGCTCATGTATGTTAGACTTTAAACTATGGATTCCATTTCTATTTTTTTTCCTACCTATAACGAAGAAGCAAATATAAAAGAGACGATTTTAAAAGCCCTAGAGGTTTTAAAGAAGAATTTTAAAAACTTTGAAATAATTGTTGTAAATGATGGGTCTAGGGACAAAACCAGAGAAATTATAGAAAAACTAGGAAAAGAAGATACAAGGATACGAATAATAAATCATAAGGAGAACAAGGGTTATGGTGCAAGCTTAAAATCAGGTTTTTATAATTGTCGATATGATTGGATTGCATTTACTGATTCTGACGGACAATTTGATTTTGGTGAGATTAGTGAATTTATTAATAAACAAGGTGAGACAAATGCAGATTTAGTAATTGGATATTATAAAAAAAGACAGGTAAGCAAATTCAAAATAATAACATCTAAAATGTGGGAAATATCTGTAGAGATGCTTTTTGGATTACATGTACACGATATTGATTGTGGATTTAAGTTAATTTCAAAAAAAATTATTGATAAAATTCCTAAGCTTGAAAGTGAAAGAGGAGCTTTTATTTCAAGTGAGTTTTTGATCAAATCAAAAAAAGCTGGATTTAAAATTGTAGAAATTCCTGTAACCCACTATCCAAGATTACAAGGTAAAGGTACTGGAAGAGATTTAAGAGTTATAATTAAAAGTTTTCTAGATCTATTTCGCCTTTGGCGCAAACTTAAATGAAAATTGAAAATTATCGACCAGCTATGCTGTGGAAATTAAAAATTACTGATTTTATAAAAGCTAATTGGTTATTAATTACAATATTATTGATTGGAAGTTTTCTTCGTTTATATAAAATCAGTGCTTATATGACCTTTTTAGGTGATGAAGGAAGAGATGTGTTAGTTGTTAGAAACTTACTAGTACATTTTGATCCCATATTGATAGGTCCTGGAACTTCAGTTGGAGATATGTATTTAGGTCCACTTTATTATTATTTTATGGCTCCATTTTTATTTCTTTCTAATTTTTCTCCCGTTGGTCCTGCAGTAGGAGTTGCCCTTTTAGGCATTGCAACCATATATTTAGTTTATGTAACTGGCCATGATTGGTTTGGTAAAAAAGCTGGCTTAATTGCCTCTTTGTTTTTTGCCATTTCCCCTACAGTAATTATCTATTCCCGTTCATCTTGGAATCCCAACATAATGCCTTTTTTTGCACTTTTATCTATTTTTTCAATTTGGAAAGTTTGGAAAGAGAAAAACTATAAATATTTAATATATTCTGCTATTTCATTTGCATTTGTACTTAATTCTCACTATTTAGGTGTTTTATTATTGCCAGTATTATTTATTTATTGGTTTTTGTCGCGCCCCCCTATACGCTATACGCTATACGCTATTGCACTATTCTTATTTTTAATGTCTCCAATTTTAATTTTTGACTTAAGACATGATTTTATGAATTTTAATGCCTTGATTAACTTTTTAAATTCAAACGGAAACAACTTAGGATTTAGTTTAAGTGGGTTTATTACAA
Organism: Patescibacteria group bacterium; assembly: GCA_038061225.1. Classification (GTDB taxonomy): domain Bacteria; phylum Patescibacteriota; class Microgenomatia; order UBA8517; family UBA8517; genus JAUYMM01. The sequence continues at coordinate 127,187 of JBBTZT010000003.1, forward strand.
AAATTTATGGAACATTTGAAATTATAATTAATAGTTTATTAATATCTAAAAATTTACAATTTGGAAGATATGTTTCTCTAGGAATAATGCTATTTTTAGTTTTTGTTTTAACAAAGAAGAAATTCAACATACTACTTCTATGGCTTGGCTTTGGAATTATAGGCTTCGGATTATATAATCTGTCTATATATGATCATTATTTTGGATTTTTATTTGCCGCGCCATTTTTATTAATCGGAGGATTCATCGAAAATATTTTTGAAAATTTAAGTAAAGCGGGAAATTATGTTTTATTGTTAGCAATTTTATTATTGTTTATTGTAAATGTAATCAATAATCCATTAAGAAACAGTCCTAATAATCAAATGAAAAGAGCAGAAAATGTTGCTAATAAAATTATTGCAGAATCAAAAGATCAATATTTTAATATTGCTGTTGTTGCAGAACAAAATTATGAAGATGGATATCAATATTTTTTAGAAAAAAATAATTCTAAAATAATTGAAATTGATGCGCAACTTCCTGAGACAGTTGCTGATCAACTTTTTGTAATTTGTGAAAAAGTAAAAGAAAAATGTGACCCCACTCATTCATCTAAGGCAGAAGTGGCTAATTTTGGTTGGAGTATAATCAGCGAGCAATGGACTGTAGACGGAGTGCAGTTATATAAATTAATACATACAAAATAATGGCAAACTATAAAGAATCTAAATTAATATTAGAAGAAATAAAAAAGGCAAAAAATATTGTTGTAAATTGTCATCGCGGTCCTGATGGTGATTCAATTGGTAGCGCTTTGTCAATGCAATCTGTAATTAGTAATATGGGTATAAAAGTTGATGTCATTTGTCCAAATCAATTGCCAGTCGACCTTTTATTTTTAAATAATAGTAATAATGTCAAAATTGTTGATTTTAATAAGTTTGATTTTTCAAAATATGATTTATTTATTACTTTAGACTCTTCTACTTATGGTATGGTTACGGGAGATGAAAAAATAGAAAAACCAGATATTAAAATAATTGTCATTGACCATCATTTTACTAACGAGGGTTTTGGTGATATCAATTTAATTGATAGTAAAGTTACATCTACAGCAGAATTATTGTTTAAGGTTTTTGTAGATTGGAATACATCACTTGATAGTGATATTGCAACTAAATTATTAACTGGGATATTAAGCGATACAGGTTGTTTTCAATATGGTGGGGTAGGAAGACCTACATTTGAAATTGCAGCTAAATTATTAAGTTTAGGAGCAAACAAAGATGAAATAATTTTTAATATTTTTAGAAGTGTTAAGTTTGGAACACTAAAGTTTTGGGGGAAAGTAATTGAAAATATGCAATATGATATCAACTATTCTTTTATTTGGTCTGCAATTCCTTTATCTGTTTATAAAGAATATGGTGAAGATTCATCTTCAAAAGAAGATGTTGCCAATTTATTTTCTCCTGTAGTAAGGGATACAGATTTTGGTTTGATTATGGTGGAAATTGATAAAGACGTTTTAGCAATTAGTTTTAGAGCAAGGAGTAATTTTGATGTATCAAAAATAGCAGAAGCTTTGGGTGGAGGTGGGCATATTGCAGCATCTGGAGCAAAAGTTAAAGGGTTGTTTGAAGATTCTGTTAAGAAAGTTTTAGAAGTGTGTCGGAAATATGCTAGAAAAAATTAAAAAATTATATACCCTGCCTGCGCAGGCAGGTCCTTGGAATTTGATGATTTTGATTGTTTTACTTCTGGCTTTTGTTTTAAGAACTTATAGAATTGGGGAACTTCTTGATTTCCATTATGATCAAGGTAGAGATGCTTTAGTTATCTGGGATTTAATTAATAAAGGTAAATTATTTTTAATTGGTCCAACTACAGGTTTAGCTGGTGTATTTAGAGGACCATTCTATTATTATTTAATTGCACCATTTTATTTTTTAGGACAAGGAAACCCAATTTATCCAAGCCTATTTTTAGCCTTAACTACTGTTCTTGCAATCTGGTTAATGTACTATCTAGTATCAAAATTTCAAGATAAACAAAGCGGTTTAATTGCAATTTTACTGGCTTCTTTTTCATACTATATGATCTGGGCAAGTAGATGGTTAAGTAACCCTACACCAATGCTTTTATTATCCATGTTTTTGGTTTTGGGAATGTATATTGTTCTAAAAAGTAAACAATATGGATGGTATGTAATAGCTCTTGTTTCTGGTTTTTCACTTTTTAGTTTTGGTTCATCAGGTGAACTTTTCTACATTCCTGCAATTTTAATATTTTTGATATTGAATTGGAAAAACAGACCAAATGCAAAAACTTTAATTGTATCAACGGTTTTATTTATATTTACTTTCTCCCCACTTATAATTTTTGATATTAAACATAATGGAATTTTAAGGAATGGAATGAGTAAAAATTTTATTGAGGAAAAAAGTTTCACATTTCCTCCCAAAAATATTATAGAAAGTCGAACAAAATTGTACTACGAATCATTTTCAACAAAGCTATTCCATTATAGAGGTAGATCAGAATTAATTTTACTCTCTATTTTATTAGTATTATTTATATACCTATTGCCATCACTTTATAAAAATAAATTTTCAAAAATTGTATTACTATTACTCATTTCTCCATTGATTGGTCTTTATTTTTATCAAGGAAATAATAATAATTTCTATGAATATTATCTGACAGGTTATTATATGATTTATATAATGCTTTCAAGTTTAGTTCTAGGAAAACTATGGCAAAAAAAATATCTAGGGAAATTATTTGTAATTATTTTTTTATTAATTTTCATACGCAATAATTATGAACCACTTAAGTTTAAATTGACATCTAATTCAGACAATCCAAACAGTATTACATTTATCAACCAACTACAAGCTGTTGATTATTTAGCTCATGATTCAGTTGGCAATAAGTTTAATATTGATGCCTATGTTCCCCCTGTCATTTCATATTCTTATGACTATTTATTTAAATGGAAAGGAGTAATACAAGAAGAAAATCAGGTAAGATTACTTTATACCTTATACGAAGAAGATCCACCACATCCAGAAAGACTTAAAGCTTGGCTTGATAGACAAAAAGGAATTGGAAAAGTGATAGAAGAAAAAAAATTTGGTGCAATAACCGTACAAAAAAGGGAAAGGTTTGTTAAATGAACAATAAAGTAAAAATAATACTTTTTTCTATTCTGATATTATCGTTTTTATTACGCCTATATAACTTTAGATCTTATTACGTTTTTTCTCATGATCAAGATCTTGCTTCATGGATTATTAAAGACATTTTAGTAAATGGCCACTTAAGACTTATTGGTCAAGAAACATCTAGTCAGGGAGTTTTTATTGGGGCGCTTTTTTATTATCTCCAAATACCTTTTTATCTTTTTGGTAGAATGAGCCCGTTATCTGCTGTCTTTTTACCTGTAATTTTAGGAGTATTTGCAACATATAGTTTATTTTTTGTTTTTAGTAAAATTGCAAATATTAAATTAGGATTGATTGCTGCATTTATTTATGCAGTATCTGCTTTAATTGTTTTCGTTGATCGTGAGGTAGCTCCAACAATGCCTGTAATGCTATGGACAATGTGGTATTTATATAGTCTTTTCTTGATTTACAAAAGCAAGTATTTAAAGGGTTTTGTTTTAAATATCTTCTTAATTGGATTGATTTGGCATTTAAATCCTTCCTTAATTTTACTAACACCTTTAGTCTTAGTTGCGTTTTTGTTTTCTAAAAAGAAAATTGATAAAGTAACCATTTTCAATGTAAAAGCGATACTTATTGGATTTTTGGTTTTGTTTTTAACTAGTTTGCCTCTAATTTTCTTTGAGTTTAGACACGATTTTAGTCAGACAAAAGCAGTTATTTTATCGTTAACTACCAAGAAAGATTTTATTCAAGGCACTTCAACAGGTTTTGCAAAATTTGATAGAGTTATGCAACTTGTTAACAAAAATACCATTAGCATTTTTTCTAAACATCATTTCATTCACCCAAGTATAGTATTTATTTTGTTAATTAGTTTACTTTATTATTTTATTAAAATTAAAAAAATTAATTTATTTTTGTCTACCACATTTATTTTGTGGTTGGGACTCTATATTGTTTTTTTTAGTCTAAATTCTAAAAACCCTTCAGAATATTATTTTAATGGCATGAATATTATCTGGATTTTTATTGCTTCCTTAGGTCTTTTTGAACTTAAGAAAACAAAGGTAGGATTATTACTTTTTTATCTATTAACAATCTTGTTTTTTCTAGTAAATATAAATTATATATTTAAATATAACCCTGACAAAAAAGGATATATTGAAAAAGTTGATTTAGTAAAATATATAAATGCAGACAGGATAAAACGTGATTATCCTTGTATCTCGATATCTTATATAACAAATCCGGGGTACGATTTAGGTTATAGATATTTATTTTATTTAGAAAATATGCATGTAAATAGACCTATATCAAACTCTCCAGTTTATACCATAGTTTATCCACACAATTTGGTTAATAGTATTGATAAAGCATTTGGATCTTTAGGGCTTATTTATCCTGATTATGACCGTTATAATAAAGAAGAAGTGGAAAAAAGTTATATTGGTGCAAATTCTAATTTAACTGATCCAATGTTTGGATACACTGAATAATATGAATATATCTATAATCATACCATCTTTTAATGAAGAAAATAATATAAGAACGGGATCTCTTTCAGGGATAGTTGATTATTTAAATCAACAAAAATATAGATGGGAAATAATTGTAGTAGACGATGGGTCTAGTGATAAAACTGCAGAGCTAGCTGAAAAATTTGCTAAAAACCACAAAAATGTTGTTGTTCTGAGAGAACCTCATAGAGGAAAAGGTGGAACTGTTATTGCGGGAATGCTAAAAGCTAATGGAGATGTTGTTATTTTTGACGACATGGATCAAGCAACACCGATTGATCAATTAGAAAAAATATTACCAAAATTTTCAAATGGCTACGATATAGTTATTGGTTCAAGAGTGGGTAGAGAAGGTGCACCTTTAATCAGGAAAACAATGGCCTTAGGATTTTCTATCTTACGCAATTTAGTATTGCGACTTCCATATAAAGATACACAGTGTGGATTTAAAGCTTTTAAAAAGAAAGCATCTAATGAAATATTTAAACGTTTACAGATTTTTAATCAACAACAAGCACAATCTGGAGCTTCAGTTTCAGCAGGATTTGATCTTGAAATATTATATGTTGCCAGAAAATTAAAATTAAAGGTGGCGGAAGTTCCTGTCGTTTGGCATCACAAAGAAGGAACTAAAGTTAATCCAATTAAAGATAGTTGGGAAGGTCTAAGAGATCTAATGAAAGTAAGACTAAATGCTATTCAAGGAAAATATAATTTAAGGAGATGAAAACTAAATCTTCAAAAATAGTTTTGTTCAAAGATCAAAAAATTAGACGTGATTGGAATAAAAAAGAACAAAAATGGTATTTTTCTGTTATTGATATCGTAGGAGTTTTAAGCAAAAGTACCAGCACTCAGGCATATTGGCGCAAGTTGAAGGAAAGGTTAAAAGCTGAAGGTAGCGAAACCGTGACAAAATGTCACGGTTTGAAAATGAAAGCGATTGACGGAAAAATGAGGTTAACAGACGTGGCAGATACTGAAACAATGCTTAGATTAATCCAATCAATACCATCACCTAACGCTGAGCCTTTTAAATTATGGCTTGCGAGAGTTGGTTATGAAAGAATTGAAGAAACTGAAGATCCAGAAAAAGGAATTCAACGAGCATTGTCTACATATCTTAAAAAAGGATATTCCAAATCATGGGTTGATCTAAGGCTTAAAAGTATAGAAATTAGAAAAGATTTAACTAATGAGTGGGATGAAAGAGGTGTTAGTAACTCAAAAGAATATGCAATATTAACTGACGATATTACCTTTGCATGGGCGGGACTTCGAACAAAAGATTACAAAGATTATAAAAATTTAAAAAAAGAAAATTTGCGGGACAATATGACTAATTTGGAGTTAGTTTTAAATATGTTAGCAGAGACAGCAACTACAGAAATTTCAAAAACTAAAAAACCTGATACTTTTTATAAAAATAGAATTGTTGCCAAAGAAGGAGGGGATATTGCGGGAAGAGCAAGAAAACAAATTGAAGTCAAAAGCGGTAGAAAAGTGGTCAGTAAATATCGTTTTGGCGAAAAAAGAGATAAACTATTAAAATGAACTTTAGGAAAATCTTTAAGGAGTGGAAGTGGACGATATTTGGATTGGTTATTATTTTGATGATTGGTTTAGTAATAAGAATCGTAAACTTAACGATTCTTCCGATTTTTGTTGATGAGGCAATCTACGTTAGATGGGCACAAGTCATGGCTATTGAGCCAACCTTAAGATTTTTACCTTTATCAGATGGTAAGCAACCTCTTTATATGTGGATTTTGATGTTTTTAATTAAATATTTTTCCGATCCCTTATTTATTGGACGTTTAGTATCGGTTATGACGGGTATGGGAACTGCCGTGGGCGTGTTTGTGTTTAGTTATGTTTTATTTAAAAACAAATTTGTTTCTTTAATTTCTTTATTACTTTATATCTTGTCACCATTCATTTTTTTCTTTGACAGAATGGCTTTAGTTGATTCAATGTTATCAATGTTTGGTATTTGGACAGCTATTTTTTCTTTTTTGACTGCAAAATATAAACGACTTGATCTTGCAATGATAGCTGGATTTATGTTGGGGTTTGCTGCTTTAACCAAATCTCCTGCCATGTTTACTGCCTTATTGTTACCAAGTTTTTGGGCTTTAACAAATTGGAAAGGTATTTGGAGGTTGGGAGTTACTTATTTTATAGCTTTTGTGATGTATAACATTCAAAGATTGGGTCCAAATTTTGGACAATTAAGTGCCAGAACTGGTGATTATATCTTACCGATTAGCCATATTTGGACAAGGTTTTTCGATCCACTCTTACCACATTTAAAAGATTTTGTGGTCTGGTTATCAAGCATGGGACCAGTTGCACTAATACCTCTTGTTTTGCTTGGTATATTTTTAGGATTTAAAAAATATTTTAAACAAACACTTGTTCTTGTTGTTTGGGGGCTATTTCCAGTTTTTATTCAAGCAGAACTGGGTCTAACTTTTACTGCTAGGTATGTATTTTTTACATTGCCTTATTTATTTATTTTGGCAGGAATGTCCTTTTTAATACAAATTAAATGGTTGCGAGTTACGATTCATGGGTTACTGGCTTTTTTTGTAATTCAAAGTATCATATTTGATTATTATCTTTTAACTAACCCTGAAAAAGCTAATTTACCAAGAGGTGAAAGATCTGGGTATTTAGAGGAGTGGACTGCAGGACAAGGAATCAAAGAAGTATCTCTTTATATAAGAAAAGAAGAATTAAAAGATAAAGGTAAGCAAATTGTTGTTGGAACTGAAGGTTATTTTGGAACATTACCAGATGGATTACAGTTATATTTAAATGATTTGCCAAATGTGATAGTTATTGGTGTTGGAGTTATTATTGATGATACTCCTAAGAGTTTAAAAGAAGCAGTCAAAGCAGGAAATAAAACTTATTTAGTTATTAATAAATCAAGGTATAAAGGTAAAGCAGAAGAACAAGGCCTAAAACTTATAGCAAAATATCCAAAAGGATTAAGACTAACAGATTCAAGGCAATATGTAATAAATGGCCCACAAGAAGAACTTCTCTTCTTCGAACTCACAAAATGATACAATTTAAATTGTGGAAGAAGAAATTGGAATAGAAACAATAGGAATAGAGACCATAAAGCAAAGATCTGTTCGTGGAGTTGTTATTTTAACTGGTAGAACTTTTTTACTTCAAATTATTGGTCTTGTTGCACAATTTTTTCTATTTGCCTATCTTGGTGGTTATGAATTTGGAGTTTTTGCAATTATTTCTGCAATCATTAATTTTCTAGTTTATTTTTCTGATATTGGACTAGCTGCAGCTTTAATTCAGAAAAAAGAAACTCCAACTGATACAGATTTAAAAACAACTTTCTTTGTTCAACAAATATTAATTTTCACAATAATTGGAATTGTTTTTTTACTAACCCCTTTCTTTGTCCAAAAATATTCACTAACCTATGATGGTCAAATACTTTTATACGCATTATCTTTATCCCTTGTCTTTTCATCTCTTAAAAGTATTCCTTCAGTACTTTTGGAAAGAAAATTGGAGTTTATTAAATTAGTTTTTCCCCAAATTTTAGAACAAATTGTTTATAACGTAGTTTTGGTATTTTTTGCCATGAAGGGTTTTGGTTTAAAAAGTTTTACTATTGCAGTAATTTTAAGGGGAATTATAGGACTTGTTGCAATTTATGCACTTCAACCATGGAAACCTGGAATTGCCTTTTCCTTAAATACTCTAAAAGGATTATTTAAATTTGGTATTCCATATCAAATTAATACATTTTTAGCAACGCTAAAAGATGATGGAATGACGATTGTGTTAGGAGGAATAATCGGTCCAGTTGGAGTTGGAATATTATCATTTGCTCAGAAGTTAGCGAGGCTTCCGTTAACATTTTTTATGGATACGGTAACACGTGTGACTTTCCCTGCATTTTCAAGAATGCAAGATCACAAGAATGATTTAGAAAGAAGTGTTACAAGATCAATATTTTTCATTTGTCTTTTTGTTTTTCCAAGTTTAATGGGAATAATTATACTTTCTCCATTGTTAGTTCGTGTTGTTCCAAGATATGAACAATGGATACCAGCACTTATCCCAATTATATTTATCTCAATAAATTTTGCTTTTGCCAGTGCTACAACACAACTTACTAATCTTTTAAATGCGATTGGCAAAATTAAAATAACATTTTATTTAATGATAATGTGGACTGTTTTATCTTGGACTTTTATTCCATTTTTAGCTCTAAAATTTGGAGTATTGGGAGCATCAATTGGTTATGCTTTAGTTGGGTCATCATCTCTAATTGCGATATATATAGCTAAGAAGTATGTAAACTTTGGAGTTATCGATTCAATGATCAAGCCATTGATTGGATCAGTTGTTATGGGGGTAGTCTTGATTTTTGTACGTAAATTTTTGGATATTAGTGTGAATTCAATGCTTATTCTAAGTTTAGTTGGTGTATTAGTTTATGGTTCGTCAATGATTTCTATGATGGGTGTTTCTTTAATAGAAGATGCTAAAAAAAGTTACAAAACAATTTTCTCTCGTTAGCCTAATAATAATTGGAACTATCACATGGTCTTTGACTATGGTAAGAAGTGGACTGCTTTATAAATTTGGTTATGGATTTTGGGGACCAAATGGCCATGATGGTATTTGGCACATAGCTCTTTCTAATAGTCTTTCTAAAGGAACTTTAGAAAATCCAATTTTTTCTGGTTCTTTGTTGCAGAATTATCACCTTGGTTTTGATCTGCTCTTAGCTTTGTTAAATAAATTAACAACAATTCCTATTAGTATTTTGTATTTCCAGATTCTGCCTCCTATTTTCGCTTTAATGATTGGTTTACTAGTATATTTATTTGTTTTAAATTGGAGAGGATCTAAAAATGAAGCACTATGGTCTACAGCCTTTGTTTATTTTAGTTCATCGTTTGGATTTATTATTACATTTTTAAGAGATAGAGTTATCACAGGTGAGTCAATGTTTTGGTCACAACAATCTATCTCTACTTTAGTTAATCCTCCTTTCGCACTATCTCTAATATTTATTTTATCTGCTCTTATCTCTTTACAAAAAAAGAATTTATTTTTTAGTATTATATTTTTTGGAATATTAATTCAAATTAAAGCTTATGCCGCTATTCTTGTTCTTGCTGGTTTGTTTATCTCTGGTCTGTATTCATACATCTTCCATCATAAATCTTACATCTTAAAAGTCTTTCTTGCTTCACTTTTTTTAAATTTAATTTTGTTTGTGACAACAAGGAGTGACGGCTTGTCAACGTTTGTTTGGCAACCTATGTGGTTTTTAGAAACTTTAATGTCCTATTCAGATAGATTTGGTTGGGAAAGGCTTTATTCTGCAATGACAACTTATAAAATGGGGCATATTTGGTTTAAAGAAATTTTGGCATATTCATTAGCTTTTGCAATTTTTATACTGGGTAATATGGGAGTGCGTATTATTGGATTTTATTATTTTTTAAAAGTACTTAAAAATAAAATCAAAATTGATGAAATTTTAGTATTTATTACTACTATTTTGTTAATGGCGATTATAATTCCAATGTTTTTAGTTCAAAAAGGTACGCCTTGGAATACTATTCAATTTTTCTATTATTATTTATTCTTTTCCTCAATTTTTGCAGGTATATCTATGGATTTACTTACAAACAATAAAAAACGAATAGTTAGAGTTGGTTTAATGACTTTATTTTCTATGTTTACAATATTTGGAGCATGGTCTACCTTGCAACATTATTTACCTAAAATGCCACAATCTATGGTCTCAAATGAAGAATATGCCGCCTTAGATTTTTTGACTAAACAAACAGATGGAATAATTTTTACTTATCCATTTGATGAGAGTAAAGCCATTTTAGCTACTAAAAACCCTCCTCGTCCACTTTATTTCTATGAATCAACATCATATGTATCAGCTTTTACTCATAAACCAGTATTTCTTGAAGATCAGGTAAACTTAAACATCATGGGCTATAGCTGGGAGAATCGCAGAGAACAGACGTTGTGGTTTATCTTAAACCTTGATAAAGAGGCGGGTAGAGAGTTTTTGGGTCGCAATAATATAAAATATTTGTATTTAGTTAAAGAAGCTTCACCTCTTTTTGGAGAGCTACTTAGGTTAGGTTCGGCTGAATTAGATCTAAAGAAGATTTTTGAAAATAAAAAAAGTATAATATACCAATATGGCAAAGATTTCGGTAGTAATTAATACCTACAACGAAGAAAAGAAAATTGGTCGTTGTTTGGCATCTCTTAAAGGTTTTGCAAACGAAATAATAGTTGTTGACATGATGTCAACAGATAGGACAAGGGAATTGGCTAAAAAGTACAATGCAAAAATATTTAAACACAAAAAAATTAGCTATGTTGAACCTGCTAGAAACTTTGCAATCGAAAAAGCCAAAAATGATTGGGTTTTCATATTAGATGCGGATGAAGAAATTCCAGAAAGTCTAAAAATATATTTAAAGAAAGAAATAAAAGAACCTCAAGCTCAATTTTATAGAATTCCAAGAAAAAATATAATCTTTAGTAAATGGATGAGACACTCTGGTTGGTGGCCTGATATGAATATCAGATTTTTTAAGAAGGGATCTGTAATCTGGGATGAAGTAATTCACTCTGTACCAATGACAACAGGTAAAGGTATGGATCTTCCGCAAAAGCAAGAATTTGCTATTAAACATAGGCACTATTCTTCTGTTGAAGAATATATAACCAGAATGAATAGGTATACAACAATTCAAGCTAAGGAATTAAATAAAAAAGGAATTGAATTTAAGTGGAGAGATATTTTAATTAAACCAGCATCAGAGTTTTTAAGAAGATATTTTGCTGAAGAAGGGTATAAAGATGGTTTGCATGGCCTTACTATTTGTTTGTTACAAATTCTTTCAGAGTTAGTTGTATATGCAAAACTATGGCAAAAACAAGAATTTAGAAAAAGAAAAATTGATGCTAGTGATACTTTTAATGAGCTTAAAATAATATCCAAGGATTTTATGTGGTGGGTTTATGCTTCAAAAATTAATGATTCAAGTAACTTTATTTCTAAAATATGTCTAAAAATAATTCGAAAACTAAAGTATCGATAACCGCCATAGTTATTTTTGGAGGTAATTATAACAAAAAGTTATTGGAAAGCGCTAAAAAATCAGTTTCTTGGTGTAGCGAATTAATTTTAATTAATGGGACTAAAGGAAATTTTAGCGATTGGAGAAATGAAGGATTAAAAAAAGCAAAAGGAGATTGGGTTTTATATGTAGATAGTGATGAGGAAATTTCTCATGCTTTATATGAAGAAATTTTGTCAACCGTCAACCGTTCACCGTCAACCGTTCACGCTTTCGCAATCCCACGAAGGAACATTATTTTTAACAAAGAATTTAAATACTCAGGTCAATATCCTGATTATCAAAAAAGGTTATTTAAAAAAGATAAATTAACAAAATGGATTGGTGAAGTTCATGAGGAGCCAATTGTCGATGGTGAAATTGGATATTTGAAAAATGCGATAATTCATCACAAAAATATGACAATAAGTGAGATGGTTGAAAAAACAAACAATTGGTCTGAAATTGAAGCAGAACTTATGTTTAAAGCTAGTCATCCTAAAATGAATTTTATTAGATTCGCGTCTGCAGGATTTCGTGAATTCATGTTACGTTTTATTAAACAAAAAGCATTTTTAGATGGAAAAGAAGGTGTAATTTACGGAATATATCAAATATATAGTAAACTAATATCTTATTCTAAATTATGGGAAAAGCAGCTATCTACAATCCGTACCTAGATACTTTAGGTGGGGGAGAACGTTACAGTTTAACCTTTGCTAAAGTATTAGCGGAAATTGGGTTTGACGTTGATATTGAATGGAAAGATAAATCAATAAAAGAAAAACTCTCGAAAAGATTTGGATTAAAATTGCCAAATAATATTAATGTTGTTGATAATATCAATCGCGGGGAAGGTTATGATATTTGTTTTTGGGTAACAGATGGTAGCATTCCCACTTTGAGATCGAGAAGAAATTATCTTCACTTCCAAGTTCCATTTCATGATGTCAATGGAACATCGTTGCTAAATAAAATGAAGTTATTTAGAATAGAAAAAATAATTTGTAATTCTTACTTTACCAAAACAATAGTTGACAAAGAGTATGGAGTAAATTCTATTGTTCTTTATCCACCCGTTGCTACGGATTTGTATAAAGCAAAAAGAAAAATTGAGCAGATTTGTTATGTCAGTCGTTTTTCTGAATTAACACAAAATAAAGGGCATGACATTTTAATTAAACAATTTAAATTATTAGTTAAAGACAAAAAGTTTAAAGAATGGAAATTAGTTTTAGCAGGCGGGACTGAAATAGGTTCAACTGATTATCTTAAAAGACTAAAGAAAATGAGCAGTGGATATAATATAGAATTTGTAGAAAGTCCTACGGTAGATATTTTAAAAAATATATTTGGCAAATCAAAAATATTTTGGTCTGGTTCAGGGTTTAGTGAGAATGAAGTTAAAAATCCTGAAAGAGTGGAACATTTTGGAATTACACTAGTTGAGTCGATGTCCGCAGGATGTGTTCCTGTCGTATATAAGGCAGGTGGATATAAAGAAATTATTGATAATAGTAAAAATGGATTTTTATGGAATGATAAAAAAGATCTTTTAGAATTAACTAAAAAAACAGTAAAAGAAAAAGGATTATTAAAAACAATTTCTAAAAATGCGATTGACTCGTCAAAAAAATATAGCTATGAAACATTTAAAAATGAAATCAGAAAAATTATATAGTGTCTTATCAATTGCAATATTTGTAATTGCATTTTTTTTAAGGGTAATGTTTTTGCAAAATAACGCATTAACTTTTGGATATGACCAAGCACGAGATGCATTAATTGCTAAGCAAATCATTTCAGGAGATATTAAAATACAAGGACCACCATCTTCAGCTCCGGGGCTTTATCATGGCGTTTTTTATTATTACTTATTAGCACCAGCTTATCTAATAGGTCACGGAAGCCCTATTGTTGTGGCTTATTATTTAGCTTTTTTAAATTCACTTACTGTTTTTATTGTTTTTTTTACAGCGAAGCTGGCCACGAAGAATTCGTGGATTGCACTTTTGTCAGCATCTTTATACGCTATTTCATTTGAATCAACTCAATACGCAACATGGCTTAGCAATCCAACAATCGCGGTCTGGACAGTCCCTTTAATGTATTTAGGCTTATGGATTTGGATTTTATCAATAAAACAAAAGAAATTAATAGTCGGTCCAATTTTAGCAGCAATTGGATTGGGTCTTTCCATACAAGCGGAAATATTTCTTGCCTATCATATTGTTCCTCTTCTGATATGGTTGGCGATTTACAACAAAAATATTACTAAAAAAAGTTTATATTATTTTTTTGGATTTTTAATCTTTGTAACCTTTAGTCTTATTCTCTGCGAGTTTAAATTTGGTTTTAATAGTTTAACTGCTATAAAATCACTAGCTACAACAAGCGGGGGGAATTTGGCATATGCAAAATCTGTTGGTGATTATTTAATTCTTTATTTAAATCAAGTGGGTCGTATTTTTGCCTTTAATACTTACCCTGGGAATATTGGATATGGTGGTGGAGTAATAATTATACTTGGGATATATTCACTTTTAAATTACACACATAGCTTCGCTGCCAAAAAAAATCCATACCCTGCATTTTTAGCAGTTTGGCTATTTTCTCATCTATCTGTTGTTACTGTTGGCGGAATGTCAACCCCCTTTTTAATGGTTGGAATTGGACCAGCAATATCTTTGATGTTGGGTTTTTATATATATAAATTATTTAATAAAAAGAGAATTTTTGCTATTTTAATTTTTTTAATAATATTTTATGGAAATTTAAATTTTATTCTTTCTCAGAATAAATTAGGGTCAACTCTTTTTTCTATACAAAAAGACATGCTTCTTTCAAAACAAATTGATGCGATTGACTATACATATCAATTAGCCGACGGAAAACCATTTAGCATTAGTAGTCTGACATCTCCTCTTTGGATAAATATTGTTTGGACATATTTATATAAATGGTATGGGGTGAATACTTACGGATATGCCCCTTATTGGCATGGTAAGGATCAAATAGGACAGCTTGATAGTTTAGAGAGAATTGACAATCCCTTTGATACATCATTTCTAATACTTGAGCCTATGGCAGGCATACCTGTTAGATATTTGTCAGAAACAATTGCTGAGGAAGATGTCGATACCAAAATGGTTGAAGAAAAATCCTTCGGAGAAATAATAGTTCAAAAAAGAATAAAAATTTTTTAAATATGAATACAAAAAAAATAGGTGAGGATTTACATGCACACGTTCCTGCAAACTGGTATTTTGAAAGTTTAAAAAAAGATCCATTTCAAAAATATTGGCATACTACAAGATTTAGAGAAGTTAAAAAGGTAATAACTACAGCTGACTCGGTATTAGACGTTGGTTGTGCGGATGGAGTTTTCTCTAATGTAATTTTTAAAAGTACAAATGCTAAAAAGTTTATAGGGCTTGATATTGTTAAAACATCAATTGAATGGGCAAAAAAACATTGGTCTAAAAATAGGGAAATGAAATTTATAGTAGCAGATGCTCACAGTTTGCCTTTCAAAGATAAAATATTTGATGCAGTCTTTTGTTTGGAAGCATTAGAGCATGTTGCAGATCCTATTAGAGTGTTAAGTGAATTTAAAAGAGTTATGAAAAAAGGAGGCTATGGTGTCTTTTTAGTTCCATCGGATAATAATTTATTTAAAGTGGTTTGGTGGTTGTGGTTACATTTTTATCCAAGAGGTTGGGTTTGGAGGGAAACTCATATTCAAACATATAGAGACAGTTATCTGCCAAAAGCATGTAAAAAAGCAGGTTTTGAAGTGGAACTAGACAGAAAATTTAATTTAGGAATGTTACACTTAGTTAAAGTAACAAAACCATGAGATCCAGCTACGCTATGAAAGTATCAATAGTTATCCCAAATTATAATGGTAGAGAGTTTTTGGAAACAAATCTACCTAGTATTATTTCTGCACAGTATAATCCAAAGAATAAAATATTTGAAATAGTGATAGTGGATGATCGTTCTACAGATGAAAGCGTTAGTTATCTTAATAATAAATACAAAAATATAATCCGTTTAATTAAACACACTAAAAACAGAGGTTTTTCTGCAACTGTTAATACAGGAGTTAGGTCGACAACAGGAGATTTCATTTGTCTATTAAATACTGACGTTTTACCTTCCACTAATTTTTTAGAATTAGTATTAGATAGTTTTAGAGATGAAAAAGTATTTGCAGTTTCTCTCCACGAAAAAAATTATGGTCCTGCAAGAGGTTATTTTGAAGATGGATTTATACAAATAAGTTCAAAAAAAGAATCTAAAGAAATTGAAAATAGTTTTTATGTAAGTGGAGGAAGTGGTGTATTTAGAAAAAGTATTTGGCAAGAATTAGGAGGATTAGATGAAAAGTTATTATCTCCATTTTATTGGGAAGATATTGATATATGTTTTAGAGCAGCTAAAAGAGGTTACTTAAATTTATGGAATCCTTTTGGAAGGGTTGTTCATAATCATGAATCAACTATTTCAAAATTATCCAAAAAATATATAGAAAGAGTTCGTGAGAGAAACCAATTATTAATGCTTTGGAAAAATCTACATAGTAAAGCAATGTTTGAGAAACATTTAAATGGTTTGTTTAAGCGGATATTAAAAAATCCAAGATATCTTCGAATTATCTTAATGTCGTTATTTAAATTGGGCTTAGTTATTAAAGCCAGACGTAAGGAAATAAAAGAATGTATTGTTAGTGATGAAGCAGTTTTTCAAAAATATCAATGATTAAACTTTTTTGGTTTGGCTTGATAGTTATCTTTACAATTCCTGCTTTTTGGAATCTACTTCGACCTGGGTTTTTTTCGATGCAGGATGATCTGCAAGCTTTTCGTATTCAACAAATGGATAAATGTTTAACTGACTTTCAGATTCCCTGTCGCTGGGTTCCTGATGCTGGTTATGCTTATGGTTATCCTCAATTTAATTACTATCCACCTCTTCCTTATTATGTTGGAGCAGTGCTTCATAGAGTAGGAATTCAATATATTGATGTAGTTAAAATATTATTTATCATAGGTTATATCTTGTCTGCTATTGCTATGTATATCTTAGTTAGTGAATTAACTAATAAATGGTCGGGATTTGTAGCTTCAGTTCTCTATACTTATATTCCATATAAAGCGGTTGAAGTTTACGTCAGGGGTGCGTTAAGTGAATTTTGGGCGCAAGTTTTCTTTCCTTTAATATTATGGTCTTTATATAAACTAATTAAGACAAATAAAAAGATTTATATCCCAACGACAGCCTTATTTATAGGTTTACTGGCAACAACCCATACCCTAATGACTATGATATTTGCTCCAATTGCTATTTTGTGGGCATTTTACTGGTTATATTTACAAAAGGGAAAAAATATAAACAAAATAGTTTGGGCTGGAATACTTGGAGTAGGGCTTTCTGCTTTTTTCTTACTCCCTGTAATTTTTGAGAAGAAATTTGCCCATGTTGACTCTGTTCTTTCAGGTTATTTTGATTATAGAGCTCATTTTGTAAGTTTGTATAAACTTTTTATATCTCGCGAGTGGGGATATGGATCATCAGGTTTTCCCAATGAAAAATTAAACTTATCACTTGGAATTGTGCAATGGCTGGCTGGCTTATTTGCTGGATTACTTGCTTTAATTAGTTACAAAAAAAACAAAATTTTATCTCTTACTACTTTCTGCATACTACTTGCTACATTGTTTTCTGTTTTTATGATTCATATGAAATCAAGTTTCATTTGGGCTAAGTTACCATTTATGTGGTATTTACAATTTCCCTGGAGATTTTTGGCTGTTTCTATATTTCTTTTGTGTTTGTTGTCTGGTTTTTTTATATTCTTTTCAAAAAAACTCCAATATATTTTAGGAATAATTTTAATTATTGCTTCTATTATCCTAAATATTAAATTTTTTGTTCCTAAAGATTGGCTTTATATAACTGATGCCGATAAATTTTCAGGTGTTAGTTGGCAAAAACAAATGACAATATCAATTTTTGATTATTTACCAATTTATGCAACTCTTCCTCCAATAAATGAAGCTCCTGATATACCAGAAGTGTTAGATGGAAAAGCTTTATTTAGTGATTATAAAAAGGGAAGTAATTTTCAAACTGGGAAAGTAGATGTTTTAGAAGATGCAACAATTAGAATTCCTCTATATGATTTTCCAGGAATGCAGGTTAAAGTAGATAGTAAAAAAGTAGAACATTATAATAATGATTGCAGGGGGCAAGAGTTTTGCTACGGGCTAATTTCCTTCAAATTGCCCGAAGGTGAATATAATATAGAAGTCAAATTAACAGATACTCCAATTAGGAAAATAGGTAATTTAGTATCACTTGTTAGTATAATAATATTATTATGGTTAAGTTTTTGAATAAGCATTGGATTGTTGTCATTATTTTTATTCTTGGACTTTCTGTCTCACAGCCTTTGATGAAAACTGGTTATTTCTCACATCAGGACGACTTGCAAGTAATGAGAATTTTTGAAATGAGAAAATGTTTTTCTGATTTTCAAATTCCCTGCAGGTGGGTTCCAGATATGGGTTGGGGAAATGGTTTTCCTCTTTTTAACTTTTACGGTCCGTTTACATATTATTTAGGAGCAGTAGTTAGTTATGTTTTAGGATATCTAAATTCTGCAAAATTATTATTTTTTACAACACTAATTGTAGGAAGTTTTGGAGTATATTTATTAGTCAGAGAATTGTGGGGAAAGTATGCTGGATTAACTGCAGCTAGTTTGTATCTATTTGCTCCCTATAAAGCATTGGATATATATGTACGCGGCGCACTTTCGGAAAGTATGGCGCTTGCAATAATTCCTTTTGTTTTTTACTTTCTTCAAAAGAAAAATTATAAACTTTTTACAGTTAGCTTATTTTTCTTTTTAATAACACACAACATAATGACTGTTATTTTTGTTCCAGTTGTTGTTCTTTGGGGGATTTATGTTTTATTTCTAAATAAGTTTAATAACTTAAAATTTGTTTTGCTATCGTTTATAATAGCCTTTGGCTTAGCTTCCTTTTTTATCTTACCGGCTTTTTTTGAAAAAAATTTAGTGCAGACTCAAAGTTTAACTAGATTTGAACTTGATTTTAGAGCTAATTTTATTAGTATAAAGCAATTATTTTTTGATAGAGTTTGGGGATATGGTACATCAATTCCAGGACCAGAGGGTGGGATGAATTTTTCTATTGGTTGGCCACATTGGTGGCTAGTTTTACTGTCAACTTTTGCATTACTTTTTGTGAAAGACAAAAAGAGCATTCTACTTGCTCTATTCTACATACTACTATTCTTGTTCTCCATATTCATGACTCACAACAAGTCCTCGTTCATTTGGGAAAATATAAGTATTTTAACTTTTTTCCAATTTCCTTGGAGGTTTTTATCATTATCTATATTAACTTCTTCTATTTTGGGAGGTTTTGTAATATCTTTATTTAGGGAAAAATTACAAATATATGCAAGTTTATTTATTATATTAATTACTGTTTTTTTAAATTGGAGTTATTTTAAGCCAAGAGAATTTTACGAGGTTACAGAGAAAGAGAAGATGACTGGAGAACTTTGGGAATATCAAAGAAAAGGTGCAATATTAGATTATTTACCAAAAACAGCACTTGAGCCGAGAGAGGGTGCAAATACAACTTTGTCAAATTTCCAAAGTTATTCAAATAAATTTTCATTCGAAATTAATCTTGATAAAGAAACTCAAATTGAAATCCCTATTTTTTATTTTCCAAATTGGGAAGTAACAGTTGACGGTGAAAAATATTTAGTATCACACGATAATATTTTAGGTAGAATTTCAGTTTTAGTTCCCGAAGGTTATCACAAAATTGTAGGTAATTTCAAAAATACTGTAATTAGAACATTTGCTAATTATTTAACTTTAGTTAGTTTTTTTAGCTTAATTTATATATGGAGAAAACACAAAAACTAATATCTAAATATCTTGTTTTAATAATATTATCACTTTCTATTCCTGCTGTTAGATATTTTTTTGTGTATGGTTATTTTGGTGTTTCAGATGATTTGCACATTGGTTGGCTTTTTGAAATGGATAGAGTAATTAAAATGTTGCAATTTCCTCCAAGATACGTTCCAGATTTGTCTTTTGGTTTTGGTTATCCTCTTTTTAATTTTGTTTATCCATTACCTTTTTATATAGCTGAGTTTTTTCATTTAGTAGGTTTCTCGCTAGTTAATAGTGTCAAACTTGTTTTTGGTCTTTCGATTCCATTTTCAATGTTTTTTGCTTACAAGCTATTAAAACACTATTTATCAGAAGGGCTGTCACTTGCTGGAGCTACTCTATATGTATACGCTCCATATAGGGCTTTGGAGATCTTTGTAAGAGGAACGATAGGGGAGATAGTTGCCTTTGTATTTTTCCCAATAATTCTTTATAGCGTAATCAAAAAGAAGCCATATTTTTTAGCTTTATCTTTTGCTGGCCTTATTCTGTCGCACAATATTATGGCTTATATGTTCATGCCATTTTTATTGGTATTTATTATCGCTAATAAATCATTTATGGTTTCTTTAAAAGGAATATTATTAGGACTATTGTGTTCAATCTACTTTTGGTTTCCTGCGCTTTTAGAAAGCAAATTAATGAAATATGATACTGTTTTTAACTTTTATGATCACTACCCTACTTTAAAACAATTTATTACTCCATATTGGGGTTATGGAGCTTCAGTTGCTGGTAATTACGATACCATGTCTTTTTATATGGGCATAACAGGGCTGGTGGTGGTAGGTGTGGGTTTAATTTTATTTTTCTTAAATTTAAAAAAGTTTTCAAAAGAAGAAAAAATATTCATTGGTTGGGGAGCTCTGGTATTTTTTATATCTATTTTTATGATGAACTTTCGTTCAGCATTTTTATGGAGGAGCATTCCCCTTTTGCCGTATTTCCAATTTCCATGGAGATTTTTGGCAATGACAACATTTGTTAGTCCTATTTTTTTACTTTGTTTTACAAAGTTTAAAAATCAAAAGATCTTGAGCCTAATTTCTTTTCTTGTTATATTTTTTGCGATAGTTTTAAATTTCAATTACTTTAAAACCAGTGAGTATCTTGGTCGTGGTGATGATTATTATTTAAATAGATATATACCTTCTTTATCAGTTAGTGAAGCTTACAAACAAACTTTAGAAGAATATTTAAGATTACCAAAGGATACCAAGATAAGACCTAATAAACTTTATCCTAGAGCATACACAGATGATCTGGAAGTAACTCTTCAAATTGAAGAAGAAAATGCACTCAATGCAAAAATAACAACAGATAGTAAAACTGATTTTAATCTAAATTATAATAAATATTATTATCCAGGATTTATTGCAAAAATTGATGGCAATAGGGTACAAATTAGTGCCGGAGAACCATTTGGGCAAATTTCATTTACAGTACCTAGTGGTAAACATGAGGTAATTGTTTTATATAAAGAATCATCTTTTAGATTAATCTTTGATATAATTTCACTAGGGGCAATAGTTACTTCGATTTATTTAATAATGAAAAATAGATGAAAAGATTTATTACAACAATTTTAGCAATTGGCTTAATTCTTAGGCTTATACTTTCATCTATTACTTATCATTCAGATATTGTCCCATTTGATTTTGCAGCTAAAATAATAAAGAATGGAAATATTACCAACTTTTACGATTATTTATGGAACCTTCCAGAAGACCACCCTTATTTAAAAGTTTATCCCAGAAATTTATTTAATTATCCACCTCTACCATATTTCTTTTTGGGTGGGGCATCATTACTTACTACTTGGATAGTAGATCAAACAGTACATGATAATTTTGTACTAAATTTTTCTTCGACACTTGGTAATCCACAACTCAATTTATTACTTCTATTATTAAAACTTCCTTATTTTTTCTTTGACATAGCAATTGCTTATTTATTGATGGGAATATTTAAAGAGGAAAAACAAAAAAAGTGGGCATTTGCTTTGTGGATGTTTAATCCAGTTAATCTTTATGCAACATATATGGTAGGCCAGTTTGATATTATTCCAACTTTTTTGACAGTTGCTGTGCTTTACCTTGCTGTCAAGAAAAATAATTTTACACTAGCTGCAGTGCTATTGGGGTTAGGGGCAGGATTTAAGATATTTCCTCTACTTTTCATGGTTCCACTTGCATTTGTTAAACCAAATTTATTGGATAGAATAAAATTATTACTAACATCAGTAATAACATATGTTTTATTTGCATATCCATTTCTTTGGTCAAAAGGATTTAGAATGACTGCGGCACTTGCCAACCAAACGACCAAAAGCTTTTACGCTAATGTTCCAGTTTCAGGTGGTGAATCAATAATTTTATTTTTAGCAGCTGTCATCTTTTTTTACATTTTGTTTTTTTACAAAAAAACTTTAGTAGAAGATCTATGGAAAAGATTTTTTGTAATGATTTTAGTATTTTTCATCTTCACCCACTTTCATCCTCAATGGTTTTTGTGGACCATGCCGTTTTTTGTAATTGATCTTGTTAAAACAAAATTAAAGCATTGGCCACTTTTTGTAATGTTGTTAATAACTTTTATTGGAATGATTACCTTTTTTGATTCAGGACTTTCAATTGGCTTGTTCTCGGCCATAAATCCCACTCTTTATAATCTTCCCCCAGTTTGGCAGTTATTAGGATTAAATCTTGACATCAATGTTTCAAGAAGTATCTTACAGACAATATTTACAGGAATATCTGCCTATTATATATATGAATATGCGTAAACTTTTATTAATCGCTGTTGCCTTAAGATTATTGGTATCTGGTTTGTTGTTTCATCCCGATATAAAGACTATTGCTTTTCAAACATCTTTTCTTAAAAAGGGTATTGTTAATATTTATCCATATCTAATAAATAATAAAGTAAGCCTTCCTTTAAAAGAAGAATTTGTTTATTTCCCGCTTAGCTATTTGACTTTAGGCAGTTATCAAACATTTGTCTCTAGCTTTTTAGGTAATGATTTTAGCAATTGGCTTAGTGATGCTGGAGCAAATTCTGTGGTAAATAATCCGAATATTATTAAATACTTAATATTTTTAAAGTTTCCACTTCTAGTTTGTGATATTTCAATTGCCTTTTTATTACTCAACTTCTTTAAGAACAGAAAAAAAGGAGAGCAAGCTTTTACTCTTTGGTTATTTAATCCATTTACAATTATTCTAATTTATGCCTTTTCAAATATTGATATCTATGCAGTTTTATTAACAGTTATTGCTTTTTTATATATTAAAAGAGAGAAATTAATAACTGCCTCAGTTTTTCTAGGTCTTGCAATTTCTTTTAAACTTTATCCATTACTTTTTGTTCCATTTATATATTTAGAAGCAAAAAACATTAAAGATAAAATATTAACTGTATTAATTCCAATTTCAATATTTATCGCATCAGTAATTCCTTTTTGGTCAGAGGCTTTTGTAAAATCCGCGCTTGTTTCGGGATTATCTGTCAGAATATTTAGTCCAAATTTTGAAATAGGGTTTGGTGAATCTATGATTATTGGCATATTTTTACTTTCAATATTATTTTGTTTTGCTTGGATGTATGAGAAGAACATTAAATTACTTAATTATTTTATTGTTTTGCTACTTGTACTATTTTCATTTTCTCACTTTCATATTTCTTGGCTTTTGTGGATTGCACCATTTTTAGTAATAGTAGTAATTAAAAAACCAATTACACTTTGGCCTGTGCTTTTGTGGTCTATGCTTGCTATTTCAATCCCACTATTTTATACAGACAGGTCAATGACAATATCACTTTTTAGAATATATACTACTTGGTATGATTTGCTTCCAACACCGTTTATTGTTATACAGAAATTATATGACCCATATAATTTTCAAAGTATAATACATTCTGTTATGGCTGGAATGTCTGTTTTATTATCGTTTAATTTACTTAAAGATGAACAAATTTAATTTATTTACAATTTTTACAATTCTGTTTTTATTATTTGTTGTTCCAGGGTTATTGGCAAGTTTTATTAAAATGATTCCTGCAAATGATCAGCCGGGATATGGTAGTAAAGGTAGTGTTTCAATTTACGGCCAACGTGATTTTACACAGTATTTTGTGTCAAAAAATAAAAATTTAGTTGCAATTGGTACAACTATTAAAAATCCAAATTTAAAAAACAAGAAAGATATTATTTTTAATTTGTATGATGATAGTGATAATTTAATTAGAACGACAACTTTAAATGGTTTTAATATTGGGGATGGGGACTTTGTAAAAATAGTGTTTGAAAATGTAGTAGATTCAGAAAATAAAAAATATTATTTTATTCTTTCTTCACCTAGTGCAGGAGATGAAGAAACAATTGGAGTATTTTTAACAGAACCAACTGATGAAATTCTAGAGTTTATATATGATGACGAAACACATCTAGGAGGTGCCCCAATTGTGACATATCACAAACCAGATAGTAGACTAGAAGTCATAAAAGTAGTTTATTCTAATTTATTTTCCAAACTTCTATTTCTTGATTTTCAAAGAATAAAGTAAGTCCAATATTTTGTAAGTCTATCTTTGGTCTTAATGCTTTTGGGAAATATAATAAATTGGTTTTAGTGGACGAAAGTGATTTACTGACTTCGTCAAGATCTTTGCTTTCAAAAATAATTTTTTTGATTTCAAGTCTTATGCGATAATCATAGCCCATGATGTCTACTTGTTCATAATCATCAAAATAAGTCCTCCTTGAAGAAAGAGCTGAAACATATGCAGTATCAAACCAATCCCATATATTTGGAATAGCTAAACCTTCATTTAAATATTGATTATATGGAGGTGTAACAATAACGGCATCTTTTCCAGAATTTTGTTTTATAAAATCTAATGCTTCAATTTCAGAGGAACTAATTTTAGTAAAAGCGGGTCGTAGATGACCTTCTGATATGTAAAATTCTTTTAATAATCTTACTTGTGTTGGAATCATTAGTATTATAATAATTGGAGTTAAAAAGATAAATTTTTTGTTAGTAACTATTTTTGAAACTGCTATTCCTGATAATATTCCAAAAAGTAATATGAAATATTGTAAAAATTGTGAAGTATTACTGGCAATTCCTTTTTGTAAAAATAGAAGTGGTAATACAAGCGAAAGAACTATAGATATTTTAAAAATTGCATTTGTTTTCACGAATTCCCATAAACCTAAAAATCTCATTCCCAAATTTCCAAAGAAGAAAATTAAAAAACCCATTCCTTCAAGCCAAATAACACGTTTCCAATTGTGTTCGTATATGTATGTTTGACGCCTTAATTCCCAATCTAATAGATTTAATCTTGATGGTTCAACTATCATTGTTCTGATATACCACCATGGTTCAAAGATTAAGAATGATTTTCCTGATGAATTTGGTAGATAAATAATAAGTGCTAGGATTCCACTAAATAAAGTAAGCAAAAATAATCTAAGGTCTTTATTAAATATTAAGTTCCAAGTTCCAATAATTGCTAAAGTTAATAGTAAAATAACTCCTGCATAAATTTTAAAAGCAGAAATTGTTCCAAGTAATATAAACGAAATTAGAAAATACTTAATTTGTAACTTCTTCTCTTTTTGTTCTAAAAAAGTTATCGTAAAGTAAATTGATGCTAAAAACAAAAAATTTGAAATAATTTGTGGAGGATTTCCACTTGAACTTTGTATTTGTGTTGCCCAAAAGACACTTTCACCTTTGTTGATTAAGTATCCAAAACTGCCTGCAAAATAGGTAAAAATAGTTGCCCAAATTCCGCTAGAGAAGTTTTTAGTTAATTTTTTTGTTAGGTAGAATACTGATGCTCCCAAAAATAGTGAATAGAAGAAAGGGAAAATTCTAAAATACAAATTAAAATTACTAATGTTTGTATATTTACTTACCATTGCAGGTAAGATGTCAGAGAAGAAATGATAATTTTTAAGAGGTGTACCTGCAAAAATTGGATTTTCTAATGGCCAACCTTTTTTCATTTCTTCCATTAAAGCAATATGCCATGTTCCATCATGTCCGTGGGCGCTCCAAAAGACTAAATCTCCTGATTTGTATATTCCACTTGGAGCAATGACTGCAAGCTGGCCAATGATACCAATTACAAATACTACTAATACTACCAATGAGCGAATATTGAAGTTGATTTTGATTAATTTTACTGCTCTGATGATGGATTTAAGATATAGGATCAAAGATAAAAACAAAACAACAATGATTAAATAGGGAATATTTAGTACAATTAAGATATATGAAACTAGAGTGGCTAAAGAAAATACAAAAATTGATCCCATTAAGACAGATTCCATATTCAAATTATATACTACTTGCGATATTAATACTTGGGTTTATCATTCGTGTATATAAAATTAATTCACTTCCTTTATATGGTGATGAATTAACAATTGTTTACGATTCATATAGTATTTTAAAAACTGGAATGGATCAAACAGGACAGTTTCTACCGTTAACATTTAAAATGGGTGCAGGTAGGCCTGCAGGCTATGTTTACGGTAGTATACCGTTTATAGCTATTTTTGGACCTACTGTTTGGGGAGTCAGGGGTTTATCACTTCTATCTGGACTAGGAATAATTATTTTGATGTATTTTTTAGGAAAGAAGTTGTTTAGCCAAAAGATAGGATTAATGGCTTCATTTTTAACTTCAGTCTCGCTATGGGATATTTATTTATCTCGTGCTGGGTTTGAAGCACATTTTGCATTATTTTTAACTCTTTTCGGAGGTGTTATGTTTTTGTATAAAAAATATATATTTATGGCAATACTTTTTGGTGTAGCAATATTTACCTATCCAACCTTTAAATTAACTATTCCATTATTATTTTTAGCCTTTATATTTTTTTCAGAAATAAAAAGAACATTTCAAAACAAAACTTTTCTTTTATCTCTTGCAGTTTTAGCTGTCTTTGCGGGATTTTCTCTAAAAGAAACAATAAATGGTGTGTCTGATAATAGATTTTTTAATATAAACACCTTTTCTGATTCTAATTTAAAAGAAAGTATTATTCAAAAAATTAATGAAGAAAGAAATCTTTCAACATTGCCAGAATCTATTAAACCATTCATTTATAATAAACCATTAAAATATTCTCGAATTCTTTTTGAGAATTATATGGAAAATTTATCACCTCAGTTTTTATATTTAAGAGGCGACAGGAATCCTCGACACAACCCAGGTGAGTGGGGAATGTTATATCTAGTTGAATTACCACTTTTATTTGTAGGATTATACTTTTTATTTAAAGATAATAAAAAAGCTTTAGTGTTATTAATATCTTGGATATTAATTACGCCACTTGCCACTATGTTTTTAGGACAAACTCATGCGCTTCGAAATAATTTGATGTTGCCTCCTTTTATTTTAATTTCAGCTTATGGATTATTAAGTGTTTCAAATAAATTAAAAAATGTATTTATTTTCTTAATATTAATACAACTCATTGGTGTTTTAATGGTGGTTTATTTCTTCGCGCCAAATAAGTTTGGAAGTTTTTGGTCACTTGAGGCAAAAACTGCATCCTTAAAAGCTATTAACACTGACAAAAATCAACGAGTTGTGCTCGCGACAAGCATAGACAATATAGAATATGCATACCCAGTTTATGCAAAAATAGACCCAAAAGAAGTGATAGCTCAATATGGCAAATTTCCTAAAAAATATAACAATGTAATAATTTCAAATGAGATTCAGCAAAGCTATGAAAAATAGATTTATATTAACATTAATTATTGCTTTAAGTTTCTTTTTACGAATATACAAAATTACTTCTATTCCACCATCCTTGAATTGGGATGAGACTTCAATTGGATACAACGCATATAGCATTATGTTGACTGGCAAAGATGAATGGGGGGAGTTTGTGCCACTTCATTTTAAATCATTTGGAGAATATAAACTTCCAGCTCAAATATATGCTTCAATTCCGGGAATATATTTTTTTGGTCTTAATGAATTAGGAGTTAGAATCACTCCTGTTGTTTATGGTACTTTAACCGTCTTACTTTTGTACTTATTGTTGCAGCGACTTTACAACCTACGTCCTATATCCCTGATCGGCACGTTTCTTCTCGCAATATCCCCGTGGCACATACAATTAACAAGAGCTTCTTTTGAATCATCCTTTTCTCTGTTTTGGTTTTTGATGGCGATTTGGTTTTTGATTAAAGGATTTAAAAAACCAAAATGGCTTGTTATTTCAACAATTCCGTTTGTAATATCCGTTTATACATATAATACCGCTAGGGTTTTCACACCATTGTTCTTATTTGTGTTTTATCTTATTAACTACAAATTTATGTTAAAGAATTTTAAATATGCTCTTTTTGGTTTTTTGACATTTGTAGCTTTAGCAATCCCAATTATTCCATTTGTTATATCGGGTGATGCTGCAGCAAGATATAAATTAGTAAGTATTACAGATGACAAGGGACTAGTACCTAGAATTGAGGAGAGAAGAAATTTATCAAAACTACCACCATCTCTAACTAAATTAATACATAATAGATATACATATAATACATATTATTTCTCCAAAAATTATTTAGCTCATTTTACTCCTAGTTTTTTATTTTTAGATGGAGCTGGACATAAACAACATCATGTTCAAGGCGTTGGGGAATTGTACTGGATCCAAGCACCGTTTTTGATTTATGGGTTGTATTTATTAATAAAAAGAAAAGATAGATCATTAAAAATTTTATTACCGTGGTTACTTTTAGCTTTTGTACCTGTATCAATGACCAATGATAGTATTCCAAATGCGCTTCGCACTCTAATTGCTGTACCTGTTTACCAAATTTTTTCAGCAGTAGGAATATTTGAATTTTTTAAATTTAAAAGATACAAAAAAATAATTTTAAGTTTGTCTGTAATTTTGTTTATAGTTAATTTTTATATGTTTGCTATTAATCTCTATATCCTATACCCTATACGCTATTCAAAGGATTGGCAGTATGGCAATTCCCAAGTTGTAGAATATATAAAAAATAACCAAGATAAATATGATTTAGTTGTTTATACAAGAAGTTATGGTGAGCCACATATTTTTACTCTTTTTAATTTGAAATATGATCCCGCAAAATATCAAAATAGTCCAAATCTTAATCGTTTTGAAACTTTTGATTGGGTAAGAGTATTAAAATTTGATAAATACTATTTTCCAGATTTGGGAGATAAAGGAACAAAGTATGAAGATATAGTTCGCGCAAATCCAGACACAAAAATATTATTTGTAGGTAAGTCTGGTGATTTTCCAGAAAGTGCAATAATATTAGAAAGGATAAACTTTTTAAATGGTGAAGAAGCTTTTGAGATTACTACAAACTAATTTTGTTTTGATTTTAATTTGTTTATTGTTTTTGGGAACTAGACTTTTTAAAATAGACACAATTCCTTCTTCTGTTTACTGGGATGAGGCATCAATTGGTTATAATGCATATAGTATTTTACAAACTGGTAGAGATGAATGGGGGGAGTTTATGCCACTTCATTTTAGAGCTTTTGGTGAATTTAAACTACCTGTTTATATTTATTCTGTTATGTTTACAGAGTCTATTTTTGGTTTAACTCCATTTGCTGTACGTTTGCCATCGGTTATTTATGGTTTGTTATCAGTCATTGGTTTGTACCTAGTAGTTTTAGAATTAACAAAAAACCTGCCTGCGCAGGCAGGCAAATTATTATCTCTCTTTTCTTCTTATCTTTTTTCTATTTCACCTTGGTTTTTTATCTTTTCAAGGACAGGATATGAAGCAACTGCAGGATTAGCGTTTTTTATCTGGGCAATTTATTTAATAATTAGAAATAAATTAATTTTAGCGACTCTTTTATTCATTGGATCTGCTTATAGTTACAATAGCTTTAGAATATTAACACCTTTAGTACTTGGTCCAGCGCTACTGTATTTTTTACTAGGAACTAGCAAGCTTCGCTTATTAAAGAAAAGATTTACTGTTGTTGTAGTTTCGATATTATTTTTGTTGATAAGCATTTTTCCACTATATAAATTATACAAACAGGATTCAGGACTATCGAGGCTGCAAACAGTTGGATCAAAAAACATTGTCCAAAATTATATAAAAAACTTTTCTCCTGACTTTTTGTTTATTACAGGAGATACAAACCCCAGAAGTCAAATGCTAAATACAGGACAGTTATATTATTTAGATGCAATATTTTTAGTTTTAGGAATAATATACATTCTAAAGAAAAAAGATAGAAAACTATATTATATTTTAGCCATTTTATTACTGGCTCCAATTCCTGCCAGTATTACAAAAGAAAATCCACATGCCTTGCGTTCTATTTTAATGAGTCCAATAATGTCGGTAATATCTGCAATCGGAATTTATTATTTATCTAATTTTTTTAAAAAACAAAAACAATTAATTTTTGTTACTGTTCTTGTTTTGTACTCACTTTGTTTTGAAAATTATATGTACAAATTCGCTACTCAATATAACAACTTATCATCATCTTCGTGGCAGATTGAATACAAACAAATATTTCAAAAACAAAAAAGTGGATGTGTTTTTGATGAATTTGCTCAGCCTTATATTTTTGCACTTTTCTACGGCGTAGACGATGAAATGAATAAAGTTGATCCAAATTATTTTATCGCGTCTCGCGTTTTAAATCCTGTTTCAGACTGGGGCTTTTCAACTGTCGCATCGTTCGGTAATTATACTTTTCCAAAATTATGTCAAACAAAATAACTTACATACTGCTAGGGTTAATTATTACTTTTGCTGGGTTCTTGCGATTTTACAAACTTGATCAAATACCAATATCTTTAAATTGGGATGAAGTAGCAGCTGGCTATAATGCATACACTATTGCAAACTGGGGGGCTGATGAGTATGGAAATAAATTTCCAATTATATTTAAGTCGTTTGCCGATGACAAGCATCCAGTACATATTTATTTAACAGCAGTAGTAGTTAAATTGTTTGGTCTGACTGATTTTAATATTCGCGCAACAAGCGCTGGAATTGGTGTTTTATCTGTATTTGCAATATTCTTTTTGGCTAGAGAGTTGTTTAAAAGTGATTTGGCCGGGTTATTATCCTCGTTATTTCTTGCTGTCTCTCCATATCACATTCATTTTTCAAGAGGTCTTTGGGAAAATAATTTTGCACTATTCTTTTTAATAGGAGGATTGTCTTTATTTTACGTAGGTATACGAAAAAAGAACTATTTGTTTCCTATTTCGTTCGTATTTTTTGGTTTAAGTTTTTTTTCATACCACTCAGCCAAAATTGTGGTTCCGATAGTTGTGTTAATTGCCTCTTTACTTAATATCAAAAAAATATTTACCAACAAAAAGATGCTTATTCTATCTATTGTGGTTACTCTGTTTTTTGCAGGTTTGATAATAGCTGAACCAAAGATTTTAGGGTTTGCTAGGATTAATCAAACAAAATTTTCAGAGGAAATGATTGCAAAAAGTGGAGATGAAATAAACATTATTTTAAATAATTACAAAAAATACTTTAGTTATTCATATTTATTTCAAACTGGAGATTTAGGGCCAAGGGCTTCAGTAAAAGTAATTGGAGAGTTTTATAAAATTGATTTAATTTTGTTTTTTGCAGGTTTAATTGCCTTGTTTGTTAAGCGAAAGTGGCAAGCAATGATACTTATATTAATTTGGTTACTAATATCTCCAATTCCTGGGGCAGTATCATCATTTGATCCAAGTGCAATTAGAGGAATATTTATGATAGGGCCAGTAATGTTATTGTCTGCTGTTGGTGCATCTTCAATTGTGATGTTGTTTAAGAATAAACAAAGCTTGGCCAAATATAAATTTGGTAAGCTACTGCAAACAATATCGTTAATATTAATTTTAATATTAGTAGGTAAAGAGGCAACAAACTATTTAAATTATTATTCAAAAATTTATCCAATCAAAGAAGCTATTGAATGGCAGTATGGAATGAAGCAGATAGTTGAATATACAAAAGAAGATAAAAATTTTTATAAAATGTATGTAGACAATATTAGACAACAACCATATATTTATTTTCTATACTACCAAAAAGTTTCACTCCCAGAACTTTTAAAAACTGTAAAATATGATGAAAGTAATTCAAAAAGTTTTAATACAGTTCTGTCGTTTGGAAAATATCAGTTTGGAGGATGGAACATTATTAATAGTTATCCAAATGCTGAAATACTGTATGCAATTACACCAAGCTATTACACAGGACTTAGATATATCCAGCAATTTGACCTAGATAAGCTTATTAAGTATCCTGATAAGACAGACGCATTTTATATAGTAGAAGGGCATCAATGATTAAAACTATGAACAAAATAAAATTAAGTGTAGTGTTAGCTACAAGAAACGAAGAAGAAAATATTGCAAAGTGTTTGGAATCAGTCCGCCAGCTGGCGGATGAAATTATTATTTTTGATGAGTATTCTACAGATAAAACAAGAGAAATTGCAGAAAAGTTTGGCGCAAAAGTATTTCTTGAACCTCATCATGATATTTTTCATATAACTAAACAAAAAGCACTAGAAAAAGCAAAAGGTGAATGGGTATTACAGCTTGATGCAGATGAAGTGGTATCTCATGAACTTAGAAAGCAAATTATTGCAGTAAGTAATCATCAATCACCAATTGTTAATAATAATCCACTTTTTCTTAGACACCAGAAGTTAATTGAAAAAAGAGACGGTAAAATAGGCAAAGATAATGGAGAAGTTGTTGGCTATTTTATTCCCAGAAGGAATATGTTTTTGGGTAAACCCTTAATTCATGCAGGTGTATACCCTGATGGGGTAATTAGACTAGTTAAAAAAGGTTTTGCCAAGTTTCCATCTAAATCAGTCCATGAACAAATTGAACTTGATGGAAAAGTGGGTTGGTTAAACGGAGATTTGTTACATTTCGATTCCCCAACTTTAAAAAGATATTTCATGAGGTTAAATAGATATACAGATATTCAGGCTGAAGAGTTGAGTTCTAAAGAACTACCAAAAAGTATTTGGTCTTTTTATCTGTTCACTGTCCACAAACCACTAATCACTTTTTGTTCACTGTTCCTGCGCCATAAAGGTTTTCTTGATGGAGTAAATGGTTTTCTTTGGAGTTTGTTTTCTTCTTGGCATTTCCCAATTGCATATTTTAAATACATTACTTCTTGACATCTGTCATAGTTCTGTCATAATTGTGACATATGACACAGCAATTAATAACAATGGAATCATTTGCTTCTGTTCAGGAAGCTCAAGCTGGAATAACAAAATTATTTACTAGAGCCAAGGACAAAGGCAAATTTGTACGAGTAATGAGAAATCAGGAACCACTTGGGGTATTAATCCCAAACGTACTTTGGGAGTCACTTCTCGAAGATATTGAAGCTCTATCAAGTCCAAATTATATAAAAGCGATTGCTAATTCTAGAAAATCAAAAAGATTATATTCTTCAGATGAAGTTAAAGAAATACTGGGCTATAATTAATTAGTGTATTCTTACGAATTTAAGACTAAAGCATTAAAGCAACTTAAAAAACTGGATAAAACTGTCCAGAAAAAGATTGTTTGTAAATTGGATCAAATATCTAAAGAAGAGATTTTATTTAGTAACAGAAGGCTAACAAAATTTAAAATTGGTTCATACAGGTTAAGAATTGGTGATTATCGCGTAATTTATGATATTGACGGTAAAATGATAACTGTTTTATTGTTGGGACACAGAAAAGATATTTATAAATAAATAATATGGATTTGAAAAATAAAGTGGTTGTAGTTACAGATGATGATTTAAGAGGTAAAGAAAGGGTTTTTAGAATAGATAGAATTTTGGAAGTAAAGTACGTATAATTAGTAAAATGAACTTAAAAAACAAAGTTGTGGTTGTAACTGGGGCTACAGGTGGTATTGGCAGGGAGTTGGTTAAAAGATTAGATATTGAGGGTGTCACGCAAATACTGGTTTCAAAAATCGAGAGTGAACTTCAGAATCAGTTGAGACCATTAAACAATAAAAATAGTGTTTACTTTGTTGCTGATCTGTCTGATCAAGATGATACTATGAAGGTTGCAGATAAAATATCAAAAAAATATTCAAAGATTGATGTTTTAATAAATGCTGCTGGAATTGGAATTTATAAACCACTTGAAGAATTAAGTCTAGAAGAATGGAATAAATCGATGAATATTAATCTAAATGCAACGTTCATCATGATAAAAGAATTAATTTCTAATCTTAATAACTCAAGTGAATCAATTGTATTGAGTCTAGGTTCTGGCATGGGGGTTTTTCCTGAACCACAAAGATCTGCATATTGTACTTCAAAATTTGCACTTCGTGGTTTGATGTTAACACTAGCAGAAGAGTATAAAAGATTTAAGAAGCCTGAGTTTTGTTTACTTACCCTAGGTAGTACCTTAACTAGTTTTGGATCGATGAGTTTTGAAGAAAAAAAGAGAGATATGGAAAATGGTAAAGGATATCTAACTCCTGAATGGGTAGGTCAAAAAATAGTGGAACTTTTAAAACTTGAAAGTAGAGAAGTTGAATATGAGTTTTCCTCCCCAGATTACAATAGGGTATAATTATCCCATATAAAAAAGAAATCTCCCCGCCAGGTTGAAGTACGAAAACTTCGGCCGAGAGATTATCTTAATGTGTATAATAACATAATATGTCAAATAAATCAACGAGATTCAACGATAAAGCTATGAATGAACAAGCTTCGCTTATGAAAATTGCACTAGTAAGTGGGGCTTCAAGTAAACTTGATTCGGTTCGTGGGATTGGAGCCAATAATCAAGGACTTTTTGATGCTTTAAGAAAGGCATCTAATAAAAAAGTTGATCTTGAGGGTTTAACCAGAAATAGCGATTTTTCAAAATTTGATATAGTTCATTTTACTGCCTTTAGACCATTTTTTATTTCACTTCCATTTACAAAGCCTAAAAATACTAAATTTATATTAACAGTTCATGATTTAATTCCACTTATTTATCCAAAATACTATCAAGCTGGTATAAAAGGAAGAATTAAATTTTTGATAAATAAAATACTGATAAAGTTATATGTTGATGCGATAATAACAATTTCGGAGACTTCGAAAAAAGACATTTGTAGATTTTTAGGAGTTAAATCTGAGATAGTAAATGTCATATATATTGCACCCAAAAAAGCTATTCAAAAATTAAAAACAGAAAATTGGGAGAAAGAAATAAAAGAAAAATACAAATTACCTAATAAATTTGTTTTATTTGATCATGGTATTAATTATAATAAAAATTTAACAACCTTATTGAAAGCCTGCAATATTACTAATACAAAAGTGGTGGTTATCGGGAAAGAAGCCACCGAAGTTGAAGGATATAAAAGTGATTTAAAAAATTTGAAAGGCCCGCAAGATTGGTTACGTTTTATTCTTGGTATACCTCACCCACAACTTGCACATTTAAATGAACTTTCAAAATTGATTGGAAACAAAAATATAATACGAGTTGGTTATGTTAGTGATGAGGACTTAAATAAATTATTTAACCTTGCCACGGTTTGTATCCAACCTTCTTTTTATGAAGGTTTTGGTATGCCACCACTTGAGGCTATGACAGTTGGCTGTCCTGTAATTTGTAGTAAAACTCAGGCACTAGTTGAAGTTTGTGAAGATGCATGTTTGTATTTTGATCCATACGGTGTTGATGATTTAGTAGAAAAAATAAACAAATTTATGATTAGTGCTGAAACCAGAAATGAGTATATTAAAAAAGGTTTTGAACAAGTTAAAAAATATTCTTGGGACAAGAATGCAAAAGAAACAATAGAAATATATGCAAAAGCGTAATTTTTGGTTTATCTTAAAAAGCTTCGTTATTTGGAGAATAGCAATAACTTTAATAGCAATTTTATCTATTAGATACTTACCATTATTTAGTCAGAATTTTTTTGGTGGAAAATATATTAACTACATAACAAATCCATTATTTTGGGGTTGGGCTAATTTTGATGGGGAACATTATCTATCAATTGCGATATATGGATATAAAAATTTGCAACAATTTTACTTTCCTTTGTATCCATTTTTAATTGATTTATTTTCAAATATTTTAGGAAAAAGTCTAGTAAACTATTTATGGTCAGGGATTTTAGTATCAAATATCAGTTTGTTTCTAGCACTTTTGGGTTTTTATAAATTGGCTCTTCTTGATTATTCAGAAAAAATATCAAAGTTAGCTGTTGTTTTACTTTTATTATTTCCAACATCTTTTTATTTTGGAGCAGTTTATACAGAAAGTTTATTTTTATGTCTTGTTGTTTGGTCGTTTTATTTTTTTAGAAAACAAAAATATTTTTTAGCATCAATTTTAGGAGTATTAATATCTGCAACTCGTGTTGTAGGAATTATTTTATTACCAGTATTTTTAGGTCATTTTATTTTAACTAAAAAAACAATAAAGAAAGAATTATTGTCTCTTTTGTTAATGCCATCAGGATTATTGGGATTTATGTATTACTCATATCTTAATTGGGGAGGATTCTTAAATTTTTTTAAGACCGCTACTCTTTTTGGAGAACAAAGATCTAAAACATTGATAATCTTACCTCAAGTTTTTTATCGTTATATTGTAAAAATAATACCAGATCTTTCTTGGGACTATTTCCCAATAGTTTTTACCGTTTTACTTGAGTTTTTTGTAGCTTCTTTATTCATATGTTTACTTATGTTCTCATTCAAAAAAATACGTTGGGATTACTGGTTATTTGCAACTCTTGGATATTTAATTCCTACTTTGTCTGGTAGTTTTTCGTCTCTTCCTAGATATGTGCTTATTTTATTTCCATTATTTTTATTTGCTTCTCAAAAATTAATAAACACAAAAAAACCTTTGCTTATTGGGATTTTTGTTATTTTGGCTATAATGCTTGTTATTGCAGAGTCATTTTTTATTAGAGGTTATTTTGTATCATGATATGAAAATATTAATTACAGGATCAAAGGGGTTTGTTGGTAAACATTTAGTAAAGAGTTTAGGAAAAAAATATGAAATTGTTGAATATGATTTAAAAATTGGTAGAGATATATTTAATGAAAAATTATTAGAAAAACATCTTAATAAAATTGAAGTTGTAATTCATCTTGCAGCTTTTATATCAGGAATTGAATCTTGGGAGAAACCTGAAGAATATTTGTTAAATAATGGTATAGGTACTTATAAAGTAATTAAAGCATCAATTAAAAAAGGGGTTAGAAAAATCATAATCTTTTCATCTGCAGCGGTTTATGGAGATCCATTGACACCTTATGGGGCATCAAAAATTTTTGCAGAAACAATTTCTAAATGTTATAAGAATCAAATTGAAATAGTAATTGTAAGACCATTTAATATTTATGGTGTAGGTCAAAATTCTGCATATGGATATGTTATACACAATTTTGCAGAAAGAATTAGAAAAAAAAGACAAATTGAGATATTTGGAACAGGTAATCAAACTCGCGATTTTATTTATATTAATGACGTAATTAATACTGTTGAAAAATTAATAAACATTAAATCTTTAGAGCAAGCTATAGATTTGGGTACAGGGGAAAGTATTAAAATTGTGAAACTGGGAAAGCTTTTAGGTAAAGTTTTAAATATAAAATATAAGACAATTTATTCTGATGCACGGAACGAATTATTTGAAAGTGTAGCTAATACAAAAGCCTTACAAGATATTGGAATTGATGCATCAAAATTTACAAAACTTGAAATCGGATTAAAAAAAACACTATTAAAATAAATGAAAAGATTAAAAAAAGTAATATCTCACCCATTGTTTTTTGGTGGTGTTGTGATGGTGGGTGGAAGTATGGTTATAAATGTTATTAATTATTTCTATCATCTGATTGTTGGACGTCTACTTGGACCAATTAATTATGGTACTTTAGCAAGTCTTTTTTCGATTTTGTATATTGTTGGAATAGTACCGACATCTACATCTGTGGCAATAGTAAAATTTATATCTTCTTGTAAAAGTCACAATGAAATCTCTTTAGTTTATAAATCAATAAATAAATTAATATTTGTTATTGCCCTGATTCTTGCAGGACTACTGGTGGTTAGTTCTCCTTTTATTGCTAATTTTTTGCGTATTGATAATATATTTTTAGTAGTGTTAATTGCCCCGATTATATTTTTTTCGCTAACAACTTTAGTTAATCAGGCAACATCTCAAGGTCTATTAAGATTTTCTGGCTATATATTACCAGGCTTTGTTTCGTCAATTGGAAAATTGGTGTTCGGTATATTATTTATATTATTAGGCTTTTCTGTTTTTGGTGCGATGGGGGGGATCGTTTTGGGAGCAATTTTTGCTTATTTAATATCTATTCCATCAGTAAATAAAATAGCAAATAGAAAAATATATAGATATAGTAAAATATACGATCTCAAAGATTTTTTAAAATATTCATTTCCAGTTTTGATTCAATCACTTGCATTTACTTCAATATTTACACTAGATGTTATTTTAGTAAAACATTTTCTTTCTCCTTATGATGCAGGGATTTATGCAGCGCTTTCGACACTAGGTAAAATAATCTTTTTCGCGTCTGCTCCTGTAGCTTCTGCAATGTTTCCAATAGTAGTAAAAAGAAAGGTAAACAATAAAGGTTATGTAAAAATATTTATAGTTTCTCTAATTATTACTTCTGCAATTGGTGTTACAGTTACATTAATATATTGGCTATTTCCGGATTTAATTATTAGAACACTTTATGGTAATGATTATTTATCAGCAAAATCTGAACTAGTATTTATGGGAATTTTTGTACTTTTCTATTCTTTGTCGAATTTTTTACTAAACTTTTTACTTTCAGTTTCTAAAACAATAGTTGTAGTTATTCCATTAGTAGCAGCAATTGTCCAACCTATTTTAATATATGTATATCATAAAAACATATCAGAAATAATTAAAGTTTCAATGTTCACAACTATTGTTATGTTTTTATCAATATCTTTGTTTTTGGGGTATAATTTTGCAAGACGAAAAATATGATAAACAAAAGTAAGAAATATTTGTCGATAATAGTACCTGCTTATAAACAGGAAAAAACTATTAAAAAAGATTTGAAAAATATCGAATCAGTAATGAGTAAGGGACTAGGAACATCATATGATTATGAAATAATCTGTGTTGTTGATGGTAAAGTTGATGGAACTCTGAAAGAGGCCTTAAAGATTAAATCAAGTAATATAAAAATGTACGGATACAATCAAAACAAAGGTAAAGGCTATGCTGTGAGATATGGAATGAGTAAAGCAAAAGGAGATTTAATTTCCTTTTTAGATTCGGGAATGGATATAAGTCCTAAAAGTATGATGATGCTTATGGCTCATATGGATTGGTATGATGCTGATATAATTGTGGGTAGTAAAAGGCATCCTGTTTCTCAGGTTAATTACCCATTTATACGAAAGGTTTTAAGTTTGGGTTACTATTTTGGGGTAAAACTTCTTTTTGGTTTAAAACTTACTGACACACAAAGTGGAATAAAACTTTTTAAAAGAAAAGTGGTAGAAAAAATTGTTCCAAAACTTTTAGTTAAAACATATGCTATGGATATAGAAATGTTAGTTGTAGCGAAACATTTTGGATTTACTAGAATTTATGAAGCTCCTATTGAGGTTGTGTTTAATAAAGAAACAAGTAGAATTAAGTGGAAAACAGTTTTTTGGATGCTTTGGGATACATTAGCTGTTTTTTATCGATTAAGAATCCTTCATTACTATGATTTTTAAAAAAATTATAATTCTTCTTATTATTTTTTTCTGTTCAGTAAAAACAGTGTCAGCATCCGATAATAAATTTATTACTATAGTAAATCCTGTGAGAATTTCAAGATACACAACAACTTCATCTGAAAGTTTAAAAAGTGAATACAAAGCAGTAAAGAAATATGGTTTTCCTGCAACATGGCTACTTACCTATGATGCTTTAAATAATAAAGATATTATTGATGAAATAAGAAAAATGGATACAAATCAAGAATTTGGCATTTTTTTAGAAGTAACCAAAACTTTTGCGTCTGAATCTGGAGTAGGATATCACGATAGTGGTTTTTGGCACCATGCAAGTGCTGTATTTCTTTCAGGATATACACAAGAGGAACGGATAATACTAATAGATAAAGTTTTTGACAAATTCAAGCAAGAATTTGGGGCATATCCAAAATCGATTGGTTCTTGGTGGACAGATGGATATTCTCTTTCATATATAAAAGATAAATATGGAGTAGTTGCAAATCTTGTTTGTTCTGATCAATTTTCAACTGATGGTTACCAACTTTGGGGTCAACCTTGGCAAATGCCATATTATCCGATTAAAAGCTACCCTGCAGTTCCTGCCTCAAATCTTCAGAATAAGTTAGATTTAGTAAATATTCAGTGGGCTTCAAGAGATCCTTTAAATGGTTACGATAGTAGTCTTTATAGTACACAGGATTATTTAGTTGCTGAAAATAATTTAGATATAAATTATTTTAATAAACTATTAGATTTATATTTAAACACAAATAATTTAAGTCAAATAACAGTAGGTCTTGAAGCTGATCTTGACCCAGTAGGTTACGCTGGAGAATTTACAAAACAAATAGAAATGGTTAAAGAATATTTAAACAAAGGCATAAATGTAGTAACGATGTCTGAGTTTTATGATAAATATAAAGAAAAATACCCCAACATCTCACCCAGTACTCAAATAAAGTCAAAGGATTTATTAGGAAAAGATGTGGAAGCAGTTTGGTATAATAGTCCTTTTTATAGATTACATTACACTAAAAATATTGTTAACAATATTATTCAGATAAAAGACATTAGAACTTACGGCAAAAATTTAATTGATCCCTATTTTGCATCACCCAATTATGAATTTAATTTATCTATAAATATTCCATCGATAATAGATACTGTACAAAACCCAGAAGATGTTTGGATATTGCCTAAAGATTCAGAAATCATAACAAATGATAATAGTTTCATTATTAAAGGAAAGAATATAAAAATTCCAAAAAAAATTAAAAATGATCCACTAATTAATTTAAAAATAAATAAAAACGAAATAGAAGTTTCCTTTAAAACAATAGCCTTTAATAATATTGAAGGAGAAATTGTACAAGGGTTTACGTCTGAAGCGATACATTTTTTTAAAGCAAAAAAATCTATCCTCAAACTTATTACAGGTGTTGGATGGGATTATTTCAAAAAAATAGATTATCTAATCCCACAAGGCGAGATTTATGCACTTTCATATTTAAAATCTTTGCCACGGGGTAAGGTAATGGTGTTTGATAATGAGTGCTTACAGTGTTCTTGGCATACAAAAAATAAACCAATTGTTTTTGCCAATTTAAGAAGTTATGTTAAAAAATATTCTAAACATTCAATTGTGTACAACTCATCAGTCTTTAAGGCAAAGACAATTGAAGAAGCTCAAAAAGAATTTAAAAAAGTAAACGCAAAATATGTTTATCTGGTAAAATTTGAGCAGTATAAAGAAAAACTTCCATTTTCACCAGGAGATTTGGGGATAGAAAAAATATATTCCAATGCAAATGCAGAGATTTGGGAGGTTAGTGATTGATGTAAGATATAGGATGGATGATGTAGGATATAAGAAGTATGGAAAATAAAAACAGTTTTGAAAAACTTGATGCATGGAAGGAAGCACATAAACTTGTAATTGCAATTTACAAAGTAACTAAAAAGTTTCCAAATGAGGAAAAGTTTAGACTTATAGATCAGATTTGTAGATCAGTCTCGTCAGTAGCGGCTAATATAGTTGAGGGTAATTCAAGGCAGTATAGAAAAGAATTTCTGCAATTTTTATATCTATCTAAGGGATCATTGGAAGAAACGAAATACCACTTATTGCTTGCTAGGGACTTGACGTATATCACTTCCAAAGAATATGGTAACTTTATAGATCAATGTAATTTAGTTGGTAGACTTATTGCTGGTTTGGTTAAATATCTTAGATCTTAGATCTTATATCATACATCTTAAATCATATGAACATATTAGTTTTTTCATGGCGTGATCCGAAACATCCCTTAGCAGGTGGGGCAGAGCAGTCTATGCATGAGCATATGAAAGGATGGGTTAAAGAAGGTCATTTCGTGACTTTATTTTCATCTCTCATCAAAGATTCTAAACAAATAGAATACCTAGATGGAATAAAAATTGTTAGAAATGGTAATCAATATTTAGGAGTTCAGATCAAGGCGTTTTTTTACTATCTTAAAAATAAAAATAATTTTGACTTTGTAGTTGATCAATTTCATGGAATTCCATTTTTTACGCCACTTTATGTTACAAAACCAAAACTTGCAGTACTACAAGAAGTTGCTAAGGAAGTTTGGTTTAAAAATCCACTCAAATTTCCAATAAATTTTATAATTGGGTTTATTGGTTATATAACTGAACCGATAATATTTCTTTTTTACAAAAAAACACATTTTATGGTTGGTTCAAATTCAGCCAAAGAAGATTTAATTAAATTTGGTATAAAAGAAAAAAACATTACTGTTGTTCCACACGGTGTAATTTTACCTAAAAAGATACCTGAACATAAATTAACAAATCCCAAAATGATTACTTATTTTGGTCCACTAACTGCAGACAAAGGAATAATGGATGCAATCAAAACTTTTAATATTCTAAACAAAAAAGGGAATTATAGTTTTTGCATAATAGGTAGACCAGAAACTGATAGATATTACAAAAAAGTAATGCAAAAAGTAAGAAAATTTGATCTTAATTCAAAAATAGAATTCTGGAAACGACCAACCGATGAAGAAAAGTTTGAAATTCTTTCAAAGTCGTATCTACTAATTAATCCATCAATAAGAGAAGGTTGGGGTTTGGTCAACATTGAGGCAAATGCAGTTGGCACTCCTGTTATAGCTTATCCATCACAAGGACTTATTGACTCAGTGAGCGATAACCTAAGCGGTGTTCTAACAAAAAACAGTACTCCAGAAGATTTAGCCATGGAAATTGAAAAATTAGTAAAAGATAAAGCAAAATATCAAAGATTATCAATTGGTGCAAAAAAATGGGCGAGTAGGTTTAGTTGGCAAAAATCAAGAAAAGAAAGCTTAAAATTAATAAACAGTTTGATATAATCAAATTTATGAAAGATTTTTATAAAAACAAAAATATTCTCGTAACTGGAGGTGCTGGTTTTATAGGTAGTACTTTAGTTAGAAA
The DNA here is from genome assembly GCA_038061225.1 of Patescibacteria group bacterium. Lineage (GTDB taxonomy): Bacteria > Patescibacteriota > Microgenomatia > UBA8517 > UBA8517 > JAUYMM01. The sequence goes on from JBBTZT010000003.1 coordinate 170,301, forward strand.
ATTAGTTAGCTTTGGCGCTAATGTTAAAATAATAGACACTTTTTTTGATGACCAAGGCGGTAATGAGTTTAATTTAAAAGGATTGGAAAAGGATATAAAAATTTTTAGAGGTGACACAAGAAACATTAAAGACCTTGAAAAGATTTTACCCAATAGCGAAATTATATTTAATATGGCAGGGACTTTAAGTCATGTGGACAGTATGAACAATCCGTGGAGAGATTTAGAAATAAACACCATCTCACAAATTAACATTCTTGAATATTGTAGGAAAAAATTACCGGAAACAAAAATCCTTTTTGCTGGTACTAGGAATCAATATGGGCGTGCACAATATCTACCGGTTGATGAAAAACATCCAATGATACCAACAGATACTAACGGGATTAATAAACACGCAGGAGAACAATATCATCTACTTTATTATCGAGATTTTGGATTAAAATCATGTTCCATTAGAATATCGAATACATATGGTCCAAGGCATCAAATGAAGCATCCTAGGCAAGGTGTACTTAACTGGTTTATTAGACAATTGATAGATGATCAAACTGTTGAATTACATGGTACTGGTAATCAAATACGAGATATCAATTATGTTGATGACGTTGTAGATTCTTTTCTTTTGTCCGGAAAATCAAATAAAGTGTGGGGCAATGCATACAATATTGGCGGTAATCCGATTTCACTAAAAGATTTTGTTAAAAAGGCAATACAAATTTTAGAAAGAGGAAAATATAAAATCATTGAAATGCCACAAGAAAGAAAGAAAGTCGAAATAGGTGATTTTGTGGCTGATTATTCTAAAATAACTCATGATATTAGATGGAAGCCAAAAGTATCTTTAGAAAAAGGTCTTAAAAAAACATTTGACTTTTATCTTAGAAACAAAAAATATTATTGGTGATACTAGAATTATTGAACTTAAACTGTTATTATTTCTCCATAAATGAAATTTATAGATTTGGCAGGAGAATATCAAAATATTAAAAAAGAGATTGATGCTTCTATTCAAAGAGTTTTGAACAGTGGAGTCTATATTTTGGGAAGTGAAGTCGAAAATTTCGAAAATAGGTTAGCCAGTTATATTGGAACTAAATTTGCAGTTGGCTTGGCTTCAGGAACTGACGCACTTACCTTAGCTGTTAAATCCTTAGGACTTAAAAAAAATGATTCCATTTTAATGCCCGCTAATGTTTATCCAACAGTTTTTGGCGTTGCTCTTTCAGGAGTAAAGATAAAATTGGCTGATGTTAATGCTGAAAGTCTAAACATAGATATTGAAAATGTAAAAAAATATTATTCAAAAGATGTGAAAGCAATTTTAGTAGTCCATTTGTATGGCAACCCAGTTAATCTTGATCCAATAATAAAATTTTGTAAAGAAAAGAAAATTTACTTGATCGAAGATTGTGCACAAGCGGCAGGAAGTGAATATAAAGGTAGGAAAACAGGCTCATTTGGTGATATTTCGTGTTTTAGTTTCTATCCAACTAAAAACTTAGGGACTTATGGAGATGGTGGAGCTGTTCTTACCAATAATAAAAAGTTTTACAAGAGAGTTAAAAGTTTGAGAATGTACGGAGAGCAGGGTAGGTATAATAGTGTTGAAGTAGGACATAATAGTAGATTGGATGAAATACATGCTGCAATACTTTCTGTAAAATTGAAACATCTGGATAAAGGGAATTTGAAAAGACATAAAATTGCAAGAGTATACGATTCGCTTTTAGCTAAAAAGAATATAGAAATAGTTAAAGAAAATAATCAGGGAAAATCTAATTACCATCTTTATGTTATAAAAGTAAATAAAAGAGAAAAGTTAATTGAGTTGTTAAAGTCTAAAGATATTCCATCTGTGATACATTATCCACTTCCAATACACTTGGTTAAATCATTTTCCCATTTAGGATATAAAAAAGGAGATTTTCCAATAACAGAAGATTCTTCAGAAAAAGTACTTTCTTTACCCATGTATCCTGAAATAAAAAAAGAAGATGTGGTCAAAATATCAAATTTAATAAAATGAAAATATGTATCCTCACACACACTTTTCCAAGGTTTGAAAAAGATGTAGCTGCTCCTTTTATGGATGGAGTAGCATCAGGGATGGTGGAAAATAAAAATGAAGTAATAGTTCTAACTCCTTTTTCATCAAAATTTGGGAAAAATTTAAAATCTAAAAAATATAAACTGGTTTTGTATAGATATGTCCCTTTTGATAGTTGGCATAAACTTGGCTATTCCGAAACACTAACAAATGATAAAACATTAAAATTTACTAATCTCCTACTTTCTCCATTAATGTTTATTTTTGGAACTATTGCGTTATATAAATTAGTCAAAAAAGAAAAAATAGATATAGTTAATGCTCATTGGATATTACCTAATGGATTTATAGCAAGTGTTGTTTCTAAATTGACAGAAGTTCCTGTGGTTTCAACACTTCCCGGATCAGATGTTTATATGGCAGATAGAAATAACCTTTATAGATATATGGCAAAATTTGCAGCAGAAACATCAAGTGCAATATCGAGTAACAGTCCACAGCTTTTAGAAGATTTGGCTCAAATCTGTGAAAAGTTGGGAACTAAAAAAGGATCAATTCAAAAGAAATCTTTTCCGATCATGTATGGAACTGATCCTAAAAAATTATATCCTACCACTAAAAATGTGCTAAAAATACGAAAGAAACTTAACATTAAAAAAGAAAACTTAGTAATATCATCTGTGGGTAGGTTGGTGTCTAAAAAGGGATATAAGTATCTAATTGAAGCTGCTCCTACGGTTATTAAAAAGAATAGAAATGTTGTGTTTATGATATTTGGCGAGGGAGATCAACGTCAAGAGCTAGAACAAAGAGTTCGTGAACTAAAATTGGAACAATATTTCCGATTTCCTGGATGGGTTAAATATGATGAGATGCTTTATTATCAAAACCTTGGAGATATTTTTGTTTTACCATCAATAAGAGATGAAGAGGGTAACTTAGATGATCAATCAGTTTCTGTTGTAGAAGCGATGGCCTGTGCAAAACCTGTAGTTACAACAGATTTCCCTGGTTATAAGATAGTTATAGAAAATGGTAAAAACGGATATCTAGTTCCTGAAAAGAGAAGCGATTTAATAGCTAAGGCATTAATTGATATATCTACTTCAAAAACAAAAATGGTATCTATGTCAAAAAGGTCGCGACATCTAGTTGTTAATAATTTAACTTGGAGAGTCATTGGGTCACAATATACAAATCTTTTTAAAAAACTGTTAAATAATGAATAAATATTACTCCGATGAGGTTCCAAAGATTTTAGATGTAGTCAAAAGAAAAAGAATTGGAAACCAAATCTTTAGAGTGTTAAAAATTCATTGTAAAAACTTGTCCAATTTGCGAGTTCTAGATTATGGCTGTTCAACTGGCGTGATATCAGATATCATTTCAAAAAAAACAAGATCAGTTGTAGGTATAGACGTCGATAAAAAAGCGATTACAATGGCTAGAAAAAAGTTTAAAAGAAGTAATCTCAAGTTTAAGATGACAAATAGTATAAAGACAGACTTTAAAGATGAATATTTCGATATTATAATCGCAAACCAAATCTATGAGTTTGTCGATAGCGATAAGGAATTGATGAAGGAGTTGTATCGGTTACTAAAGACTGGTGGGGTTTGTTTTTTTGGAGCTAGGAATAAATATGCGATTATCGAGGCGCAATATAATATCCCTTTTTTGTCATGGTTACCGTTTCAAGTTCCAGGGTTTGTTGGAAAATACAGATCATACTTCGGTCTTAAAAGTTTAGCAAAAAATTTTACAATTCATGATTATACAAGTAATATTTTATTGGATCCAGTCAAGTATGGTTTTGACAAATTAGAAAAATATAAATGGTTATTTAAAATATTACCCTTGAAATTGATTATATCGTTAATACCAAATTACATATGGATTTTAGAAAAAAAGTAAATAAATTTACAAAAAAATATTGGGATAAAATTGCGATTAGTATTGTGCCAATATTATTTTTAATTATTGGAACAACTACACTCTCTGATTATGGAGTAAATTGGGATGAGCCATTCCATTTTATGCGTGGACAAGCTTATCTTCATTATTATCTTTCTGGTGGACAAAAAGATTATAAATCATTGCCTCCATATCCCAGAATAAATATTAACTGTGTCGACACTAATAATCCTGCATGCGATTTTTCTCCTGGTGGCCCATCAGATAGAGAAAATTATAACGGGAGTAATTTAATTTATGAAGAAGCCATTAAGAAGCTGTATCCAAAAAACTCAAATATTTGGCGTAGTTATTATCAACATGACACATATAACTTTAATGAAATAATAAAAATAGAAAATGGACATCCAGCTGTAGGGGATATTATGGCTGCATTTTTTAATTATGTTTTTTATCAAAAATTACACATATTAGGGGATATTGAGTCATATCACTTTTTCGAAATATTTACATCATTTCTTATTGTCCTTGGGGTGTCTATTATCGTTTATTTAAAATTTGGGGTTTTTTCTGCCATTGTATCTTCGTTTGCATTAGCATCCTATCCACTATTCTTCTCAGAGTCGCATTTTAACATTAAAGATCCGCCCGAGACTGCATTTTTTGGATTAACAATAATTTTATTTTACCTTGGAATAACCAAAAGTAAATGGGTTTATTTAATACTTTCATCTATCTTTATGGCATTCGCAGTCGGAACTAAATTTAATGCCTTTTTTATCGTACCAATTTTGGGATTATGGCTACTTTATTATATATTTACTTCTGCTTGGAGAAAAAGAAAAAATATAGCCGTAATTATCAGTTTGATTTTATATCCATTCATTACAGTATTTGTTTTTTATATTTTATGGCCTTATCTTTGGAGCAATCCTATTGAAAACTTTTTAGACATAGTTTTGTTTTATAAACAAATTGGAATGGGTACGCCTGTTGAGATGTCACAATATATATATCATGGCTGGAATACATACCCCATTGTTTGGATTGCATATACAACACCAATACCCATATTGGTGTTATCTATTATGGGTTTTTTTGTTTCAATTTATTTATTCCTCTTTAAGAAAAATAATTTTACCTTTTTAGTTATTTTGTGGTTTTCAACCCCCATGTTACGAGCTTCGTTTCCAAACTCAGCTATATATGGTGGAGTTAGGCAATTAATGGAGTTTTTACCAGCAATGGCAATACTTGCAGGAATAGGTACATATTATTTCGTAAAAACAATGAAATACCATAAATCTATCATACTTGTTATTTTTTTAAGTATGTTATTTGTTACCCATGAAATGGTTAAAATTCATCCTAATCAGAATGTGTATTTTAATCAGATTGTAGGAGGTCTAAAGGGTGCTAAAGATAAAAAGATACCGTACTGGGGAAATTCATACGGTAACGCATATCAGCAAGGTATCGACTGGATAAACAAAAATGCCGAAGGTAATGCAAGGGTTGGTTTGCCTATTTCTACAATGGGAAATTTACCTTGGATTAAATTTAGGTCAGACATTGAATTTAGTAATTCGAGTTGGAGTGGCCCTAAACATGGTGGTGAATATGAAATTGAACTAGTTTTTGATTGGGCTCCTACTGCATGGTATAGCTTTGCTTATTACGATGTCTATTTAAATCCAGTTTTTGAAGTAAAAGTTGATAATGTTGCGATTCTTAAAGTTTGGAAGAATGACAAAAAATATATTAAAGAAGGTTATGATAAAGAATTGGTATATTTTCCAAAGTTTGTTAAAAAAGAAAAAACAAGTTTATTTATAGATATTGGAAAAGAAATATATCTATCAAGAATTACTATTAACCATGGTAAATATGGCTGCTTTGTCCAAAAAGGTGGTTATATTTCGTTGTCTAGTAATGATAAAGATTGGATACGGGAAGTTGAAGCTATCGATTATCCACAGGTTCCACCAGCTGCGATCGGTATAACTGACACTAATTTTGTCTATCTATTTGCGGCTAAAAAAGCACGATACATACTACTTGAAACAGCGATAGATAATTCCTGCTTGTTGAAAAAAAATAATCTTGAAATAAGAGGTTTAGCTATTTGAGTTTTTTTGCTATAGCTAAATTATATATAGCAAATTCACCATTATCGTTGCTTTTGAAAATAAAATTTAAGATATAAACTAAGATGTTTGAAAATATACATATAATTCCAATTGGACAAAGGAGTGTAAAACCTAATATTTTAAGTTGTATTGATTTATTATTTACTAAAGATTTTATTCTATATAGTAAAAATACATTAAAATATTGACCTGTTAGTTCAAAATAATTACCCAAAGATTGAATTTTGGTGATGGTAAAACCTGATTCGTTTAACATTTTTTCAAGGGAGTATTTGGTGTACCTAAAATAGTCATAAGGTGCATCGTGTAATATGTAATTTTGAACTGTTATTAAACAAATTGAACCCTTATGTTTTGTGATTCTGTACGCTTCGTTTAATGCAAGTTGCGGCTTTGGTAAATGCTCTAAAACAGATATCATTAGTGTTGTGTCAGCGTAATTGTTTTTAAGCGGAATTTTTATAGCGTCAGCTAATATATCAGGCTTGTCTTTATTTAAATATTTTTTTGAAACATCTGGATGATCAACTCCGATATATTTTTTATATTTGCTAAGTAATGTGTCCTTGTATTTTTGTCTTCCACACCCAATATCAACTATTACATCGCCTTTTATTTTTAAGGCTGAAAGAACTGCTTCGTTTTCATATTTTTTAAGAAAATATTGAGGAGCAATCAAAGTCTTTGAAAAAACGTCGTTAAATTTGTCCCAATATTTTTTCATTGTTTTTCGATGCTCGGAGTATAATCAAATTTTTTAGAAGAATATAATACTGATTCAGCCAAAAGTCCTGTTGAAACAAATTGAACTCCAATGACCATTAAAAGAACCCCCAAAAAGAGTAGCGGATAATGATAATCAATTCCTCCAGTAGTGATTCTAAGATATGTTATATAAATACCTATTAAAAAGCCAAAAAAGAAGGAAATAGCTCCAATTGTTCCAAAAAAATGGCCAGGTCTGGTGGAATAGCCTGTCAAAAAGATTACACTTATAAGATCTAAAAGTCCTTTTAAATTTCTTTCCCAACCGTATTTACTTTTGCCATATTTTCTTTTTTGATGCTTAATTTCTACTTCTGTAATTTTATAATTTTGTTTATAAGCTAAAACAGGGATATATTTATACATTTCACCATAAAGATTTAAATTTTCTGTTACTTCTTTTTTATACGCTTTAAATCCACAATTTAAATCATGTATCTTTGCTCCTGTAAATGTTCTAGTTAGAAAATTGCCAATTTTTGAAGGTAAAGTTTTACTGATTGGATCGTATCTTTTTTTCTTCCAACCAACAACCAAATCGAAACCTTTGTTTATTTTTTCTAAAAATTTATGAATATCATTGGGATTATCTTGAAGATCAGCGTCCAAGGTAATAATTATTTCGCCAGTTGCCTTGTTAAATCCATTTTGAAGGGCAACTGATTTCCCCCAATTCCCTCTATGTTTAATTACTATTACATTCTTATCTTTTTTGTTCAAACTTTTCATTATCTCGAAAGTTTTATCATTTGATCCATCATCAATAAAAATAATTTCATAGGTTTTTTTAAGTTTTTTAACCTCAGCTAATATTTGACTATAAAGAGATCGTATAGTTTTCTCTTCGTCTTTGGCAGGTATAATAAATGAAATCTGAGGACTTTTTATCATTACTTAAGTTTATCAGCTAAAATATCTAGTGTATTGATATCGTGTTGCGATAATAACCAAAAAGGAGAATTTGCAGGAAAATTATCTCTCATTTTTTCTAAAGTAGGCTTGTACTTTTCAAAAAGAGTAATAATTTCGTTTTTTCGATCCGAACTATCTTTATATGAACCTTCAGCTAATTTTCCTGCTTGGTATGCAAATCTTTGGGTTGAGTTTGCAACATCGTTAATGTTTTTGTTTTCAATTAAGCTTACTAATTCTGAAAGTCTTTTTTCAAGTAGGATCTCTCTGTATGCAGATTTAGATTTATGAGTAAATTTAAAAAATTCGATTGCTTTCTCCTTAAATCTCTTAAGAGTATATTTAGAATTTCCTGGAAGTGTTTGTTGTAAAGTAAGACCAAATGATTCTGGAGACTGTGCTTGCGTGATTTGAGTAAATAAAGAAAATACTGCCAGAACAAAAAAAACATTTAATAAAATGTATTTTATTAATTTCATTATCTCAATTATATATTGATATGATATGATTTAGCAAGAAATCTGCAAAAATGATATCTATTATTATTACTACCAAAAACGAGGAGGGATCAATTATAGATTTATTAGAAAGCTTAAAAAGTCAAACATATTCTAAATTTGAAATTATAGTTGTTGATAACAATTCCAGTGATAAAACAAAATTGATAGCTAAAAAATATAACGCTAGGGTTTTTAACATTGGGCCAGAACGTTCTATTCAAAGAAATTATGGAGTCAATAAAGCCATTGGGGAAAAGGTTTTAATTTTGGATGCCGATATGAAACTTTCAAAAAATGTTCTTCTTGAGCTTTCTAAAGCTAAGGAAGAAGTTGCAATAATTCCAGAAAAATCTTATGGTACTGGTTTTTGGACAAAATTTAAAGTTTTTGAAAGGGAATTTTATGAAGGTTATGAAAGTATCGAGGCACCTAGATTTTTCTCAAAATCTGTTTTTCTAAAGTATGGAGGCTATGATGAGAGAATAACTGGTCCAGAGGATTTTGATTTACCGCTTCGGATGAGAAAAGATGGTGTTAAAGTAGGTCGTATAAAATCTTATATTTGGCATAACGAAAAAAAATTTTCTCCACTAAAATCAGCTAAAAAAAAGTTTTATTATGCTTCAAAAGCTGGTGTTTATGTTAGAAAACATCCAGAAATGGTAATTGTACAAGGGAACATGATATTAAGACCAATTTTTTTCAAAAAATGGAAAAAAATGATAAATCACCCATTTCTAACTTTTGGTATGTTTTTTATTAAAACTATTGAAATGATTGGAGTCTTTTTTGGTTTTGTTTACCATTTTTTGGCAAATTTATTTATTCTGGTATAATCAAGAAATGACAAAAGCAGTTGAAGGGAAAACAATATTAGTTACAGGTGGAACAGGATCTTTTGGAAAAATGCTTGTTTCAAAACTTCTCGTATTAAATCCAAAAGAAATAATAGTTTTTAGTAGAGATGAAGATAAACAAGGACTTATGAGGTTAGAATATCCTGATGAAAATCGTCTTAGGTTTGTATTGGGAGACATTCGAGACTATCATAGTGTTCGTCAAGTTATGCGTGGAGTTGATATAGTGTTTCATGCTGCTGCATTAAAATGGATTACAGAGGTTGAATATAATGTTTGGGAAGGTGTTAAAACAAATGTAATTGGGGCGCAAAATATAATTGAGGCTGCAAAAGATGAAAATATAGAAAAAGTCGTAGCACTTTCAACTGATAAAGCTGTTGAGCCAGTTAATGCTTATGGTATGGCAAAGGCATTACAAGAGAGACTTATAACTACAGCAAATCTTTATAAAGATGGAACTAGAACGGTTTTTGTTTCAACTAGATATGGAAATGTTTTGGGCTCTCGTGGGTCGGTTGTGCCTCATTTTAAATCCTTGATCAAAAATAAAAAATCATTGACAATCACTGATAAGAAGATGACGAGATTTATTCTTACATTAGATGAATCTGTTGATTTGGTCTTGCATGCTCTGGAAAAAGGAGTAGGTGGAGAAGTGTTTGTCAAAAAAATGTCAGGTCATACGATTATTGATTTAGCAGAGGTAATATTGGAATCTCATTCTTTGAGTTTGGATAATATGAAAATAATAGGAATAAGACCTGGGGAAAAAATTCACGAAACTTTAATTAGTCCTTCTGAAAGTGTCAGAACAATTGAAGATGACGATTATTATATAATTTTGCCACAGATAATAATTCCTGAAGTTGATAAAAAATATTCAAAATTTGCCAGACTTTCAGAGTTTAGATATTCTTCAGACTTAACTACAAGAATAGGAAAATTTGAGCTCAAAAAAATCTTAACAAAAGAGGGATTTATATAAATATGGTTGTTGGAATAACGGGAGGATCTGGGTTTATAGGAATGCACCTAATTAAGAAATTTCTTTCAAATGGTTATGAAGTAAAGGTTTTAGCTTTAGAAGATAATCCAAATTTTCCAAAGGAAGTTACATTTATTAAAGGTGACTTGGTAAAAAAAGAGAATTTAACTAAATTCTTAAAAGAAATTGATGTTTTAATCCATCTTGCCGGAAGCATTCTTCCTCCGGATAATATCATGATGGAAAATAATGTCATGTCTACTTTTAATCTAATTTCAGAGGCACTAAATTATCCTATAAAGCATATTGTTTTTACTTCATCAGTAGCGGTTTATGGAAAAGACAAAAAAGAAAAATTTAAAGAAATCGATGAATGTTTTCCAAATACAAATTATGGTTTGTCCAAATACTTAGCAGAGAAAATAGTTTTATATTGGGGAAATCTAACAGGTAAACCTGTAACTATTTTTAGACCGTTTAATGTTTATGGACCAGGCAATTATAAAGGAATAATTTATTCTTTTTATACAGATATCAAAAATAAAAATAAAGCTATTATTTATGGAGATGGAACGCAAGAACGCGATTTTATGTATGTTGGAGATTTTGTAGAGGTAATATATAAAGCAATTAAAATAAAACAAAATGGAATTTTCAACTTAGGAAATCTTAAAAAATATTCAATATTAGAAATTTTTAAATTATTTAAAAAAATTATGAAAAAAGATGTAAAAGTTCAATTTAATAAAAATGAGGAAGGTAAAGTTTTTAATATAAATCAAGATTTATCACATATTAAGAAAGTATTAGGATGGGAAGCAAAAACTCCAATTAAAGAAGGATTGGAAAAAACTATTGATTGGTATGAAAAAAGATAGAATCCTCCTTGTAAGCCATATATACAGTACTAAATCTGGGTTTGTATATGGCCCTGTGAACGTCATAGAGGGTTATTTAAACAACAAAAAACGGAAATATAAGTTGATTAAATATTCACTTGTATCTAATACACCTCTTTTGATTAAATCTCTGTGGGAAACGTTAAATACAATTGTTGTTGGTATAAAATCGAAAGCAGATATTTTTATTGGTATAGATCCTTTGAATGCATTAGCTGGAATTATTCTTAAAAAGATTCATGCTATCAAAAAGACAATTTTTTATTGCGTTGACTACACTCCCACAAGATTTCAAAATAAATTAGTAAACTACATATATTTGTGGATAGATAAATATTGTGCTTTAAATTCAGACGAGGTTTGGAACGTATCAACAAGGATTGTTGCTCTTAGGGAAAATCAGGGGGTACTAAGAGATAAAATAAAATTTGTCCCGAATTCTCCAAGTTTTGATGCATGTGTAAGATTACCAATTAGTAAAATTAATCGAAATCAAATAATTATGGTTATAGGTCAAACGCATAGTGCTATTGTTGATTTAGTATTAAAATCGTTTGCTGAAATATCTAAAAAAATACCCAACTTAAGATTGAAAATAATAGGAGCAGGTAAGAAACGATTACAAAAAAATGTAGAATTTTTAGGACAGTTGGAAAATAAAAAATTACTAAAAATAATTTCAAAGTCTGGTGTGGCTTTAGCAATTTATACTTTTTCTAAAGATTATAGCTGGATATATTATGGGGATTCAAAAAAAACAAGAGAATACTTGGCAAGCGGTGTTCCTGTCATAATAACCGATATTGTAGGCACATCAGATGATATTAAAAAATACAATGCAGGTATAGTTATTAAGGCAAAAAAAGATGATCTTGTAAACGCGATTGACAAATTGATGTCAGATAAAACCTTTTGGAAAAAAAGTAGGAATAATGCAATTAAATTAGGTCGTGATTTTGATATAGACTCTATCCTAGATAGGATGCTATAGTTTTTCTTAATCCGTTTTTAAAATTTGTCTTAGCAATGAATCCAAATTCCTTTTTAGCCCTACTTACATTTAATCTTCTTCTGGGTTGACCGTCAGGTTTAGTTTTATCGAAAACTATTTTTCCACTATACCCTATCTCATTTGATATGAGTTTTGCAAGATTTTTTATTGAAATTTCAAAACCAGAACCTAAATTAACTGGATCTGGTTTATCATATTTTTCAGTAGCAAGTATAATTCCAGTAACGGCATCTTCCACATAAAGAAATTCACGAGTTGGTTTTCCTGATCCCCAAATAACTGCTTGTTTAGTATTGTTATTTTTCGCCTCAACAAATTTTTTGATTAAGGCAGGGATGACATGTGATGATTTGGGATTAAAATTGTCGCCTGGTCCATATAAATTTACAGGTAATAAGTAAATTGAATTAAAACCATATTGCTGTCTATAGGCTTGAGATTGAACTAGAAGCATTTTTTTAGCAAGTCCATATGGAGCGTTTGTTTCTTCAGGATATCCATTCCAGAGATCATTTTCTTTAAATGGAACTGGAGTATATTTTGGATAAGCACAAATTGTACCCAACGCAACAAATTTTTTAATCCCCACTATTCTGGCAGCACGTATCGCATTAACTCCCATCAACAGGTTGTCATCAAAAAGTTCTGCAGGTTTATTTTGATTATAACCTATTCCGCCAACATTGCCTGCTAAATGGATTACGATGTCGGCACCCTTAAAAGCCTTAATGCATGATTTATAATCTCGAAGGTCGAATTTTGATATGTCCGGCACAGACAGTTTTTTAGGTTTAAGTTTTAGGATATTTGAAACAAGATGAGTTCCTAAAAATCCATTACCCCCTGTTACAACAACTTTTTTATTTTTCCAAAAGTTCGAATTCATTCTTATTTTAAGTTTATTTTTTCTGAAATTAAATATGTTGGTCTTTTAATTATTTCTTTGTAAAGATAGCTTATATAAATAGCCACAATACCAAGGCAAGCGATAACAAAACCAATTAGAAGCGTATTGAATATTACGAGTATAATCGTGGGTGAAAAATATCTTATGTTCCATTCATAGATAATAACTGCCATCACGGAGACTATACTAATAGTAGATATAAAAATAAGTAAAAGGCCAAAGTTTAAAATATATTTTAATGGTTTAGTTGAAAGTGATAACAACCCAATTTTTGCAAATTCCAAATTTCGAGAAAAATTATACCAAGCCTTACCTGCCATTCTTTTTCTCGCTTGGTAATTAACAGTAGAAGATTTGTATCCCAGCCAAGATACCATTCCCCTAAGAAAACGATTTTTTTCTTTCATAGACCGAAGTTTTAAATAGACTTTTTTGTCTAATAGTTTAAAGTCGGCCATTCCATCCTCGACTTTTGTATCAGACAATGCATTTGCAAATAAATAAAAAAATTTAGACATTAAGTTTTTGAAAAAAGAAATTCCTTCTGTATCTAGACGTTTAGTATGAACAATCATTGATCCTTTTGTCCACTCATTTATTAATTTTGGAAAAAGGCTTGGAGGGTGTTGTAAGTCTGAATCACAATATATGAGAGCCTCTCCTTTTGCAATATCTATTCCAGCGGTTATTGCAATTTGTTGGCCAAAATTTCGTGTAAATCGAATACCTTTAATATGTTTATTTTTATCAGATACTTTTACAATTTCTTGCCATGTATTATCATTACTTCCATCATCTACAAATATATATTCATAATTAAACTTTTTGAGTTTGGACATTATTCTGTCTACTTCAGCCACAATTCTTGATATATTTCTGGATTCATTAAAAGCAGGTGATACTATTGATATTAATATTTTTTTTGTCATGTTAAAATAGCTTTTATGGTAAAACCTAAAATTTCAGTTTTAATGCCTGTTCACAATAGCGAGAAATATTTAAGCTACTCAATTGAAAGTATTTTATCACAATCATTTAAGGATTGTGAGTTCATTATTATAGACGATGGATCAACAGATGATTCATTAATAATTATTAAAGATTATGTTAAAAAAGATAAAAGGATAATTTTGATTCATAACGAACTAAATTTGGGAACAACAAAATCTTTAAACAAAGGTCTTTTAATTGCAAAAGGGAAATACATCGCGCGTATGGATGCAGATGATTGGAGTTATCCTGATAGACTTCAAAAACAATACGAATTTATGCAAAACAATCCTGATATAGGTGTTAGCGGTGGAACAATTGATGTTTGTAATGAAAGTTTGTTAGTTCAAAACATAAGACGATACCCTTTAACAGATAAATTAATTAGGGAAATAATATTTTTATATAGCCCATTTGCACACTCAGCTACAATTTGGAAATCTGAATTGATGAAATTAGTAGGGGGATATAATCAAAATATACCATTAAGTCAAGATTGTGAGCTCTATTTTAAGATAGGAAAACATGCAAAATTTGGAAATCTTAATATTAAATTAATTAAATTAAGGATGCACAAAAAATCGAGCTCTATTTCTAAAGATTTTTTACAAGAAAAATACGCTATCTACGCTAGAATTAAAGCAATTTTTGAATATGGATACAAACCCCGTGCAATTGATAAATTATTTATAATATTAAGAATTTTTATAATGATATTTTTTCCTAAAAAAATTAAATATTATTTATTTAATTTATTAAGGAGGGAAAAATAATGTGTGGGATTGTTGGTTATGTTGGTGATGTCGACAAGAGCAAGATAGCCAAAATGCTTCAAGCAACAGCCCATCGCGGTCCCGATGACAGTGGAATGTATATCAATGGTAATGTTGGTTTAGGTAACAACAGGCTAGCAGTAATTGACCTTTCTTCAAAAGGGCATCAACCAATGTTTGATAATGAAAAAACAGTTTGTATTGTTTATAACGGGGAAATGTATAATTTTCAAGAGTTAAGACAAGAGCTTTGTAAAAATTATAAATTCAAAAGTGATTCAGATACCGAGGTTATAATTTACGCTTATAAAAAATGGGGCATAAATTGTTTACAACATTTTAATGGAATGTTTGCCTTTGTGATTTACGACATAAAAAACAATTTACTTTTTGGGGCAAGAGATCGTCGAGGTGAGAAACCTTTGAAATATTTTTTTGATGGCAATACTTTTATATTTGCATCAGAAATAAAAGGCATATTACCCGTGCTTACAGAAAAACCGAAAATGGATATGGAGGCTATAAGTGATTATTTAACGCTACAATATGTTCCAGCACCAAAAACTGGGTTTCAAAAAATATATAAACTACCCTCTGCAAGTTATTTTATTTTTAAAGACAAAAAATTAAAAATAAATAAGTATTGGAGTTTGGATTTTTCCAAAAAACTTAATATTAGTGAAAATGACTGGATTGAATTACTTGAAGCAAAAGTTGAACAATGTGTCAAATCAAGAATGATATCAGATGTTCCAATTGGATCGTTTCTAAGTGGCGGTGTTGATTCCTCAGCTGTGACTGCATTTATGGCGATGAATTCATCAAAACCGATAAAAACTTTTAGTATAGGCTTTAACGATTCTAAATTTGACGAGACAGTTTTTTCAAAACAAGTTGCAAAAAAATATAAGACTGATCATTCATATATTAAGGTAAACTCAAAAATATTTGAAAAAGAATTACTAAAAATGTCTGATCATTATGATGAACCTTTCGCAGATAATTCTTTAATTCCAACACTGTTTCTTTCAAAATTTGCACGAGAAGGAGTGACAGTTGCCCTAAGTGGTGACGGAGGCGATGAAAACTTTGCTGGATATGATAGATATAATATAGCGTCTTTCGGTGATTATTATAAATTAACTCCAAAGTTATTGAGAAACGGAATAATAAACCCGATGGTAAATATTTTATTTTTAATTTCTCCAAATCTTTTGACATCCAGAATGAAAACTTTTTCTAACACTTTCGAGTTACCTTTTTATAAAAAATACATCTATTATAAAAGTTTTTTTGACAATAAAGATAAAGATCTAGTCTCTTTAAATAGCAAAAAAGATACATTTACGATGGACAAATATATATATGATAAAAAATTATCTGATATTGATAATGCCTTAAAATCTGATATTAATTCATATCTTCCTGAAGATCTATTGTATAAGATAGATATTGCTTCAATGAGCACTGGTTTAGAAGTAAGAGCACCACTTTTGGATTATAAATTAATGGAGTTATCGGCTCAAATACCTGATAATTTAAAAATCAAAAATTTTAATAAGAAATATATTTTTAAAAAGATGTTGATAGAGAGTAATATTTTACCCGAGAATATAATAAATCGTCCCAAAAGAGGATTTAATCCTCCAATTGGAATTTGGCTTAAGAATGATCTGAAAGAATATGTTATTAGCCAGCTAACTTCACAGAAGTTTAGACAATCAGAGATATTTGATAATAATAAATTAGATATCTATATACAAAAATATTATTCAAGTAATTTAAATTATCATAATAATATTTTTGCACTTCTTGCCTTATCTAGTTGGATTAATAAATATTTTTAAATAATGAAAAATATTGCAATTGTCGTTCATAAATATCTTCCACAGCCAGATGACGATCTGGCTTATTTTTTGAATCGAAAGAAAAATATTAATATTTTTCATATAAAACATAGTTTTTCCGATGCCAAAGATAGATGTAGTGTGCTTAGAAAATATTTGAACGGACTTCAGATCGATGAAATTAAGACTCTTGATTATAAATTTTTACCCGAAGTATTAATTTATATAAAAGAGTTTATTTTTACTGTTAAATGGTTGATTTTGACAAACAAAAAATTCGATTTGTATATAGGAATGGATGGTTTATGTACTCTTTTTGGGTTATTTTTACAAAAGTTTAGAATTTGTAAAAAAGTAGTTTATTGGAATATGGATTTTGTACCATTCAATAGATTTGAATATAAATGGAAAAATGTTTTATATAATAAAGTAAATAGTTACGCGTGTAAAAAAGCTGATGAAGTATGGGATATTTCTCCAAGAATGGAAAAGGGAAGAAAACAATATTTAGATGTATACAAAAAAGACTATAAAATGCATCGTGTTATGCCATATGGTGTTTGGACTCATCAAATTAAAACTATTTCGTATGAAAAAAGTCAGAAACATACGCTTGTTTTTATGGGTCATTTGCTAAAAAAACAAGGTGTAGATATGATTATTAAAAAAATACCAGATATTTTAATTAAAATTCCAGATTTTGAATTTAAAATAATAGGAGATGGAAATTATAAAGATCAATTAATAAGATTAGCAGATATTCTTTCTGTTCACAAATACTGTAAATTTTTAGGAAGACTTGATGATTTTCATCTAAATAATGAAATTGCTAAAGCATCTATATCCATAGCTCCATATTCTACTAATAAGTATTCTTACACTTATTATGCTGACCCAGGTAAAATCAAAAAATACTTAGCTTGCGGAGTACCTGTATTGTTAACAAATTTATCATGGAATACACATGAAATAGAAAAAAATGAATGCGGTTTAATCATAGGTGACAATGGTAATGATCTTGTCGATAAATTATTATATTTATTTAGACCAAAAATAAATGAAAAATTTAGAAAAAACGCTATTAAATACTCTAAAAGTTTTGATTATGAGAAAATATTTTCTGAACTAAATATATAATATGCTAAAAAAATGGATAAAATATCTTTGTGATCCAATTGATAAAACATCGTTAAGTGTTAGTAAAATAACGAGTAGAGATGGTGAATATATAATTTCTGGCATATTAAAAAGCAGATCTGGTAATATTTATAAAATTAAAAACGGAGTACCTATTCTAATTTCTAAAAAGACTCAAGGTGTTAGTTCAGTAGAAAGTTTTGCCTATGAATGGAATACCTTTGATTTTGATTATGGCAAGAAAGGTTGGCTTAACGATATTGTGGAACCTGTGGTTGATAGTACTAAATATTTTAAAGATAAAGTTGTTATCGATTGTGGTGCTGGTTCGGGTAGACAAAGTTTATGGATAGCAGAAGCAGGAGCAAAATTTGTTTTTTCAATAGAGCTTTCCGATTCAGCGACTACAATTGTAAAAAGAGTTACAAGTAAATTTAAGAATAGAATATTTGTCATTCAGGCAGATATTGCCCATCTACCGCTTAAAAGGAATATTGCAAATATTGATGTGGCTTATTGCGTAAATGTAATTCAACATACAAAAAATCCTTTAAAAGGTACTGAAGAGATATCTAAATTATTAAATAAAAATTCAACATTTATATTTAACATATATTTATTGAGAGGTAACAAGTTAAAAATATTAATCATTCAGTTTATTAAAAAACTTCTCTCTAGGTTGCCAAAATCAATCATTAAGAAGATATCGTACTTAATTGCAATATTTTTATATCCATTCTGGGTTAATAAACATTCTATTAAAGAATTTTGGCTCGATATATATGATCTTTTAGGGACACATAGCTATCAAAAATTCTATTCATTGAAATACCTTGACGAATTATTGACCGAGTCAAAATTGATGATCAAAAAAACATCGTATTATTCAATGCTTTTGAAAAAATCAATTAATTAATTCAAATGACTCCCACACAAAAGGATAAGAATATCTAATTTTGTGTGTTTTGAGAATCTTCTTGATAAGAGCTCTTCTCATTATTTTAGCGTTAGGAACAAAATCATGAAATTGAATCTGGACATATTTTATTTTTTTTATTTGGTTTGTTTTGATTAACCTATCTAATACTTGATATTCAGAGCCTTCGATATTAATTGACATGAGATCAATTTTTTTGACCTTTTTGACAAACAGACCCACGTCTATAAAATTGGCTTTTTCAGTTTTTCCAGTGTTTTTAAATAGAGAAGTGCTATCGTTGGATACAGAAATACTATCTGAGTAGTTTTGGTCAGATAATCCTAAATTATAAATTTTTACTTTACGATTCTTTGTGTACTTCTTTTTCAAAATTTTATAGTATTTCTGAACTGGCTCGAAGATAATTAAATTAACATCATTAATTGCAAGTAATTTGTCTGAAAAAACACCTGTATAACCCCCTACGTCAAGAATTGTCCCTTTCGAATTGATTGGATAGTTTACTAACAATCGGTCATCCCCATTGTCTCTAACCCATTTTGATAGATAAAATAATCGATTATTTATTGAGAGAGTTTTTAAAATATAGTACAGAAATGAAAAAGATATAAGCTTTAATACCTTATAGATTTTTGACTTTTTTAAGTTTAACATATTGTTATAATGAATAGGAAATTACTTACCCTAGTTAGTATATTACTAACCTTTCTAATAGTCACTATATATTGGGGAATTACTAAAACTTTTTACCAGCAAGATGAATGGTTGGGATATGGATTATATTTAGCAAAAGGCTCGGGTATGATTTTACAAAGCACTGGTAGTGTATTGGGAATAATTTTGGGACAGGGAAGAATTCTTACTAATTTAACGTATTTTGTATTCCATACATACTTTCCTCTCAATGTTTTTCCAATTGCCATTTTTTCTATTACTATTCACATAATTAATTCTTTTCTGGTTTATATACTAGGTAAAAATTTATTTAAAAATAAAATATCATCATTAATTGGAACACTTTTTTTTGCTTTTAATAGCTTACATTTAAATGCAATTGCTTGGCCTGCAGCCGCTATCAACACTCTACCCTCAACAACTTTAATTTTGATTGCATTGTTGTTTTATTTTAGATACATAAAGGAAGTAAAGGCAAAGTGGATGATTATGTGTTTTGCATTAATATACACATCTTTATTTTTCAAGGAAACGGGTATATTTTTATTTATTCTTCTTCCTTTATCATTAATCTTTTACAAAGGTTTTGATATAAAAACTGTTATTAAAAAATTTTGGTATTATTTTTTACCATTAATATTAATTGTTAGTTATAGACTATGGGGATTTAGATCAGAGACAGGTGAAGTGGCATTATTTGTCACTGGGACTTCAAAATATTTTATGGATTCTTTGATAATTAGATCATTTTTATATCCAATTACTTCCATGTCACTTTCTTTGTTCCATCCTTCATATATGCTTGAATTTGCTCGTTATATTACAAACGTGTATTATCCATTTATACCGGAAGCTCAATTTGCATTAGTTACACAAACTATTGCCTTAGATTTAATTGCAGTTCTTGCCACAGCTTTAATAATAGTAACAATATTAATATTAATGAAATTTGTTAGTACCAATGTGAAAAAGAATGTATTGTTTTGGATGCTGTTTTTGTTAGCCAGTTTTTTGCCTTATATAATAATTTCCAAAAGTTTTTCGTATCTTGAATCTAGATATTATTATTTATCATCCGTTGCATGGGCAATTATTTTTACATGGGTAGCCAATTTGATTAGTGAAAAAGTAAGACCAAAATACCTGCAACTATTGTTTTTGGCAATATTTTTATCTTTTATTTACGTTAATATAATATTAATAAATTACGACTTGAAATTATTAGTTAAAGAATCGCAGACTAGAATTGATATTTTAAATCAAATTTCACTTATAAAACCAAAACTTACAGAAAACAGAAATATATTTTACGTAACAGGAGACACTGATTATTATTTGATAGGTCACAAGATTCCATTTCAGCAAGGATTTGGTTATACTCTTTTGACTTTTTATTTTGACAAAAGTCAATATCCTGCCGATTTTCTAAATAACACAGATCTTTTTGAAATTGGTAAAGAGATGTATTATGAAAAAGATGAATATGGTTTTGGATATTTTAGTAATATAATACTAATGGAAGAAGCAGTGAAGAGTAATAAAATTCCCACAAGTAATGTCTATAGATTTTATTATGATTCAAAAACCGCTAGGATGGAAAAAATTTGAGATTAAAGTAATCCTTTCTTTTTTAATTCTTTTTCAGCTACTGAAAACGAGTCTACGGCTTTTTCTTTTTCTCCCCATTTAATTAATTCTTTAAATCCTTCTTCCAGTGAAATTTTAGGTTCCCACCCAAGAAGTTTTTTGGCCTTTGAAATATTGGCAAAGCAATGTTTTACATCGTTTTTTCGAAATTCCCCGCTTATTTTAACAAGGTTTTCTTTACTCAAAGTTTTGGCGATTATCATTGCAATGTCTTTTATTGATGTTGGTTTACCTGATCCAATATTTATTACTTGATCATTGGCACTATCTTTTTCTAGAGCTAGAATAAATGCTCGTACTACGTCGTGAACCGAAACAAAATCTCGTGACTGAGATCCATCTTCATAACATATAGCTTCACGATTATTTTTTAAACGGCTAATGAAAATTGCTGATACTCCAGTATAAGGGTTTGAAAGACTTTGTCTTGGACCATAAACATTGAATCCTCGAAGTACAACCGTTGGGAAGTTATACAAAGATGCATTTAAAAGAACCATATCTTGTTGTGATTTTTTAGTTATAGCATAAATGCTACTTGGATATTCTTTGGCGTCATCTTCTGTGGGTATTGGATTAACAATTTTATTGCAATTAGGGCAATAGATATTCCAGTCCTTTTTCTTAAGCTGTTTTTCTTCTCGTAGGGGAGGCCTTACAATTCCACATTTACTACATTTATAGTTACCTTCGCCAAACCCTGTCATGCTTGAAATTGTTACCAATTTTTTTACGTTGTGCTTTTCGTTTACCAAGATATCAAGAAGGTTGGCTGTTCCTCCTGTATTTACTGCTACATATTTTTTAATTTGGTAATTACTCTGTGCAACACCAACTGTCGCTGCCAAGTGATATATTGCATCAATTCCATTAATTGCTTTTAAAAGTAAAGTTCTATTTCTTACGTCACCTTTTATAAATTCTGCTTTGGGGTTTAAATATGATGGTTTTTTGCCATTATGTACTTGTTTTTCTAAATTATCAAAAATGCGAACGACATATCCCTTTTCAATAAGTTCATCAACCAAGAACGAACCAATAAACCCAGCTCCACCCGTAACCAATATTTTTAATTTCTTGTTCATGTTATGTTTAAGAACTTGTCTCTTGCCTCTGGTAAAGAATACATGCACAATTCTTCAATAATTTGCTCTGCATTGTATGTGTATTCCCATTTTGGATAATGTTTTTTAAATTTTGAAACATTAGAAATATACCATATATGGTCGCCGATTCTATTTGTTGGATCGTATTTAATTTTCGCTTTTTTCTTTAGATATTTCTCAATTAATGGTATAGCTTCATTTACTGAAATGTTTGAGTATCTTGATCCTCCTATATTATAAACTTCTCCAGTTCTAGGTTTAAGATAAAAATTATAAAAGGCGTTGACAACATCATATGAATGAATATTGTCTCGAACTTGTTTACCTTTGTAACCAAAAACAGTGTAAGGAATATTTTTAGCTATTGCATGAACAAGGTACGCCAAGAAACCGTGAAGTTGAGCAGCTGAATGAGCAGGACCTGTTAGACATCCGCCTCTAAAAACACCGGTTTTTATTCCAAAATATCGTCCATATTCTTGAACCATTAAATCAGCAGAAACTTTTGATACACCAAAAATACTGTGGGTACAATAATCTAAACTCATTGTTTCATCAATTCCTTTATAGAATTTATGTGTCTTAGGTAGTTCCCATCTTGTTTTAAGTTCCCTTAATGGTAATCTGTTTGGATTGTCACCATAGACTTTGTTCGTTGAAGTAAAAATAAAGACAGCTTCTGGGGTATATTTACGACAAGCTTCAAGCATGTTTAACGTTCCCTCTGCATTAATAGTAAAGTCAGTTAGAGGTTCTTTTGCTGCCCAGTCGTGCGATGGTTGAGCTGCTGTGTGGATTATTAACTCTGGTTTTGATTCTTTTACGAGTCGATTTATTCTTTCCTTGTCGCGAATATCAATACTATGATGTTCGTAATTTGAGAAATTCTTTTCAAGTAGTTTTCTGTTCCAATTTGTGCTCGCAGTTGGACCAAAAAAATATTTTCTAAAGTCATTATCTACTCCTATAACTTCAAAACCTTTTCTATGGAAGAATCGTACGGATTCTGATCCTATTAATCCTGCAGATCCTGTTATTAATACTTTTTTCTTCATGTTATTCTACTAGTTTGATATCCATCCTTTTTAAAGTTTTAGTATAAACATTATCCCAAATGTTATTCTGCGCTTGTTTAATAGCATTATTTTTCATTTTATTATATAGATTACTATTCTTGAATAAGGAAACGACAGCTTTTGTTAGTTGTGAGACGTTATCATTAACAACTAACCCAGATTTATTGATTTCAAGCTCTTTCCCTATTGGAGGTACTTGAGTAGTGATAACCGGTAATCCTGCAGCAAGATAAAGCCGTATTCTGGTTGAATCTGCCCACCAACGAGGAGAATTCTTTTGGGTTACATAAGGAGCGAGTCCAACCCTAAACTGTGATAGATCGTTAATTAATTCTGTTTGACTTGTAATTAATCCGTGAATATAAACTTTGTTTTGAACAGACAATTTGTTTGTTAAGTCTCTTAATTTCTGGATTTTTACATCTTCTCCTGAAGCAAAAATGTGAAGTTGAGCTTTGGGAAAAGTGTTAACAACTCTCTTTAATACTTGGATAGCTAAATTAGGGCCATTTTCAGAGTTAATCACTCCAGCGTATACTAAACTGTAGGGTGTAGTTTGGATTATTTTTCTAGGGGTTACTTGGTTTTTAAAAAGAGCAATGGGGACGTATAATGAAGTTTTGTTTGCCACAGGAACTAACCCCATCTTAATCCTTGCTGGCATCATTGCAGGAGATATATCCCAGATGTGGTCAGCGTTTTTGAATGCGATTCTATCAAGCATCAAATACATTTTATTTAACCATGAGCTGTGGTATCTCTGGAGAGAGAAATCAGAAACATAATATACTACTGTTTTTACTATTCCTAACTTTTTAAGAATTACGCCAGCAAGAGTGTTTATTGATTCAAGTCCTATAAATAAATCAAAACGATCGTTTGCTTTTAATCCAAAATCAATGACTGATAAAAAGTCTCGAACTTTAAATATAATGCTTGTGCTAAGTGAATTGTTTAATATAAGAAAAGGATATAGAAAAGATACAAACAATGATGATTTAGTTGTGCTCTTAAGTTTACCTTTACTATATGTTTCTATCATGGGGATTAAACGATCACTGCCTGGATGTGGTTGATCAATAAGTACAAACTTATTTACTCTTGGCGCAAAATAAGAAAGCATCGGTTCTATTAAACCATTGGTTGGAGACCTACGATTGTTTTCCCATGGAGAAAAACTGGCAAAAATAACTTTGGAACATTTTTTTAAATCAACACTTTCATCTTTCATAACTTATCGTAATATATACGCTCCTTTACAAAAGTGCAACACCCAGTGAGGATTGTAATTAAATCATCTTTGATAGGGCATTGGTGTAGGTGTTTTCCCAGAGGTTGTTTTTGGCTTTTTTGATTGCATTTTCTCGCATGTTTTTATAAAGCGTGGGGTTTGAGAATAATTTAATAATTGCTTTGGCGGTTTCCTCTGCATTATCTAGAGTTACAATACCAGCGTTTGCCCCAATAAGTTCTTTTCCAAGTGGAGGAACTTGAGTAGTAATTGTTGGTAATCCAGCAGCCAAATAGAGTCTTATTTTAGTTGCATCTGCCCACCATCTTGGCGAGCCAGGTATTGCTTTGTATGTAGCAAGGCCTATACGATATTTTCTTATTTCATTTGAAAGTTTTATTTGATCAGTTACGAAACCATGGAAAATAACATATTTTTGAAGATTCAATTTCTCAGTCAATTTATTAAGTCGTTTTAAATCATTTTCTCCACCACCATAGATATGAAGCTTCACTTGGGGATATCTTAGGTAGACTTGCTTCATAGATTCAATTGCGATATCAGGTCCATTTTCAGGTCCCAAGGTTCCTGCAAAAATCAAACTATGTTCTTCGGTTTTTTCAAATGGTAAATAATTTATTTGTTCAGGGTACATTGCATTTGGAACATGAATGACTTTACTTATAAATTTTGGATCTAAACCAGTCTTGATCCTTGCAGGCATCATCGCTGTTGATACATCCCAAAGATAATCGACATTTGCTATGGCTAATCTATCCAAAAATAAATAAAGTTTATTGAACCAACCTGATTTATATCTTGATGGCGAATAGTCAGAAACGTAGTAAACTACAGTTTTAACAAAACCCAATTTTTTAAGTACTACTCCTGCCAACGCATTTATTGACTCAAGACCTATAAATAGTTCATATTTATTTTTTTTACCAATTGTTACATCGAGTACTGACAAAAAATCTCTAATTTTAAATGGAATTCTAGTACCAACTGTATTTTGCATCATTAAAAAAGGGTATAACCACGAAACGAACATGGATGAAGTTGTTTTTTTAACTAATTTCCCGTTAGAATATATTTCGATTACAGGAATAACACGATCACTTCCTGGATGTGGTTCGTCAATCAAGATAAAATGTTTTGTCTTGGGTAAAAAAAACTTAAGCATTGGCTCAATCATGCCGTTTGTTGGCATTCTGGCTCCATTTTCCCATGGAGAAAACGTTGCAAATATTACAGATAATTTATTTCCCAACATACTTTATGAATATTATCATAGTGAATAACTTGACTCAACAACAATTTGACAATTAGCAATTATAGGTTATAATAGCAGACATAATTAAAATATGGAAAAAGTTAGCTTATTGTCTTCCATGACAAGAGAAAATTTGCCAGAAAGAGTGGATCTGCAAAAAAAGGATGGAGACCCAAGAAAAACTGCTTATTTTGTTAATACTCTTATGAATTATCACAGGGTAGTTCAGATTTGGAAAGACTTTGGAGCTTTAGAAAAAGTTACTTTTACAGACGATAAAAAGGCACAAAGTGATGTTGAGAAAGGGATTTCAGTCAAATTAAGAAAAGAAACTTGGGAAGAGAGAAGGCATATGGCGTCGGAGCATTGCCTTACAGTTGAAGCAGGATGTAGAGTATTGGGTCAAGCCTTAGAAGAAAAAGGATTAATCGATGGTTTTGATCTAAAGATGTTAAGTAGCGCAGCTTTAATTCATGACGCAGGCAAGTTTTTGGAGTTCAATTTGGTGAGTATGGCTTTAATTGATAATCCTGACAAAGAAAAAATGTTAGATTTTATTAAATCTCAATATGGATTGTATTATTTAGATTCTGAAGCCCAAGAAGATATGAATAATGCCGTTGAGGAGATTATAAATTGTGGTCAATCTGGTACGCGAGGATTAATAGCCTATGATCTAGCAAGTCGAATTAATGGTCGAAGGTTGATAACAGCAAGAGTAAATGAAGGTTTGGTGGAGATACAGGCACAAGTTGGCCATTCATCTTGTCCAGAAATGGAAAACTTATTAAATGAGTTTGAAGGAAAGATGGGACACGCTAGACAATTAGCTGTTGTCAAATTAGTTATACACTACGTAGATGATATTGTTACAAATCCAAATATAATTGATCCTGGGATTAGTGTTTTGCCGGACGGATCAAGACAAAATGCATTAGATAGACGTTGTGAACAAAATGAAAAAAATGCTAAGTACAAAGATTATAATCTTGCTTGGCCAGAATATTCTAAAAGAGGTAATGGTGAGACAGCATTTCAAATGCAAAAGAGAGTTGGTAAAATGGTAGAAGCTAAATTGGCGGAACTACTAGGAATTGAGGATCCTCTTACTCTACCTGCTGTAATAAATCAGAGAATTGAAATGAATATACTTGACTTTACCTCTAAAAAGAACAGATAATACTTCTATTATTATGTCCGTTAAGCAACTATCACAAAAGGATTTTGAAAAGAGTTTTGAGTATGCTCCAAGGGTTGCCTTAAATATTCTAGTTAAAAATAGTAAGGGTGAAATTTTATTAACCAAAAGGGCAATTGAACCAGAAAGGGGAAGTTGGCACTATCCTGGGGGGTTTATTTTAAAAGGTGAAACACTTAACAAATGTTTTGAGAGAATATCTTCTAAAGAATTAGGAGTTAAATTAGATTTCAAAAAAACAAAGTTACTCGGAGCTTTTGAAAATATCGAAGGTGACGCAAGAGGGCATATTCTTGATTTGATTTATGAATATAAATTTAGTAAAAATATTATTCTTTCTTTAACTAAAGAAACATCTGAAATAAAGTTCTTTAAGAAACTTCCAACCAAAATTGGTTTTAGTCAAAGAAGTATTCTTAATAAATTGGGCTTCAAGTAATTTTTTCTGCTATAATTGCTTCAAATGGGTCACGGTCAACAAAGTTTTGATAAAAAATATTACAGACGATTTTTTGATAAATATACCAAGTCTGAATTTGATAAATATGTAAATTGGGCTTATGGATGGATTAAATTTTTAGATCGGTATGTGGATATTAAAAAAGGACAAGGGAGGACTCTCCTTGAATTAGGTTCATCACTTGGATACTTCTCAAGAGTTTTTAAAGATAGAGGATTTGATGTAACTGGAAGTGATATATCAAATTATATTGTTAAAAAAGCAGGATCTATTCAAAAAGATATTAAATTTATTAAATTAGATATTGAATCAAAATTAAATAATAGTAAAAAGTACGATTTTATCGTTGCCTTTGAGGTTTTAGAGCACTTGAAGGATCCTGAAAATGCTTTAAAGAATATAAAAAAAATGCTAAACAAAAATGGAGTTTTAATCTTTTCTACACCATATCCCACAAAAATAGCACTTGCAGATCCAACTCACATTAATGTCCACAAACCTTCATGGTGGAGAAGTATCGGTAAAAAAGCAGGTTTTATTAAAATGCAATTTATATACGCGACTTTTATACCATTTTTATATAGAATAAGTAAATATTTAAGTATTGGATTTCCTTTTAAGAGTGACATCCCTTACGTAAATAGTACAGTTTTTTTAATATTTAAAAAATGAAAAAAATATTTAGCAAAGATTGGTTTTGGTACGGATCTTATATAATTATTGCTATCATTGGAATTTGGTTTTTAACAAAGCTTTGGGTTCCTGAAGGATTTGTTATTGCAGGTCATGACTCAGGACTTGCACTAAATTCGGGTGAATTTTTAAAGACTAGGTTTTTTGCATGGGACGACAGAATTGATTTTGGCTCAGATAATTCTCCTCATTTTGGAAGCATAATCATGCATTCTTTCGATTATTTAATATCTTTACTTGCGGGTGTTCCTTATGCAGGTAGCCAGTTAGCAGTATTTCTTTGGATAACTGGAATCTTTATTTTTTCATTTATATTTTCATACTCCTTAAAAGAAAAATTTGGAAAATATTTTGTTATGTTATTTCCTGTATTTTTAACTTTCAATTTTTTTATATTTCAATCAATTTTTATTTTAGAAAGAGCTAAATACGAATTAATTTTTTCTACTTTAATCTTTTTAACTTTAGCACTTAAAATTATTTTTGATAAAAGATCAAATGTCTTAAAATACTCAATAATATTTTCTTTTATGATTACGATTTTCAATGGAGGTGGTTGGTTTGGACTACCTCTTTACGGCGGATTATTCGTGATATCTTTAGTAATATTTCTATTTACATTGGCAACTGGAATAAAAGAAAAAAAATACATTACTTTTAAGAATATATCGTTGTTTTATTTATTAAATCTAATATTTTTTGTTTTTTTGAATGCTTATTCAATATTTCCCTATTTTATTACTTTAATAAATTCAGACTATGCTAAAGTGATTAATCAAGGTACCATAAACGCTGGTAACGAATGGCTAAATTATATTAGTCGCGGTAGCTCTTTTTTAAATCTTTTTAGAATGCAAGGGATTCCTGACTGGTATTTGACTGGTTATGGTGTTAACTCAGACCATGCATACGCTGGATTATATTTAACAAACATTAAATATGTTTTTATAAGTTTTTTGATACCAATACTTGCATTTTTGGGACTCTTGGTACCTTCCAGGGACAAAAAAGAAAAATATATTGTAATACTCTTTATTTTTTTGTTCTTAGTGTCTATGTTTTTTGTTTCAGGTACAAATTCTCCTCTTGGTTTTATATATGAATTTTTTTATACAAGAATCCCCGGATTTAATATATTCCGTTCTCCATATTATAAATTTGCTCCTGCATATTTGATTGCTTTGAGCTTTTTACTTTCATACTCTTTATCAAAAATTATTTTCTTAGTTGATAAAATTAAATTATTAAAGTTAATAGTATTTATTTTAATAATAATAGGATGGTTTTCGTACCACAAAATCATTTTTAACAGTAAGGACATCTTTACATGGCAACCAAATAAATCTACTCTTGTACAAATTCCTGAATATGTAAATGAATTTAATCGTTGGACAAAAGAAAGCGATATTAATGGAAGAATTTTAGTTGTCCCCTCATTTGATAAAACTTGGAGAGATGATTCATATAATTGGGGTTACTGGAGTTTGTCTCCTCTTCCATCTCTTCTTTTTAAAAATGCAAATTTTGTCGCCAATGATATAAATATTTATTCTGGAGAGGAGAATTGGATAAATGAGCTTTATTCGCTCATCGCCTCACGGGATATAAACAATTTTTTAAAAATTGCTAACCGTTTGGATGTTAAATATATGTTTCTAAAAGAAGACTATTTAACCACTTCTGATTTTGTTTCGATTGATTGGTTCTTTAAAGACGACCATTTTACGCTTGTTAAAAAGTTTGGTCAGTGGTCTCTTTTTTCTATAAATGGTGTAGATAATTTAAATACGTTTAGACTTACAGAAAATGTTTTTTCAATTCCTAAAGAACAACAGTATCTAAAAAATCAGATACATAATGAAAATTACGATGATGGTTTATGGATAGATACAAAAAATGCAAATGATAATCTTAAAAAAATTGTTAAAAAGAAGTTTTACCCTCTTAATTGCGAATCTTGCCAGATTGAAAATCTTGGAAAACATGCTGAAATACCTGTGGTTAGAATTTTACCTAATTCACCTTTATATCAAGTAAAACAAAAAAGAAACAATCAAAATATTATCGATGCAAAAGATGATCAGGCAAAAATTGGAGTCTATTTGGGACTTATTATGATTAAATTTAGTGAAGTAAGATCGATGTATGAGCTTAAAATAGAAAAACAGTTTATAAATAAAGGGTTAAATGACATCAATGAATATCTTCAGACAATAACCGATATAATAACAAAAACTTCAGGGGACTCAACCAATTTTTATCTTGCGTCACGAATTTACGAAACGATTAATCCTTTGCAAAAGTTCTTTAGAGATTATGTTAATAGTTCTGATTATAATTTTGAAAAATCATATATCAAAGATAATATTCTTAAGGTCTTGTGGCAAGGTGTTTCAATTAAAAAACTTTTTGATCCAATAATAAAACAGGAAGATAGGTGGAATAATGAGAAATATTATAATTTAAGTCATCTTCCAAATTCAACATACAAACTATTAATAGATACCCAGACCTTGCCAGTAAATTCTTTAGGAGAAAAAATTAAACCAGATAGTATTAGTATGGATGAAAGTTCCCAAGAATTTAAGTTGGAGAATAGCTTGGATAGCAATAGATTTTTGACTACTACTTTTGAGTCAATTAAAGACAACCTTGGGGTACATCTTAATTTTTCTAATCTACCAGATTTATTTCAGTTTAAAGGTGGTGAAGTAATGGATCTTCCAGAAGGTATAAGGGGATGTGTAAGAGGAGAAATTAATAACTTTAATAATTCTCGTGTATACAGATTTAATATATCTTCAACTAAAGATATAGATAATTTTAGGCTCTATATAAAAGAAAACAATAGTAAGATATTAGACAATGGATTTTTGCGAGGAGATGTTGAAATTGACATTACTGCAGGATTGGATCAGAGGCCTTTTGAATATATATATGCACCCAACACAAACTCAAACAATCCACAAATATTTTTATGTAGGCGTGACGGATCAATCCCTCAAACTGCAAAAATAACAGTAAAAGAGATATATTCACCTATTGTTTACGCCGTTAGTGACGTATCTGATATGAATAACGAAATTCTATCAGTGTCGTATGCAAAAGATAGTCCAACTCAGTATTCAATCAATATCGATAAACAGAGTAAAGATTTTGTTTTAGTTTACAACAGTCGCTTTAATGATCTTTGGGAACTTTACGATAAAGATACTAAAAAAATAGTGACAAATCATTTTTTGGTAGACGGATATGCCAATGGGTGGATGATAAATAAAGGAAATTCTCGAAATTTACAGCTTGTTTATAAACCACAAACGTGGTACGAAAAAGGTAGGATTATTTCTATAATTTCGGCATTATTACTTTTGCTAACTTTTGGTTATATAAATTATTTTAAAAAATATAAAAATGATTAATAAATTTAATTTGCTTTTAGACAAATTTCTTATACAAGTTAGTGAAAGTGTGATGAAAAATAAATATAGAATAGTTGGCTATATTGTCTTGTCTATTTTGATAGTTACTTTTTCGTTTTTACCATATCTAAATTTACTTTTTACTATTAATTTAATAGCATTTTTGCTACTAGCGTTGTTATTTGTTATTTTTAGAATAAATTGGAAGATTATAATTCACATATGCATGTTGCTATTTGTTGTGGCATTTTTCCTAACAATAACAGGTTTTACATCAACATCAATGATTTTGGGGGATTTTATATATGGATTTTTGGTTATTGTCGCAATTGAATATTTTATTTTAATATGAAATATTATGAAAAATAAACTAATATTTTTTTTAGGTCTTTTAATTCCTGCAATTTTTGTCTATAAAACTGTTTTACTTTCTGGTCCACTTGCCTTTGCTGATGCCCCATATTTTTACCCTGAAGCTTTAAATATTTTTTTACAAAAACCTCTTGCTTGGTGGAATATAGGCAATGGACTTGGGGAAGTAAATTTACTTATCTGGATTTCACCTTTGATGTATCTATATAGTTACTTAGGAGCAAGATTTACATTTTATTTCCCTGCAATTATTTTTTCATTTTTAAGCCCAATTATCTTTACACGTTTTTTTAAATTTTCAAAAACTACACAATTCTTTTCATCACTTGTATATGGTTTAAATACATACATAATTTTATTAATAGATGGGGGACAGGTTGGAGTAGCACTTGCCTACTCTTTTTTCCCTTTAGTTTTACTTTCTCTTTTAAAACTTACTAATAAATTAAATTATAGAAATTTTTTTAATAGTTTTCTTTTAGTTTTTGCACTAATTTTAATGGATCCTAGAATAGCAATTATTGCTTTTTTAACAATTTTATTTTGGAAACCAAAAAAAATATTTAGTCTAATGTTATTAGGATTGTCACTAATCCCTGTTAACATGTTTTGGCTATTATCTCTTTATAAAAACGGGGAGAATATTTTAAGTTTAGAAGTATCTTCATTAGAATTAACAAGTTTACTTAATTCTTTTTTCCTTTATCAACCTCACTGGCCAAGTAATATTTATGGACAAATTACAAATCCACCTTTTTATTTTGCATTAATTCCAATACTTATTTTTTTTGGGATTTTTTTTAATAAAGATAAAGATAGAAAGATACTAAAAAAACTTGCTTTATTATTTTTAATCTTTGCCTTTTTAGCAAAAGGAGAAAACGACCCATTTGGATTTATTTATAAATTTATAATTAGTAAAATTCCACTTGGATCCACCTTACGCGATTCCAGTAAATTTTTTATTCCTCTAATGCTTTTTGGGGGGGTGCTGATTGGAAACACAATAGATCAGTTAAAAAGTAAAGTGGTGCAAATTGTATGTTACATATTATTATTACTTTTAATTACTCCTGCACTTTTAGGAAAACTAAATTTTGTTCTCTCAAATAGAATTCAAAGTGATGATTATCGAAAAATATACAATAATTTGAAAGATGATTCCTCTAGCTATAAGACACTTTGGTTTCCTGAAAAACCTACATTAGGATTTAGTAGTACAACCAATCCTGCCATTAATGCAAAGAGTTTGGTAGAATTAAGACCTTTTGCTTCCTTAAATGTAGGAAGTTCTGACTCTTTTAATTTTTTAAACCAGCCAGTATCAGCTGAATGGTTAAAAATATTAGGTGTTAAATATATGTTTTTTCCAAAGGATACTAGAAAATTTATATTTTCAGAGGAAGAACAAGACGCGTGGCAAAGACTTCTTGATAATATTTCAGAAAACAAATCTTTCAAAAGAATTGATTGGAATACAGAGATGCCTGTTTTTGAAATTGTTGATTATAGACAAAAATCTTTTAAAGTTAATAAAATGTTAGCTGTTGTTGGTGGGGAAGATGTCTATGAAAAAGAAAAGATTGATCTAACTACTACAGCAACAATCTTTCTAGAAGATGGAAAGGTCAATTCAAATGATTTATTGCTATTAGACGACGGATCAATAGAACTTATATATAACGAAAAAGATAAAATAGATCTTAGATTTTCATTTTTACAAGATTACTTCTTAAATCAAAATGATATTGATAAAAATGATTGGGCTAAATATAATGAGAATCAATATTTACTTTGGAAGTACCAGCTTTTGATAAGAGGAATTCAAACAAAAGAACACGATTATAAAAAGGGTATTCTTTTCTCTACTCAAAGTGATGAAAAGATTACCTATAACTTAAATATTAAAGATAATGGCAGATATATAGTAGGAATTAGAGGAATGGGAGATGATAACAATAAGCTATTAATTGAGACAAAAGGATTTAAGCAAGAGCTAAGTCAGAAAAATGAAAGTTTTGCTTGGCAGTATCTAGAAGTTAATTTAGAAAAAGGGAAACAAAAATTAATTATTAACAATGAAAAGAGTATACAGATAATTAATACTATTGCTATTATTCCTATTGACTTATGGAATCTGTCAGAACAAAAAACAATTGAATTTGAAAATAAATTCTCTGCTAAAAAAGGACAAATTGTAACCAATTGGCTTATTTATTCAGAAAATTATCACTCACAATTACAAATCGATTGTGATGGCAGAAAGATTATTCCTGTTGCTGCTTATTCTATGATAAATGGTTACTTGATAACAAATTGTCCTTATGTAAATAACCCTAGTTTTGTAGGACAAAAATACGTTGATCTTGGTATTAAGATAAGTCTTGTTTATTTTGTTATAATTTCACTGTGGGTAATATTTATAACAAAGTTCTCTCGTTAGTAAAATCAACTACTGCAAAAGATACCTATATTCTTTTCGTTGGAAATATAATGTCAGCCTTTTTTGGATTTATTTTTATTTATATTTTGACACACAGATTAACAGTTGATGAGTTTGGTGTTTTTTCTGCAGCGGCCAACTTAATTGTAATTATTTCTTCATTTACTGATCTTGGTATTACTACAGCAATGATAAACTTTGTTTCTCAAAAACTAGGAAATCATGATAATTATGGCGCGAACAGATATTTAAAAGCATCATTTATTATAAGATTTGTATCTGTTGCTATAGTTTCTACAATAGTTCTTTTAATTCCTAAATTTGTTGCAACTAATCTATTATCAACCTCAGACTTTACAGTTTCTTACTGGGTGGGATTAATTTCAATTGGACTTACTGCTTGGTTGACTTTTCCTTATGCAATGATGGCTTATAAAAAATTTTGGCAATCTGTTGCTTTGGATTGGTCACTGGGGATTCCAAGAATTTTAATATTTTTGTCTCTTGCAAGTTTGTTACCAATAAATCTTAATTTGGCATTGATGTCTTACGGATTAAGTACTATTTTACCTATATTTTTTGGATTCAGTATTATTGGTCTTAAATTTTTGAAAGTAAAAGCTACTAAAAATGATTATCTTAGTTTAGTAAAATTTTCAGGTTGGTTGGGTGTTAATAGAATTGTTTCATCGATTTCTGGAAGATTGGATATAACGATGCTTGCAAATTTAACAAATGCAGTTGTGGTTGGAGAATATTCAATCGCTTCAAGACTTTCATCGTTTGTAATTGTATTATCTTCAAGTTTAGGTTCAGTATTATCAACACGTTTTTCAAGATTTAACGATAGAGAAAAAGAAAAGAGATACTTAATCAAATCAACACTGTTTACTATTCCAATAGTTTTTGGGGTGATACTATGGATTATAATTGCGAAGCCGTTTGTATTAATCTTATTTGGTCAAAAATATTTTGAGTCCATTAAAATTCTTCAATATTTATTAATTTCAATAATACCGTTTATTCTTTCAACCCCTGCAGTAACTGCTATAGTTCATGCCATGAGAAAGCCAGTCTATATTGGTGTATTTTCATTTGTTCAGGTATTAATGATTTTTCTTTTTAATTATTTTTTCATAAATTTATTTGATGGATTGGGACCAGCGGTTGCGTTTATATTATCTAACACTGTTCTTGCAATTTATTCATTTGCTATTGTATGGAAATATTATTTTTCGATATGAAAATTGTAGCACATGTTTTGTTAAAAAATGAATCTAGTTTTGTATGGTATTCAATTATGTCGGTTTTACCTTATGTCGATAGGATTAGAATTTGGGATATGGGAAGTACAGATGATACATTAAAAATAGTTGAAGAAATAAAAAAGACTAAATTGGCACAAAGCAAGGAATTTTTTGAAGTTAAACACTATAAGGAAGTTCAATTTAGTGAGAAAGAATCTCGTCAAAAGATGCTTGATGCTGAAAATAATGTCAAATCTGAAACAAATTGGTTTATTGTTTTGGATGCAGATGAAATTTGGTGGGATAGTTCAATCAAGTTGCTTACAGATACAATAAAAAATGAAGGTGATAAATTGGAATCAATTGTTGTCCCGACAGTCAACATGATTGGCGACATGTTTCATTTTCAAGAAAAACAAGCGGGTAGATATCATTTAGCTGGTAGAGTGGGGCATTACGCGCTTCGTGCTATAAATAGAAAAATTCCAGGTCTTCACGGTCAGGGAGAACATGGCGTCTTTACGTGGGCGGACGAAAGTAATTTGAAAATTGAAAGTAGAGATAGAAAGAAAATTAAATATCTAGATGCACCATATATTCACACGACACACTTGAAGCGGTCAGACAATATCAACGGTGACAAACAAGTGTATAAACGTGCTAAAAAGCTAAAATATGAAATAGGTATTGATGTACCTAAAAATTTTTACTATCCTGAAGTTTTTTTTAGAGATAAACCAAGTTTTGTAAAATCACCGTGGGAAAAAATGTCTATAGTCTACGGACTAAAGTCGGCAGTAGTGACTCCATTGAAGAAATTTAGGCGAAGATACTTAATGAAAGGAGTAAAACATGGGTATTGATTACAAAAATTATCACAGAGATGATGATTACAATAAAATGGAGTCAACTTTTAAAAATATTTTTAAAAAAAGATTTAAATTAATTTCAAAATTTATTAAGAATCCAAAAAGAGTTTTAGATATTGGTTGTTCAAATGGAGTTTTTTTGGATTTGTATCACAATTCTGAAACATGGGGAGTGGAACCATCAAGCATTGGATATAGGATAAAAGATGTAAGACATAGGATAATACACGAGTATTTTGAAGATGCAAAGATACCTGAGAACTATTTTGATTTAGTTATTATGAATCATACATTAGAACACGTTAAAGATGCTGATTTAGTTCTTGCAAAAATATATGAATTATTGAGAAAAAATAGAATATTGTTTATAGATGTTCCCAATGCAGGAGGACTTGGATCTAAAATAATGGGAGATAATTGGGCATATAGATTAGCAAATGAACACAATTATCAGTTTACTAAAGTTTCGCTTTCAAAAAAACTAAAAGATTCTGGTTTTAAGATAATACATTGGGAATCAAGATCGGGTATTTTTGAACTGGCAAATCCACTACAAGATTTATGGCTTTCATTAATTAATTTTAAAATGCGTTTTGTAACAAATATTGTTTTATTCCCATATAGTATAGTTACCACGTTATTAAATATGGGAGATAGTATGAGCTTCGTCGTAAAAAAATAATATGAAAAAAATATATTTATTACCCTTTGCTCTAATCGGAATTCATATTTTAATATTGTCAAAATTACAGTTTACTGCTTGGCCTGAAATGCTTTCATTTCCTTATGTGATTGATAAAGGTTTTATAATTTACAAAGACTTTCATCATGTATATCAACCGCTTCTAACTTTTATTTTGCTTGGAATTTATAAGATCTTTGGATTTAATATAGTAGCTCTTAAAGCCTTTACATATATTTTAATTGCTATTATCGATTTTGCATTATTCTCAACAGTTAAAAAACTAACTAAAAATAATAAGATAGCCATCTTCTCGCTTACATCTTACATTTTATTACAACCTGTCTTTGATGGTAATATGCTTTGGTATGATATTGCAGTAATTTTGCCTGTTCTTCTCTCATTTTATTTAGTTCAAACAAATCTGTTTTTGTCAGGTCTTTTTGTTGCTATTGCATTTTTAATAAAACAACAATCAGTTTTACTTGTTCTACCAATATTTATATATCTTTTGATAATCAAAACAAATGTTAAAGATATCTTAAAGTTTATTTACGGCTGTATTATTCCAGTTTCTGTATTATTCCTGTTTTTGTATAAATACAATATATTTTCAGATTATTTATTTTGGACTTTTAAGTTTCCACTTTTTTATTTACCTAAAATTGAAGGTTATGCAATAAACCCAAATTCCAAAGAGTTTTTCATACTTATATTGATGGGCTTAACTCTAGTTGTTGGTTATATATTAAATATCAAAAAAATAAAATCTATTTTTTATGTTTTGCTCTTTTTGCTGTTGTTTATGGTTTTGTCTGCATTTCCTAGATTTTCACTTTTTCACTTGCAACCGGCATTGGCTGTTTTTATCATCGTAATTGGGTATTTGTATAGTTTTAGTAATAAATATTTTGTTTTGTTTTTGATTCCACTTTTGTATCTATGGAAGGGAGTTTTATTAAATCCAATCAAAGAAACGAGATTTTACGGAAATAACGAAATTAAATTTTCAGAAAATATTAAAAAAGTAGTAGAAAATAAAAAAGTTTATTTTTTAGGACCCAGCTCAATTTATTATGTTTTATCAAATACTTTACCACCTAAGCCATGGATAGAAAATTATGTCTGGCATTTTGAGACACCTAAATTACAAAAGAGTGTAATAAATGGTTGGAAAATAGACCCACCAAGATACATTTACTGGTCAAAACCAAAAGAAGGTAATTGGTATGACTTAGCTACCTATCAACCTAAGGAAATAGTAGAATATATCAGAGAAAAATATATGAAAATAAATGAGTCCCAAGATGTTGAGATTTGGAAATTAAAATGAAAACTGCAATAATTAATAGATATCAATTTAAAGTTAATAGAGGTGCAGAAACATTTGTTACTGAACTTGCCAAGAGGTTTTCAGAGAATCACCAAGTAGACATATTAACCAAGATAAACTTCACTAAAAAATACGATTTAATTATCCCAACAAATGGTAGATTTCAAGTTTTTACTGCTCGTATATTAACTTGGTTGACAGGTGCAAAAATGATTGTTTCTGGTCAATCAGGAATTGGATTAGATGATAGATTAAATCTTTACGCTTTCCCTGATTATTTCATTGGGCTGTCAAATTATGCTGTAAATTGGGCAAGGAAAATAAATCCATTTGTAAGAGTTGTAAAGATTCCAAATGGTGTATCACTTAAGGATTTTAAACAACAAGGTGTCACCTTGTTGTTTGATTTGCCTGAGCCGATTGTTTTGTGTGTATCTGCTTTAGTTAATTGGAAACGGTTAGACTTGGTTATTAAAGCAGTATCAAAACTTAAAAAAGGATCATTACTTTTGGTTGGTAAGGGTGATCAAGTGAAAAATTTACAAAAGTTAGGAGACAAATTGCTTGCGCATAGATTTAAAATAATGAACTTTGCTCATAGAGATATGCCAAAAGTATATAGAAGTGCTGATCTTTTTGTTTTCCCAACTGTTCCTTGGGAGTCATTTGGAATAGCTATGGTTGAAGCAATGGCGTCAGGTCTTCCAGTTGTAGCAACTGATGATCCAATAAGAAGAGAAATTGTGGGAGATGCAGGTTTATTTGTTGATCCAACAGATACAAATAAATTTGCAAATACAATTGAAAAGGCATTAAATACAAATTGGGGTGAGAAACCTAGAAAACAGGCAGAAAAATTTAGTTGGGATAAAATAGCGTTAGAATATGAAGAGTTGTTTAAAAATATATAATGGATAAAGTTATAGTTACAGGTGGAGCAGGTTTCATTGGGAGTCATGTGGTGGATTTAATGGTGGCTAAAAAGTATGACGTTTACGTTTTTGATAATCTTTCAACTGGAATTAAAAGCAATATTAACAAGAAAGCAAAATTTTTTAAAGTTGATATTACTGACTTTGAGAAAATTAATAGTTTGATCAGAGACATTAAACCTGCATGCATATTCCACTTAGCTGCATGGCCAAGAATCGGTCGTTCTATGGATGATCCCATAGGTACAAATAATGTCAATGTAAATGGAACATTAAATATGTTGGAGACTGCAAGAATTAACAATATTCCTCGTTTTATATATTCATCTTCCTCTAGTGTTTACGGTATGCAAAAGACATACAAAATGAAAGAAAATATGGATTTAAATCCGATGTCACATTATGCACTTCAAAAATTAATAAGTGAGAAATACGCAACTTTTTATGCAGAGAGTTTTGGGATGAAAATTATTTCCTTAAGATATTTTAGTGTCTACGGAGACCGTCAACCAGATAGTGGACCATATGCATTAGTAATTGCAAAATTTATAGATCAATCAAGGAAAGGTCATAAATTGACTGTTTTTGGTGATGGTAAACAAACACGAGATTTCACTCATGTGTCAGATGTTGCCAACGCCAATTATTTAGCATTAAAAACGAATATTAAAAGAGGAATTAATAATATTATAAATATCGGAACATCTAAAGAAACATCGGTTAATAAAATAGCTAAAATAATTGGTGGTGATGTTGAACATATTATTCCTAATCCTCGACAAAAATATGAAGAGCAACGAAAAATGGCAGATATAACTTTGGCAAAAAAAGTTTTGAGGTGGAAACCAAAAATAAATATTAATGAAGGGTTAAAGATTTTAATATGATTTCTGTAATTATTCCTACATACAATGAAGAAAGTGTAATTCTAGAATGTTTAAATTCACTTTCTAAACAAAGTCTTAGGAATTTTGAAATAATTGTTGTCGATGATGGGAGCACTGACAAAACTTTACAAGTTTTGTCAGATCTAAGATCTAAGATCTATGATCTAAGAATACTTACACAGGAACACAAAGGGGCAGGAGCTGGAAGAAACTTGGGAGCAAATAGTGCAAAGGGAGAGATCTTGGTTTTTGTAGATAGTGACATGACATTTGACAAAAACTTCTTAAAGATGTTAACCAAACCAATTGTTGCTGGTAAAAGTAAAGGAACTTTTTCAAAAGATGAGATTGTTAGTAACTGGGATAATATCTGGTCTAGATGTTGGAATAAAAATGAGGGCTGGATGGATAAAAAGAGGCACCCAAAGAATTATCCAGACACACAAAAAGTATTTAGAGCAATTTTACGAACGGAGTTCGATAAAGTGGGAGGTTTTACTGCAGGTGGCTACAATGATGATTGGAGTCTGTCTGAAAAGTTGGGATATGAAGCAACAGTTGCCGCGTCAAACGCGGTTTTCTACCACAAAAACCCTGAAAGCTTAAGTGAAATTTATAACCATGCAAAATGGGTAGGGAAGAGAAGATATAAACTTGGTATGCTTGGCTACTTAGTAGGCTTGGTAAGATCAAGTTTTCCCATATCTATTGTTTTTGGCATACTACGTTCTACATTCTGCTTACTACCAGCTTACTTAATTTTTAAAATTGTGTACGATATGGGTATTTTTGTTGGAATAATTAGTTATATGTTTACTAAAAAAGGTGCAAAATGATATTTACAATTTTAATTTTTGCTTTTCTGCTTCGTCTAATTAGTCTTAATCAATCATTGTGGCTTGATGAGGCAACAACAGCCCTTGTAGCTAAAATGCCAATTTATGATTTTTTTACTAAATTCATGCCCGCAGATTTTCATCCACCGCTTTATTACTTAGTGATTCGTGGTTGGTGGTTGGTGGTTAGTGGGAGCGAGATTGCTTTACGTTTACCATCTGTTGTCTTTGGTTTATTAACTATTTATTTTGTTTATTTAATAGCAAAAGAAATTAAACTAAAATATCCACTTGTGCCAGCCTTATTTTTGGCTACATCTGGACTGCATGTTTATTATTCACAAGAAGCGAGAATGTATGCGATGGCTACTTGGTTAGTTAGTTACTTAGTCTTTAGTTACATTAAAAAAAAGTGGGTTATTTTTGCATTACTTTTACCTGCAATATTTTTGACTGATTATGTATCGCTATTAATTTTACCTGTTTTATTTATGTTTACTTTTTTCAATGACCGTAAGCAAAGCTTGCCACTTCGTGGTAAAAACATTAAACAATTTATGATTTCATGTATTCCATTTGCCATAACTTTTATTGTTTGGTTACCATTTTTGTCTAAACAATTAGTTGCTGGCATGTCAATTAAAGATAGTGCTTGGTGGAATATATTAGGTCCTGTCACTTTAAAAAATGTAGCCCTTATTCCAACTAAATTTATGATTGGGAGGGTTGGGTTTGAAAATAAAATAATTTATGGAATAGTAATGTCAATAATTTCGGTGTTTTTTGCCTATGTTATAGGTAGGGCTAAAAACAGGTTAATTTGGTCATGGTTTAGTTGGTCTTTAGTTTTTGGTATTATTCTTTCATTTTTTATACCAACTCTCACATATTTTAGATACTTATTTATTTTACCTGCGTTTTATCTGCTTTTGTCTGAAACAAAAAGCAAGTTTTTTATTGTTTGTATCTTAATTATTAATCTTTTAGCTTCATACTTTTACCTCTCTCGCGAGAGGTTCCAAAGAGAAGATTGGAGAAGTGTAGCAAATTTAATTAGAAATGAAAGAATAGTTTTCCCTAGTGATTCTCAAAAAGAAGCACTTATTTATTATGGTAAAGGTGCCCAAGTAATTTCTGTCCTAGATCTGAAATCTGACATCACAGATCCTGTTTGGCTCTCACGATATGTTTGGGAGATTTTTGATCCTAAAGATGAGGCAAGATCTAGGATCGATGATCTAGGATATAAGAAAACGGCAGAATATAACTTTAATGGTGTAGAATTATGGAAATATGAAAATAGCAATTGATCTGTCACAAATTATATATGGTACTGGAGTATCTCATTATAGGGAGAATTTGGTTAAAAATTTATTAAAAATTTCTCCAGAAAATAAATATTTGTTATACGGTGGATCGCTTCGTAGATTTAACGAACTGAAGAGTAGAATCAATTCATATGGATCAACAGATACAAAAGTTTTTCCTATTCCACCAAGGTTCGCAAACATAATTTGGAATAAGCTACATATATTACCTATTGAAAAAATAATTGGAAATGTAGATTTGATTCACACTTCAGATTGGGTAGAACCACCTTCAAGTTTACCTAAAGTAACCACAATACACGACCTTGTTCCGTTAGTTCTGCCTCAATTTACACCTAAAATTATAGTTGAGACGCACAAAGAAAGACTCAAATGGGTAGAAAAAGAATCAAAAAAAATAATTGTTCCGAGTGAAACTACTAAAATTGATTTAATTAAACTTGGTGTAGATGAAAACAGAATAGCTGTTATCTATGAGGCACCAAACATAACAAAAGCGACTGAGGCCCAAGTGGTTGAATCTAAAAGGAAATATAAAATTCATGAAGAATATATCATTATGATTGGTACTAACCCCAGAAAAAACATTGAGAGAGCGGTGAAGGCATTTCATTTAGCCAAGCATGGTAAAAATTTAAGATTGTTAATCGTTGGTGAAAATAAAGATTTGAAATTGGAAGATGAAAGGGGAGTTAGGTTTTTAGGTTTTGTGCCAACTTCTGATCTCTCACCTCTTTTGACTGGTTCAAGTGTTTTATTGTTTCCATCTTTATATGAAGGATTTGGTGTTCCAATACTTGAAAGCTTTGCCTGTGAGGTACCGGTTGTTACCTCTAATATTTCAAGCATGCCAGAAGCAGCAGGTGGCGCTGCAGTTTTGGTTGATCCATATGATGTTAATTCTATTGCAGCTGGAATTGAAGAAGCCATTAGTAAACCCAAAACTTTAATTGCAAAAGGTCTAAAAGTTATAAGTAATTATAGTTGGTCCAAAACTGCCAAAGAAACATTGGAAGTATACAAGGAGGTAGTAAGATGAAAATTTTGGTTTTTACAAATAAAGCTACAAAGGAAGAAATAGAACAAGTTTCGGAGCATTTTCAGGGGTATATCAAGGTTGTTGTTGATATTGAAAATAGAATA
Organism: Patescibacteria group bacterium; assembly: GCA_038061225.1. Classification (GTDB taxonomy): domain Bacteria; phylum Patescibacteriota; class Microgenomatia; order UBA8517; family UBA8517; genus JAUYMM01. The sequence goes on from JBBTZT010000003.1 coordinate 213,792, forward strand.
TTATGTGCAGGTGCTGATCGACATGTTGATGAGGAGCAGGAACTTCTTAAACTTGGCTCGAAACAATCAAATCTTTGGGGAGGGGGAATTGATATTGAAACGGGTGAGATAGATTACAACTCGATGGTCAATATTCGTCCCAATCAAGATAATCCTAGCCGTGATATTATGTCAATGGAAATTAGAAAAACTTTTGATGAAATTGTAACAAAAATACTAAAATGACAGATATGAATGATACAACAAAACAAACAGTAATGGATATTGCAATGAATCTTCATAGAATTGGTGGTTGGGTGGCTGATGATTTTAAAAAAAATGAAAAGAAAATTTACATCTTTATTAAAAACACAGATGAGTATATAACCACAATTCAAAACTTAGGCGATAAGTTTAAACCAACATGGTCAAATTTTATAAATGTCTATCCTAATTTTAAAAATGATCCACGAAATAATGCAGAAAACTTAATGACATGGGGAAATATTTTAACGCATAGGAGTAAATTTTTATAATATGATTATTGGTATTGACGGAAATGAGGCAAATGTAGAAAATAGGGTGGGGGTAAATAAATATGCCTTCGAAATGCTTTGGGGCTTGAAAAAAGAAAACGAAGAAAAGCCAAAACCAAACAGTCTCATAGTTTATCTTAAAAACGCGCCACTTTCTGATATGCCGAAAGAAACCAAAAAATTTAAGTACAAGGTTATAGAAGGGCGTGGCCTTTGGATTATTACAAAACTTACCCCTTATCTTTTAAAGAACCCAGAAAAAATAGATGTTTTATTTTCTCCAAGCCACTACACGCCACCGTTATTGACAATTCCTCGTATTTGTTCAATAATGGATCTAGGTTATCTCGAAAATACGACTCAATTTGAGAAAAAGGTACTTTGGCAGTTAAAGTATTGGACTGCTATTTCTATTTTTGCCTCAAAACATGTCTTAACTATATCAGAAGCTAGCAAAAACGATATTGTACGACATTATCCTTTTGCCTTGAATAAGGTGACCGTTACTCATTTGGGATATGATAAAGATAGATTTAATTTAAATGTCTCCAATAATCTTGTGCGACAGATAAAAAACAAGTACTCTATAGTAGAAGATTATATACTCTTCCTAAGCACTCTGAAGCCATCTAAGAACATCGAAGGTTTATTAGATGCATATTCATTGTTAAACACTAAAAAGGTATTTAAGAATTTGCCACAGCTTGTTATAGCAGGTAAAAAAGGATGGATGTTTGATGATATCTATAAAAAAGTTAAGGATTTAGATCTTAGCGATAAAGTTATCTTTACAGATTTTATAAAAGAAGAAGAAAAACCAGCACTCATTGCTGGATCTAAACTTTTTGTACTCCCTTCCTTCTGGGAAGGTTTTGGACTTGATATCTTATCTGCTTTTGGATGTGGTGTTCCTGTTGTTGCCTCAAATGTCGGTAGTTTGCCAGAGGTTGCTGGTAAAGCTGCTATTTTAGTTGATCCAAATAACACTGAAAATATCGCAAAAGGAATAGAAAAAGTTTTAAAAATGAGCAAAGAAGAATATAATAGTTTAATAAACTTAGGGTTTAATGAAGTAAAGAAATTTAGTTGGGAAAATTGTTCAAAGAAAACATTAGAAGTAATTGAAAATGCTAATAAAAAAAATAATTAATCGCCTTTACAATTATTGGCTTGATTTTGAACTCATGTATTTAAGGTGGGTGGGATATATTCCATCGCATACAATCCGGAAACTTAAATATAAGTTTTTTGGTATGAAAATTGGTATAGGTTCAACAATTCACATGTGGGCTAATTTTTTTCAGCCAAACAATATAGAGATAGGTGAAGATACGATTATTGGAGATCATGTCTTTTTAGATGGTCGTGCAAAACTTAAGATTGGGAACCATGTAGATGTCGCCTCAAGTGTGATGATTTACAATTCAGAACATGATCTTGAGTCAAGTGATTTTAGTGCAATTTTAGCTCCGGTTGAAATAGGAGATTATGTTTTTATAGGTCCAAGAGTAATTATTATGCCAGGAGTTAAAATCGGGAAGGGAGCAGTTGTTGCTGGTGGAGCAGTAGTAACAAAAGATGTTGATTCTTTTACAATTGTTGGTGGTGTTCCTGCAAAAGAAATTGGGACAAGAAAAAACAAAAACCTAAATTATCGCCTTGGAAGGGCAAGACTTTTTCAGTGAAGATGAACAAATTGTTAAAGCTATTCTTTTTTTTAATTTCTATATTTCTTTTAATTTACATTCTTCCCAAAAGTCCAGAATTTCCACAGCCACCTGCTGGTGCTGTCCAATCTTTTGAACCTGCAGATGTTGAAAATACTTTAAGAAGAGGATATTACACAAATTTAAATAGAGAAGAAGTTATAAGCCATTACAAAAATGAATTTAACAAAGGTTTTAATGTATATACCCCTCGTCTTAATTATCCACCTGAAGATGCACCAGTTTTTATTAGAGATCAAACAAAAAGTACTTTTTTAGAAGAAATTGTTCATCCATTAAGAGAGTCAATTTATATTAATGGATTTGAACCCAAATCAGAAGAGTATGCACAGTATTATAAAGGAATTAGATACAATCAAAGAATAATCATTAGATATATACCAAGCTCTAATTTAAATAGAATAATTATATTAGCTTTAACTCTTGTGGTTAGTTTACTATTGATGAGAGAATACAAATATGCAAAAAAATGAAATGAGTACACACTCAAATATTCAGATATATATAATCAAAATTTATGAAAAGTTTTTACAAGTATTTGAACCAAGTTTTTTTAAGTTTTTAGTAACTGCGTTATTAATTGCGATACCTCTTTATCCCAAATTTCCTGCAATTAGAATACCTGGAATTTATGTTGCCATACGATTGGAAGATTTTTTGATTTTATTTACGTTATTAATATTTTTGATTCCCATGTTAATTAATTTTAAGATCTTTTTAAAAGAAAAAGTTCCAAGAGCTATTATTTTATTTTTGCTAATTGGTTTTATATCAACAATTTCTGGGATATTAATAACCCAAATTGTAGTTCCTTCAATTGCCTTTTTACATTTTTTCAGAAGAGTTGAATACCTTTCGCTATTTTTTGCAGGGTTTCTTTTTATTAGACAAACGAAAGACAATTCTTTTTTTGAATACTTGCTTAAAATATTATTGATAATTAATTTATTTGTTTTTTTATATGGGTTTGGACAAAAATATTTTAATCTTCCAATAATTATTACTCAAAATGAAGAATATTCTAAAGGTGTTGCATTAAGTTATACAGCTGGAGCTCATATCAATTCAAGTTTTGCAGGACATTACGATCTAGCTTCATATTTAGTGTTGATAATGCCAATCTTTATATCAGCGTTTTATTTACTAAAAGATAAAATATCAAAAATTATATTAGCGATATCTACATTACTTGGATTCTGGTTACTGTCCGCTGCGGTTTCCAGGATTTCAATTGTAGCTTTTTTAATATCTACGACTATTTCACTCTTTCTTCTAAAAAAATATAAAGCAATTGTAACTGTTTTAGTAATAAGCGTGATTATCTTTGGGTTTTCATCAGACTTAAGAGTTAGATATGGGAGAATAATAGAAGTAGTAAGACAAAAGATTACATCTGTTGTTATTGTATATGCACAGGAAGATGGTAATGTAAATGAAGATAGATCAACCTCAATTAGATTTAATGTAGAATGGCCAAGAGCGATGAGAGCATTTTACAAAAACCCTCTCTTGGGAACAGGATACTCATCAATTACACTTGCGACTGATAATGATTATTTAAGGGCTTTAGGTGAAACTGGTGTCTTAGGACTCCTATCTTTTTTACTTATTTTTATCACATTGTTTAAAACATTTAATATATATAAATTTGATGTTTATGAACATTCATCTAATAATCTTGAGTCTGTATTTATTGCAAGTTTTGTTGGTTCAACTGTTGGAATTTTAATGACAGCTCTTTTTATTGATATCTTTGAAGCATCAAAATTTGCCACAATTTATTGGTTGTTTACTGGATTTGTTGTAGCTAAAATTATACAAAATAATAAATTGACATGAATATATTAATTACTCGCATGAAAACAATCGTGAAAAATGAGTACTTTGTACTTTCAATACTACTAATATTTGGCTTTATTGTTAGATTATATAGAATTGATAACCCAATTGCTGATTGGCATTCTTGGCGTCAAGCTGATACTTCTGCTGTATCCCGTAACTATGTTAAGGATGGTATAAATATTTTTTACCCTCAATACGATGATATTAGTAGTATTCAGACGGGAATAAATAACCCAACAGGAATAAGAATGGTAGAGTTTCCTTTTTATAATATTATGCATGCCTCTTTATTTAAAAGTTTTCCTATTTTCAGTCTTGAAAAGTGGGGAAGACTTCTTACTATTTTTATTTCTCTTCTAACCTCTATTTTTCTTTTTTTACTAGGGAAAAAACATTATTCATCAAAAATTGGTTTACTAACCGCCTTTTTCTTTTTATTTTTACCCTTTAATATATATTTTAGTAGAGTAATTTTACCTGACCCATTAGGAGTGTTGTTTGCAATTTCTGGATTGTATTTTTTTGGAATGACTAATTTTATTTCTGCAATTCTTTTTGCATTAGCTTTATTACAAAAACCATATTTTGGAGTTTATTTACTTCCATTAATTCCCGAGCTAATCAAGAAAGAAGAGTTCAAAAAAAATATAATATTTTTCTTTATAACCACACTTCCTTTTGTTTTGTGGAGATATTGGACAACACTGCATCCTGAAGGTGTCCCCTTTTATAAATGGGCATTTAATGGAGATAAGATAAGATTTCATCCTGCTTGGTTTAGATGGTTATTTGGTGAAAGAATTGGAATTTTAATTTTGGGCACTTGGGGACTTATTCCTTTTTCGTATGGAATTGTTAGAAAATTAAAAAATAACTTTAATTTGCTCTTAGCTCTTTCAATGCTTATTTATCTTGTAGTTGTAGCAACTGCAAATGTTAGACATGATTATTATCAAATACTAATTATTCCATCAATTGCTATGACTTTAGCGATTGGTACGTCATACATGTGGAGACATATGAAGATAATACTAATGCTAAGTTTAATTACAATGTTTTTAATAAGTTGGGATAAGATTAAACCTTTTTATCAAATTAATCATCCAGAGCTTATGGTTGTTGGAAAAATAGTTGATGAAACTTTACCAAAAGATGCCAAAATCATAATTCCATATAATGGTGATACTGCCTTTTTATATCAAACAAAAAGAAAAGGTTGGCCTGCAGTAGATGATTCGATTGATAACATAATAAAAAGAGGTGCCGATTATTATGTATCAATTGATCTAGGAAGTGCTGATAGTGTCAACTTTTCTAAAAGATTTGAAACTATTGCAAAGACTAATCAATATATAATTCTTGATCTACACAAGGAGATATTGAAAAAATGAAAATTTTGATGCTTACGCCATATTTGCCGTTTCCTGATTCGTCGGGGGGACAAATTCGGTCGTATAACCTGATTAAACATTTGAGTAAAAAACATGAAATTACTTTATTTTCTTTAATTAAGGACGATTCAGAAAAAAGATTTGTCTCAGAACTTGAAAAATATTGTAAAAAAGTAGAAGTTTTTAAAAGATCAAAATCTCCTTGGACTTTAAGAAATATATTATTAACTGGTTTTGGCCCCTACCCCTTTTTAGTTATAAGAAATTTATCTTCAATAGAGAGATTGGCTGTGGCTAGTGAAATTAATAAAAATAATTATGATCTGATTCACGCAGAAACATTTTATGTAATGCCCCACATTCCCAAAACTGATATACCAATACTTTTAGTAGAACAAACAATTGAATATCTTGTATATAAACATTATGTTCAGAATTTGAAAAACATTTTTCAGCGATGGCTATTTTCAGTTGATGTAGCAAAGTTAAAATTTTGGGAAACTAGTTTTTGGAAAAAAGCAGATACTGTGGTGGCAGTCTCAGAAGCTGACAAAGTTGAAATGGTTAAATTAGCTTCGAAATTGGCTGTACAACTTGTTCCAAACGGTGTTAACTTAAATTTTTTCAAAATAAGAAAAAATTGGAATATAGATCAACCCAAAATATTATTTGTAGCTAATTTTAAGTGGTTGCAGAATGCAGAAGCAGCTGAATTATTATTAAATAAAGTTTATCCATTAATTCATCAAAAAAATCCTAATGCAAAAGTATTGATAGTTGGACAATATATTCCTGAAAATATCTTAAGTAAAAATTCAGATAATATTATTATTAGAAATTTAAAAGAGGATGATCAGAATGGAATACGAGATGCATACTATGAGTCTTCAGTGTTTGTGTCCCCACTTCGAGGCCCTGGAGGTACACGACTTAAACACTTTGCCGCAATGGCGTCGAAATTGCCATTGATTACGACATCTGTTGGGGCTGAAGGACTTGGTGTTATTGATGGGCTAAATGTCGTAATTCGAAATTCGCCTGAAGAAATTGCGCAAGCAACATTAAAAATTCTTTCAGATTTTAATTTGGCAAAAAAAATAGCGGATAATGCTAGAAAATTGGTTGAGGAAAAATATAGTTGGAAAATGATGAGCGAATACTTAGATAAAATCTATGAAAAAACATCTAAAAAATAACATAAAACTTTCTATTATTATAAATGATGGTATTCTTAAAATTGAAACTGTTTAGATTCTTAGGGACAAAATTACTATGAAAATTATAATTGATGCTAGACTTTATGGCCCGACTGATACAGGAATTGGAAGGTACACACAAAAACTGATTGAGAATTTGACTAAGATAGATCATAAAAACAACTATGTAATATTGTTGCGAGCAGAATATTATAAATTATTAATTATTCCCAAAAACTGGACTAAAGTTCTAATTGATATTAAGCATTATACGTTTGAAGAACAATTTAAGCTTCCTTTTTTATTGTATAAATTAAAACCAGATGTTGTTCATTTTCCACATTTTAATATTCCGCTTTTTTACTTTGGACAATATATTGTAACAATACATGATCTTATTATGCACAAATTTAAAGGTGGAGAAGCAACAACAAGACCATTCCCAATTAGAAAAATATGGAGGCTAGGATATTATTTAGCATTTGCAAAAGCTGTTTATGGTTCTAAAAAAATAATTGTTCCAAGTAATGCAGTAAAAGATGAAATTGTTAAATTTTATAAGATTAACCCAAAGAAAGTTGAGGTGACCTATGAAGGGTGATTATTTTATGTATACAGGAAATGCTTATCCACACAAGAATTTGTCTAGATTAATTGTGGCAATGGTTATATTGAACGAGAAAAAAACAATTAAACTTAAAATTTCATCAAGTCGAAGTGTTTTTACTGACAGGTTACAAAAGATAATAACTGAAAATAATGCACAAAAATATGTTGAATTATTAGGATATGTACCAGATGATAAAATTAAAACTTTATATAAAAATTCAATTGCCTTTGTTTTTCCAACACTCGCCGAAGGTTTTGGCCTTCCTCCAATGGAAGCAATAAATAGCGGGACACTTGCTGTAGTTTCTAATATTCCAGTTTTAAAAGAAGTATATGAAGATAGTGTTTTATATTTTGATACAATGGATACAAATTCAATAGTTAAAGCCTTACAAAACGTTTTAAAAATTTCAAATGAAGATAGAGACAAAATGATAAAAAAGTCACAAAAGTTTCTTAAAAAATACTCATGGCAAAAAATGGCAAAAGAAACTTTAAATATATATGAATCAGTTTAATGATTTAAATATTGCACTTGTTTACGATAGAGTTAATAAATTTGGTGGGGCAGAGAGAGTGCTTTTAACTTTACATGAAATGTTTCCCAATGCGCCACTTTATACTTCTGTCTATGATTCTAAAAAAGCTCCATGGGCTAATGTATTTCCTAAAATTTACACTTCATTTTTACAAAAAATTCCAATTCTTAAAAATCATCATGAATTAATGGGTTGGTTAATGCCAATTGCTTTTGAAAGTTTTAATTTCAAAAAATATGACCTCGTTATTTCTGTTACGTCAGAAGCTGCAAAGGGAATTATTACATGTACAAACACCTTACATATTTGTTATATGTTAACTCCAACACGATATCTTTGGAGTGGAAAAGAATTTTATCTAAATAATCCACCAAAAATATTTAAAATTTTTCCTTTTTACAAAATAGTTTCTTGGCCATTTTTAACTTATGCCAAGTGGTGGGATAAAGTAGCGAGTACTAGACCTGACAAAATTATCGCAATATCAACTGAAGTCCAAAGAAGAATCAAAAAATATTATAATCGCGATTCAGAAATTATCTTTCCACCTATTATTTTGCATCGCAAAAACTCTTTCCTTCGTGGGCTCCGTTCACAGAATGGAGCAGCCAGTCATTCGTTTTTGCTGGATGCAAATTATTATTTGTACGTTGGAAGATTAGTAAAATATAAAAAAATTGACTTATTAGTTGAAGTATTTAATGAATTAAATTTACCACTAGTTATAGTAGGTACTGGTTCTGAAGAGAGAATGTTAAAATTAAAAGCTAAAAATAATATTAAATTTTTAGGAAATATTAACGATGAGGAATTAGCAAAGGTCTATTCAAAAGCAAAAGCATTTTTGATGCCACAAGAGGAAGATTTTGGAATTACATCACTAGAAGCTCAAAATTTTGGAGTTCCCATAATTGCCTATAGAAAAGGTGGAGCACTTGATACGGTAGTTGAAAACAAGACTGGAGTCTTTTTTGACGATCAAAATAAAGAGAGTTTAAAGCAGGCGATTGCAAAATTTGATAAAATAGTCTTTAATCATAAGTACCTAATCAATAATGTTAAAAATTTTTCAAAAGAAAATTTCAAGAGAAGATTACAAAGATCACTTGTACGCGCTTATAGTAGTGGGTGGTGGTGGAACTAGATTATGGCCAGTATCTAAAACTACTTCCCCAAAGCAATTCTTAAAACTTTTTGATAATAAAACTTTAACTCAAATAACTTCATATAGATTTAACAAAATTCTTTCTTGGGATCATATATATGCAGTTACAACTTCTGATGAATATAAAAAGGAAATAATTAAGGAAGTCCCTGAATTTATACATAAAAATATAATTGTGGAGCCTATCAAGCGAAATACCGCAGCAGCACATGCACTTGGAGCCACATATATATTAAAGCAAGATCAAAAGGCAGTTATTTTAAATGAGGCAGCCGATCACCTTGTAGATCCGCAACGAGAATATCTCAAAAATTTATTATCCGCAGCTGAGGCAGTGTTTGAAAGAGACCTTCTCCTAGCCGTTGGTATTAAGCCAACATATCCAAATGTAGGATATGGATACATAAAAATAGGAGACAAGCTTTCGGAGATTAGCGAAAAACATATATTTAAGTTGGATGCTTTTACTGAAAAACCAAAACTTGAAGTAGCCAAAAAATATCTTGCTACCGGAAAATATTTCTGGAATGCGAATCAATATGTTTGGGGAGCACAAAGTTTCTTAAATGCTCTCGCAAAACATGCTCCTGAAATATCAAAAGGAATTAGTGAAATTTCTGAATCAATTGGTACAATGAATGAGAAAGAAATAATATCTAAAGTTTATAAAAATCTGCCAGATGTTTCTGTTGATTATGCTGTAAGCGAAAAAGCAAAGAACTTCATAATGATAGTTGCCGATTATGGATGGACAGATATTGGTGATTGGAAAGAAGTTTGGGAAAATAGTCCAAAGGATCATGGAGGTAATGTAGTAATTTCAGACAAAGAAAGTGGCGGTGAAGTTATTAATATCGATACAACTGATGCATTAATTCATACAGATGGAAGACTGATTGCCGCGATTGATGTCGATAATTTAATCATTGTTGATACAAAAAATGTATTACTTGTTTGTTCAAAAAGCCATGCTCAATCAGTAAAAAAGATAGTAGAATTGTTAAAAAAACAAGGTAGAAAAGAACTTCTTTAAAAAATATGCTATTTGGAATTATAAAAAGAATAATAGATATCACTGCCTCAATAATATTACTTATTTTATTTTCTCCAATAATGCTTGTAACTGCTATTGCTATAAAAATAAAATCCCCCGGGCCGGTATTGGTTGAAAAAAATAATTCACATATGAAACGCATGGGAAAAAATGGAAAAATTTTTAGACTTTATAAATTTCGATCGATGCTTGTTAACTCGGATAATTTAATAGTAAAAGATCCAAAATATAAAAAACTGTATAAAGAATGGAAAAATACAAATTATAAATTAATTAAGGATCCACGAGTAACAAGACTCGGTAAATTTATAAGAAAATATTCAATTGATGAAATGCCACAACTTCTTAATGTTTTAAAAGGTGAAATGAGTTTGGTTGGTCCTAGACCTTATCATTCGGATGAATTAGAAGAACAACAAAAAAAATATCCTGAGACAGATAAATTTGTCAAAGAAATGCATAAAGTAAAACCTGGAATAACTGGATATTGGCAAGTTGAAGGAAGAAGTGATGTAAATTTTGACAAAAGAATTGAAATGGATGCTTATTATGCAAGAAAAAAATCTTTATTTTTTGATTTGTTGATAATAGCAAAAACTCCATGGGCTATGATTAGTGGAAAAGGTGCTGTATAATTTTTAAAAACATGGAAAATGAACCTGCCATCTTAATTCCGAAAATTGATCCAGTCAAAAACGATATTGATTTAGATCAAAAACAAAAAGTAATAATTAAAACAAAATATATAATTATTTCCTCTGTAGTTTTATTTATTATATTAATTTTTTCTATACCTGTAATACTATTTGCAAATAAAGCTAAAAAAGTATATTTAGACCTTACACCTATTTTTTCAGCCTCAGAATTTACTGATATTGAAAAGATAAAATCAGATTTTAATATTACTAAAAATTCAATCGCGGAACTCAAAAAATCATATAAATTAATTTCATGGATGAAAATTGTTCCTTTTGCAGGAACTTATGTCAGTGATTTGGGACATGGTCTTAACGCCTCAACAAAAGTTTTAGAAGCTGGCGAAACAACTTTTGTAACACTTGATCCATTTCTTTCAGAGCTTGGTTTCAAGAAAAATGATGGTACGGAAAGTGCAGAGAAATCAGCTCAAGAGAGAATTGATTTTGTTGTTAATGCTATACCTGAAATACTTCCTAAGGCTGATGAAATCACAAAAAAATTTGAGGAAGCTGAAATAGAACTCTTACAGATTGATCCAAACAAATATCCTGAAAATTTTAAAGGAATAAACATCAGGGAAAAATTAAGGAAAGTCTTACTTTTATTTGAACAAGTTTCTTCGTATGTTTCAGAGAGTAAACCGCTTCTTGAAAGTACACCTTATCTGTTGGGAATGGAATCTGACAGAAATTATTTAGTCTTGTTTCAAAACGACAAAGAACTAAGACCAACTGGAGGTTTTTTAACAGCTTACTCAGTGATGAAAGTTTCAAAGGCAAAATTTGAACCAGTTTCATCAGATGATATATATAATTTAGATGCTAAATATAAGCCTTCCTTTCCCGCACCTGACGCGATAGTCGATCTTATTAAAGGTCCGTATGTTTTATCTCAAAATATTAGGTTAAGAGATGTTAACTATAGCCCTGATTACAAAATAGCCATGGATTTGTTTTCCACTGAGGCAGAAAAAGTTGGAATGAAAGGAATTGACGGAATTATAGCAGTTGATACTGGTTTACTAGTTAATCTTTTAGATGCTCTTGGTGAGATTGGGGTTCCTGGATTTGGAAATTATTCAACTAAAATAGAACCAAAATGCAATTGTCCTCAGGTTATATATGAACTTGAAAGTTTTGCAGACATTGAAGGACCAATTATTTGGGATCCACTAACAGGTAAAATTATTTTAAGACCTGCAAATTCTGACAATAGAAAGAAAATAATCGGACCCTTGATGAATTCAATACTAGCCAATGCTTTTGCCCAACCAAAAGAAAAAATACCAACACTTCTAGATTCAATTTTTAAGTCAGTAGTAGAAAAACATGTTCTTTTCTATCTTTTTGATGACAAAGCACAAATGGCTGTTGAAGGTTTTGGTATTGCTGGAAGAATTGAGACGTATGCCGGTGATTATCTTCATATTAACGATTCAAATTTGGGTGGTAGAAAATCAAATTTATATCTAAAACAAGAAGTTGAACAAGAAATATCAGTAACTAAAGATGGAATGATTGAAAAAAGTTTAACTATTACTTATCAAAATCCAGAAAAATATGATGGTTGGCTCAACTCTGTTCTTCCAAACTGGGTCAGAGTTTATGTACCAGAGGGATCAAAATTAATAGCAGTAGAAGGTCTTGAAAAACAATATGATACAACTACAGAACTTAATAAAACAGTTTTTTCAGGTTATTTTAAATTAAGACCAGAGGGGGTTTCAAAAGTAACTTTTAAATATTTACTACCATTTAAAAGAGCTAGTGGCGATTATCGAATGCTTATTCAAAAACAACCTGGAACCAATGCTCCACTTTATACTGTTAGAAGTAGTAAAACAGAAGAAGAATTTCTGTTAAATAGCGATAAAGAATTAAGAATTAAAATATGAAATTCCGAACATATTCCTCAGAGGGGATAATTTTATCCAGAAAAAATTATAGTGAGGTAGATAGAATATTAGTTGTATTATCAAAACATTTTGGTAAAGTAAGTTTGCTTGCAAAAGGAATTAGAAAAATAAAATCTAAAAAAAGGGGTCATTTGGAGATTTTTTCTAAAATAAAATTCTCAGCTGCTAAGAGTCATGGAATGGATATCGTTACAGAGGTCGATACATTAAATGACTTTGCCAAGGTTCGTACTAATTTGAATAAAATTTCACTTGCTTATTATTTTTGTGAAGTTGTAAACAAAATAACTCATGAAGATGGACATGCATCTACAGTTTATGACCTGTTGTCAACAGTTTTAGAGCAACTAAAGCAAGAAACAGAACTCAAAAAACTAAGACTTAAATTTATATACGATTTACTTACAAATATGGGTTATTGGCCTGTTGCTAAAAAATTAGTTGAAGCGGATATTGTATTAGATGATGTAATAGAAAAAAAAATTAACTCTATTAGGGTTGGGAAAAAAGTATTAGAATGAGATACAGCACTAAAGTGCTATAAAAAAATGGACACAATGGAAAAAATTGTAGCACTAGCAAAACGCCGTGGGTTTATATTCCAAAGCAGTGAAATTTATGGAGGATACAAAGGTTTTTGGGACTATGGCCCTGCTGGAGTAGAACTCAAGAAAAATATAAAAAATGAATGGTGGAAAACCATGGTTTATGAAAGAGAAGATGTCGTCGGAATTGATGCTTCAATTGTTATGAACCCTGTTGTTTGGGAGAAATCAGGTCATTTGGCAGCTTTTACAGATCCACTTGTGGAGTGTAAAGTTTGTCACAAAAGATTTAGGGAAGATCAAAAAGACACTCATGAACATAATGATTGGACCGAAACTAAAACATTTAATTTAATGACTGAAATTTTACTTGGAACGACTGAACCAAAGGAACTATCTTATTTAAGAGGAGAAATTACACAGGGAGTCTTTGTAAATTTCAAAAATGTAGTTGATTCCACAAGAGTAAAAATTCCATTTGGAATAGCTCAAGTTGGAAAAGCATTTAGAAACGAAGTAACTCCTGGAAATTTTACATTTAGATCAAGAGAATTTGAACAAATGGAACTTGAATATTTTGTAAAACCAAATGAAAAGACGAGCAAGAAAGTATTTGAGGATTTTAAAGAGACAAGAATGAATTGGTATAAAAATTTAGGAATGAATATCAAGAAACTTCATTTTGCAGATCATACACCTGACAAAATAGCTCACTATGCGAAATATGCAACAGATATAGAATATGAAGCTCCATTTGGATGGAATGAAATGGAAGGAATACACCACAGAGGTGACTATGATTTAAAAAGCCATGATTTAAAATACAAAGATAACATTACAAATGAAGAATATACACCTTGGGTAATTGAAACTTCAGGAGGAGTAGACAGGGCAACTTTATTTTTCTTGATTGATTCATATACAGAAACCCCAGAGGGTAGAGTTGTTCTAAAGCTAAACCCAAAATTAGCACCATACAAAATTGCAGTGTTTCCACTTCTTGGAAATAAACCAGAATTAACAGCTAAGGCTCGGGAAGTTTATCAAGATTTAAAGAAAAGTTTTGTTGTTACTTGGGACGATCGAGGAAACATTGGCAAAAGATATGCAGCACAGGATGAAATTGGTACACCATGGTGTGTAACAGTCGATTTTGACAGTTTAAAAGATAAATCAGTAACTGTTAGAGATCGTGACACAGGCAGGCAAGAAAGAATTGCCATTGACAAATTACAAGAATATTTTGAGAAGAGATTAAAATAAATCATGAAATCAATAAATAGTAATTCACTCCCGATGTGGGATTTAATCGAAAGTTAGATGCTTAATGTTTTCTAATTCTTTTTGATGGTCTGCATTGTCTAGAACAAAATTTTTGTATAAATCTTCAGATTTAAAATTACATAAGATATCATCTTTTTTACAAAACGGAAACTTTGATTGACTTATATATTCTGGAAGTGACGACCATGAATAATTTATTAATTTATTACTATCTTTAACAATTCCAGATGAGTAAGGGTTTAGGTGAATATATCTAGATACGTGGAGCAATTGCTCTTCGCTGTCAATTCTAACAGCCTTAAATTGTCCTTGAAATAGAGGACCAATTCTCTCATTCTTTATATTAAAATATCTAGCATAACTGTTTTGTAAATTTGCTAGTAATTTCGAAATACCATTATCGTCATTTTGTTTTAATAGCAAATGAAAATGATTTGGCATCAAGCAATATGAAAGAATATCTGTGTGTTTTTTGTCTTTATCAAGTCTGTTCCAAATTTCTTGTCTTTGATCGCTAGCAAGTGTCATAAATTTTGAAAATTTAATTGGATAGTTAACAAAGTTATAGTATTTTAACAAAAGCAGGAATCGTCGATACTCATACTTTGATTTAAAAAGTGGACGTTTATTTACTCCACGATTAAATACATGATAGTAATAATTTTCTACAAGTGGTGAATAACGAGCAGGCATAATTTATTATATACCGAGGTGGCAATAGTAATCCACTCCCGATGTGGGATGCTTATTGACAAGATTAATATTAAAATTCAAAATAGATTAGATAAATAATATATGAACGTAAAAAAATTTCTTCCGATTATACTTCTTGGAGTTGGTGTTCTAATTTTAATCTTGGTGTTTGTTTTTATTAAAAATAAAAAAAGTACAGTAATAGTTGATGAAAGTGATGTTACTATTGAAGTTGCCTTCCCTGATCGTCCATTTGCCTCTTTAACTCCAACATCTGATGGGCATTATATAAACCTAAAAATAGATAAAATAAAGCTTCCTAAGGCAGTCTCCCTTGATTATGAACTACTTTATACACTTCCAGACGGTAGAACACAGGGCGTGCCTGGTACAGTTGATTTAAAAGGAGAAACCTCATTTGAAAGAAAACTTCTTTTAGGCTCAGAGTCGTCAGGGAAATTTAGATATGATGAAGGTGTAACTGATGGCAGTCTAACTGTAAGACTTCGTGATTCTAAAGGAAAACTTTTAGCTAAGTTTTCTACAAAGTGGCATTTGCAGTCAACTGACCTTGAATTAACTTCAATTGATCAAAATTTTAGCTATGTTTTAGATAAAAAACCAAAAGGAATGTATTTTATAACCATGGAAACATTTGGCTTGCCTAGCGAAGCTTCCGTCTCAGAAGCGAAGTTGGATCCATATGGTATCTTTGCCTCAGGCACACTTCCTTCAGGTACAGCCGAAGGCTGGCAAGTATACATGAATAACATCTTCTTTAAGTAAAATTATAACCTTTCATATTGGCTGTGAAATTAGTACTTGACATGCCGTGAAAGAAAATGCAAAATGGTTAGTAATGGTGAGAAATGGAATAATCACCAAACTAAATAATTATGAAACTGCCCATTTCATACATAAAATATGCTATTAGGAACATATTCAGCCAAACTTGCCGAGAATCACAGGACTTCTATTCCAGCGCCATTACGAAAAGATTTAGGTCAGGAATTGGTCGTAGCCAAATGGTATGAAGAATGTTTAGTTCTAGTATCTAAACAGGCTTTAAATGCACTTTTAGAAAGAATAGTTGGAAATAATAATCTTGTTACAAATCCTGTGAGGGGTTCAGAACATTTTATTTTTACTGGGGCATATGAAATCGAATCAGACGATCAGGGACGAATTGTAATTCCTGAAAGTTTAACTAAATACGGTCATTTAAATGATGATATTTATTTTTTAGGAGTTGGTGATCGTGTTGAAATATGGAATAAAAATATTTGGGATGAAAGGCTTGAAAAGATTATAAAAGATGCGCCTAGTTATATTGACCAACTAATTAATAAATAATATGCATAAGCAAAGCTTGGCCAGCTCCGCTGGTAAATATCATGAGTCAGTAATGGTTAAAGAAGTTTTAGAGAGTTTGCACATAAGTAACAAGTTGCACTTTAATAAAGGTTCACGGATTATAGACTGTACATTAGGAACAGGTGGACACACAGAAGCAATAATTAAAGCTGGGGGAACAGTTTTAGGAATCGAAGCAGATCCTAAAATGCTTGATATTGCTAAGAAACGACTTAAAAGTAGTGCAAAATTAGTTCTTGGTAATTTTTCTGATATAGAGCAAATTACAAAAGATAATAATTTTACAAAAATTGATGGAATACTTTTTGATTTGGGTGTTTCAAATTTGCATTTTAAAGACGATGAAAGAGGATTTTCATTTAGCGATGGTGAGCAAGATCTAGACATGAGGCTTAATCCTGAAATACAGGGTGTAAAAGCATCAGATTTATTAAATGTTCTAGATCAGACTCAATTAACACAACTTTTTGAAAAAGTCATAAGTCATAACGAATCAAAAAGAATTGCAGGTAGGATAATATCGGTTAGGCCTATTAATAAAGTTTCAGAATTAATAAAACTTTTGCAAGGTCTACCCCACAAGACTAAATTAAATCCTGCAACTTTGCCAATGTTGGCCCTAAGAATTGCAGTTAATAGTGAACTGGATAATCTAAACGAAGTAATACCAGTGGCATTTGATTTACTTAAAAAAGGTGGAAAGTTATTAATTATTACTTTTCACTCAGCTGAAGAAAAAATATTAGAAAAATATATTAATGCGAGAACAAAGATTAGAATACCAAGTTATGAAGAAATAAATAAAAATATTAGATCAAGGAGTGCAAAATTATATGTTTACACAAAAAATTAATTACATTTGGGCAATAAATTTGATACTGTTTGTAACAGTAGTTTTTCTAGGTATTGAACAAGCAGGAAAAGGTGCTCTGATATCAAACTTAGAAAATAAAATAGAATTATTGATTACAGAAAAAAGAGATTTATCTGAGGGAATATTTGATTCAGGTTCAGATACAATAATTATCAAACAAAGTGAGGAGTTAGGCTTTGCAAAACCAGCTAATGTTTATTATCTTAAAACAGAAGAAGTCTTTGCTCAAAGATGAGGCTGAAATTTACATCTCTTGTTTTTATACTTCTTTTTCTATCAATACTTTCAAAATTATTCTATTGGCAAATTGTTAAGGGAAGCGAATTAAAAAAAGAAGCAAGCTATCAATATAAAGGTACAAAAACAATCACTGCTTCAAGAGGAAACATATATGCCAATGATGGCACATGGCTCGCTGTAATACGTACAAATTGGCTTCTTTTTGCAGAAACTACTTATCTTTCAAAAAGCTCAAAAGAAATAGCAAATCTATTAGCTCCAATTTTTGTAGAAAAAGATGATTTATTGTTGGAAATAGAAAGAATTGAAAATTTACTTAATCGTGAGGGAGCTATCTGGGTGCCTATAAAACATCGTTTAACAACCGATGAAAAAGAAAAAATTATCAAGATGGATATAGATGGTTTAGGTTTTGAAGCTGAAGAATCAAGATATTATCCCGAAGGGTCAGCTTCAGCTCAACTTTTAGGATTTGTGGGTAAAAATGATAAAGGTGATGATACTGGTTACTTTGGGCTTGAAGGTTATTATAATATTGCTCTTTCTGGAAAAGATGGTTTTTTGCAAAGAGAGAAAGATTTAAGTGGTACACCACTTTTATCAAGTGGTATATCTGAAATACATTCAATTGCAGGAACTGATCTTTATACCTATATAGATAAAAGAATTCAGAATTCTGTTGAAGAAAGACTAAAAGAAGGTATGGAAAAATATGGTGCCAAAGAAGGATCTGTTGTTGTTATGGATCCTAAAACTGGAGCAATTCTTGCCATGAGTTCATTTCCGTCATATGATCCTTCTCGTTATAATGAATACGATCAATTATTATATAGAAATCCTATTATATCAGATACTTTTGAACCTGGATCAGTTTTTAAGGTTGTTGTGATGGCGGCCGGACTCGATTCAGGAGTTATTAAACCCGAAACGATATGTGATGTCTGCGATAAACCATATCAAGTTGATAAATATTATATTGAAACTTGGGATAAAAAATATCATCCAGATTCAACCATGACTGATGTCTTAGTTAATTCTGATAATGTAGGAATGAGTTTTATTGCTCAAAGGTTGGGAGGTGACACAATGTATGATTATTTAGACAAATTTGGAATAGGTAAATTAACAGAAATTGATCTTCAAGGAGAAAGTAATATTAAACTACGTAAAAAAGGAACATGGAATATTGTTGATCTTGCTACAAGTTCTTTTGGTCAAGGTGTTTCGGTAACTCCAATACAATTTATAAGAGCTGTTTCAGCAATTGCTAATAATGGATATCTTGTGTCACCTAAAGTTGTAAATACAGGAGAAAAAAATAAGCATATACAAATTATCTCAAAAGAAGCAGCAAATCAAACCACTGCAATGATGATAGAGGCTGCAAAAAAAGGTGAAGCAAAGTGGACTAATCTTAGTGGTTTTAGTGTTGCTGGTAAAACAGGAACTGCACAAATTCCCATTAGCGGGCATTATGACGCAGAAAAAACAATTGCATCCTTCGTGGGTTTTGCGCCCGCCAATAACCCCAAGTTTATAATGCTAGTTACCTTAAAAGAGCCACAAAGTAGCCAGTGGGCATCAGAAACTGCAGCCCCACTTTGGTATTCTATTGCAAAGGACTTATTTAATCATTTTGGCATTCAGCCTGAAAATTAGGTATAATATAAATGGTTATGGCAAAACTATTAATAACTGGGGGTAAAAACTTGGAAGGAGAGATAAATATCTCGGGAAACAAAAATTCTGCTTTAAAACTTATTCCTGCTGTACTTATGTCAAATAAAAAATCAATTTTAACAAACGTTCCGAATATTGCAGATGTTAGAGTTTTAATTGAAATAATAGAAAAATTAGGTGCAAAGATTAATTTTACAAATAATGTTTTAGAAATTGATCCTTCAACTCTAAATTCATATGAACCCGACTCTGATCTGTGTAGTAGAATTCGTGCTTCTGTTGTCCTTGCTGCTCCATTATTAGTTAGATTTGGAAAAGCAACATTAACCCCTCCTGGCGGAGATCAAATAGGAGATAGGTTGCTTGATACTCATTTCAGTTTGATGCAAAAATTAGGAGTTAACTTTACAAGAAAAGATGGGAAGTTTTATTTAACATGGGATAAAAATCCGCCAGCTGGCGGATCAATCAAAATATTTTTGGAAGAGGCATCGGTGACAGCAACAGAAATGGGTCTTATTATGGCCTCTTCAATGACAAATGAGGTAATTATTGAGGATGCAGCAGCAGAACCACACGTAGCTGATTTAATTAGTCTTCTTGTTAAAATGGGAGCTAAGATCAAAGGGTCAGGTACAAATACTCTTTTAATTTCTGGGGGTGAACTTAGTGGTGTTGAACATAAAGTAATGGCAGATCACATTGAAGGTGGCACTTTTGCAATTTTAAGTGCAATAACTAACGGGAATATAAAAATTAATAATTTTGAGCCAGAAAATTATCATATGATATTGAACTATTTAAGTAATATGGGGGTTAAATATCAGATTGAAAAAGATAGTTTAATAGTTTTACCCTCAAATCTAAAAGCTAATAGACGTAAATTCCAGACAAGACCTTGGCCGGGATTTCCAACTGACCTGATGAGCCCATTTATTGTCCTTGCTACTCAAACTGAAGGTACAGTTCTCTGTCATGATTGGATGTATGAATGGAGAATGTTTTTTGTGGATGATTTAATTGGAATGGGAGCTAATATATTTATTGCTGATCCTCATAGAGTTATAGTTTCAGGACCAACAAAATTAATGGCCGATAGACTTTTTTGCAAAGACATTAGAGCTGGAATCTCAGTAATTTTAGCTGCCTTGGTTGCAGAAGGAACAAGCACTATTGAAAATGTAGAAGTTGTTGACAGAGGGTATGAAGATATAGAAAATCGATTAAAGTCTCTTGGAGCTTCTATAACAAAACAATGATTCAATTTGATTCAAGAAAAATCAAAAAAGGTGACACTTTTGTAGCCATTAAAGGTCTGACTGTTGATGGTCACAATTATATTGAAGATGCAAAAAAAAGAGGGGCAGTTAAAATATATGATCAAGGTGATACAAAACAGATTCTTGGTAAACTTGCTTCCGAGTATTATAAAAATCCAAGCTCAAAATTAAAAATAGTTGGAGTTACAGGTACGAAGGGAAAAACCACAACTTGTCATCTGATTCATCATATATTGACTCAAAACGGTAAAAAAACAGGACTCATATCAACAATCTCTGTTGATGGTTTTCATACCACTACTCCTGATGTTGTGACTTTAAATAAAACTCTTGCTAAGATGGTTAATCAGGGTTATGAATATGTAGTTTTGGAGGTTAGCTCACATGGTATCGATCAAGGAAGAATTGCTGGTATCAAATTTGATATTTCGGTTCTAACAAATATAGCTCCAGAACATTTAGATTATCACAAAACATTTAAAGAATATAAACGTGTCAAAATGATGTTTGTTAATTCAGCAAAATACAGAGTATTTAGTCCAAAAACTACTGATTTAAAAATTCTTAAAGGCGATTTTAACAACATAAATGCAGAAACAGCAATAGAAGTATGCAAGGAGTTGGGAATTAGTAAAGAAGAGTCTTTAAAAGTTTTAAAAAGTTTTAAACTTCCAAGTGGTAGGTTAGAAGAAATTAAAAACAATCTAGGTTTCAGGATTTTTGTAGATTTTGCTCATACTCCAGATTCTTTAGAAGCTGTTCTTAAATATCTAAGAACTATAACTAAAGGTAGATTAATTTCTGTTTTTGGATGCGCGGGCGAAAGAGATCCAAGAAAAAGATCAAAAATGGGAAGAATCTCAACTAATTTAACAGATCTGTCTATTTTTACAGCAGAAGATCCTAGAACTGAAAATATTTTAAAAATATTAAATCAAATGAAAAGAGGAGCTGTCAATAAAAAATATCTATCTATTCCAGAACGAGGGGAAGCTATTTCATATGCCTTATCTGTTGCTCAAAACGGTGATATTATTGGTGTTTTTGGAAAAGGACATGAGAAAAGTATGTGTTTTGAAAATTATGAACATCCTTGGAGTGATTATGATTTTATAATGAATCAAATTAATGGTTATAAAAATTTGACAGGAGTAATACTTGCTGGTGGAAGAGGGGCTAGGATGCACTCTAGTTTACCTAAAATTTTACATGCAATATCTGGTCGTCCAATGATTTCATTTTCCTTAGAAAATTTAAGAAATGCAGGAATAAAAAATATTGTTACTGTTTTTGGATATAAAAGGAATATAATTTTAAAAAGACTTTCTAAAAATATTAATTTTGCTATTCAACCAAAACCCTTGGGAACAGGAAATGCTGTATTAAATGCTTTTCCTAAAATACCCAAAAAAACTAGTATGTTACTTGTAATAAACGGAGACGATAGTGCTTTTTATACACCTAAGACTATTAAAAATGTGATTGAACTTCATAAGAATAATAATTCGATTTTGACTTTTGTTAGTCTTATACAGAAAAACCCAGCAGGTCTAGGAAGAGTTATCAGAGACATAAATGGTAAATTGTTAGGAATTGTAGAAGAAAAAAACGCAACAGAAAAACAGAAAAATATAAAAGAAGTAAATGATGGTTTATATGTTTTTAATTACAAATGGTTACAAAAAAATATTTTTAGAATTAAAAAAAATAGTGTTTCAAGCGAATATTATTTACCTGATTTAATCAAAATTGCTCTTAAAAATAAGGAAAAAGTCTCAGTTTATAAACTTCCTGATTCGTCGGAATGGCAGGGAATAAATACACCTGAACAACTTATAGAAGCTGAAAAAAAGATGCAAAAAAAACTTCAAAAATGAGATATTATAGTCAAAAAATAGTTACATTAGGTGGAGGAACAGGACAGTTTCATCTTCTTTCAGGTCTTCGTGAGCTTAATAATAATAGCCAAATTACTGCAGTAGCTGGCACTTGGGATAGTGGGGGAAGCTCGGGAAGGCTAAGAACTGAACTTGGAGTATTACCACCTGGAGATATTAGGCGTTGTTTGTTAGCGCTTATGGAGAGTGATAAACAACGAATGGTAGCTCAGACGCTTTTTGATGACAGGCTCGAAGATTTATCAAGTCCCTTTAAAGGACACTCTTTTGGTAATTTATTAACAGCAAGACTAGAAAATATCTACAAAGGACAAGATCGTGGTGTGGATGCAGAAAGAGAACTTTTTAGAGTAAGAGCTAAGGTTATGCCTGTAAGTATTACAAATCTTCAATTAATAGCAGAAACATCAAAAGGAAATAAAATAGAAGGCGAGACAAACATAGATTTAAGAATTAAAGATAAAAATTATGATAAGGACGATAAAATTATTAGGATTTATTTTGATACAAGAGCTGATGTTAACCCAAAGATATTAGCAGAAATTAAAAATGCAGAAAAAATTGTCTTTTCTTCTGGTGATCTTTATACAAGTGTATTACCCCATTTATTAGTTGATGGCGTTCGTGAAGCTATTGTTAAATCAAAAGCAAAACTTATATATGTTCTAAATTTGGCAACAAAACCCGGAGAAACTGATAAATATAAAGCTTCTGATTTCTTGAAAGCTTTTTCTTTTTATCTCGACACACCAAATAGACTTGATGTGATGTTGGTTAATGATAATCACCTTGATTCAGAGATTCTTAAAATTTACAAAGACGAAGGACAGAACTTAGTTGAAATAGATGAAGATAAAGTAAAAGAAATGGAACCGAATTTAAAAATAGTTAAGAAACCTGTATCAATTTATCTTAAAAAAGAACACCTACTTCGTCACGATTCAGAAAAACTAGCCGAAGCTATTTTAGAGATATAGATTTAAACTTTGCTATTTAATGTCTGTTGCATCATATCTCGAGTATTCATGATTATTTGATTTATTCCATTATATGTTATTGCATCAGCTTGAATTGGTTCCAATACATCAATTTCGAAACCACTTTTCGAATTAAAAAATTGTGTCACGGGCAAGATAGGGATATTGAGATTTTTAGCAACCACAAAAGCTCCTTTGTGAAAGATGTCAAGGTCATATGGTCCACCTTCATTGCGTTTTCCAGAAGTTCCTCCCTCGGGGTACATAACCACAGCCGATTTATGATCAATCATCAGTCTGTTAACATCGTCAATTAGTTTCTGAGTTCTATTTTGTCCATCAGCTGAAACCATTACAACTCCACAGCTTTTTTAAATCTTAGACAAAACTCTGGGTAACTCTATTGCTGATTCATGTATCTCCATGTTCAGTGCTCTAGAAATGGTCGAGAGAGACATATGTCTAATCGGAAAGGGTTCGTACTCTGTCATTGGATTGTCTTCTATCTTTGGCCCGAGGTTATTTTGGCCATACTCAATTCAGCCAATTCCTTGATTATCTGTTTATAATTTTTCTTGATTGTCGCTGTGTCCTCAGGATTTGAAATTGCTTCGTTAAAAAATGATTGAAGTAATCTTGTAGACTGTTTTTCTAAAGGGTCTGAGTCTTTAGGTTGTCTGTTAAATGATGCGTTCATGCTTGTTTCGGTCATTTTACTTGTTTTACATGTTTAAAAAGACTAAAGATTGGAAACGCTGTTGACTTTGGTCCTATATGTTGTGGTATTCCTGGTGCTGGCACAGGATTTATTATATCACCTTCCATTGTCTCAATTGCATAATGAACACCATCACCTTCTGTAGCTTCTGGAAAAGCAATAATACTTACAGAGTTTCCCCCAAACTCTTGTCTTAAGGTGTTGGCTAGTTTTGCAGACGAATTCCTGCAGTTATTTGCATCAGTAAGTGAATCGTCTAACAGTATTAACTCTCTGGCTCTTTCTAGAATACGTGACATGATGATATTTTACTTTACTGTCACGCTTTTAGCCAGATTACGTGGTTTGTCTGGATCTGCACCTCGACTAACGCCTAAATAATATCCCAAAAGTTGACCTGCAATTATATTCCCAAAAATTGTTAACTCTCCCATATCAGGAGTTTTAATTAGGTCATCAAATTCGGGAGATTCAAATGGAGATATTCCAATAATCTCACCACCCCTTGCCTTTAATTCGGATGCACTTGATAGTACTTCATTTTTTACCTCGTCATTACTTGCAAGTACAAAACATGGGGTACCTTTTTGAATTAGTGTTATTACTCCGTGTTTTAATTCTCCGGCTGTAAAACTTTCGGCATGAATATATGAAGTCTCTTTTATTTTTAGTCCAAATTCTAATGCTGCAGGATAGTTTAAATTTTTACCAATTACATACATATGTTCATTGTGCTCAATTTTTTTAATAAGTTTGATAATGTTTTCAGATAATTCATTCCCCAGCCATTTACTAAGTTTATTCGATAATTTTTGGATATTCTTCTTAGCTTGAAGATACTTTCCTTCAGATGCTTTTGATAACAAATAGAGTGTTGCGAGCTGAGAAGTAAGAGCCTTAGTAGAAACAACAGCTATTTCTGGTCCTGCACCAATCGGAATAATTAAATCAACCAGTCTTTCCATTGTTGACCCCCTACTATTAACAATCGCAGCAGTTCTGACCCCGTATTTTATTGCTTCCTTTAATGCAATTAAAGTATCTGCAGTTTCACCTGATTGGGATATTCCGATGACAACTGAATTTTTATCACAAAATTTAGCAAATGGTTTAAATTCATATGCACCATATATTTCAGTTTGTATACCTGATTGTGCAAAAAGATATTTTCCAAATTGGGCACAATATGCAGCAGTTCCACAACCAATTAATATAACTTTTTTACTTTCCTTAATGATTTTTGCCAATTTTTTAATTGCATCTTTATTTATAAGAGATGACTTTAATATTGTTTTTGGTTGTTCGAAAATTTCTTTTAGTAAAAAATGAGGATATCCATTTTTTTCTGCATCTTCTAACTGCCAATCTAAAGTCTTAATTTTTGCATTTATTTGTTTTCCTGTTTTGATGTTAAATATCTCAATACCGTCTTTTGTGATTTCTGCCCCCTCTCCATCTTCTAGAAAATGAACTTTGTTGGTGTATTTTAAAAATGCGGGTACATCGCTTGCTAGAAAATACTGTTTTTTTATTTCGTCAAATCCAACTACTAGAGGGGAACCGTTTCTGCAAGCAATTATACTTTGAGAATTTTTATCTAGTGCACAGATTGCATTTGAACCATTTAGAGACATAAACACATCAAAAGTGGCTTGCCTAATTCCTTTTGTCTTTAACTCGTCTTCGATAAGATGACTTACTACTTCTGTATCTGTCTCTGACTTGTATGCATGATTATTTTTTGATAGCTTCAGTTTCAATTCATGGTAGTTTTCAATTATTCCATTATGGATTACAGCTATTTGGTTTTTACAGTCGAGATGAGGGTGGGCATTTTCATCAGTTATACCGCCATGTGTTGCCCATCGTGTATGAGCAAGAGCTATGTTTGTTTTTGTTATCTTTGATAGTTTTGAAGAACCAATTTTACCTGTGTGTTTTTCTATTTTTAAAACTTGTTTATCGATATAGGAAATACCCCAGCTATCATAGCCACGATATTCGAGAAGTTTTAATCCCTCAAACACAATTTCGGGAGCGTCTGTACGCTTACCTATATAGGCGAAAATTCCACACATAATATTTTTAATTGTAGAAAGATTAAATGAAGAAAATTGATTTTAATCCCTTTTCAGAAATAAATTACGATATCAACATATCGGTAGGCATCCGCAGATTATTCGATGTTGTCGAATTTCGATAAACCTACTCCTCGTACACCAACCTTGTTAAAACTTAGCTGAGCCACACGCTATCAAATTTTTAAAGTTTCTTCACTTTTTTCTGTTAATCTTTGTCTATCTTATTCTACTTGTTTGGCAGCAGCTTTGTCAATAAAAATTATTGTACTATTTCCAACATCTTCTTTTTTGAGGTATGATGCCGGATTTAAAGGAGATATGGAGTTATGTAGTGCATCTGCAAGAATTTTTCCTTTCTCTGGACCGTACAATATCACGATTCTCTCTTCAGTTTCACCGATATTAGCTAAACCTTGTGTTATGGCTGTAGGAGGTGTGTCTTGTTTTCTTTCGATGGTATCTCTTTCAAAAGTTACTCGTGATAGCTGTTGAAAATGAGTACGCATGGTAAAAATATCGAAATCATTACTGCTTTCTGTAAATCCTAAATGCCCTCCTGGACCTACTCCTAAGATACAAACACTTATATTTTTAACTAGTTTGTCATATCTATCTGCTTCTGCGTATGGATTTTTAGCTAAACCATCAATCGTTGCAATATTTCTTCGGTTTATGTTTAACGGTTTAAAAATACGATCGTAAAGAAATTGTGGAAAACTAAATTCACCATTATTAGGATATTGCCAGTATTGGTCAAGATGACGAGCTAAAATTCTACTAAAGTCGACACCAGTAAGTTTAAAATTTTTAGCAAAAGGGATCATTGTGTCACCTGTTGCGAATGTTACAGGAATATCTGGATTCTTTTGCACTTTATTTGCAAAATACTCTGCTGCACCTTTTGCTGTTAAATTCTCATCTGGATAAACACGAATTTCGTGTATGTTAGGGTGAGAAATTCGTTCAAATTCCATTTAATTAATCAATGTCTTCGTCTGTGCTGGCTGCACCCGGTTGTGCGATTGGGGATGCTGTATTTCTTTATGCTGCTTTTAGATAGTCTCTGGTTGTTTGATTAAGTTCATTTGTTTTAATTCTATCTAAATCAGGTAAACCTTTTGTGTTAAGAAGGTTAGCTTTCTTATAATCGCTAGTGACCTCTTCTTGTCTTTTATCAAAATCTGGTGACATTTGTGTGAATAATATTACTATAAGTACTAATTGTCAAATTTTTAAAAAATTGACGTATAATATAACAAACATGAAAAAAATACATATGATGGGGATTTCGGGTAGTGGTATGAGTGGGGTGGCTTCACTTGCTTCTAAAATGGGATATACGGTCACAGGTTGTGATTTAAAAACAGGTGGACATAATAAGAAGCATTTAAATGACATTGATTTATTAATAGTATCTCCTGCCGTTTTATATCAGTCTAAAGATGAGCCGGAGTTACTTATTGCTAAAAAGAAAAAGATTGTTATGACTTGGGAGGAATTTGTGGGTAAGTTTTTAATGAAAAATAAGTTTGTAATAGCAATTGCTGGGACTCACGGTAAATCAACAACTACGGCTATGATTGGAAAAATGATGATAGATAACGGGTTTGATCCAACCGTGTTAATTGGTGCAAAAATACCTGAATGGAATGGAAATAGTAGATATGGGAAGAGTAAATATTTTGTCATAGAAGCTGATGAATTTAATGATAATTTCCTACATTATAAACCTGAGATTGCTATTGTAAACAATATTGAGTTTGATCATCCAGATTATTTTAAAAATAAAAAACAATTTAAAGATAGTTTTGACAAATTTATAAAACAACTTGTTGGTGAAAAAATATTAATTAGTGAAAAAGATAGTTTAAATAAAAAATTTAAATTAAAAGTTTTTGGTAAACACAACCAAAAAAATGCCAATATGGCTTATTTATTGGGTAAGAGATTGGGAATTAGTGATCAGAAGATTATAAAATCATTAGAAAATTTTAATGGTATAGGAAGAAGAATGGAAGAGATATCAGATAATATTTTTGATGATTATGCCCATCATCCAACAGCCATTAAAACCACGCTTCAAGGTTTGCGAAAAAAATATCCAACTAAAAAAATATTAGCGATTATAGAACCCCATGGGTATAAACGCACAAAAGCACTTCTCAATTTATATGATGGAGTATTTGACTCAGTTGATAAAGTTATAATCGGGCCAATTTATAAGGCAAGGGACGAAATTGATAAAACAATATCTTCTGAGATGGTTGCAAAAGCATCAAATCATCCAAACGCTAAAGTGACAAATGACGTTGCAAATATATCAAAAAACAACAACGATATTGTAATTTTTATGGGTGCTGGAAATAGTAATCAATGGGCTTTAAATTTTGTAAATAATAACATTTCATTTAAAGATTTGACTACTTTAAAAATAGGAGGGAAGATAAAATATTTTTTTGAAGTAAAAAATAAAAAAGAATTAGTTCAGAAAGTTAATTTTGCGAAGAAAAATAAATTAGCAATAATCATACTTGGTGAGGGAAGTGATATTTTAGCAGGAGATAGAGATTTTAGTGGAGTAGTTATCAAATATGTAAATAATAAATTACAAATAATAAATAATAAGGTGGTTGCGGGTGCGGGGATGATTTGGGATGATTTGGTAAAAGAAACAGTTGATAAAAATTTCTCAGGAATTGAGTGTTTATCGGGTATTCCTGGAACAGTAGGAGCAGCTCCAATACAAAACATTGGGGCTTATGGACAAGAACTCTCAGACACCTTTGTCAATTTGACTGCTTACGATATTGAAAATAAAAAATTTACTGAATTTAATAAAGATGATTGCCATTTTGGTTATAGAAAAAGTATTTTTAAAGATAAAAAATATTGGCAGAAATTTATTATCACTGATGTAGTATTTTTATTAAATAAGAACAAAAATTTAGACTTAAATAAAATTCGGCAAGATATTTTAAAAATAAGAGCTGAAAAATTAGAAAATCCTAAAGATATACCAAATGCTGGATCATTTTTTATTAATCCTTTTGTCAATCTTAAAACAAAAGAAAGATTAGAAAAAAAATATCCAGATATGAAATTTTATATTATAGGTGATAAGTTTAAGATCTCTGCAGGGTATTTGATAGAAAAAACTGGTTGGAAAGGAAAAAGCTTAGGTCCTGTCAAGGTTTCTGATAAACATGCTTTAATTTTGACAAACCCGGAAGGGCGAGGAAATTTCAATGATATCAAAAAATTAGCATATGCAATAACTGGTGCTGTCTATAAAAAATTTGGTTTAAAACTTGAGCCTGAAGTACAATATATAAATATATGAATTACAAAGCAAAAAAAGTGGCTATTATTGGTTATGGAATTGAGGGACAAGACGCTGAAAAGTTTTTAAAATCTAATAGTGCAAAAGTTACTATTCTAGATCAAAAAGATAACCTTAATTATTTAAATAATTTAGATAAATATGATTTAATTATGAGATCACCTGGGGTGTATCCCTACAAACCAGAATTTAAAAATATAAAAGTTATAACACCAACTCAGGTATTTTTTGAGAAATTTAAAGGTAAAACAATTGGAGTTACTGGAACTAAGGGAAAGGGGACAACATCAACCTTAATTTATAATATATTGAAATCTGCTGGGATGGATGTCTATTTAGCTGGAAATATTGGAAAACCTCTATTAGGATTATTACCTAAACTTACTCCAAAATCGTATGTGGTGATGGAAATGTCATCATTTCAATTAATTGATCTTGACACCTCTCCAAACATTTCTGTTGTTTTAAATATCACATCTGATCATATGGATTGGCATAAAAATATCAAAGAATATATTGAAGCCAAGAAAAATATAGTTAAATTTCAAAAAACTTCTGATTGGGCAGTAATTAATAATGAATATAAAATTCCAAAAAGTTTTGCAAAAGAAACAAAAGCAAATATTATTTTTTTTTCAAAGAAAAAACTTGATGAAAAATACAAACATGATTTAGTACTTAGAGGTAAACATAATTTAGAAAATATTGCTGCTGCTGTATCGGTTGCTAAAATTTTAAATATTAAAACAGAAATAATTAAAAAAAATGTAAAAGAATTCAAAGGGCTTGAACATCGATTAGAATTTGTTAGAGAATTTGCTGGAGTTAAATACTATAATGATTCATTCGCAACAGGACCTCAACCAACAATTGCTGCTATTAAATCATTTACTGAGGATGAAACATTAATACTTGGTGGGAGTGACAAGGGGTTAGAATATGAAGAATTAGGAAAAGTGATAGATAAAATGAAAAATGTTAAAAATATTATTTTGATAGGTCAAATCAGAAATCAAATTAAAAAACATATTAAAGCTAAAAAAATATTTGATTTAGAATTTTCAAATATGCAAGCAATAATTAATAAAGCATTTGATATAACCAAAAAAGATGGAGTTGTAATCCTTTCACCCGCTGCTGCAAGTTTTGATATGTTTAAAGATTATAAAGATAGGGGTAATCAATTTAAGGAGGTTGTGTGGAACCTTTGATAATTGGAATATTTGATTCAGGATTGGGTGGTTTAACTGTTGTTAAAGAAATTAAAAAACTTCTTCCTCATAGTTCAATCGTCTATTTGGGAGATACAGCAAGAGTGCCATATGGAACAAGAAGTCCTGAAACAATTAGAAAGTTTGCTAAAGAAGATGTGGAGTTTCTAAATAATCAAAAAGTGGGTTTAATTATTGTTGCTTGTAATACTGTTTCATCGATAGCTTTAGATGTTGTTAAAAAAAACTCAAAAGTGCCTGTTTTTGGAGTTATAGAGCCTGCGATTGAAAAAGCTCTAAAAACATCTAAAAATAATAAAATTGGCCTAGTTGGTACGAGAGCCACTGTTAATAGTAATGCATATAAAAAAATTATACTTAAAAAACATGCTTCGATGCTTGTACCTTTAATTGAAGAAGGATTTATTAAAGGACCTGAAATAGAATTATTTATAGCAAAGTATTTTAATGAATTTATTAACAATGTTGATACTTTAATTTTAGGTTGTACCCATTATCCTTTGATTAAAAATGAAATTCAAAAATTTATTGGATCATCTATAATTTTAATAGATCCAGCTGAAGAAATTGCAAAAGTTGTTTATAAATATATACAAAAAAAATCAATCTATTCTAAAAAACCAAGAAGTGATTTTTACTATTTAACGGATGTAAATGAAAGATTTATGAACACAGCCAAAATGTTTTTGGGATATGATATAAGTGATAAAATTAAAAAAATAGAATTATAATTATTTAATTTATTTTCATTATCTACTCCACAAAAGACAGTCAAGGTTTGAATAGTTTGATTTCTAATTCTTCTGCTATTTCTTTTAATTTAGTTAAGTTATGTCTTGATGATTCGTCAAGCTTTCCTACTAAATTGTCAAACTGCTTAAATTGTTCTTGGTTAGTAAACACAAAACCCAGTTTCCAGCCTTGTGGTCCATCTGGCTCTGTGATTATAGGCTTGATTAAATTTTCTGCAACCGTCATGTAAATCACCTCCACCTTGTTTAAAACTGGCTTTAGTATATTACTTTTTACGATATTTACAACATAACTCGCAAAAAGTATTATAATAATAGTATGACTAAGATTAAAATTGGAGTTTTATTTGGAGGAAGATCACCTGAGCATGAAATTTCAATAATTACGGGTATTCAGGTAATGGAAGTTCTTAATAAAGAAAAGTACGAAGTTATTCCAATTTATATTTCCAAAGAGGGTAGATGGATACAAGGAGATGAATCTTTTTTAAAGCCTTCGACTTTTGTAAATTTGGATACAGTTAAAAGTCAAAAGAAATCCTTAGTAATGTCTTCTGACCCTAACATAAAAGGTTTAATTTCTGAAAGTAGTGGGTTATCGCTTTCAAAATCTTTTTCTGCCCAAAATTTAGATGTAGTTTTCCCAGTATTTCATGGTAGATATGGTGAAGATGGATCAATTCAGGGATTGTTTGAAATATCTGGAATACCGTACGTTGGTTGTGATGTAGAAACGTCTGCAATCGGCATGGATAAAACGGTGAGTAAAAGAATAGCAAAAGCAATTGGAGTTCCAGTTCTGGAGGATATCTGGGTACTTTCTAGTCAATGGAAAAATGATAGGAAAAAAATATTATCTGAAATAAAAAATAAATTAAAATTTCCAGTATTTATTAAACCGTCACGATTGGGATCTTCAATTGGGTTAAGCAAGGCCCATGATTTGAAAGAGATAGAGGAATCTTTAGACGTTGCTTTCTTTTATGATACAAAAGTTATGGTTGAAGAATCCATGGAAGACGCTCACGAAATTAATATTTCTATTTTAGGTAATAATCCATACGAAGTTTCAGCTTGCGAAATGCCTGTTTCATCAGGGGAAGTATTATCTTTTGAAGACAAATATACTTCCCAAAAAGGTCCATCGAAGGGGATGGCTTCCGCCAAAAGAATTATTCCAGCGCCTATTAAAGAAGTTACACGAAGAAAAATTGAAGAATATGCAAAAATGTTTTTTGCTGAAATTGGAGGACAAGGTATGGCTCGTATAGATTTCCTACTAAGTAAAGATGAGAGTCAAATATATTTGAATGAAATAAATACGCTTCCCGGATCTGTAGCATTTTATTTGTGGAAGGAAGTAGGAGTTACTTTTGATGTGCTTGTAGATAAATTAGTAACTTTTGCACTGGAAAGAAGTGAAGAAAAAAATAACTTGGTAACAACTTTTAGTAGTAATATATTGTCAGGATTTAAAGGATTAAAAGGGATAAAGGGTTAGTTGTAGTTTTGGGTTACGTCGTTTTCTAAAAATATCCAATCAAATTCGGATTTTAGTCTTTCTATAGTTTCAAAATAATCTTTTCTCGAGTCCTTTATAAATATTGGCTTTGATCTAAAATCCTTACTAAATGCTATTGTTCTTGAGTTTTTACCTACTAATATTATTTTGTCAAAAACTATATCTGCCTTGATACCAACCTTATTATTTATAGACTCTTCATTTTTTCCAAGTTCGACTAGCCCGGGAGTAATAAGTAATTTTTTACCCTCAGTTTCTTCTGCAGTTTTAATCGTTTCATAGAATGATTGTTCGTTACTACTAAATGTATTATCAACCACCATTGAATTGCCGTTTTCTTTTAAAACAAATCTGCTTTGAACTGGTGCAAGGTTTTCAATTTTATTAATTAGATAATCTATATCGATACCAAGTTTTAACGCCATAGTGAGTGCCCCCATTATGTTATCTATGTTTGAATAACCAAAAAGCTTTGTCGATACTTTATATTTTTTGTTTTTAAAAGTTATTTCAAATTCACTACCTGATTTCGAAAAAACTATGTTTTTTGCATTAACATACTCTGAAAAGTCATTAATATTTCTACTTTTAATTTCTTCCGAAATTTCTATACTGTTTGTATTAAATATAATGTTTTGTTTGTTATCTATCGCATCGTACAGCTCAAACTTTGTTTTTACAATGTTTTGTAATGATCCAAAACGTTCTAAATGTTGAGTAGTTATGCCAGTTAAAATCCCATGTGTCGGATTTATAATCTTACAAAGATTTTTGATATCACCTTTTTTGTATGCTGACATCTCACATATAAATACTTCGTAGCTTGAATCAAGCTCGAAATCTAATGTCTTTTTAATTCCTGAAATAGTATTGTAACTTTCAGGTGTTCTTAGGGTTTTGTATTTACTTTTAATTAACTGATAAAGTATTTCTTTGGTTGAAGTTTTACCATAGCTACCTGTAATGCCTACGATTTTTAAATTCTTATTGCTCAATAATTTATTTTTAATAAAAGTTATTTCATAAATTCTAAATAATATATCAAGTGGTTTTAAAATAAGGGTAGCTAATATTATTATGACAAATGATCCTAAATACATTATAGTAAATGCACTTACGATTAATAAAAAGTTATGAGTTGAGTTAAAAGTTTTAAATACAATTAACATTTCAATCAGTATCGATACAAAAATAATTAGTTTTATTTTTATTGTGTATACTAGTTTTACTTTATTTTCGTTTTGAGTTGAAAATAAGTTTCTAATAAGCCATTTTATAAAACGAAGTAAATCATATCCTTCAAGTTGTAATATTGTTAAGTATCTTTTCATATATATTCTAATAATAAATCTGAAAGTTTTTCTGGAGTTTCTATATTTGGAGAGTGTCCAACTTTCCAAATTATTCTTAAAACTGAATTTGAAATTAAATCTTTAAGAACTTTAGAATTTCTTATATTTATTTCCTTATCGTTTTCACCCCAGATAATTAATGTTGGTATATTAATTTTAATCGCGTCGTTTTCGACTCGCTCGTCAACAATTTTTTTAAATGTTTCTCTCAAAGCGCTGGCATGATAATAATCTGCAGATGAAAAAATTCTTGACAAGTTAGTCCTAAGGTTTTTTGGCAACCAAGATAAAAGAGGTTTAATTGGTTTAAAAATTATAATTTTTAGTTTTATCAAAATTGGTTTTGAGTCTATTCCGGATGGCGATATAATAATTAGCTTGCTAATATCTTGAGATCTACTCGCCATTTTTATTGCTATTTTCCCCCCAAAAGAATGACCAAGAAGTACTATCTTGGAAAGATCTAGTTTTTCAATAAATTTCTTAACAAAAGTTGCATAATCATTCGTACTAAAAACTGTTGGCGGAATTGAAGATGAACCAAATCCTGGAAGATCAAGTGATATTACTTTGTTTTTTTGTGATAAGGCTTTGGCTACTTGTTGCCAATGTGACAGGTTTTGCCTCCATCCATGTAGAATCAAAATTGCGCTTCTATTTTCCTTACCCTGAACTTCATAATTTACCAAAATATTGTCGATTACTGTTTGCATCAGTTATATTATATAATAAGTTAACACATATGCAGAATTTTTTACCATTGGCACTTGGTCTTATACTTTTTTCCTTTTTAACAACTTCAATTTTAGTTGTTCCATTTATTGATTTTCTTTATAAAATTAAATTTACAAGAAAAGTTGAAGCTCCTAAATCTGGTAAAGTTCCATTATTTGACAAACTTCATGATATTAAGGCAGGTACCCCTGTTGGAGGTGGACTTTTAATAATTTTTGTAGTTATTATGTTATTTGCAATTATATTTCCAATAAGTTCGTATATGGGTGTATACATTCAAACTTCTCATAATTTAAGAATTGAGCTTTTTGTAATATTTTTTACCTTTATTTCCTTTGGACTCTTAGGACTTCTTGATGATTACAAAAAAATGTTAGGTAAACCCACCAAAGGAGTATTAGGATTAGCTTTTGGGTTATCACGAAGACAAAAATTTTTAGCCCAATGGATATTGGCTGGGTTTATATCTTTTATTATTTATAAAATACTTGGAATACATATATTACATATTCCAATAATAAACGTAACTCTCGATATAGGTTTTTGGTATGTGCCGTTTTCATCTTTTGTCATTGTATCTTTCACAAACGCCTTTAATATTACAGATGGTTTGGATGGATTAGCTTCAGGACTTTTAATGATTTGTTTAATGGCTTTTGGAGTCATTGCTGCTAGTGGTTTAGATACTCCCTTATCACTTTTTATCGCTCTTTGGATTGGTGCCTTAATTGCATTTCTTTATTTTAATTCTTGGCCTGCTAGGATTTGGCTTGGAGATAGCGGTGCTCTTTCATTTGGCGCAACACTTGCGGTTATAGGGCTCTTGACAGGAAGTATTGTTGCCTTAATTGTTATTGGAGGAATCTTTGTAATAGAAATAGTTTCTTCTGCAATTCAAATACTTGGTTGGAAATTATTAAATAAACCTATTTTTAAATTAGCACCTATCCACCACACATTTTTAGCAATTGGATGGGAGGAACCAAAGATTGTAATGAGAGCTTGGATAATTGGCATAATTCTTGCCATTTTTGGCCTCTGGCTGGCTACAATATGAAAAGAAAATCGCATGACAAAAGTTTTTTTTATTTAATATTATTGTTAGTTGCAATAGGTCTTGTTTTTATTGCAGACATATCAACTCCACAGGCTCTAAATTATTTTAATGATAAGTTTTATTTTTTAAAACAGCAAGCTGTTTGGGCTAGTTTGGGAATAATTGTCATGTTAGTTATTAGTAATATTCATTACAGTTTTTGGAAAAAAATTGCAGTACCATTCTTTGCCGGAGCTGTTTTACTGCTCATAGCAGTGCTTATTCCTGAATTATCATTTAAAGCCTTAGGAGCCAGACGCTGGATATCTATAGGAAATATCAATTTTCAGCCCTCAGAAGTTATTAAATTATCTCTTGCTATATATTTTGCAAAAGTAGCAGAAGCCAAAAACCTGCCTGCGCAGGCAGGCAAAAAACCAATTGTTTTTTTTATTCCTTTAGCAATTGTTTGTGGTCTTATAATGTTAGAACCAGATCTAGGCACTACTTTAATAGTGGGAACAATAGGTATGGTCCAAATTTTCTTGTCAGGTATTGCCATAGTTCCTTTTTTGGGATGGATTTTTTCAGCTATAGTCTCAGTTGCTGTTTTAATTATGATTTCACCTTATCGAAGAGATAGAATAATGACATTTTTGGAAGTAGGGTCAGATCCCTTGGGAAAGGAATATCACATAAGACAAATATTATTAGCATTAGGTTCAGGAGGTCTTTTTGGTTTAGGGATTGGCCAGTCAAGACAAAAATATTTATTTTTACCTGAAGCCTCGACTGATTCTATCTTTGCAGCAATTGCAGAAGAAATTGGTTTTATTGGATCAGCTGCTTTAGTGGCTTTATTTGCCTATTTTGTATTTAAAGCTATTAAAATCGCAGCAAAAGCTCCTGACCAATTTTCAAAAATACTAGCAATTGGAATAACGGCTTGGATCGGTGGACAAATTATTCTAAACCTATCATCAATGACAGCCCTAACTCCTTTAACAGGTATACCTTTACCATTTTTCTCATATGGTGGAACAAGTCTATTAATGATTTTGGCTTCATGCGGTATACTATTAAATATAAGCAAATATGCAACGCAATAAGCAAAGCTTGCCACTTCGTGGTAAATTACTTCTCGCAGGTAGTCATGCAGGTTCAACTGCAATTGCCGTTATTGAAGAGATTAGAAAAAGAAATTTAAATTGTGAAATCCATTGGCTAGGAATGGAGTATGACAACCTTTTAAAAATAGGTGTAATTTTTCACCATTTAGATTCTGGAAAAATTGAAAATAAAGCTACAAAACACACAATTCCTTCTCTTTTTAAAATTCCATTAAGTTTTTATAAATGTCGTAAATTACTTAAAGAAATAAATCCAGATTTAGTTTTATCTTTTGGAAGTGCTGCTGGAGCACTAGTTTCATTCTGGGCAAATATGTTAAAAATTCCTGTAATAATTCATGAGCAAACTGCAACTGCCGGTAGAGCTAATATTTTTTCATCTTATTTTGCTAAATTAGTTTTAATTTCAAGAGAAAGTTCGTTTCCTTTTTTTAACAAACACAAAACAAATTTGGTTGGGAACCCAATAAATAATTATATTATAAGGAGTATTAAAGAGAAACCTAATACAAAAGTAAAAACAATCTTAATTACAGGAGGATCAAGAGGATCTACTTGGATTAACAATGCCGTGAAACCAATTATTCCTAGTCTTTTAGAAAAATATTACCTGATACATCAAACTGGCAAAGGAAAATTAGAGGAATTTAGTGAAATTAAAGATGATAAATACTTTGCTTTTGAACAAGCTAATCCCAAAAATATGGCCGAAATTTTAATTAAGTCTGATATTGTAATTGCAAGAGCAGGTGCAAACACTGTTTCTGAATTAACTGTTTTAAAAAAACCTTCAATTCTAATACCCATTCCTTGGACATATAACGATGAACAAACAGAAAATGCAAAATATATGAAAAATTTAGGTCTTGCTAGAATTTTAGTGCAAAAAGAATTAACAGCACAAAAATTATTATCAGAAATTAATAAATTAGTGAATAATTATTCTGCAATTGTCAAAAATTCTATTGATATTGTTAGCCCCGACCTTATGGCTTCAGAAAAAATAGTAGATATACTAGAAGATGAAATACAAAAAACAAAAATATAATATATATGAAAAAATTCGAATTTTTAAAATTCTTTCAATTGTCTTAATAATAACTTTTCTTTTTTCAATTCCAATAGTAATTCAAAAAGTTATAAAGATAGAAAAAATAGAATGTGAGAGTCAATATGGCGAGTGCGACGAGGTTATAGTGAATAGTTTACAGCTGACAGGGAATTACAGAGATACAAAAAAAATAATAAAACAAAAACTTGAGAAAGATGTGCTAATTAATAGCTATTTAATACAATATCAGATTCCAAATAAATTAAAGATTGATATAAATTTAAAAAAGCCAAGATACGCTATTTTTAATGGTAATAAATATTTTTTAATAGATAAAGATGGTTTGATAATTAATGAAAGTAACGAAACAAATTTACCAACATTAAAAAAAGATGGTGATAATTTAGTTGTTGGCGAAAAAATTAATGGAAAAGATAAATTTGCTTTAAGTATAATTAGCGGTCTGACCTATCTATATTCAATAAATTCAGGGAATATCATAAATAATGAACTTAAGGTTATAAGTAATGAGGGTATAATGATTAGATTTCCACTTGAAGGGGATAAAGATGTATTATTAGGAAGTTTAAGGCTTATATTTTCACGCTTGAATGATGGAACAAAGGGAATTAGAATAGAAGATACAAAAGAGATAGATTTAAGGTTTAAAAACCCTGTTTTAAGATGATATTATATTTAAAATGAATAAACAAGTTTATTATGACTAATAGAAACAAAATAATTGCAGGAATAGAATTAGGTAGCAGTAAAACTGCAACTGTTATTGCTCAAGTTACATCAGAAGAAAGTTCAAATCAAGAAAATATAAATATAATTGGTGTTTCCTCAGTTCCCTCAAAAGGAGTTAAAAAAGGTCAAATTGTAAACATCGAAGAATCTGTTGAATCAACAATATCTTCAATTGAATCTGCAGAAAGAATGGCAGGCAATAATCTTGATTCTGCCTTTATTTCTTTAGGAGGTGCGCATATTCATTCTCAAAATTCTCATGGAGTTGTAGCTGTTTCAGACGCAACTGGTGAAATTGTTTCTTCTGATATAGATCGTGTGATTGAAGCTGCTTCTGCTATTTCTCTCCCTGCTTCTCGTGAAATTGTTCATGTTTTACCTCGTGAATTTGTAGTTGATGGTGAATCTGGAGTTAAAGATCCTGTAGGAATGAGTGGTGTAAGGCTTGAGGTTGAGACACATGTTATTACAGCGTCAAACGCTGCAATTAAAAATCTTTCTAAAACATTAATTGAAGCCGGAGTTAAAATAAATGACATTGTATTTTCAGGTATTGCCTCTTCATACGCAGTTTTAACAGAAACAGAAAAAGAATTAGGTTGTGTTTTAATTGATATTGGAGCAGGCACCACCTCAGTTGTTGCCTATGTTGATGGCTCTTTGACTTATTCAGGAGTAATTCCAGTAGGCGCTAAAAATGTAACTAATGACATAGCTATTGGTCTTCGCGTTTCATTAGATACTGCAGAAAAAATAAAAATATTTCTTTCTACATCTAGCAATAAAGAAAAAGATGGAAAAGATGAGTTAGACCTTTCTTCACTTGGAATATCAGAAGTAAGCAAGGTTTCTAAAAAAACACTAATTGATGGAATAATCAGGCCTCGCTTAAATGAAATATTTACGATGGTTAGATTGGAATTGGAAAGAGAAAAAATTATAAACAGGGTTCCATCAGGTGTAGTTGTAACGGGCGGTGGAGCAAGAACAATTGGGGTAAATGATTCTGCAAAAAGAATGTTATCTCTTCCCGTCAGAATTGGTATTCCATCAGGAATATCAGGACTTATTGATGATTGTCTTGATCCTGCTTTTTCAGTTCCAATCGGGCTTTTAATCTACGGTTTACAACAAGAAGTATCTGAGTCTGGTGGAATTAAATTTCCATTGAAATTAAATTTACCAGGCAAAGGTTTTATACATAAAATAATAGAAAGTATTAAAGATCTTCTGCCTTGACTTAGAGTTAAGAATATATATAATGCGATTGTAACCTGCCTCATACATAGTATGTTTTTTAAAATATGGCTTTAGTTAAACCTGATTCTGCAAGAATTGCAAAAATAAAAGTAATTGGAGTTGGCGGAGGTGGTGGAAACGCCATTTCCTCAATGGTTGGAAATGGTACTATCTCGGGAGTTGAATTTATAGCTTGTAATACAGATTCACAAGTTCTTCTAACAAATAAAGCAGGGACGAAAATTCAAATTGGTGAAAAAATTACAAAAGGCTTGGGTGTTGGTGGAAATCCTGAAATTGGTACACAAGCTGCTGAAGAATCAATCGAGAAATTAAAGGAATTAATGATTGATGCCGATATGGTTTTTGTAACTGCGGGTATGGGTGGCGGAACAGGAACAGGAGCAGCACCTGTTATAGCACGACTTGCGAAAGAATCAGGAGCGCTAACTGTTGGAATTGTAACAAAACCTTTTGCTTTTGAAGGTACAAGAAGAACTGTTGCGGCAGAAGATGGAATAGAAAAACTTCGTGATGCTGTTGATACTTTAATTGTTATACCAAATCAAAGATTAATGGATGTTATTGATAGAAAAATGAGCCTAATAGATGCTTTTAAAGTCGTTGATTCAGTACTTGAGCAAGGTGTCGGAGGCATTGCAGAAATCATTACAACACCAGGTCTTGTTAATGTTGATTTTGCTGATGTTCGTGCAATTATGAGTGAAGCTGGAACAGCACTTTTGGGTATTGGTACAGGAGTTGGAGAAAATAGGGCTCAAATGGCGGCACGTGCTGCAGTTAGTTCACCACTTCTTGACCTTTCTATAGAGGGAGCTAGAGGAGTACTCTTTAATATTGCAGGTGGGAAAGATTTGACTATGTATGAAGTTGATGAGGCCGCAAAAATTATTAGTTCTGCAACAGATCAAGATGCAAATATAATTTTTGGAGCAGTAATTAAAGAAGAACTTTCAGATTCAGTCAGAATTACAGTAATTGCAACAGGATTTGATGAAACAAGATCTCGTATTGCTCAAATGAGACCTTCGAATATTCATCAAGTCGTATCAGGAGTTGTATCTGAATCAAAAACAATAGAAGAAGAAAACAAAAAACTAGCAAGTGACGATCTTTATAATGATAATGAAACAGAAGATGCTATAAATGTAGGAGACAGTAGTGAAGATGTTTTTGGAGAAAAATTTGAAATCCCCGCCTTCTTGCGAAAAATACATTAATTATTCCTCTCGCTAAATATCTGTAGTACAATAGCCATATGGCAAATAGTAAAAAACCATATTTTGATTCGATTGATCCGAAACCTGATTTTCCAAAGATGGAGAGGGAGCTTTTGGACCATTGGTATAAAGACGGAATAGTAGATAAATATTTAAACAAAAATAAAAATTCAAAAAAATATTTTTCATTTCAAGACGGACCAATAACAGCCAATAATCCAATGGGTGTTCATCATGCGTGGGGCAGAACATATAAAGATTTGTGGCCAAGGTTTAAAAATATGCAAGGGTATAAACAACGATTTCAAAACGGTTTTGATTGTCAAGGATTGTGGGTTGAGGTTGAGGTAGAAAAAGAATTAGGTTTTAAATCTAAAAAAAATATTGAAGCTTTTGGTGTTGCCAAATTTATTGAACTATGTAAGGAACGAGTCAAAAAATATTCTGGAATCCAAACAGAACAAAGTAAAAGACTAGGTTATTTTGCAGATTGGGATAATTCGTATTACACGCTTTCTGATGATAATAACTATATGATTTGGCACTTTTTGAAAGTGGTTCATCAAAACGGCTGGCTTTATAAGGGTAAAGATTCGGTTCCATGGTGTCCTAGATGCGAAACTGCAATTAGTCAACATGAGATGTTAACGGAAGACTATAAAGAGGCAACACACGAGTCAATTTATATGAAGTTTCCAATTAATGACTTGGACGAAAATTTACTTGTTTGGACAACAACACCATGGACAATTCCTGCAAACATTGCTATTGCAGTTGATAAAAAGATCGACTATGTTTTGGTTGAAGCTGATGGTGTCAAATATTGGATAGCAGACGAAGCTAAAGAGAGAGTATTTAAAGGAATTACCTTTAAGATTCTTAAGAAAGTTAAAGGAAGTGAACTTGTTGGACTTAAATATTCCAGTGCTTTTGACGACTTACCCGCAATATCAAAAGTAGCAAAGGAAAACTCAGATAAATTCCATACAATAATAGCAACAAATGATTTAATAATGCCAATTACTACAGTTAATGGTACAGGCATGGTTCATACTGCGGTCTCTTCTGGAACTGAAGATTTTAAATTAGGTAAAGAACTAGGACTTCCGATGATCCCTGTAATTAATGATGATGCCACATATATTGAAGGATTCAACGAACTAACAGGTCAAAATGCAAAATGGCACCCAAGAATAATTTTAGATATCATGGAAGAAAAAGGATTTGTATTTAAAATTGAAAACTACACACATAGATATCCTGCTTGTTGGAGATGCAAAACAGAACTTGTTTGGAAAGTAACAGATGAATGGTATATATCTATGGATTCAGGAAACCCCACCCTTCGTCAAAGAATGAAAAAGGTTACAAAGAAAATTGCCTGGATTCCAGAATTTGGTTTAAAACGAGAACTAGATTGGCTTGATAATATGCATGATTGGTTAATTAGTAAAAAAAATAGATATTGGGGATTAGCACTCCCAATTTGGGAATGTACAAAATGTGGTAATTTTGATGTGATTGGTGGTAAAGATGAATTAAAAGAAAAAGCAGTCTCAGGTTGGGATAAAATGGAAGGTAAATCACCACATAAACCTCAAATTGATCAGGTTAAAATTAAGTGCTCAAAATGTGGTGAAGTAACTTCAAGAATTGAACCAGTTGGAAATCCATGGCTTGATGCTGGAATTGTTCCTTTTTCTACTATTTCAAAAGATAATAGAACTAAACCCCTGTATTTTTCTAATAAAAAAGAATGGAAAAAGTGGTTTCCAGTAGATTTTATTACTGAGAGTTTTCCTGGACAATTTAAAAATTGGTTTTATTCAATGATTGCGATGAGTACTGTTTTAGAAGATACTAACCCTTTTGAAAATGTTTTAGGGTTTGCAACACAACTTGGTGAAGATGGAAGACCAATGCATAAGTCTTGGGGGAATGCCATTGAATTTAATGAAGCTGCAGACAAAATTGGATCAGATGTTATGAGATGGATGTTTGTAAGACAAGATCCAAAAGAAAATATGTTATTTGGATATAGATTAGCAGATGAAACCAGAAGACAATTTCATTTAAAATTATGGAATATATATAACTTTTTTATTACATATGCCAATATGGATGCATGGCGTCCAGTACAAAGTACAAAGTACAAAGTACAAAGTACTGATATCTTAGATAAATGGATACGGATACGATTAAATGAAACAATAAAAATTGTTACAGATAGTTTAGAAAAATTTGATCCATATGCTTCAAGCAACGCGATTTATCAATTTGTTGATGATTTGTCCGTTTGGTATATTAGAAGATCAAGAGAAAGAAGAAACAATGATTTCTATCAGACTACATACTATGTGCTACTTACCACAAGCAAACTATTGGCTCCATTTACACCATTTATTTCTGAAATCATATATAAAAATTTAACAAAAGAAGAAAGTGTACATTTAGTAAGTTGGCCTCATACGAAGATATTAAGTGAGAATGATACAAAGATATTAAATGAAATGAAAATAGTTAGAGAAATTGTTGAGCGTGGCCACGCTTTGAGAAAGGAAAATAATGTTCCTGTTAGACAACCTTTGTCAAAATTACAAATTACAAATACCAAATTTCAAATTGACCAATTAGAACAGATACTTCTGGACGAACTAAATCTTAAATCTATAAAATATGATCAAAAAGAAAATAAATTAGATCTAGAAATAACACCAGAATTAAAAGAAGAAGCTGATACTAGGGATTTGGTTAGAAAAATACAAAATGCAAGGAAAGAAATAGGAGTTACACTTAATCAAAAAATAGTTGTTACTAACTCATGGTATCCATATAACAAAAAGTTAATTGAATTTTTAAAAAACAAGACTTTAGCTGTAGAATTAAAAACAGGTGAATTTAACGTAAATGAAGTTTGATGCATTTTTTCACATACCAATATTTTTACTTCTATTTTTTGGTTTTTTTATACTGAATTCTATTGCTCCATCTCTTTTTCCATCGTATTACTGGTATTTTGGTTTAAGTATTGTTGCATTTTTCTTTTTTTCTCTTTTTGATTTTGAAATTATTTCATCCTTTTCTAGATTTTTTTATATTATTAGTATTGTTTTACTTTTAATAACTTTAGTTATTGGTCAAGTTACAAGAGGA
Organism: Patescibacteria group bacterium; assembly: GCA_038061225.1. GTDB lineage: Bacteria > Patescibacteriota > Microgenomatia > UBA8517 > UBA8517 > JAUYMM01. The sequence continues at coordinate 258,621 of JBBTZT010000003.1, forward strand.
ACTGTTCGCTGGATTCCGATTGGCTCAATTTCGCTACAACCATCAGAAATAGTAAGACCATTTTTACTTATCTTTTTTGCAAATTTTATTGCGGAGAAAAAATTTAATTTTAAAAGACTAATACAAATTTTATTATTAATGGCCTTGCCATTATTTTTAATTTTAATTCAGCCCTCACTTGGAGTTACTGCCCTCACCGCTATTGGTTTTTTTGGCCTATTTCTTGCAAGCGAGATTGAAAAGAAATATTTTTTGTATCTTATTCTAATAGCTAGTATTCTAGTGCCTAGTGCCTTTTTCTTTTTAGCTCCATATCAAAAAAATAGAATCACAACATTTTTAAATCCTTCAAGAGATCCGTTGGGGGCAGGGTATAATGCAATTCAATCAACTATTTCAGTCGGTTCTGGAATGATGCTAGGAAGGGGCTTGGGAAAAGGAGTGGGAACTCAACTATCATTTCTTCCTGAACGTCATACTGATTTTATTTTTGCCTCTGTTGCTGAAGAAATGGGTTTTTTAGGAGCTGTAGTTTTACTTATTTTAACTTTATTTTTATTATATAGAATAATTTACTATTCAGAAAATTCAATTAATATTTCTGCTAGAATTTTTCTTTCTGGGCTTTTTTTGACTTTGTTTGTACAAACAGTAATTCATGTGGGTATGAATATGGGACTATTTCCAATTACAGGTGTTCCATATCCATTAGTTTCTGCAGGCGGTTCATCCCTTCTTGCTACTATGACTTCACTTGGTATTGTAATGGGGACAAAAAGAAGTTAAAATACGCTCTATGGATAAATTTGCAGTAATTAGAATTGGTGGAAAACAATATAGAGTTACTGAGGGCGAAGAAATTTTAGTTGACAAGTTGTCAGACTTAAAGAAAATCACTCCAGAAGTTTTACTTTTTGTTGATGGTGATAAAGTAGAAGTAGGAACTCCTGTACTTACAAAAATAAAGGTTAAAATAAAAGTTATAACAGAAGTTGAAAAAGGAGAAAAAATTAGAGTGTTCAAGTACAAAGCAAAAAGCAGAGAAAGAAGACATGTGGGTTTTAGAGCCCAATTCACAAGACTTCTAGTTGAAAAGATATCAAACTAATATTTTTTGATCTATTGACAACTGTGAAAACCTAAGTTATATTCTTTTTAGTTATGTCAACACACAAAGCAGCAGGAAAAGCAAAACAACATGTATCGCCAGCCGGTAAAAGGCTTGGTACTAAAGTTACTGCTATGCAAAAAGTAGCTTCAGGTGAAATACTAGTTCGCCAAAATGGAACAAAAATTGGAGCAGGTAAAAATGTAAAAGTTGGTAGAGATCATACTTTGTACGCGGTGGCGTCGGGTGTTGTTGGGTTTACTACCAAACTAGGAAAGAAATTAGTTAATGTTGTTAAGAATTAACCTAATTGCACTAATTGACCTAAATTAGAGTACTTAGAGTAATTAGAATAATTAGAAATTTTAAATATATGGCAGAAGAAGTAATACAACTTGATATAAATCAACTTCAACCAAATCCATTACAGCCACGTGGAGCTATTACTCCAGAAAGTTTAGTAGATCTTGTGGATTCTATAAGAGAACATGGAATTTTAGAACCTTTAGTTATTGCTAAAACTCCAGCAGGATTTCAAATAATTGCAGGGGAGAGAAGATGGAGAGCAAGTAAACTTGCAGGTTTAACCCATGTACCTGTAATTATTCGTGAGACAACTCCAAAAGGAATGCTTGAAATGGCAATTGTTGAAAACGTTCAAAGAGTTGATCTTAATGCACTTGACAGGGCCAAAGGTTTTGAAAGATTAATGGATGAGTTTGGTTTAACAACTTCAGAAGTTGCAGTTAGAATTGGAAAATCAGTTGCCTATGTTAGTAATTCTTTAAGGCTATTAACTTTACCAGATGCTTTAAAAGATGGACTTCTTTCAGGACTTATTTCTGAAGGTCATGCAAGAGCTTTAGCCGCAATCGACGATACCGATTTGATGATTGAAGCCTATAAAATAATACTTCGTGAAAGTGGATCAGTCAGACGTGCAGAAGAATTAGCCAGAAGAATGAAAGCAGAACATAATGAAAAAAGAAAAGTCAATTTACCAAAGATGCATATAGTATCTGATGAAATAGACAAAATGAAATCTGACTTTGAGCGTGCATTAGGTGAGAAACATCAAGTAAAACTTGCAAGAAGTAGAAGAGAGACAAGGCTTACATTTATTTTAAAAGGATCACTTGATGAAACAGAAAATACACTTCAATTAATCTACAAAGCAGTAGCAAGCTAGTGACTAATGACTAGTAGCTAGGTTTTGAAACAAAACCAGAAAGTTTCATTGGCCAATAAATAATCCAAGCTTTTCCTGTAATTACTTTTTTGGTTATTGGTCCCCACGCTCTTGAGTCTGAAGAATGTGATCTATTATCTCCCAGTACAAAATAATTTCCGTCAGGAACTTGATATTTTTCCTCTTCAGAGAGAAAACTTCCAGGATATGAACTCATTTTTATATAATCTTCTTTTAATTCAATATCATTAACAAAAATTCTACCATTTATTAAAGTAATAGAATCTCCAGGTAGTCCAATTATCCTTTTTATAAATTCGTCTTCAGAAATTGGAGGTTTAAAAACAACAACATCACCTCTTTTGGGATTATCTTTATAATAGCTCACCTTTTCGGTTAAAAGATATTCGCCGTCTGGGAAATTTGGTTCCATTGAAGCCCCTTTAATTTTATGTGGTCTTAAAATTAATAAATAAACAATCAAAAATATTCCAACAGCTAGGACAATAACTTCCAAAATATCCATAAAAAAAGCACCAAGACGTTTAAACATACTGTTTATAATAGTATCACATCATGAGGACCACTCTCTACCATTCCTTGTGCTGTGATTTGCACAAATTTAGCATTTTTCCACAAAGAATTAATGTCATTTGCCCCAGAATAACTAAAACCAGATCTTATATTGGCTGTTAATTTTTCAATTAAAGCCGACAGTGATCCTTTATATGGAACAATTGATTCAACTCCCTCAATCTGTTTTATAGAATGAGCCTCTGTATCTTTTCTGTTAAATAATGAATTTTTCTTTTTTTCAGCTAAGGATGTAGATGCGTTATAGACTTTATATTTTTTGCTGTTTCTTTTAACAAGTTTTCCAGGAGTTTCATCACAACCGGCAAAAATACCTCCTGCCATAATAGCAGATGCACCAGCTGCTAAACCTTTAACAATATCACCTGAAGTTTTTACACCACCATCTGCAATAATAAACTTTTTGTGGAGTCTTGCTACCCTTGCTGATTCAAGAATGGCTGTAATTTGGGGAACACCTGAACCTGTTTCAATTCTTGTTGTACAAATTGACCCTGGTCCTATCCCGACTTTGACACAATCAGCTCCTGCTTTAAAAATAGCATCAGTTGCTTCATATGTTGCAGAATTTCCTGAAACTATGTCAACACTGTTTCCAAACATTTGTTTTAATTTAATTGTTGCATCTAAATTTTTTTGCATATGGCCATGTGCTACATCTATAAACAAAATATCAACTCCTGCTTTAACCAAGGCGCTAGCGCGTTCAACTATTCCATTTCTGGCCCCAACTGCAGCTCCAACTAATACTTTTTCTAGTTTTACTTTTTTAACTTCGTCAGCTTGTAAATCAATTGGCATAAACCTTGGAATTACACCAAGTCCGCCCAGTTTAGCCAGTGCAATTGCCATTTTAGAATCTGTGACGTCACTCATATTTGCAGAAATAAGAGGGATGTTTAAAGTGATTCGTGGACTAATTTTGGTTTCTAGCGAAATATCATTTCTGCTATTAATATTTGAGTATTGGGGTACTAAAAGAACATCATCATAAGACAAAGCTAGCGGTATGTTATATATATTTTTTGACACAACATGAATTACTTTAAATTAATATAGAACTCATGTCAATTCTATAAAAAACATTTCAAAAGTGGTATTATTACTCTAATATACTGGGGCGCTTGGTCCAGTGGTAGGGCGCTTCGTTCACATCGAAGAGGTCGCAAGTTCAATTCTTGCAGCGCCCACAAAAAAATGACTAAAAGAAAAAAAAGAGAAAAAGGAATTTTGTTAGAAGAACATCCTAATAGACCTGGGTATCCTGATCTGATTGGACACAGACAATTAAGAATAATGAAAATGGGTGTGGTAGTTCGTGGTAAAGGTATTATTGAATCTTTGGAGAACAGATTAAAAAGATCAAAAAAAGAATTAGGTCTTGATGTAGCAGATGATAATTTTGGAGAAAGACGGATATAATTGATTAATGACAAGATTGGGAATTGTAAATTTAACACAAAGTATAACTGCAATAATTGCATTTATTTTTTTGACCTTGCAAATTTATTCAAATGCAAAAATATTTAAAATTTTAACTTATTTTTTTATTTTTATTCAACCAATTTTAATAATTATTTCTATTTACTTTTTATACGCCAGATTTGACCCTTTTTATATGTACACAGATCTTTGTCTTCTTTGTGGTAAAAAATATGAATATGATATTAATTTTTTAAGAATTGCCTTCTATGCTGTTAGCTTTGCAGTTTTTGCTCCATATTTTAAAAATATAAACAATTGGTTTAAAACAAACTGGAAGTTATTAAGATATTTATATTATCTAGGTTTTTATTCACTTTCTATTTATTTATACAACACCAGCCCATTTAGCAACTCAAAATTATTTATTATATTATTTTATCTGGCTCAGGCAGTAGTCTTATACCAATTATTATTAGTATTAAGAAAGAAGCAAGACTAATTAAAAAGATATCTATTTTATCTAAGTGTTTAACAATTGTTTTTACAGTTTCAGTTTTTGAACCAAGAACTTCCTTTTTTTCATCTTTCTTTTCTTCTTCTTGATCCTTGTAATATACATCTTGATAGATAATATATTTTTTAAAAATATCACTACCCAAAACTTGAACGTTATTATTTTGTGTACCGTTTGCAATTGGTGGACCAGCTTTTGATAAAGTTCTAAAAGTATGTTCACTACTTATAGATACAGGAGAACCTTCTGAAATAACTCTGTAATAATAAAGAGTGCCACTACCAAGCCCTGTAATGGTTACTGAATGAGAAGTTACTTTTGAAGACTCATTGTATGTAGCTGTTGAAAATGCATATCCATAATTAGGAGCGCTTCCCAATGAATCATGCGAGACGGTGTCGTAAATAACTCTACTTGAAGAAAGTTTATCCGTAGTCCAAGTAATTGTAGCTGTTCCATAAGTTGATGAAACACCGTTTTCACCAGAAATAGTAGCTAGTACATCAACAGTGTTTGTTGCAGTTTCGCTATTTTCTTTTGTGTAAACAATATCATAGGTATCAGTACCATCAGATAGCAAAGTCTGACTGAAAGAATTTTGAGTAACAACACCATTAACATTATATAAATAACTCTCAAGAGTGTATTCTCCCGTACTTCCCTTAACTCTTAATTTATAATTAGCTGAATTTGGTTTTTCAAATAATAAAATAGAGAGTGGCTCGCCACTTTTATTATTTGGATCAGAAATATCATTTATAGGGTCTTCAGTAAAAGATGTTGCAATAACATTACCATTTGAATCAATAAGTTCCAAAGTAATACCACTACTTGCTACAAACATCATGTATGACAAATCAGAATGGGTTGGAGAATATGAATTAATTGCAAGAAAAGAATTACCATATGAAGTTAGATCATTCCTGTCTGCATATCCTGGATCATTTATTGCATAAACTCCATTAAACAGCTTTCCTGTTGCAACTACAAAATGCCCTTCCTCTTTTAAAATTGCAGGACGATTATTATTTAATTCATTATCAAGATTATTTTCAGTTGCTGATAATCTTTTATATTCAAGAGTCGGGGAAGAGGGAGAATCATTATTTTTTGTATATCTTGAAATAGCTAGCCAATTAATTAAACCATTTCCAATATATCCATCAGATTGGCTTTTTAACCAAGTGTTTAATGCATCGGGCAATATATCATGTCCATGATATTTCAAAACCATTGATGCAGAGGTTAATACACACCCCCATTGTTTTATGGTTGTAACAGTATGGTCATATAGATTACCTTGCCATGGTTCAGAGTATTGCTTTAAACTTGGAACAGATAGAATAGGAATAATTGGAGTGGGACTTGCAGTCGACGTTGCTGTCGCGGTGGCGGTTGCTGTTGGACTGGGTGTTGGGGATGGAGTAGAACTTGCAGTGGGAGTTGGAGTAGGCGTTGGAGTAGCTGATGGTGTTGCCGTAGGACTTGCAGTTGCAGTCGGCGCCGCAGTCGCATCCATTATCTCCGTCACCACCACATTATCAAACCAAACTTGAGATGGAGATACTGCGCCAGCACCAACTCTTAATCCTATTTTACCTTCAAGTAATGGTGAATTTGCATCAGTATAGTCGATATAGAGTACATCATCTACGTATATTTTGTAATTATTGTTATTGGCAATAATTTTTATTTTATAATTTATATTATCAACAAAATTTCCAGAATTCGCGGTTAAATTTACAGATGATCCTGGAATATGCTTCTCTAAAGAAATATCATTTGTTGTCAGATGAATTCCGTATTTTGAATTTGACGCTGTATATCTAAACATTGCATTTTTATCCACACCTTGCTTACCTAAGAGCTCAAATTCATATATATAGTTTTTCCATAAGATATTTCCAGCGACCGACTCAGCACAACAGGTTGCATAAGTTGAACCATAGCGTTTACTGCCATCAATTGTGTTCCAATCCCATGTACCACTGGTTGGTGTCCATTGAGATGTGTTAGTTTCAAAATCTTCCTCAAATAGTGAAGCTGAAACTAAAGGTGAATTGAAAATCACAATTGATGTACAATATACTAAAATAAATACCGAAACTATTAACTTTTTATAGTTAAGCATTACAACTATAGTATTTATATTTATTATTTCTTTGTCAATAGTTATATATGAAAATTAATCAAAACACTTCCAAATTTTGGGGTAACAAGATTTTTGAACAATTTACAACAATCATCAAAAGTCCAATATACAAACATAAATTAAAATTAGTTTTTAACGAAATTAAAAATGGAAAAGGTAATATTTTAGATGTTGGTGTCGGTTATGGGTTTATAGAAGATTTAATAGTTAAAAATAATCTCAATTTTAATATGAGTGGGTTAGATATTTCTAAACAAATAATTATTAATGCAAATAAAAAATACAGAGGTAAATTTATAGTTGGAAATATAACAAAAATAAAATTCATTGATAACCAATTTGATTATGTTTTAGCGTTAGATATCTTAGAACATTTATCTTCTGAGGAATTAAATAAAGGATTAGGTGAGATATATAGAATTATGAAAAGCAATGGTAAATTAATTATTTCAGTTCCATTAAATGAAAATGATCATGATTCAAAACAAAATCATCATATACAAAAATTTAATCTAGAAAAAATTATTAAAACACTAAAAAAATCAAATTTTTTGGTAACAAAAAAATATGAATTAATTTCTTACAAAAAATATTATTTTTTGAAAAACGTAATTAATAGAATAGTAAAACTGTCAAAACCAAACCTTCTTATTTTAATTTGTAAAAAGGAATGAAAAACAGAAATATACTTTTCATAGCAAAACAAAAATGGCCACATATTGGTGGGGTGGAAAGGCATATTGAGGGGATAGCGAATAGGTTACAGGGGACAGATAACAAAGTAACAACAGTTTCTGAAGAGGATATAAAACCACCGCACACTAAAATTTTAGGACTTTTATATATTTGGTATTGGTTATTTAAAAACAGACATTTAATAGCCACGTCAGACGTGGTGCATATACATGATGTTTTTATTTGGTATATACCTTTTAGGTTTATTTTTCCAAAGAAAAAAGTATATATAACTTTTCATGGATGGGAGGGAAAATGGCCACTCCCGATGTGGGCAATATTAAACAAACGCGTTGCTAACTTTTTATGTAATGGCAGTATTGCAGTTGGTATATATATTGAGAAATGGTATGGAATAAAAGCTACATACACCACATACGGTGGTGTAGATATAAGATGTATGATCAAAGATGTAAGAAAAACAAAAAAAACAATTGTTTTTTTAGGTCGACAAGATAATGATACTGGAATAAAAGAATTTAAAGAATGGCTATTAAAACAAGAAGTAAAATATTCAGTTAAATATATAACTAATAGTCTATACCCTGAAAAATATTTAAAAACTGCAGAGTATTGTGTTCCATCTGGTTATTTATCTTACCTTGAAGCAAAAAGTTTTGGATGTAAAATACTAACTTTTCCAAACAACCCATTAAAAATTGATTATTGGAAAGAAATACAAAATATTAATAAAATTCCAACTTGGTCAGAAGTAGCTGATATTTATATAAAATTATGGCAAAACAACTAGTTTCAGTTTGTATAACTACATATAATGAAAAAGGGGAAGATATAAAAAAACTTCTCGATGCATTAAATAATCAAACATTAAAACCAGACGAGATTATCATAATTGATGCTAAAGACTACAATAACTGTAGTAGAAGTAAAGGCAGAAATATTGCAATCAAAAAAGCAAGAAATGAAATTATTGCCATAACTGATGCGGGTTGTGTACCACACAGGGATTGGCTAGAGGAAATTACAAAACCATATACCGAGGTGGCAAGGAGAAACCACATCGGGAGTGGGATTGTTATTGTCGTCGCTGGGGGATATACAATGGTTTTTAATAATAATTTTGAAAAAGCAGAGAGTATTTTTCTAGGTGTCAATTCAAATAATATGGATGATGACTTCATGCCATCTGCAAGATCTATGGCTTTTACTAAGAGTATGTGGAAAAAAGCAGGTGGTTTTCCTGAAAAAATGGGGGATACTGCAGAAGATACAGTTTTTAATATAAATCTAATAAAAGCTGGAGCAAAATTTGTAGTAGCTAAGGATGCTTTTGTGGATTGGCAAATGCCTAGAAAGATATCTGATTTTGGATTTAAGATATATAGATATGCAAAAGGGGATGCTATAAGTGCTATCTGGTGGCACCCAGTTAAAAAATGGCAAACACACAATCTTAAAATATTAACAATATTTGTAAGATATATATTATTTGCTATTTTCCCTTGGTTAATATTATTTTATTTTTTTTACGCTTATATAAAAGCTGGCTTTTGGGGAATAGTGTTGCAATTTACCTCTGATATTAGTTGTATAATAGGTTTTAGTCATGGGATATTACAAAAAAGCTTTAAAAGGTCTTAGTTGGATGGGGGCGCTACGTGTGGTTACAAGGTCTCTTGCTTTTGTTAAAATCGCAATTTTAGCTCGTATTCTTTTACCTGCTCAATTTGGAATTTATGGCATAGCCTCTTTGGTATTAGGTTTTCTTGAAACATTAACTGAAACTGGCATTAATATATTTTTAGTTCAACAACGCGAAAAGCTAGATGAATATATAGATTCTGCTTGGGTTGTTTCTATAATCCGTGGGTTTTTAATTTGTATCGCTATTTTAGTTTTTACTCCCACTATTGCTTCGTTTTTTAATACTCCTCAAGCATCATACATCCTATATCTTACATCACTTGTGCCACTAATCCGAGGGTTTATAAACCCTGCATGCATTAAATACCAAAAAAACTTGGAATTTAACAAGCTGTTTAAATACGATTCATTCATTTTTTTTGTTGATGCAGTATTTGCCATTTTTTTAGGAATAATTACAAAATCTGAAAATAGTTTAGTTTATGCAATGATTATATCAACTTCTTTAGAAGTTGTTATGTCATTTATATATTTTAAACCAACACCAAAATTTGTTTTTCAAAAAGAAAAGACACTAAAAGTAATAAATCGTGGTAAATGGATAACTGCTGCAGGAATTGCTAATTATTTATTTCAAAATTTAGATGATATTGTAGTAGGTAAAATATTAGGGGCAAACAGTCTAGGTATTTATCAACAAGCATATAAAATATCGACATTACCAGTCGCAGAAGTAGGAGAAGTTTTTAATAGAGTAACTTTTCCTATTTATGTAAATTTGAAGGATGATCTAAAAAGGTTAAATCAGGCATTCTTAAAAACACTTTTAATTATTTGTTTATTTGTAATTCCATTTGGATTTTTAGTTTTTAAGTTTCCGCTAATAATAGTTAAATTTGTACTAGGAGATAATTGGATATCTGCGGTTCCTGTATTACAACTTTTGGCTATTTATGGAAGTATTAAGGCAATATCAAATTCATTTTTCTCGCTGTTTTTGGGAATAGATAAACAAGAAGTGGTTACGTATATTACATTAATAAGCACCCTTTGTTTAATTGTAATTTTGTACCCATTAATTAAGATATTTGGTATTTTGGGTGCAGGTTATGCAACTATAATTTCGACCCTTTTTTCAATTCCATTATTACTAATATATTATGTTAAGTACTTTTACCCTAAACAAGCCTAATATTATCGACTTCGCAGAAGCGAGAAACGACTTATTAAAAAAATCAAAGACTGACTGGGTTTTATTTTTGGATAGTGACGAGAAAATCGATAGTTACTATTTGAAACGCAAAAACTACTTTCTAGGTCAATATGTAGGAACAGACAAGATAATCAGACTTGTCAAAAAAGGAACAGGAAAATTTGCTCGTGCAGTTCATGAGATTTGGATTCCTAATGAAAAACACAAAATTGGAATTATCAAAGAAAAAATAATTCATAATACTGCCGATAATTTAAGAGACTATATGAAAAAAATGAATTATTATAGTGATTTACATGCAAAAGAAAATTTAAAAGAAGGAAAAAGATCCACGCTATATAAAATTATATTTTTTCCAATTGCAAAGTTTTTTGTTAGCTTAATAAAATCAAAACACATTGTTTTTAGTATAATGCAATCATTGCATTCATATCTTTCATGGACAAAATTATATTTTTTACAGCACTAGTATTATTTCCATTTGGACAGCTTATAAAAATTGGAATTTTTAATCTGTTTGACGCAGTTATTTTATTGCTTGCCATAATTACTTTTTTTAAAAAACCAAAATACCCAGAATGGTATAGATATTTTATTTATTTTATTTTAGCTTGTGTTTTTGGTTTAATTCTTAATTATTCACTATTAACTCTTAATTCAGTTTTGTATCTTATTCGTTTAGTTTCATATTCGTTTGTTGCAGTATATATTTCAAATTATTTCAGAAATCTTAAATCTTTAATCCTATATCTTATATCTATTGCCTTCGCCTCAGCGATTTTTGGATGGGTGCAGTACATATTTTGGCCTGATTTAACTTCATTAAAATATTTAGGTTGGGATGACCACCTTCTTCGCATGGTGGGAACATTTTTAGACCCCACTTATTTGGGACTAATTCTTGTACTAGGTGTTGTTCTTGTAGCTCAACTTAATCTTAAACTTATACTTTATTTTCTACTCTCAAGTTTAGCATTTACTTATTCAAGATCTTCGTATTTAACAGTTAGTTTGTTTTTAATTTACAAAAAGAAATTTTTACCACTAATTATTTTTATATTAATAATATTACTTTTACCAAAAAATATTGGAGAAGGTACAAATTTAACAAGAACCGTAAGTGGAAATAATAAATTAATAAATTATCAAGAAACTTGGCAAATTTTTAAAAAATCTCCTCTACTTGGAGTTGGATTTAACAATATCTGCAAAGCGCGTCAGAAGTATTTAGGTGATATGAATATTGATTCACATTCTTGTAGTGGATCTGATTCATCAATTTTATTTATTCTTGCAACAACTGGAATTGTTGGTCTAATATTATTTTTGAATTTTGTTCTACATGCGCCCAAATTATTAATTCTTCACTATTCATTCATAATTGTGTTGATTCATAGTCTTTTTGCAAATAGCCTTTTCTATCCTCAGATTATGTTTTGGATGTTTGCACTTTTAGGATTAGGGAGTAAAAGTAACAGTTAAAGAAGTTGCTGTTTCATTTTTAGCAGGATCTGTTGCAACAATGTCAAATTTATTTTCTCCCTCAGATAATGTTGTAGCAAAGGAAAAAGAACCATCATCTTTAGTTGAAACAACTCTTCCATTTATTGTTAAATCTACTTTTTCATTGACTGTTCCCTTTATAGATAATTGTCTTTGGCCACTGCCAAAAAATTCTGCAGCGTCTGCTGGCGAACTTATTTCAAGAATTGGCTCTTCATTATCAAATACTATTTTATATGTTTTTGTTTGTACACTTTCATTATTTGAAGAGTCAATAGCTTTAGCATCAATTGAATTTTCACCATCATTTAAATTGAATATAAAACTAAATCGTCCATCACTGTTTGCTACTACTTCATCTGAATGGTTATTTGACCTAATAACAATTATCGCTCCATCTTCAGAAGTTCCTTCGATTTTAATACTTTCACTATTTGTAAATTCTGGAATTTGATCAAATTGAGGAGGAGCTGGGGGAGTAATATCGTTTATTTCCACAGGTTTGTCAGATTTTGCAACATCTCCAATAAATCCTGCAAATTTAACTAAAGTAGGTAAGCCAAAGAAAATAAGAAAAATTAGAGCTAGGATTGATAAAATAATATACCAATATGCTTTTTTAATATTTTTTCTTTCCTCAACCAATGCCAATCTTGAATATCTTTTCATCTGTCTATTATACTACATCATTACAAATCAAAAAATTTGATTGATTGTGTATAATATATTTATGTCAGCAGAAGATATAAAGGTAATTAATACTAGACGAGAAGCGGCATATGAATTTGTAAGAAAACATATAAAAGGTCGTGGGGGGGTAGGTTTTGGCGATATCGATCTTGATCCATTAGTGTTAGATACAATAGAAGTTGTTAGTAATCCTAAACAAATACAGACAAAAGAAGGGATTAAAACTGTTGTTCGTAAGTCAAGAATCATATTTTTATCAAATGGTGAAGTTGACATAATAGGTGGTGGTTTGAATGCACCAATTTCAGAAAAAGATGCAAATAGAATACTGGGTCGAAAATTGAAAACCCGTTTAACTAAGAGTTTTCATTTAAAAAAATGATAAAATATCTTCATGAGGGATAAATATAAAGCAGTTTGGGTCAGTCACTCTTCAATTTCTGATTTTTTAGCCTGTCCAAGGAGCTATTATCTTAGAAATGTATATAAAGATCCAAAAACTGGTCATAAAATTACTGTTACTTCTCCCGCACTTTCTTTAGGTTCTGCTGTTCATGAAGTTATTGAAGGATTGTCAGTTTTAGCTGTTGAAGATAGACTTAAAACACCACTTCTAAAAAAATTTGATATAGCTTGGCAAAAAGTTAGTGGCAAAGTTGGTGGATTTAAAGATAAAAAACAGGAAGATGAATTTAAAGAAAGAGGGAGAGAAATGCTTAAAAGAGTAGAAAGTCATCCTGGCCCAATTTTAAAAAAAGCAGTAAAAATAGCTACTGATTTTTTACCAAATTATTATCTTTCAGAAGAAGATGATATAATTCTTTGTGGAAAAATTGATTGGCTTGAATATTTAGAAGATTCAGATTCAGTGCATATTATTGACTTTAAAACTGGAAAAAACGAAGAGAATGATGAATCATTACAACTCCCAATTTATTTACTTCTTGCAACAAACACACAAAATAGAAAAGTTGAAAAAGCTTCATATTGGTATATGAATAAATCTGACGATTTAGTAGAAAAAAGTCTTCCAAATATTGTGGATAGTAAAGATAAAGTGTTGACGGTTGCAAGAAGAATTAAACTAGCTCGTCAACTTAACCATTTTGTTTGTCCAACAAAAGGTTGTATGAAATGTAGACCATTAGAGCGAATTTTAAAAAGTGAGGGAGAAAAAGTAGGAGTATCTGACACAAAACAAGATATTTATATATTAGATTGATTAAAAATGGTATTATAAAAACATGTCATTGCTACCGTTTATAAAAGATGATGATTTTATATCAGAGGTAAAAAAAGTTTTAGAGGTGGATAAAAATGATTCAAGAAAAAACAAGTCAATAAGAAATTCTATAGACCCTTTTTCAGCAATATTTGATGCATCAATTCAAAGCATCCCGATTAATTTGTGGTTTGAACTTGAGGCTAGAAGACAATCTCAAAAAACCCTTCAAAATAAACTTGGATTATTTCATCAGAATATATTAGGCCATGTAAGAGGGTGGATCAACTTAAATACTGGAAAGGTAGTTGATTTACTAAACACCAAAAAGAAGGTAATTGCTGAAGTTAAAAACAAATTTAACACAACTAAAGGTTCAGATAAAGTTCAAATTTATGATAACATCAAATTTTTATTAGATACAAAATACAAAGGATATGTTGGTTACTATGTTGAAGTGATACCACAAAATAAGAAAATGTACGATTCTGAATTTACTCCATCAGATAATAAGATCAAAAAAAGAAGACCAAGAAACAAAAATATTAGAATCATAGACGGATCCAGTTTCTATGACTTAGCTACAGGATATAATGACTCATTGTTTATGTTGTATATGGCAATACCAGAAGCTATTACAAAGATATTAAAAATTCCTGTAATGAATATTCTAGGCAAGAACGAAATGCTAGAACTTTATAAAGAGGTATATCAAACAAAGTAACCATTGCATAATGTATTGGTTATTGATATATTTTATTCATGGATAACTTGCTCACTGTTTCAGATGCGGCCGAATTGGTTGGAGTTTCTACCGATACAATTCGAAGATGGGAAAAGGTTGGACTTCTTAAATCTCATCGTTCGGAACATAATTATCGTCTTTTCAATTTTGAGGAAATTCAAAGAGTTAGAAATAAAATTAATGGTAGTGATCAGATTAACAATTATAAAATTCTCAAAAGCAACAAAACGACTAAATATACAACAATAGAATTGTTTACAGGAGCTGGAGGTACAGCTTTAGGGTTAGAAAATGCAGGATTAAAACATTTATTAAATGTTGAATTCGATAAAGATGCAATAAACACAATAAAAAATAATAAACCTGAATGGAACTTAATTGGTAACGATATTTCAGAAGTTGATTTTAATTCATGGAAAAATAAAGTTGACGTAGTCGAGGGTGGATTTCCATGCCAGTCTTTTAGTTACGCAGGAAAAGGGAAAGGATTCGGAGATACTCGTGGTACTTTGTTTTTTGAATTCGCCCGTTGTGTTAAAGAAACAATGCCAAAAATAGCAATTGGTGAAAATGTTAAAGGTTTATTAAGACATGATAATGGTAAAACATTATCTACTATGGTTAAAAAACTTCAAGATATTGGTTACAAAGTTGGTTATAAAGTTTTAAGGTCTCAATACCATGATGTACCACAGAAACGAGAGAGATTGATAATTATTGGGATAAGAAATGATTTAAATATACCAATGTTAGTTCCAAGAGAAAAAGACTATTACATTTCTATAAAAGAGGCACTAAAAAATGTTCCTTTATCAAAAGGACAAAATTATCCTGAAAAGAAGAGAAAGGTTTTAGATTTGGTTCCTCCCGGAGGTTGTTGGAGAAATTTACCGCTTGATATTCAAAGAGAATATATGGGCGCTAGTTTTTATTTAGGTGGGGGTAAAACAGGAATGGCAAGAAGACTGTCTTTTGATGAGCCATCATTAACGCTTACTTGTTCTCCTGCCCAGAAGCAAACTGAAAGATGTCATCCCGTTGAAACAAGACCTTTTACCGTGCGTGAATATGCCAGAATACAAACTTTTCCTGACGATTGGGAATTTTGTGGTTCTTTGACTTCCCAGTATAAACAAATTGGAAATGCAGTCCCTGTTAACTTAGGTTTTCATATTGGGGAGGCTATAATTGCTATGTTACAAAATAAGTATGATTTAAATGATATGGAAATAATCGAGCCTGTAATTTTAGAAAATAATGAAAATCATATATTAAGTAACAACTTTTTATATGTCCAAGAAAACATATTTTAAAACAAGATATTTATGTCCTAAATTAATTATTTATATAATAATTTCCTTAGTATAATTTGAGGACTTGGGCTCACAGCAACAGTATTGTCTGGATGTGGACATAATATTGGTCTAAGGGTGGTACCTGAGTGATGATTCCTGCCGATAATATTTTGGTGTTTTCTATTGGCTTGTCCAAGTCTCCACGGCTGACAGATAATTCCCTCTGAAGATATTGTTTTTGCGGCACAGATGGTACACGCTGGATTTGTAGCATTTATTCTGTCTGGCATTTACTTATTAAAGATCATTATTAAATTTAATTCAATCCTATATTTAAATAAAATAAGATGTTAAGATTAGAATTGCGTCTCAGAAGAAATTAAGGATTAGATTGTACTATTTTCCATAATTTTGAGCTGGTGAGTGTAATCGAAACACTGTCGATGGTTTACGATACCACTGCTCTACCACTGAGCTACACCAGCATGAAGCAATTATATATTAATATCCAATGAATTTCTCTGTTCTAACATGATCTTCAGGTATTCTGAATTTTTCTAAAATATCTTCCATAGCATTGACAAAAGGTGGAGGACCAACAACCCAGAAAACAGAAGATATAGAGTGATCAGATATATAGTGATTAAGCGAATTTTTATCAAGATGACCTGAAACTGAGGTATCAATATAATCAATTTTTATAAAATTATTTTCTTTTTTCCACTTATCTAAATCTTTTTTGAATACAAACTCATTATCTGAATTTGAATAAATTAAATAAATATCTTTTTTTATTTTATTATCAATTATATTTTTAATCATTGCCCTAAATGGAGTAATTCCAATTCCACCAGCTATAAAGCAATTAATAGTTAATAATGAAGAATTAATAATTGGAAAGACAAAACTACCAAATGGTCCTCTGGCTTTTATAGTTGATCCAATTTGTAGTTTATTTAACAGCTTTTTAAATTTAGACTCTTTTCTAATTCTTGTAGTAACTTGAATAAATTTTTCGGTGGGAGATGAAGCAATTGTAAATTGTTTAGTAATTCCATCTAGTGTTAAATACAAATATTGCCCTGCTTGCCACGAGAGTTTTTCGTTTGCTGTAAAGAAAAAAGATTTTGTATCTTTAGCTTCATCCATCTTCTTGACAAGAGTTAGTTTCATTAATATGATGATAGCATATGTGTTATAACTGTGGTTGTGATATTCCAGACGATAATATGGGTAAATCTGATGCTAAAGGAGCTTCTTTAACTGACGCTTCGTTTGAAAGTATGGCAAAGGAGTGGAGCATGACAGTTGAGGAAACAAAGAAAAATGTATATAAACTTTTAAGAAAACAATTAGAGAAGTAACTATTTATCCTCTTTTTTAATCAAATTTTTATTTGGCCAAACGATGTATAATAGTCTTATGCTGAATTTCATATAATATAATTATACACTAAAATGTCAAACGTAATAAAATGCAAGAATTGTGGAACTGAAATAGATGTTGGAGAGCAATTGGCTCATGATATTAAAGAATCTGTTGTTCTTGAGGAAAGAAAAAAAGCACAAGAAGAAGTAGATATTGTACGACGAAAGTTCAATACTGATATGGGCAAGCTTCTTGACGAAATTAAAACTTTGCGTGAGAAAGATCAAATGAGAGATTTGGAAATGAAGAAAAAACTTCTAGAAAGTGAGGAAACAATTAAAAATGATTTAAAAATTAAACTTGAAGATGAACATAGATTAAAAGATTTGGAAAATTATAAGAAAATGCAAGATGTTTTGAAAGCTAATGAAGAATTAAAAAGAAAATTAGAACAAGGATCACAACAAACACAAGGTGAAGTATTAGAACTAACTATAGAGAAAAAATTACGTCAGGATTATCCACAAGATGAAATAAAAGAAGTTAAAAAGGGAGTAAAAGGAGCTGATGTTATCCAAATTGTTATTGATAAAAAAGGGCAAAAATGTGGAAGCTTACTTTGGGAATCAAAAAATGCTAAGTGGAGTGAAACATGGATAACAAAACTTAAAGAAGATCAAAGACAGGCCAAGGCAGACCTAGCTATACTTGTCTCAGTTGATTTGCCAGAAGACATTAAAGAAAAAGGAATTGGTTATAAAAACGGTATTTGGATATGTGGTGCAACTAATTTTAATCAACTGGCAATGTCTTTAAGATTTAATTTAGTTAATATTTACTATGAAAAACAAAACGCTGTAGGAGTAGATGAGAAAATGAAAGTACTATATGAGTATTTAACAGGAAATGAATTTAAACATAGAGTAGAGGGAATTGTGGAAGCTTTTGGAACACTTCAGGACGACATCGAAAGAGAAAAAAGGTGGTTTAGTGCAAAATGGGCAAGACAAGAAAAAGAAATTAGAAAAGTAATTGATCATACACATGGAATGTATGGTGATCTTCAAGGTGTTACAGGTAGGGCACTTCCTGAAATAAAATCATTGGAATTAGAAGAATAAACAACCTCTTGACTTCGGTTTTGATTGGGGTTAAATTAAATTATGACAACTTCTAAAATTAAAATTCAAAATAATACTTTCAAAGAAGTGATGATTTACCAGACTCCAGACAAGAGTGTAAAAGTCGAGATTTATTTAAAGGATGAAAATTTATGGCTAACTCAGATTAGAATAGCTGAATTGTTTGGCGTTGAAAGAAGTGTTGTCACAAAGCATTTAAAGAATATTTTTTATGAACGAGAGTTAGATTTAAAAAGCAATGTGCAAAAAATGCACATTGCTAAGTCTGATAAACCAGTTAAATACTATAATCTTAATGTAATTATTGCTGTTGGGTATAGAATCAACTCAATTAAGGCCACAAAATTTCGTATTTGGGCTACTCAAGTTTTAAAGGAATACATAGGACGATGAAAGATTAAAAGATCCTGATCAAATATTTGGTAAGGATTACTTTGAAGAGCAGCTCGCGAGAATCAGAAATATCCGTTCAAGCGAGAGAAGGATGTATCAAAAGATTACTGATATCTATGCAGAATGCAGTGCCGACTATGATCCAAATAGTGATATGACCAAAGACTTTTTTGCTACAGTTCAGAATAAACTGCATTTTGCTATTACTGGTCAAACCGCCGCAGAAATTATAGCTAAGAGAATTGGTAATAAAAAGTTAAATATGGGATTAACAAATTGGAAAAATGGACCAAAAGGCAAAATTAGAGAAACTGATGTGGTAATTGCAAAGAATTATTTAAATGAAATAGAGCTGGATAAATTAAACAGAATTGTAACTGTTTACTTAGATTATGCAGATATGATGGCAAAAGATAGGATTGTTATATATATGGAAGATTGGATCAAGAAACTGGATGCTTTTCTTAAATTTAGTGAGAAGGACATACTTTCAGATAATGGAAAAGTAAGTTATGAAGTTGCAGAACAATTGGCATTGGGAGAATATAAAAAGTTTAGAATTAAACAAGACAAAAATTATATCTCAGATTTTGATAGAGAAGTTAAAAAACTTTTAAAAAAATAGCAAAAACTAGAACTGGGATTCGAAAACTTGTTCTGTCTTATAACTCCTAACTTTAAGAATTTGAAGTGTTGGGTCAGTAACTTTATAGTCCGAGTTTTCTGCAACAAACAACCCGATTCCAATGTGCGGAATATAACCCAAATCTTTTCTGAAAAATGGAGCCAATATACCAGTATAAAGCTTATCGTGAAGGGCAATCACAATGATCCCAAGATTTATCTAATCCTAGTAAATGAATTTTAAAAGACCTCTCATCTTTAACTTAATTATCGGTTTATGTAAGTTTCTACTAATTTAGCCTTGAAGTTTCCTAATTCCTCATAATAGGTCACTTTTACCCCTTATTTACCTTCTTTTAACTATTGTTAACTAAGCATTTTAGCTGTACAATTATGCATAATAGGAATTATCTAAAAGTAATACTTTTTTGACGACCAAAAATGCCAAAAGACGATAAAAGGTTGCCGGAACTATTAACCATTGCGCAGGTGGCGAAAATTCTTAATGTCCACCCGACTACGCTTAGGCGGTGGGATAAGAAAGGAAAGTTAAAAGCCATTCGTGTAGGCACGAGACGCGGTGTTGGCGAAAGACGCTATCACCGAGAGGATATTATAAAGTTAATAACAAAGTAAATTTATGTATACGCCGAATAAATCAATTATTGATAATGATAAAATTAAGCTCTTTACAGAGTTAAAGAACATTCTTAATGACCAGCCTAGCAACTTTGACGTAGCTACCGGCTATTTTAATGTTGGAGGCTTCGAGTTAGTCGCCCAAGAAATAAAAAATGTCAAAAAGTTCAGATTATTACTTGGAAAGTCACCAAGTGTTGATGACAAGTTGGTACCGGATTTATTCGAGCCAGTAGCGTTTTATAAGACCAATCTTAAAGAAGACCTCGAAAACGAAGAATTTACCTCTAAAAAGTCTCAGGCGGTCAAAAACCTCATAGCTTTTCTTGAAAAGCAGGATGTTGAAGTTAAACTACTGGAAAAACCCTTTCTTCATGGCAAGGCTTACATTTTTAATGATCTGGCTATCATTGGCTCTAGCAACTTCACTTATTCGGGACTTGCCGGCAATACAGAATTAAACGCAGTGCTCATTGATCCGCACCCCGTTTATCTTAAAAAAGAATGGTTTGATAAGTTTTGGGAGCAAGCCCGCGATTTTAAGCAAGAGCTTATTGAAATCCTCAAAAGCTCAAAGTTAGGTACAAGGGAATACTCGCCTTACGAAGTTTATATTAAAGCGCTCTATGAACTTCAAAAGAAAGAGCTGGAACCTACGGAAGCCCCCAGAAACGAGCGTTTGCCCGAAAGCGTAGTAGATTTAGCAACATTTCAAGAAGACGCGGTTAATCGTGTGTACTCATCGCTCACCAACTATAATGGCGTCTTAGTTGCTGATTCTGTCGGTCTTGGTAAAACATGGATTGCAAAAAAAGTCATTGAGGACTTTGGTTTTTATAGAAGACGTAAGTTCTTGGTTATATGTCCAGCTTCACTTCACCGAATGTGGCAAGCTGAGCTTAAAGACTTGGGTGTTTCAGAAAATATCATCCATCAAGAGTATTTAGGAGGAGAAGGCTTGGACTTTGAAGATTTAGAGAAACGCCATCAGATAAAGTTTGCCGATATCTCCCTCATTGTAATTGACGAGTCTCACAACTTCAGAAATCCCATATCTAACCGCTATGAAAACCTTTTTTCACTTATAGAAAAAATTCGCTCATTCGGTAAAACCCCAAAGGTAATTTTAATGACTGCAACTCCAATGAATAACACTATTTGGGACTTTTACTTTCAACTTATGCTTATTGGTCAAAACAATAAGCGCATGTTTATTAAGCAAGGAATTTTTGACTTGCAAAAAGAGTTTAGCAAAGCCCAGAAAGGAAATACCAACCACATTAACGATGTTTTGCAATCAATCTCCATTCGTAGAACACGCCAATATATTAGAGAAAACTACAAAGATGCAAAATTCAAAACAGAGACAGGGGAATACAAAAAGATTGAATTCCCAGATAGAAAACTGGAAGAAGTACACTATTCTCTTGATAAAGCCTATGATGGCCTCTATGCCGAGATTTCGCGCAAGATAGAAGCCGATTTGACTCTTGCTTACTACAAACTCTCCGAGTACAAAGTATCCGAGAAAAAAGATTTAGTAGAAGTCCACAGAGGACAGGCTTTAGCCGGTATCTTCCAAACAGTTCTTCTAAAAAGATTGGAAAGTTCAGTCGAGGCATTTCGCAAAAGCGTTAAAAGCCACAAAGAGTTCTTGGGTGAATTTAAAAATGTTGTCCAGAAAGGGAAAATACTACGCAAAAAGTTCTTCCTAAAATACATAAACAGTTTAGATGAATCAATCGAGGATATAGATGGCTTGGGAGACTTTGGTAATAGCTTGGAAGATATAGACCTTAAAGACTACGACAAAGAGAAGATGTTTGCTGATATTGACCAAGATATTAAGGTTTTTTCAACTATTTATGAAGATATAAAAAATATAGATGAAAGCCAAGATGCAAAACTTATTAAATTTAAGGAACATTTACTCAAAAATCTTAAAGAGGAAAAAGCCGTTATCTTCTCCTACTACTCCGACACTGTTAAGTATGTCGCTCAAGCATTAGATAAAGATGAGGATTTTAAGAAAAAGTATGGTAAGAAGATAGCTTTCATTACTGGTGCTAATTCTTCAAACGAGCGCCAGACTATTATTGAAGATTTCTTAAACGGCAAGACAAATGTTGTTATTTCAACCGATATTCTCTCCGAAGGTCAAAACTTGCAACAAGCAAAAACAGTTACTAATTACGATTTACATTGGAATCCGGTGAGAATGATTCAAAGAGCGGGAAGAATTGACCGTATTGGTACCCCTTTCAAAGAAATTATTATCTATAACTTTTACCCAGAGGATGAGTTGGAATCGCTCCTTGATCTAGTAGAAACCTTACAGAAAAAAATTATGATGATTAACGATACCATTGGTCTTGACGCCTCTGTTTTAGGTGAGCAGATAAACCCTAAAGTATTTGGTATTATACGGGACTTAAAAAGTGAGGAAGAAGAAACGAAAGATAAGACAATGGAACTTTTGGAAGCCGAGCAGTTCGGAGGCGGAGAACTTTTCTTCCAGCCCCTGAAAAACTTTGGACTGGATAAACTCCCCGCGTTTGCCGATGGTTTGCCTCACGGAATACAAAGTGGACTAAAGAAGGGTTATAGAGGCATTTTCTTTTATTTCCAGTATGCAGAGGAGTATCACTTCTGGTACCTGTACGATTTAATTGACAAAGAATTTAAAACCAACAAGACAGAAATTTTAGACTTTATAGCCTGCAAGCAAGTTGAGCGTCGAGTTGTCCCCGAAGATTACGATGTTTATTCAGCTCACGATGAAGTAAAAAATCGTATTGCAGAGCTTTTTAATGAAACAAGGTTTGAGGTTGAAATGCGTACTCCCTCCGGTAAGAAAGAAAAGTTTTTAATTGATATGCGGGATGAATTGGAACATATAAAAACAGAGGTTTTGTTTGAAGAAGATCAAAAGGAGAGAACAAAAATAGAAGAAATTGTTACTAAGATAAACGAGGTCAACTTTACTAAAAAGCGTTTGCAGTATTTAAGGCGTTCTTGGCAGGCTTACAAAAAATCACATCAGAACTGGCGAAAACTGGTTGCAGAGCTTGGTGACTTTTTAGCGGACAAGGTTGAAACACCAACAGAAATTATTGAGGAATTTAATGACAAGAAACTCAAACTTATTTGCGTTGATTATATTTCATGAGTTATGGGAACAAATATAGACTTAGACGAATTTTTGCCAACAATGGATGCACCGGACAAGGTGTATCAACTTTTCGAATCTCTTGGTTTTAAGGTACTCGATTCTCACCTCAAGACAAACCCGTCAGTTTATAACTTACCGGTCAAAGAAGCCGCATTAGTTGAGAAGATTTATGCAGTCTCAAATTATGACCGCCGTTTTCAGATTCTTTTATTTAAACTCAAAGAGGAAAACAAAGAAGCAATCCGTACAATACCGGAGAAAATTTTACGCGAGGTAGACTTCCCTTTCATTATCTTTACCCCAGATTTTAAGACTTACACTTTTACTCTTGTTGAAAAAGTCCGTGAGGGACCCGGAGAGTTCAAACGCAAACTCACAAAACTTGTAGTTGATAGCAGTCAGCCCTATCACACGGACAAAGAAATACTAGGAAGCCTTGCGCTATCTGTTGATACCAAAAACCCCGTTGAGGTTTATAAAATGTTTCAAAGCGCTTTTAGCGTTGAGAAAGTCACTAAGAAATTCTTTACCGAATATCGGGAAGTTTTTGAAAGATTAGTAGGAGAAGTTACTAAGCAGAATAAGCACCTGAAATTTACGCTTTTTTCCAGAGATGCTTCTGTAGAAAACTTTGTCAAAATACTTTTAGGTCGTTTAATGTTTCTCTACTTTATACAAAAGAGGGGCTGGCTTAACTGCTTTGATGGTTGGGGTAGCGGAGATAAAAAGTTTCTCTATAATAAATTTCAAGAGGCAAAGAAAGAAAAGAAAAACTATTTTAAGGATTACCTCGAACCGCTTTTCTTTGACACTCTCAACAATCCCCGCCGCGATAAGCCAGATCAAGCAACACAGTTTGGCGGTAGAATCCCTTTCCTAAACGGAGGACTATTTGAACCAGAGTACGACTATCAAGATGTAAGAAATCACATACTTTTAGAAAACTCCACCTTTGATGATGTTTTCTCGGTTTTTGAGAAATATAACTTTACTGTTAAAGAGGATGAGCCGCTTGAAAAAGAAGTAGCCATTGACCCTGAAATGTTGGGTAAGGTTTTTGAAAATCTCTTGGAGGAAAACTTACGTAAAGGCAAGGGCACGTATTACACCCCTCGAGAAATCGTCCACTACATGTGCCATGAAAGCCTTATAAACTATCTGGCTTCCGAAGTTAGCCTAGATCAAGATGTGATAAGGAATTTCTTGGATCGTGAGCAGTCCCTAGAAAAGAAGGAAACTTTAAGTTCTGCTATAAGAGAGAAAGCAAAGGAAATAGACGAAAAATTAGCTGATATTAAGGTTTTAGACCCTGCCTGCGGTTCTGGCGCTTTCTTGGTTGGTATGCTCCACGAAGTTATAAATGCCCGCCTAAGTCTTAATCGGGAGCTTGGGCGCAGTCTCTCGGAGTATGAAGTTAAAAAAGCAACAATTCAAAATAATATCTATGGTGTAGATATTGACCCCGGAGCTTCTGAAATTGCCAAACTTCGTTTATGGTTGACACTTGTTGTTGACCACAATCTCTCCGAAATAGAACCGCTCCCTAATCTTGACTATAAAATTATGGTCGGTAATTCACTACTCGATGAATTTATGGGCGTAAAACTCTTTAATCCCGAGAACGCAAAAGCTCAAGCAAATGGTAAGAAAATGATTAGTCTTTTTGACGAAGATTCACAAGTTTCACTCTTTGAAAATGATGATAAAAAAACAAGTGTCCTAAAAGCCTTGCAAGGGCTACATGCTTTATATTTCAAAGAGTCTGACCCCGAAAAGAAGAAGCAAATTAGAACTCAAATAGACAAGATTGAGTTTGATCTTATCGAGGCAACTGTTAATGATGAAGTATCACAACTGGAAAGAAAAACTAAAGGAATTGTTGAACCGTATTTGTCTCATGGTATAGGAATTCCAGCGAAAGAAGCGGAGAGAATTTCAAAACTAAGTTCTCAACAAGGACAGATTTTAGAAACTTTTAATGAGATAAAGAAAAGTAATGTTAAACCATTTTTCTTGTTTCAACTCCATTTCTCCGATGTTTTTGAAAAGAAAGGCGGGTTTGATATTGTTATCGCAAACCCACCTTATATGAAAGAGAGAGATAATAAAAAGGTTTTTGAAATAGTCAATAATTCTAGTTTTGGTAAAAAGTATCATCAAGGGAAAATGGATTACTGGTATTATTTCTTGCATAAAGCTATTGATATCACAAAAGATAACGGGTTCATCTCCTATATAACGTCTCGGTACTGGATAAATAGTTATGGTGCAAAAAAACTTATTGAAAGAGTTAATAAAGAGTTATCTTTTGTAAACTTCGTTGATATTGGTAAGTTGAAGGTATTTGATGAAGTAGCTGGCTACCATATGATTGCTGTTTATAAAAAGACAGTAGATATTGATCTGTTTACTTATAAAAAACTTCAAAACGAAATTAGTGATATAAGTAAAAGTTCTAATACTGAAAACCTAGAAATAAAAACATTATCAAAGAAGGAAATATTTACTGATAATGACGAGATTATTTTGGAAACCGATGGTTTAAAATATGATAATGTTGTTTTATTAGGTTCAATCGCAGATACCTCGGTTGGAGTTCAAGAATCCCCTGACAAAATTAATAGTAAGCTCCTTCTAAGTGCAAAGCGAACAGATATATCTGTTGGTGATGGTGTTTTTGTTTTATCGCAAAAAGAATTAGATAACCTACGGCTAAAAGAGATTGGCCGACTGCCAATAATTAAAAAATATTTAGACCCTAATGATGTGTACCGTTATCGAGTTAGTTGGAAAAGTAAGTATCTCATTTATTCTGACAATAAAATTAAGGAGGACATTAAAAGTAACAAGGAATACATTAGTATCAAGAATCATTTAGACAAATTTAGAGAATTTATTTCCTCTTCAAACAAGCCTTACGGGTTACATAGATCACGCGACATAAAGTATTTTATAGAACCCAAGATTATATTTAAAAATATGTTTATCATGCCCGATTTTACCTACGATGATAAAGGATACTTTTTTGGATTTTCTTTTTCTTCAATAATTCAAAAAGATAAAACTTTTGACTTGAAATACATTCTAGGTATTTTAAATTCAAAAGTTGCATTTAATTGGTTCCAAAAGAACGGAAAAAGAAGGGGTGCTGGGTTTGATATTGGTGTTGAAAAACTAAGGCTTTTTCCGATCAAGAAAATTACGCTCCAAGAACAAAAACCAATTATCGAAATTGTCGACAAACTTCTAGATATCACAAAAGATGGTGATTATTTACAAAACCCCACAAGGCAAACTCAAGTTAAAGACTACGAAAAGCAAATTGACCAGTTAGTTTATAAACTCTATGGCCTAACGCCGGAGGAAATTTTAGTTGTGGAGGATCAAAAATGAAAGCAGCAGAAAAACCAAAATATGTTCAAGAAGCACGGAAGTTACTAACTTCAATTGACATTAACCATTTGATTTCAAACCCTAATGACCTCAGGGAAATAGACAAAATTAATCGTCTAGTAGCTATTTTTACTAACTTTTCTTCCAATGATGGTCAAGAATTGAAAAGACTCTTTCAAGAATTTCAAGAGACAGGAAGACGTAGTACTAGTTCGGGAACTATCAAAAATAGAGCCGTAGATGTAATCCAATTTATTGGCCAGAAGATTGAAGAAATGGATATTTATGTTATAGAACCTGATGAGAAACCACTATTAGAGACGCTGGAAAAATTAAGAAAAATTCAAAAACTAATTCAGGAAGGTTTAGCTCGGAGTGATGAAAAAACACAAATTATACGGGAGGCTCAAGAAAAATCTAAGTTGTTTAAGGACGATATCTACAAAAGGAAAGCGGAAAAGCTTTCAAAACAGACCGTTTGGTCAAAGCAGAGTCATGATGGTTTCGTGGCCGCAGATGAATATGGCCAATTAACTCCTTGGATAGAATTGCTTGAAGATTATTTGGGAGAAGAAAAGCTCTTAATAAGAGAAAAGGTTATTGAAGATACAACCCCGTATGAAGGAAGAAAATTTCTGAGGTCTATCTTAGAGAAGGCTAACAATGAAGTGGTTGTGGTTGATAATTTTCTTTCCCACGAGATTTTGGCAATTATTGAACCATATGTATTAAAGGGGGTAGGCTTTAGGTTACTGACACGACAGGCGCACAATAGTAAATTTAGGAGTTTTACAGCTGATTATAAAGTCTTTAGACTTCAGCACCAAAATAAAATAGCCGCCAAGGAAAACAAAAAATGCCATGACCGCTTTGTGATGGTTGATGGTCATATCATATATCATTTCGGAGCCAGCTTAGTTGAATTGGGAAATACCTTATCTGTGGCTCATTTAATTGAAGATCAAAAAGAGAAAGATAAACTGTTATCTAAATTTACCGATTGGTGGGATACGGGAAAGGACGTTTAAGTTTTAATAATCATGGATATTACAGATATCACTGGCTATACATTAAAAAATCTTAGCAAAATTAACATTGTTTTAGGGAAAAATGGTTGCGGTAAAAGCACACTGTTACGATCAGTTGAACAAGGTTTATCTTCGCAATCGCAGTCGTATGGAAAAACAAAATACATAACACCGGAAAGAGGAGGATCTCTTATTTATGAAGCTGGTATTGAACAGAGTTTAACAACCGATATAAATTGGCTTTCAGGTCAAAGGAGAAAAAATCAAGCTGTTGGTTTTAGACAACAAAGCGTAGCTCAGTATCGCAGACTTGAAACTTTGGTATTAAGAGAAATAGAAAAGGAAAAACGACAACAAAACGATTACACCTTCGACATTTATGTTAATAAAATCAACTCTTTGCTTGACAATATTGAAATAAAAAGACATGATATGACTTTCAAAATATACCATAGAGGAACAATCAATGAATTAGGGGCAGAAGTAATCAGCAGTGGCGAAAGCGAACTGATTTCCTTGGGTATTGAATGTTTAATTTTTGGCAAAGAGTGTATTCCGGACAAAGAAAATATTTTATTTTTAGATGAGCCAGACGTACATTTACACCCAGATTTACAGGTTCGTTTAATGAATTTCCTAGAAGGTTTGGTTTCGGATAGTAACTTCAAAGTTTTAATTGCCACACACAGTACTGCTATTTTGGGAGCGTTGGAAACTTACACTGATACTCACTTGGCGTTTATGTCCTTTGAGCAGAAAGAGCTAAACTTTAGAGAAATTTCAGCAGTTTATAGAAAAGTTCTGCCCGTTTTTGGAGCACACCCCTTGTCTAATATTTTCAACGAAGCACCAATCTTACTTGTTGAAGGTGAGGATGACGAAAGAATTTGGCAACAAGCTGTCCGATCTTCTAATGGCACTATTAAATTATATCCCTGTTCTGTAGATAGTGTGAGTAATATAAACGATTTTGAACAGGAAGCAAAAGAGATTATTCAATCTGTTTATGACAAAGCCAAAGGTTATTCATTGAGAGATAAGGACAATAACACTGAAGAAATCAATGATCTGCCGCCGATAATCAGAATGAGACTAGCATGCAGAAACTCGGAAAACCTTTTGCTTACGGACGAGGTACTTGGAGCACTTAATATAACATGGGATCAACTTAAAGAGCGTATTGATATTTGGTTGAGTACCAATACACAACATCCTCACTTTTCGGTTATGAATGGGTTTAAGGAAGGCGGATACGATAGAAGAAACTTTGATATTAAAGAAGTGCGTAACGATTTAATGGGTGTTGTTGGAAGCGCAAAACCTTGGGAAGTTGTAGTGGGTCAATCAATTTCAAGTCTGACTTGGGATGACAGTTCTAATTTTGAGGAAGATGGAAAAATTCTATCCTTTCTTGGACGAAAGATTACAGAAAATCTTATCCCTAAATCGAGTAGATGACATAAGGTTAAAGTAAAAGGGTTAAGGTTATTAACAAATTAGTAAATGAATAACTTATTTATTTTCCAGTTACCTATAGATTTAGCCTCATCACTTACTGGAGGTGCTATTGGGTTAATATTAGCTTTTGGACTTTACCTTTTTGATAAGTCAATTAACCCCGACCTAGAAATACAGATAGCCGATCCGTCAAAACTATCATTGGCTCAAGGTGAATTTAAGTCTCTAAATTTAAAAATAATTAACAAAAAGAGAGACGGCATTTTACGATTTTTGAATAGATCAGCAACTCAAGTTAAGGTATTTCTTTACTTTTCAGACTTTTCTTCAAGAGTGCTTATGAATACAGTGATAGCTAGGTGGAACAATAGTCGAGAACCGCTAACTCCGGATTATAAAAATGTTGATCTTGGACTTGCTCTTACACACCCTAGAGAGGTTCTCGTACCTGGTGATGAAAATGAAATCTCTGTGGCTATTCGGAAAAAAGATAATAGATACTGCTTCCCTTTCAGCAACGAAAGCTACATATATCAAAGTAAAGACTTTGAGGTTCCTGGTTGGAAAATTGAAGATGATAAATTTGTCGTTACTGTGCGCATACAGTCAGCTGAAGTTGATAAAATGGGTGGCGTGTTTATTGTGCTAAATAAAAGTACATTAGAGCAGTTTAAGATCGAAAAAATAGGATAATACTTTGGGATTATAAATTTTTGAATCATATTTAAATGAAACGAATTGATGCATACGCACTCGCTAGATTTCTTATATTAGTTGCCTTGCTTATTGGTGTCATCTATACGGGTTCTAAAATTGACACTCTTAGCAAGCGACTAGAAAGAATTGAGGCAAAACTTGGTGGTCCCGAAAAAATCGGTTGTAATGAGAAGGATTCTATCGAGAAAGTTCGCCAGTCTGTTGTCCGGATTGTAGGCGGAGAGGGCGAAGGTTCTGGTTTATCACCGTATGGAGCAGTGGACCGGATTTGAACCGGCGACCTTCTGCTTGGGAAGCAGACATTCTACCGCTGAACTACCACTGCGAATCTAGCAGCAGGGGATTTCAGAGGCCAAGCTTTGCTTATCGCTGAACTACCACTGCTGGTAAATTCAGTTTAGTATATACCTCTTATCTAGGTAAAACCAATATATTTCCAGAGTGGATTATACTTGGGTTTAGCATGTTGTTTGCGTTTGCAATTTCTACCCATTTATAACCATCTCCATAAGCTCTAACAGCTATATCCCAAAGATTATCACCTTTAACAACTTCATATGTTGCTGTTGTTATGCTATCAACATTTGGAATAGTTAATTCTTGTCCTACTTCAATAATACTGGCATTGTCTAACTTGTTTTCAGTTGCAATTTCTACCCATTTAAACCCATCACCATAATAAGTAACAGCAATGTTCCAAAGATTATCACCTTTAACAACTGTGTGAACTTTAGTTGAGATCTCAGTTGAATTTGAACCATTTAATAATTCTTGTGGAATTGTACCCCTGTCTGTTTTTAAGTATTTAACTACTAAAACACCAACAATAACTATGACAAAAAAACCTAAGACCATGCTAATAGATGACTCATTGAGTTTTATAGTTTTTAGAAGTTTTTTTAAGTTAAAATTTTTGATTGTTATTCACCACCCTTCGCTTTAAGCTTCGGAGTGGCAGGCCCCCTTACTTGACAACCGCAATTTATACCAGAAGCTAATTGAAGTCAAGAGGGTTTTAATGTAAAATTGACAAGTAAAGTTTTTGCTGGGGTCGTA
This sequence comes from Patescibacteria group bacterium, assembly GCA_038061225.1. Taxonomy (GTDB): domain Bacteria; phylum Patescibacteriota; class Microgenomatia; order UBA8517; family UBA8517; genus JAUYMM01. Next base: position 289,601 of record JBBTZT010000003.1, read on the forward strand.
GCTCAATTGGTTAGAGCGCTTCCCTGTCACGGAAGAGGTTGCGAGTTCGAGTCTCGTCGATCCCGCCAAGAACTTTAGAAACAAAAAATTGTATTCCAGATAGTAGATCATCAGTGAAAAGATAAAATATCAGAAGGTGCAAAATTATCTTATTGCATTTAACTTATGTTTATTTTATATTATTCATAATAATGTCAGAAGCAACTGCAAATACAAATAAACTTACCGAGTCAGCACAGGATGAGGCTTTAAATAGACCGGTTATTGGCGCAACTCAAGATGGGAACAGACAAAAAAAGTTGAATGAGGAAATAGGTTTAAATCCTGATGTGATTAAAGCGAAAGAATTGTTAAATCAAGGTAAAATTAGTATTGAAGAATTTGAAAGATTAACAAAAAAGAAGTAAAGTTGATTTAAATGACTAATCTTCAAATTGCAGAGTTACTTAGAAATGTTGCAGCTAGTTATCAACACAAGCAAAGCTTGAAATCAGAATTTGAAAAAGACCCAAACAAATACAGATTTCAAATTATTGCCTACAATCGTGCAGCTGACTCTGTTGAGCATGCAACTTCTGAACTTAAAGATCTTTGGGATGATGGAAAACTAGATGAAGTTCCCAGTATAGGAGTTTCAATTGCAAAACATTTGGATGAGATATTTATAACAGGAAAATCTACTCATTTTGAAAAAATAATGAAAGGAATTTCTAATGAAGCATTTCGTTTAACAGCACTTTCAGGTGTAGGTTTAAAAACGGCTATGAAAATGCTTCAAGAACTTACAAAGAGCGAAATTAAACAAAAATTGATAGAAGCTGATAAATTAATTAATAAAGTCAAAAGACATTTACTTCCTTATGCTGAATCTGTAGCCTCTGAGGTCACAGAATGGCTTTCTAAGTGCCCTGAAATAGAAAAGATAGATGTGCTCGGTTCTCTTCGCAGAAAAACAGCCACAGTAGGGGATATAGATATATTGGCTTCGCCAAAATTTTCAATTAACAATTTTCAATTTTCAAGTAAACAAATAATAGAATATTTTATCAAATACCCCAAAGCTCAAAAAATTATTGAAGCTGGTGAGCATACGGCTTCAATTTTACTTCCTTCAAATGTTCAAGTTGATTTATTAGTTATGAATCCTGAAAGTTATGGATCAGCCCTACAACATTTTACAGGTAGTAAATTCCACAATATAGCTCTTCGTGAACATGCACTAAAAAATGGATTTTCTCTTTCAGAATATGGAATAAAAAGTGTAAAAAACGAAAAGACAAATATTAAATTTAAAACAGAACAGGAATTATATAAATTTTTAAAAATGGATTACGTTGAACCTGAGTTACGTGAAGATACAGGAGAAATTGAAGCGGCGATAAATCAAAAGTTACCCAAACTAACAAAGTTAGATGATATTAAAGCAGATTTACAAATTCATTCTGATTTTGATATTCAAACCTCACATGATTTAGGTATAGATTCGATGGAAAAAATAATTGAGAAGGGTAGAGAATTAGGTTATGAATATATAGCCTTTACAGAACATAACCCAAGTAAGAAAGGACATAATGAAAAACAAGTTGAAGAATTGCTAAAAAGAAAGCGTGAAAGAATTGACCAACTAAATTACTCGCGTGAAAAGAGAATACCTTTTGTATTCAATAGCCTCGAAATAGATATAAATAAAGATGGTAGTTTACCAATATCTGTGAAAGGTTTAGAAACATTAGATTTTGCACTTGTTTCCGTTCATTCTGTATTTGATCTCTCAAGAAATGAAATGACAAAAAGAGTACTTAATGCACTCTCCTACCCCAAAGTTAAAATTTTTGCCCACCCAACTGCAAGAAAGATAAATGAAAGAGAAGGGGTTGAACTTGATTGGCCTAAAATTTTAAACCTCTGTCTGCAAAAGAATATATGGCTAGAAATTAATGCTGATCCAATGCGTTTAGATTTACCTGACGTATTAGTCCGTGATGCTGTGAAACGTGGTGTGAAATTAACATTAGGAACTGACACTCATGAAGTTTCTATGATGGATAATATGAAATATGGAGTTAATGTTGCAAGACGTGGTTGGTGTGAGAAAAAAGATATAATAAATACTTTAAACTTGAAAGAATTTAAAGAAATGATATGATGAAAATTGAAAGAAGGTGATTAATATATGAATTTAACAATATTGTTATTAATAGTTTTAGTAGTACTTATAGGTTGGCTAATTTCTGTTTATAATTTTTTTGTATCAAGTAAAGCTAGAATTAAGGCTTCAATACAAGAAATAGGAAATCAACTAAAAAGACAGGCTGATTTAATCCCAAATCTTGAAAGTAGTGTTAAAGGATATTTAACTCACGAGAAAGGTATTCTTGAAATGTTATCAGAAGCTAGAAAATTGGTTGCTAAAGGACAAGATGCATCAAAACAGATTTCTGAGGTTTTATCAGGGCTTAAAATAATAGTTGAAAGTAATCCTGAACTCAAAGCAAATACAGTTGTTTCTGATTTAATGGGTGAACTTAGAGATACTGCAGACAAAGTAATGTATGCTACACGCCTTATGATTGATCTTACTGCAGACTATAATGTCAAAAGAGTTTCAGTTCCGTCAAACATTGTTGCAAACATGTTTAAGTTTGATGAACTTAAAGGACTTGAAACAGCTACAGAAGGTGAACATCTAAAAGTAAGCGCAGATGAAATGAAATCAACTAAAATTAATCTTTGATTAATTTATGCACAGATAAATCTTTAAAAAGATATGTTATAATTTGGGTATGTCAAAAACAGACTTGAAAGCTATGGTGTGGAAAGAAGAAAATTGGTTCGTGGCCAAAGCTCTTGGCCTGGAAGTTGCTAGTCAAGGTAAAACTAGAAAGGAGGCAATTAAAAATCTTCAAGAGGCAGTTGATTTGTTATTAGAAAATGAGGATTTAAAAATTCCAAACTATTTTGTACCAAATAATCCTCAAATAAGAGCCATATATGCCTAAATTATATAATTCAAGAGAAACGGTGAAAGCATTTCAAAGAGCTAAATTCGTTAAAATAGTACAAAAAGGAAGTCATCTTAAAATGCGAGGGTTTTGGAATGGTAAAATTCAAACTATAATTATTCCAATGCATAAACAAATTGCTTTTGGAACATTTCAAAGCATTTTAAACCAAGCCGGAATGTCAAAATTAGAATTTGAACAATTTTTAAAATAAATTATGCAAAATATATATGAGATTGGGCAAAGTAATAAGATTAAGAGTGGTTTAATAACTGCTTTGTTTTTCATATTCTCTGTTATTGCTATTTATTTTATATCTCAGGCTATTGGTTATTATAATGGCTATGAAACAGGTGGTTTAGGCTATGTTGGAATTGCATTAATATTTTCAGGAATTTCAACTTTTGTAAGTTATTATTATTCAGACAAAATAGTTTTAAAAATTTCTGGGGCTAGAGTTGCCAATTCTAAAGAAGATAGACTTTTTACTTCAGTTGCTGAAAATTTGTGTATTGGTGCAGGTTTACCAAAGCCAAAATTATATGTTATAGAAGATTCTGCTCCAAACGCTTTTGCTACAGGACGAGATCCAGAACATGCAGTAATTTGTGCTACAACAGGACTTTTAGATAAATTAAGCCGTACAGAACTTGAAGGGGTTATTGCTCACGAATTAACACATATTAGAAATTATGATATTCGTTTAATGAGTATAGTTTCTGTCATGGTCGGTTTAATAGCCCTTCTTGGTGATTGGTTCTTTAGAGTAAGAATGTTTGGAGGTGGAAATCGTCGAGACAATGATAATAATCAATTGGGTGCAATAATAATGATTGTCGGGATATTGTTTGCAATACTTTCTCCAATTATTGCAACGCTCATACAACTTGCAATTTCAAGGAGACGAGAATTTATGGCAGATGCTGGATCGGTTGAAATTACAAGACAACCGCAAGGATTAATAACAGCTTTAGAAAAAATATCAAAAGACACTGAACCACTTGAAGCTGCAAATAAAGCTACGGCTCATCTTTATATAGTAAACCCCTTTAAAGGTGGTATTAAAGGGTCTGTTAATACATTTGCAAATTTGTTTAATACTCACCCACCTCTAACGGAAAGAATTGCAACTCTTCAAAAAATGTCTTAACAATAGTATGATATTCATATGGCTAGATTAACTAAAAAGGATGTAATTCATGTTGCTGAGCTTTCAAATCTTAAACTCACAGACAGTGAGATAAAGAAATTTCTTCCACAATTAACTAAAATTGTGGAATTTGTAGGATCTTTAACTGAAGTTAATACAGAAAATATAGAACCCACAAGTCAAACAACAGGACTTACCAATGTGGTTCGTGAAGACAGAGTGATTAGTGAAAACATGTTGACACAAGAAGATTATTTTAAAGTTCCAGCAATTCTTACTGAACGAACATGAAGACACCTTTAACTATTAAAGAAACACAAGAAGGATTAAAAGCAAAAAAATTTTCTGCTGTAGAACTAGTTGATTCATATCTTGCTCAAATTAATAAATATAATAAGGAATTTAATATATTTTTAACTGTCACTGAAGAACAGGCATACAAAAAGGCAAAAGAGATAGACAGATCAAATTTTCAAAGCCCACTCTCAGGTGTAGTAGTTTCGTACAAAGATATATTTTTAACCAAAGATGTAAGAACTACAGCTGGCTCAAAAATACTTGAAAGTTATATACCTCCATACTCTGCAACATCAGTTAATAGAATTGAAGCTGCTGGTGCAATCCCAATTGGAAAATTAAATTGTGACGCATTTGCTCATGGATCAAGCGGAGAAAATTCTGATTTTGGAGTAACTAAAAACCCTTGGAATAAAGAGTATGTCACAGGTGGGTCTTCAAGTGGCCCTGCGGGTGCAGTTAGCGCTAATATGTCACTTGTTTCACTTGGTAGTGACACTGGTGGATCAACAAGGCAACCTGCAAATTTTTGTAATTTAGTAGGTCTTAAACCAACTTATGGCGCTATATCTCGTTATGGAGTCATAGCAATGTCTTCATCTTTAGATACAGTTGGTACATTTACACACACCGTAGGTGACATGGAAATAATGTACGACGTACTAAGAGGTGAAGATGGATTTGATGGAAATGTTAAAAACTTTGTAAAACCAGAGATAAAAAAGAGATTTAAATTAGGAATAGCTAAAGAATATTTTATAGATGGACTTGATGCTGAAGTTGAAAAAATGATTTTTGAAGTTAAAAAAACCTATGAAAAAATGGGGATTGAAGTTGTTGAAATATCACTTCCCCATACAAAATATATGGTTCCAGTCTATTACATAATTCAGCCAGCCGAAGTATCAAGTAATTTGGGAAGATTTGATGGAATAAGATATGGAAATAATAGAAATAGTTTTGGCGAGGAAGCAAAACGAAGAATAATGCTTGGTAGTTATATACTCTCAGCTGGTTACTATGATGAATATTATGAAAAAGCTATGAAAGTTAGAACTAAAATAATTAATGATTTTGATGAAGCTTTTAAAACAGTTGATGCGATTATTTCGCCTGTTTCTCCAACACCTCCATTTAAACTTGGTGAGAATACTAAAGATCCTTTAAAAATGTATTTAGAAGATGTTTATACAACTACTGCAAATTTAGTAGGTATACCATCATTAGCATTACCATCAACATTTTCTACGTCAGGCCTTCCTATTGGTTTCCAAATCATGGGGCCAAGGTTTTCTGAACATGCACTTTTTGAATTAGGAAGAAAATATCATCAAGAAATAGATTACAAACCCAAAATCGCATTATGATTTACCAAATTATTATTGGCCTTGAAATACATATAGAGCCAAATACAAAATCTAAAATGTTTTGTGGTTGTCAAGAGGATCATTTTGGTGCAAAACCCAATACTCAAACTTGCCCAATTTGTTTAGGTTTACCAGGAGCTCTCCCAATTGCAAACAGTGAAGCAATTAAAAAAACAATGCAGTTGGGATTGGCGCTTGGATCTAATATTTCAAAAATAAGTAAATTCTATAGGAAACATTATTTTTATCCAGATTTAGCAAAAAGCTATCAAATTAGTCAAAAAGACAACCCATTTTGTATTGGCGGAAGTTTAATGGGTAAAAAGATAAACCATATTCACTTGGAAGAAGATGCAGGTAAATTAATCCATTCTAAAGATGAGTCACTTATTGATTTTAATAGATCAGGTTGCGCATTAATTGAAATGGTTACAGAACCAGTATTCCATGATATCTCTGAAGTTATGTCTTTTGTAAAAGAACTTCAGCTGGTTGTTAGATACTTAGATATTAGCAATGCTGACATGGAAAAAGGAACAATGAGACTTGAAGCCAACATCTCACTTTCTACTAGTGAAAAATTACCCAACTACAAAGTTGAATTAAAAAATATTAATTCGTTTAAATTTTTAGAGAAAGCAATTAAAACAGAAATTGAGCGTCAAACTAATGCGCTTAACAGCGGCCAGAAGCTGGCTCAAGAAACTAGAGGCTATGACGAAAAAACAAAAACTACATTCTCTCAAAGAACAAAAGCAGACTCAGACGATTATAGATATTTTCCAGAACCAGATATTACTCCAATTGAGATTCCCGGATCAATGATCCTAGATCTAAGATCTAGGATACCAGAACTGCCAGAACAGAAACGCAAAAGATTTGCAGAGAAATATAAACTATCTTCAGATTATATAAATATTTTAGTTTCTGATTTAGAAAGAGCAAATTATTTTGAAAAGGCCTGCAGTTTAAGTAAAGAATATAAAACTATTGCAAATTTAATAATTAACAAAAATTTTGATAAAGAATATCCTGAACCTGCTGGACTTGTAAAAAAGATTTATGATTTAGGATCTAAGATGTATGAGTCAGCAAAAGTAACAAAAAATGCAGTAGAGAAAGTATTGATAGATAATCCTGATATTGTAACAAGTTATAAAAATGGTAAAGGTCAAGTAATTGGATTTTTAATAGGCCAAGTGCAAAAGAAATTAAAAGGGAAAGGAAATCCTAAACTTGTTAATGATAAAATAGTAGAATTGATTAGAAAGAATTTTTAAAAAAATGGCTGATATAAATGTTGACTACATACATGGTATAGCCAATAAAGTTAATGATCGATTTGGCAATATCAGAGATGAATCCGGCAAGAAAATTCTTGAGACAAAAAATGGCACTTCAATTATAAGTGATTACGAAGACGCAGAACGAGATAAGGATCTATCCTCAAGAGATCCATTAACAAACCTTCATAATAGAAGATATCTCGAGGATATTGTTTCAAATGATGTTCGCAATAGGAGAACTGATTTTGGAATTTTATTAATAGATATTGATCATTTTAAATCTGTAAATGACATCTATGGTCACCATATTGGAGATGAAGTATTAAAAGCTGTTGCGTCAGAGATACAAAACGTCACAAGACCTGGTGACTTAGCTGTTAGATACGGTGGAGAGGAATTTGTAATTTATTTAACTAGAATTAAGGACAGATTGAGTTTAGAAGCAGCTGCAGAAAGAGTTAGAGAAAACGTTGAAAATGTTGATTTTAAAAAATATGGATTAAAAAATTGCACGATAAGCGTAGGGGGTACATTATTTTCACCTATTAAAGACCAGAGTTGGAAAAACGTGGTAAGCAGGGCGGATAAATTAATGTATGAAGCAAAGACTACTGGTCGAAATAAAGTTGTTGTGGCATAATTTGTTTAATGACTAAATTTGTTCATCTTCATAATCACACAGAATATTCGCTTCTTGATGGACTTTCACGAATAAAAAGATTGTTTACATATGTAAGAGAAAACAATATGGATGCAATTGCTATAACAGATCATGGCGCTATGTATGGTGCTATTGAATTTTTTAAAGAGGGAAAAAGACAAGAAGTTAAACCAATAATAGGTCTTGAAGGTTATGTAACTCGTGATATGAAGGAAAAAATTAAGGATAATTATCACATTACTCTGCTTGCTAAAAACTATCAAGGTTATAAAAATTTAATGGAATTAACTTCAATTGCTCATATTGAAGGCTATTATTATAGACCAAGATTTACAAAAGAAATATTAAAAGAACATTCAAAAGGAATTATTTGTTTTTCGGGTTGTCCACAAGCTGAAATACCTCAATTTTTAATAGACGGAAATTTTAAAGAAGCAAAAAAACTTACCCAGTGGTACGCAGATTGTTTTAAAGATGATTTTTATATTGAACTACAAAGACATAATTATGGGAAAATACTACCAACAATTTCAGATCAAGCTTTGCATGCCTCACTTTCTGAAATTGAAAAAAATTGTAATAAAATTGAGGAAGGTGTAATTAAATTAAGCAGAACATTAGGTATTCCACTAGTTGCTACTAACGATTGTCATTATATTAGAAAAGAAGATGCCGAGGCGCAAGATGCATTAGTTTGTATAGCAACAGGCAAAAATGTCTCTGACATAAAAAGATTAAGATACGTCGATAATCCCGATTTCTATGTTAAAACTCCCGATGAAATGGAAGAAATATTTAATGACCTTCCTGATGCTATAGAAAACACAGTCAAAATTGCAGATAAATGTAATCTTGAAATTCCATTAGGTTCTTGGTCATTCCCAAAATTTAATCTACCTAAAGGAAAAACAGATGCTGTGTATTTAGAAGAACTTGTAGCTAAAATTCTTCCTGAAAAGATTGAAAAAATAACTAAAGAAATAAAAGAAAGAATTAATTATGAATTAAATATTATAAACACCAAAGGTTATGCCCCTTACTTCTTAATAGTGATGGATATGGTTAATTGGTGTCTTGAAAATGGTATCATAACAAACACCAGAGGTTCTGCTGCAGGTTCTCTTGTGTCATATGTTTTAGGAATTACTACAGTTAATCCACTAACATACAACTTACCTTTTGAAAGGTTTTTAAACCCATACAGACCTTCTCCACCTGACATTGATTTTGATATATCAGATAATAGACGAGAAGATGTTATTAAGTATATAACTGATACATATGGAGTAGAAAAAGTTGCTCAAGTTTGTACTTTTGGCAGAATGCTTGCTAAAGCTGCTGTTAGAGATATTGCAAGAGTTCTAGGTTACCCATATGCAACGGGAGATAAAATTGCAAAACTTATTCCACTTGGAAGCCAAGGTTTTGCTATGACAATGGAAAGAGCATTAAGTGAAACTCCTGATTTAAAAACTCTCTATGAAAATGATGCTGATACTAAAAAAATAATAGATCTAGCTATAGGAGTTGAAGGTAATGCAAGACATCTATCGGTCCATGCTGCGGGAGTCGTTGTAGCTCCAACTAAATTAACAGATTTCGCGCCAATACAAAAAGAACCATCTGGAGAAAAAGTCATTACTCAATATGAAATGCATGCTTGTGAAGACGTGGGTTTAATCAAATTTGACGTACTGGGAATAAGAAATTTATCAATTTTGGGTAATGCTATAAAAATAGTTAAGGATACTAAAGGTGTTGATATTAATTTACAAAAAATTGACATTCACAATAAAAAAACATTTGAAATGTTATCTCGCGGCGAAACAATGGGGACATTTCAACTTAATGGTTCTGGTATGACTAAATTTTTAAAAGAACTAAAACCTACTAGAGTTGAAGATATTATGGCAATGGTAGCTTTATACCGTCCTGGTCCTTTGGCTGTTATTCCAGAATATATATCTCGCAAAAATAATCCAAAACTTGTTAAATATTTAGATCCTAGAATGGAAAAGTTCTTGAACATGTCATATGGTTTAATTGTTTATCAAGATGATCTATTATTCTGTGCTATTGATCTTGCTGGTTATTCGTGGGAAGAAGCGGATAAATTTAGAAAAGCGGTTGGTAAAAAAATACCTGAAGAGATGGCTGCTCAGAAAGATAAATTTATAAAAGGAATTGTTGAAAATGGCCAAACAAAAAAATTTGCTGAAGAATTATGGATGTTATTTGAACCATTTCAATCATATGGATTTAACAAAGCTCATGCTGCTTCGTATGGGATGGTAGCTTACTATACAGCTTATATGAAGGCAAACTATCCAGTTGAATATATGAATGCGTTGTTAACTGCAGAGAGCTCAGATTCTGTTAAAGTAAGCCAAGCTGTCCATGAATGTAGAAGGATGGGTATTGGAGTTTTCCCTCCTGATATAAATGAAAGTCAAACAGATTTTACTATTATAAATAAGCAGAGCTTGCCACTTCGTGGTAAAAGAGATATTCGTTTTGGACTTTCAGCTATTAAAAATGTTGGTGCTATAGCAATTGAAGCTATACTTGATGTTAGAAAAGCAGGTTTATTCCTATCTTTTACTGATTTTGTAAACCGTGTTGATGGCCGAAAAGTAAATAAAAGAGTTTTAGAGAGTCTAATTAAAGTAGGGGCAATGGAAAAGTTTGGTAAAAAGACTGCCTTACTATCTGCAATGGATATGATTAAGGCAAAACTTTCTAAATCAAAAGATAATAATGGTCAGTCAGGTTTATTTTCAGAAGAAGATGAATCTAAGATTTCAGCTTTTGTTTCAGATTCTTCTCTAATTGATAACTCAATTGATGATTTTACGGACGAGGAAAGAGAAAACTTTGAGAGGCAACTTCTTGGTTTTTCAATATCTGCAAAACCAATAAATGAATTACTTGATCCTTTAGAAAATAATACGACACATAAAATATTTGAACTTAATCCTGAAGAACAAAGGGGTAAAACAGTCAAAATTGCAGCTATAATTCGTGAAGCTAGAGTAATTTTAACCAAGAAAAATAATTCCGAAATGGCTTTTGTTAAAGCTGAAGATACTACTGGAGTTGTTGATATGGTAGTTTTCCCCAAGATTTATCAAGATGTTAAAAACTTACTAGTTGATGGAAAAGTGGTTTTAATAACTGGAAAAGTTGAATCCAGAGAAGATGAAATTTCATTTATCGCAGAGCGTATAGAACTTGTAGAAACTATGGTTGAGAGTAAATAGATTTTAATATATAATACTTCTCAAATGGCATTAAGAATTAAACACAAAGAAATAGAATTTGGTGTTGGGGATAAAATAAAAGTCTTCCAGAAAATCAAAGAGGGTGAAAAAACTAGAATTGCTTTTTTTGAGGGTATGGTTTTATCTATTAGTGGCAGGGAGGATAGAAAAATGTTTACTGTTAGAAGAATTGGTGAAGCAGCAATTGGCATAGAAAGAATCTTTCCAATTTCCTTACCTACAATTGAAAAAATAGAAGTTATTAAAAAAGGTACAATGGGAGTAAATCGTGCCAAGTTATATTACACCAGAGATAAATCCACAAAAGAAATAGATAAAATATATTCAAGATCCAAAAGAAAAGAATTATCTAAAAAGAAATGATAATTTTAGGAATTGATCCTGGGACAGCAACTACTGGTTTTGGTTGTATTGAAGTAACAGATATTTCAGCCATTTCAGGCAATGGTCTTCGTGTCGTTGAATGGGGCTTAATTGAAACAAACAAAGAACTTCTCAAAGAAGAACGTCTAGAAATTATCTACGAAAAAACTTTAAAATTGATAGAAAAATTTTCACCTGATGCTTTTATTTTTGAAAAAGTGTTTTTTGCTAATAATGCAAAAACTGTAATTGCTGTTGGACAAGCACAGGGTGTAATGCTCTTGGCTGCAAGAAAATTAAATATATTTGTAGCTGAGTATGCACCTGGGACAATTAAGAAAATGATTACAGGTAGTGGTAGGGCAAATAAAAAAGAAGTACAAATTCATGTCAGAAAAATTTTAGGTAAAAAGATAAAAAGTAAAAAAGGTAAAAAAACTCATTTTGACAATGCGGTCGATGCTCTAGCAATAGCTATGACACATGCAATGAAAATTTATGGAAAAGATGTTTAAAATTGGAAAAGTAATTAATTATTATGAAAAAATTGGAATCACTATTGTTAAACTTAGTGCTCCTCTTTCAGTTGGAGATAAAATAAAGTTTTACAAAGATGGTGAGTTAATTTTATATCAACAAATTGAAAGAATTATTATGAATCAAAAAAATATTCCCTTCGCAAATTCTAAAGATGTGGTAGCATTAGTTTTAGATGAAAAAGTACAAAAAGGGTCAGAAGTCTACAAAACAGGTCAGTTGGGAACTAGCTCCTGATATAGAAACAAGAACTCAGAAATTAATTAAGGCGTTAGAACTTGAATGGCTTTCATATGGCAGAATTTTCTATTATAGATCAATAAATTCAAAGGCCAGAGCTTATGCTCGCGCATGGGGACTGCCAAGACTTTGGCAAAGAACCCTAAATGTTGAACCTGCCTATATTGTAGAGGTTATTTCTGAACATTTTGATTCGCTATCTCTAAAAGAACAAGATAAAGTATTACTTCACGAATTGACACATATTCCAAGAAATTTCTCAGGTGCGCTTGTGGCTCATACTAGACACAAAAAAGGGAGTTTCCATGATAAACTGGATTTATTAATAGAAAAATACCATGCGGATAATAATATTACACGGTGATGATGTAGTAAAAAGTTACGACAGACTTCAAAAGTTTGTCGGAGAGGCGAAACACCGATCATGGAAGATTACAGAATTTAGTTTAGAAGAAGTTACTAATCAAAGTCTCTTTGGCGAAGAATCCTTTTACGTGCTTCACGATTATAAAATATTAACTAAGAAAATTTTAGAAAAACTACAGAAATATTCTGGTAATCTAATCGTTTATAACCAAGGAAAAATTCCTGCACCAACTTTAAAGAATTTAGGAGCAAATAAAATTGAATTGTTTGAACTACCACAGTTATTATGGAAATTCTTGGATAATATGACAATAATGGGTCTTCATGAGCTTATTAAATCACAAGCGGTTGAATATATATTAGCTATGATGGCTTGGAAATTTAAACAAAACTACCTTAAAAACTCATCAGAAAAAAATGCTAAATTAATTTCAGATCTTGCAGAAATAGATATTAAATCTAAGACCGGAAAAGCAGATTTACTATTATCCCTTGACTTATTACTCTCAAAAAAGTTAGTATAAATGACTATTATGATTGACCCATCAATTTTCAGAGATTATGACATTAGAGCAATAATTCCTACTCAACTTGACCAAGAAGGCGTGAGACGAATTGCAAAAGCTATTGTTAAAATATTCACGCCAAAAACAATGCAAGTTGGTCGCGACATGAGGGTTTCTTCTCCTGAATTTCAGAAAATTTTTATAGATACTGTCATCGATTGCGGTGTAAGTGTAGTTGATCTGGGACTTATATCAACTGATATGTTGTATTTTGCCTCAGGTAAATATGACGAAGATATGTCTATTACTTTGAGTGCGTCTCATAATCCACCTGAATATAACGGAATGAAAATAGTTAAAAAAGGTGCAGTGGCCGTAAGTGGTCAAAGTGGAATTTACGATATTAGAGATCTAGTAATGTCTGATGATAAATTAAATTTTAATAAAACGACTAAAGGACAATTGACACAACGCAATGTAATAAACGAGTATGTAAATCATGTATTAAGTTTTATTGATGTTTCTAAAATGAAGCCATTTAATGTTGTAGTTGATACAGGTAATGGAATGGCTGGCTATTTTATGCCCTTTTTTGAGGAAAAGTTACCATGGAAGGTGGCAAGATTGTTTTATGAATTAGATGGAACTTTTCCAAATCATACTCCAAGCCCAATAGAACTTAAAAATATGCAAGATGTTATAAATAAAGTTAACGAAACTAAAGCTGATGTGGGTATGGCATTCGATGGGGATGGAGATAGAGTATTCTTAGTTGATGAAACGGGTAGATATATCACTGGAACTTTGATGACGGCAATGATTGCTGAAAATCTATCTATAAAACATCCTGGACAAAAAATATTATATAACGCCGTGATAGGTAGAATTGTTCCAGAAATTATTAAAAAATACGGAGGAGACCCGATGCGTGTGCGTGTTGGACACACTTTGATTAAAGAAGATATGAGAAAATATAACGGCTTGTTTTGCGGTGAACATTCGGGACACTATTTTTTTAGGGATAACTATTTTGCGGATTCGGCAATTATTGCAGCGTTATTAGTTTTAGAACTAATGTCTGTAAAGAATAAGAAACTTTCCGAGGTGATAGATGAATATAATAAATATTCTGCATTACAGAGCGAAATTAATTTTGTAGTTGCAGAGAAAGAAGATGTGATGAAAAAAATTGAAGCAAGGTATAAAAATGATGCAAAATCTATTGACTGGCTTGATGGAGTAAGTATTTGGTTTGATGATTGGTGGTTTAATGTCAGACAATCAAACACAGAACCCTTATTAAGATTAAATGTTGAAGCTGATAACGATAAACTATTAGAAGAAAAAACCAAAGAATTAATAACCTCTATAGAATCTTTGGGAGGAAAAGAGAAAGTATAATGGACATATTAGGATTTAAAAAATTTTCCGAAAATTTAACTCTTCAGGCGGGAAAGGTTCTTTTAGATTATCAAAATAAGTTTAAAATAGTCAATCAAAAAGATATCCAGGATATCGCAACTTCGGCAGATATTGCTTCAGAGGAATATATTATTACAACTATACTGACTAAATATCCAACACATGGAATTATCTCAGAAGAAAAAGGAGGTATAAATACCGAATCAGAATATAAATGGATAATTGATCCTCTTGATGGAACAAAAGAATATGTTCGTGGTATACCTCAATGGAATTGTTCAATCGTTTTACAATTCAAAAACGAAACTATTGTAGCTTGTGTCTATCGCCCGTATGAAAATGTGATGTATTCTGCAGGCAAAAGTTTAGGAAGTTTCAAAAACGGAGAAAATATCTATGTCTCAGATATTAACAATCTAGAGAATTCTTTTATCTATTGCTATATTCCATCTTTTAAAAGAAATCAGGATAAATATGATTGGGCATTTGGTAAGTTAAAAGAAATTGGTAAAAAATCGTATAGATTAAGAGCTTTGGCAGATGAAAACACTGCTCTTTGTTGGTTGGCTTCGGGCGGGTGTGAAGCATATTTAAATTTATCCAATCCTCCAAAAGATCATGATATTTTACCTGGACTTTTTATTGCAAAAGAAGCAGGGGCATTTAATTCAGTTAATGAAATTCCATTAGTTGTTGCAAATAGTGAAGATGTATATAATGAAATTTATAAGATACTTAAATGAATTTAAGTGAAGATTATACAAAATGACAAAAGACACAGCTAAATTTTTAGTTAAACCTTATGTTTTAAAAGTTGAAAAACCATGGGGTTATGAGTTAATTTTAACAAATGAGAACTCAAAAAAAATTACAAGTAAAATTTTGCACGTAAATAGCGGTAAAAGAATTAGTCTTCAGTATCATGATAATAAAGAAGAAGCAATTACACTAATTTCAGGCAGTTCAATTTTGCACATTGAGAACGGTTTAGGTGAAGTCGTCAAAATTAATATGGAATTAAATAAAGGCTATCTAATTTTACCTTTTCAAATTCATAGGTTTGA
This sequence comes from Patescibacteria group bacterium, assembly GCA_038061225.1. Classification (GTDB taxonomy): domain Bacteria; phylum Patescibacteriota; class Microgenomatia; order UBA8517; family UBA8517; genus JAUYMM01. Next base: position 305,143 of record JBBTZT010000003.1, read on the forward strand.
AGCTATAACAGATAGTCAGTTAATTGAAAGCTCAACAGCTGAAAGTGGTAATACATATAGACTTGAAGATGATTACAGTCGAGGAACAGAAACAGATGACGATCGTAATACTTCAAGAAAAAAAGCCTAAAAACATGAAATTAAATACTGCTCAGTTCAAGACACTTTCAAAAGTTTGTAGTGACATCGCAAAGACTATAATAATAGCTGTCATATTAGGCCAAGGTGTAATCGGTCAAACCTCAGAAGTAATCAGATATCAATTGGTTTTTTCATGGACTTTCATATCGACATTTCTTTTAATATTAGCTATGATGTTAGATAGACATATAAAAGTATGAACAATGAAAATTTAATTATTGGCTTAAATACTGGTTTTTTAGCTGTTGCTATATTTGGTGTGTTTATTGCAATTTTATATTATGTCGATGCAAGATCTAGGATTAAAAGTAATAAATAAATATGGAATGGAATGTTACAACATCAACCAGTGCAATAGTATTAACAGTTTTTATAGGTTTATTAATAATTTTATTTGCAAATAAAAAATAAATATGTCTACACTGCCCCTAGTAATTGATTTTAAGGATATTGATAAAGATTCAACCTCTCTTGTTGGAGGAAAGGGAGCAAATTTAGGAGAAATGGTAAAAGCAGGTTTTCCTGTGCCTAATGGTTTTGCAGTTACTGTTCCCTCATATGAATTGTTTTTGAAAGAAAATAATATAGCTTCTAAAATCTATGAAATTTTAGAAATTACCAATGTAGAAGATCCTGCTCAGCTTGAAGAGGCATCTAAAAAGATTCAAAAAATAATAAACACCTCCAAATTCCCAGAATCTGTTTTTAGTGAATTAATTAAATCATATAAAAAATTGTCAGGCAGATTTTCAAAAGCATTAGTTGCAGTAAGATCATCAGCCACAGCAGAAGATTTACCTGGAATGAGTTTTGCGGGTCAACAAGCTACTTTTTTAAATGTTAAAGGTGAAGCTAACTTGCAAGTTGCAGTTCGTCAGTGTTGGGCATCACTATTTACACCCCGTGCAATTTATTACAGGAATAGCAATAAAATCCAAATTGAAAAGGTTGGTATCTCAGTTATTGTTCAAAAAATGGTACAAAGTGAAGTTTCAGGAATTATGTTTTCAATTGACCCAATAACAAACAGAAAAGACAGAATAATAATTGATGCTGTTTGGGGACTTGGTGAAATGATTGTTCAAGGAAGTTATATTCCAGATCATTATGTAGTGCAAAAAGAAACTTTTGCAATTCTTTCAAAAGAAGTAAATGATCAGAAAATGCAATATATTAAAAAAGGAAATGAAACAAAAGAGATTGCAGTTCCTAAGAAAAATATAGCAAAAATTAAACTTTCTGAAGATCAAATTATATCTCTAGCTAAATTATCTCAGAAACTACAAGATCACTACTATTTTCCACAAGATACTGAATGGGCATTAGAAAAAGGGAAATTATATATAGTTCAAACAAGACCAGTAACAACAATAGGCCGTGTAAATCCTAAATCAGAAATCCTACCGCGTAGCGGGTTACCTAATCCTAAATCTGAATCGGTTATGCCGATTCTTAAGGGAATCCCAGCTTCTCCTGGAATTGGAACTGGAACTGTTAAAATTTTACGATCGCCGAAGGAAATTGATAAAATTTCAAAAGGTGATGTATTGGTAGCTCCAATGACATCTCCTGATTATGTTCCTGCTATGAAGAAAGCAACAGCAATTGTTACAAATGAAGGTGGAATGACAAGCCATGCCGCTATTGTTTCTCGCGAAATGGGAATCCCTTGTGTTGTTGGTACTAAAGATGCTACTAAAATTCTAAAAGATGGAGATGTTATCACTGTAAATGGAACAAATGGGGAAATATATCAGGGTGGAATTAAGAACGAAGAATTAAGAATTAAGAATCAACCCGTAACCCACAACTCGTCACCAAAAAACTACAAAACTGCTACCAAATTGTATGTCAACCTTGCCGAACCTGATAGAGCAAAAGAGGTATCTAAAATGAATGTTGATGGAGTTGGACTTCTTCGCGCTGAATTTATGATAGCTGATATTGGAATGCATCCAAAAGAAGCAATTAAACGTAAAACTCAACATCTTTTCATTGATAAAATGGTTGACAAATTAACTATCTTTTGTGAAGCTTTTTATCCTCGTCAAATTGTTTACCGTGCCACTGACTTTAAAACGAACGAGTATCGAAGTCTTGAAGGTGGAAAACATTGGGAACCATCTGAATCAAACCCGATGTTAGGTTTTCGTGGCGCATTTAGATACATCAATGATCCTGAAGTGTTTAACTTAGAATTACAAGCAATTAAAATTGTTAGGCAAAAATATCCAAACTTACAGATAATGATACCTTTTGTTAGAAGTCCTGATGAACTAAGAAGAGTTAGAAGACTTATAGAATCTCAAGGACTTTTTGATGACCCACATTTTAAATTATGGATGATGGTTGAAATTCCTGTAAATATTATTATGATTGAAGAATTTATAAAAGTAGGTATTGATGGCATTTCAATCGGCTCAAATGATTTAACTATGTTAATGCAAGGAACAGACAGAGATAATTCAACAGTGGCAACAGCTTTTAATGAAATGAGCCCTGAAGTTCTGTGGGCTATTAAAAAAGTTATTAAAGCCTGTAATAAACATGGTGTTACATCATCAATTTGTGGACAAGCTGCAAGCAGTTACAATGAAATGATAGAAATACTTGTTAAGGCAGGTATAACATCAATCTCTGTTAATCCTGACGCAGTTACAAGAGTTAGAAAGGAGATATATGATCAAGAGAATATGGTCGCGAGAAATATTAGATAGTCGTGGCATTCCTACTGTTGAATGTTATTGTCAATTAGATGATGGTAGATTTGCCACGGCCTCAGTTCCTGCCGGAACTTCCATGGGATCTCATGAAGCCTTAGAACTTAGAGATAAAGATAATGATAGATATCGTGGAGAGGGGGTTCTAAAAGCTTGTGAAAATATAAATACAATCTTGGGCCCTGCAATTGTTGGTATGGATCCTACACAACAAATTGAAATTGATAAAAAACTAATTTCCTTAGATGGAACTGAAAATAAATCAAAATATGGAGCTAATGCCATACTTGCCATTTCAATTGTTGTTTGTAAAGTAGCTGCTATTTCTCAATCCAAAGCTCTTTACGCATGGATAAACGAATTAGCAGTTCAAAAAGGAATAGCAAAAGGAATAAAAACGCCTACACCTCTTTTAAACATGATAAACGGAGGATTGCATGGCGCTGGGAATCTTGATTTTCAGGAATTTTGGGTGATTCCTGCAACTAACAAAAAATTTTCTGATGGACTTCAAATGGGAGTAGAAATTTACCAAACCATAGGAGATAACTTAACTCGCCGTGGTGCAATTCATTCTGTGGGTCATGAAGGTGGGTATGCCCCAAATTTATTTACAAATGCAGATGCATTTGAAGTCTTTGTAGAGTCAGTTAGACAAACAAATTATTCCCTAGGTAGAGATGTTTTTTTGGGTCTTGATGTGGCTGCCAATAGTTTCTACAGAGATGGTGATTATACAATTCGTGATAGATCTTCATCCTTAACTGATGATCAATTACTGGATTATTACAAAGAACTCATTGGCTCATATAAATTAGCAATACTTGAAGATCCTTTTCAGGAAGACGCCTGGGATTCATGGAAAAAAATATACAACGAACTTAAGGGTACTGCAATTATTGTAGGAGATGATATTTTAGTAACAAATCCTAAAAGATTGCAAAAAGCAATTGAAGAAAAGGCATGTAATGGTGCAGTTATTAAACCTAACCAAATTGGGACAATATCTGAAACTTTAGACGTAGTTAAAATGGCAAAAGATGCTGGTTGGAAACTAATAACTTCACATAGGTCAGGGGAAACAAATGATACTTTCATCGCCGACTTTGCAGTAGGAATTGCTTCAGACTATGCTAAATTTGGAGCTCCAGCTAGAGGTGAACGAATAGCAAAATACAATAGATTAACTGCAATTGAAATAGAATTAGATTATTTTAAATGATAGCTAAGTTTGTGATTTTAGCAGTTTTAGATGGATGGGGTATTTCAGCACCATCTGCAGGTAATGCCATTTCTTTAGCCAACACTATAAACATCAATAGATATATGGCAGGTTACCCCCACACAGAACTAAGTGCTTCCGGGGAATCTGTTGGTTTACCTCATGGTGAAGCAGGTAATACAGAAACAGGACATTTAAATTTAGGAGCTGGAAGAATTGTCTATCAAGATTTGATGAGAATAAATATGTCGATAGCTGATGGTCTATTTTTTAATAATCAAATACTTCTTGATGCGATTAATCATGCTAAAGAAAATAATTCTAATTTGCATTTGATGGGTTTAATTGGTGCTGGTGGTGTTCATTCAAATATGGAACATTTATTTGCACTTATTCAACTTTGCAGTAGAAATAATTTTAATAGAGTTTTCTTGCATCTTTTTACAGACGGGAGAGATTCACCGCCATCTGCAGCAAAAATATATATACAAAGAGTCAGAGAAGTAATAAAAAGAGAAAATGTAGGTCAAATAGCTTCAATTATGGGTAGATACTGGGCAATGGATAGAGATCATAGATGGAATAGAACAGCTAAAGCATATTTTGCCCTAACTAATGGTGTTGGCAATTTAGTTAAAACACCAGAGGAAGCAATTGAAGCTTCATATTCAAATGGAAAAACTGATGAATTCATTGATCCCGCACTGATCTGCGATCAGACGGGTAAACCTGTTTCAATAATTAAAGACAATGATGCTGTTATATTTTTTAACTTTAGAATAGATAGACCAAGGCAACTTTCAAGAGCTTTTGTATATAGTGATATAAATAAAGCAGAAGAGGAACAATCATTTGATCCATTTTTAGTTAAATATAAAAAGAAACATCTAGTAGTACAAATGCCACAAGCTGTTACTTTTGATAGACCACAAAAATTAAAGAATTTATTTTTTGCCACAATGACGCAATATGAAAAATCTCTTATAGATGAAGGTGCAAAAGTTGTTTTTGAACCTGAAGTTGTAGATATGCCATTAGGACGTGTGATATCTGAGGCTGGATACAAACAATTAAGAGTAGCAGAGAGTGAAAAAGAACGTTTTGTAACATTTTATTTTAATGGGCAACAAGAAATTCCTATGGAAATGGAGGAAAGATTAATTGTTCCCTCACCTAAGATTGCAACCTATGATTTAAAACCTGAGATGAGTTCGATTGAATTAACAGACAGTTTGCTTTCAAAGCTTAAAACTTTTGAAGATTATAAATTTATATTAATAAATTATGCGGCACCTGACATGGTGGGTCATACAGGAAATATTGGATCTGCGGTTAAGGCCTGTGAGACTGTTGATGAATGTATTGCTCGTCTTGCTAATTTTGCTTTGGCTTATGACGGAGCTTTAATAATAACAGCTGATCATGGGAATTGTGAACAAATGATTAATAATCAAACAGGTCAAATTGAAACAGAACATAGTAGTAACCCAGTGCCATTAATTATTGTTTATAAAGAATTTATGGGAAATGCACAAACACTTGCTTCGGGAGTTCTAGCTGATGTTGCCCCAACTGTTTTAAAATTGTTAGAACTGCAAGTTCCAACAGAAATGACAGGCAGAAGTTTAGTATTTTCGGATTAAACCTACTACACGACCTTGAATGGTAACTTCTTTGGCAAAAATAGGGGACATAGCAGCATTCGCAGGTTCAAGCCTAATTCTTGTTGCCTCTTTGAAGTATCGTTTTAGGGTTGCCATGCCGTTTCTTAAAAGAGCGACTACTATCTCTCCATTATTTGCAGTTTCTGTTTGTTCACAGATTACAAAATCACCATCATTTATATGATCTTCAATCATTGATAATCCGCGAACTTGTAAAACATAAACCCTTTTTTTACCCGAAGCAAAATTTGGTGGAATTGACATGTGTGCATTTGGATCAATCAGAGGTTCAATTGGTTGACCTGCTGCAATGTAACCCAATATTGGTACAGTTATACCTTCATTATTGATACTAATATCAGTTGTTAATTCCATTTTGCGAAGCCTGCCAGAAGTTCTTTTCAGAAGTCCTTTTTCAACAAGTCCCTGTACATGTTCATGAACAGTTGCAAGTGAATTAACTCCAATTGCGTTTGCTATATCACGTAGTGTTGGGGCAAAACCTGTATTTTGAATTGATTGTTTAATAAAATCAAGTATTTGTGCTTGTCTTCTATAAATTACAGGGGCTGAATTAATCTTTGACATGATTACATATTACGAATAGTAACCGAATAAGTCAACTATATCTTTCTGATATAATATATCCATGGATTTCAAACTTGTTACAGACCACACACCCATTCCTGAACAACAAAAGGCGATTGACAAACTTGTCGAAAATATTAACAACAATGTTAAATATCAAACTCTTTTGGGTGTTACTGGAAGTGGAAAAACATTTACTGTTGCTAATGTAATAGAAAAATTACAACGTCCTACTTTAATAATTTCTCATAATAAAACACTTGCTGCTCAACTTTATCAAGAGATGAGAGATTTATTTCCCCAAAACGCTGTTTCCTATTTTGTTTCATATTATGATTATTATCAACCTGAAAGCTATCTTCCTTCAACTGATACATATATTGAAAAAGATTCTGCAATCAATGAGTTAATAGATAAACTGAGACTTGCTGCAACAACCAATCTTTTAACCAGAAAAGATACAATAGTTGTAGCTTCAGTATCTTGTATTTATAACATAGGTTCTCCAAATGAATATGGAAAATTTGCATTTGAATTTGTATCAGGTATGAAAGTTACAAGAAAACAAATAATTGATAGACTTTTGGATTTACAATATGAAAGAAATGAATTTGAGTTTAAAAGAGGAACATTTAGAATAAGAGGAGAAACAATTGATGTTTATCCAGCCTACACAGACGAGGCAGTTCGTATTGAACTAGATACGGAAAAAATCAAAAAAGTCAGTTCGATCCATTCAGTTACTGGAGCACTAATCACTAATCACCAGTCATCATTCACTTTATACCCAGCCAAGCATTTTATAGCTGACCCTAAAACACATAAAAAGGCGTTTGAAGATATCAAACGCGATCTAAAATTTAGGATCGAAGATTTAAGAAAACAAAACAAGTTACTCGAAGCTCAAAGATTATCACAACGTGTTACATATGATTTGGAAATGATTAAAGAGATAGGCTATGTTAAAGGAATTGAGAATTATTCAAGATATTTTGATGGAAGAAAAGCAGGAGATGCACCATTCACACTTCTAGATTACTTTAAAGATTATTTAGTTATTGTTGATGAAAGCCATATTACTTTTCCTCAAATAAGAGGAATGTATGCAGGTGATTTTTCAAGGAAATCAACACTTATTGATTATGGATTTAGGCTTCCTTCAGCTCTTGATAACAGACCACTTAAATTTGATGAATTTATGAGAAGAATTCCAAACTTTTTAGCGCTTAGCGCCACACCAGATGAATGGGAACTATCACTTTCTGGAGGAGATATAGTCGAGCAACTATTAAGACCGACAGGAATCCCTGATCCTAAAGTTGTTGTTAAACCTACTACACATCAAATTGCAGATGTTATAAGTGAAATTAAGAAAGAAGTAAAAGAAAAAAGAAGAATTCTAGTAACCACATTAACAAAGAAAACCGCAGAAGACTTGTCTAGCTATTTAGAAGAACAAGGCTTGAAAGTTGCATATCTTCATTCAGATGTTAAAACTTTAGATAGAACAGATATTTTAGATAATTTGAGAAATGGTAAATATGATGTACTAGTAGGTATTAATCTTCTAAGAGAAGGTTTAGATCTTCCTGAGGTTGGTCTAGTCGCAATTCTAGATGCTGATAAAGAAGGCTTCCTCAGAAGTCAAACTTCTCTGATTCAAACAATGGGACGAGCTGCAAGACATGTTAAAGGTAGAGTTATTATGTATGCTGATCGAATCACAGGATCAATGGAAAGAGCTCTAAGTGAGGTTAAGAGACGTAGAAAATATCAACTAGCAATGAATAAAAAATATAAAATTACACCTAAATCAATTACTAAACCTGTTCGCAAAAGATTAATAGATAAACCAACAGAAGACCCTGTGATAAAGATGATGACTGAACTTAACATAGAAAGCTTGACTCCAATGGATAAAAAGATACTTATTAAAAATCTACAAAAAGAAATGGTTATAGCTGCCAGTGAATTAAACTTTGAACTAGCTATAGAAATACGAGAAAAAATAGCAAAGCTAAAATAATTCTATACCAACCAAAGATATTGAAGTTATTGGTTTGCACAAATTTAATTAGCCATTTAATTACTATATAGGCTGTTACAAAACTTCCAAGAAAGCCCACGGCTAATAGTCTACTGTCTACAGCAGACCAAGCAGAAACATCTGACTTTGCAAAATCTAATACAGTAGCACCCAGCATTGTAGGAATTGCTAAAAAAAATGAAAACTCTGTTGCATCTTTTCTATTCATGCCAACTACCATACCTCCAAATATTGTTGCAAAAGCACGGGAAACACCAGGAATCATGGAGAGGACTTGGAAAAGACCAACTAAAACAAAGCTTTTAGCCGTTAGCTGTTGGCTATTAGCTTTATGAAAATGTTCGAACAAGAGCATGACAATCCCACCAATTAGTAAACTTAAAATAACGACTAAAGAATTACCAATCAAGTACATCTTGATGTACTTATAGAAAAATAATCCAAAAATTGCAGATGGCAAGAAAGCGATAATTATATTTTTCCACAATTCAAAATTGCTAAGCAATTTTGTGAAATAAATTACAATTACGGCTAAAATTGCACCAAGCTGAATAATAATTTCAAAAGACTTTACAAATTCAGTTTGTTGTATATGAAGTAAATTACTTGTAAGTATCAAATGTCCAGTAGAGGAAATAGGTAAAAATTCTGTTATTCCCTCAACGACTGATAACAGTAATGTCTGAATTAGATTCATGCTGTATAATTGTACATCGATGAACGATTATATTAAAGTTTCTGGTGCCCGTCAGCATAATTTAAAAAATGTTAATTTGAATATTCCCAAAAATAAATTAACTGTTTTAACAGGTGTTTCCGGTAGTGGCAAAAGTTCATTTGCTTTTGACACACTATATGCAGAAGGTCAAAGAAGATATGTAGAAAGTCTGTCAACTTATGCAAGACAATTTTTAGGTATTATGGAAAAACCTGATGTTGATTCAATCACAGGTTTATCTCCCGCAATTTCAATAGATCAAAAAACAACTTCAAAAAATCCAAGATCAACCGTTGGGACAGTAACTGAAATATATGATTATTTAAGACTTCTTTTTGCCAGAGTCGGTCATCCCCATTGTCCAATTTGCGGAACTGAAATATCAATACAAACCTTAGAAGAAATAGTAAACAAAATTATGTTACTTAAGGGTAGATTTTATATACTTGCCCCAGTTGTAAAAGATAGAAAAGGAGAATTTAATGCACTTTTTGATAACCTAATATCAAAAGGGTATGCAAGAATAAGAATTGACGGTGTATATAAAGAATTACATGATGATTTTGCTTTAATAAATGAACAAGCTTCGCTTATAAAAACTAATAAACACATGATTGATGTGGTAATAGACAAATTTACTATAGATACCTTAAAGGGTCAGACCCTTAAAGGTAGGTTGTTTGATTCTGTATCTCAAGCCTTAAAACTTGCTGATGGTTATGTAATATTGTCTGAGATCAAGGACGCCTCATTCGTGATCCCTGATTATCCAAAGGAATATGTGGATCATCTTTTTTCTGAGAAGTTTTCTTGTCCAAATGATAATATTAGTCTCCCAGAAGTAGAGCCTCGCAGTTTTTCTTTTAACTCACCCCATGGAGCATGCCCGTCTTGTACAGGGTTGGGTAAATTATTAAAAGTAGTTCCAGAACTTATTTTTTCAGAAGGTTTATCAATTATGGAAGGTGCTATTTTGCCATTTTCATCAATGTTTGAAAGAGAGACGTGGTATTCACAAAAAATATTAAAACTGTGTCAAGAAAATAATATCAATATACATATTCCATTTAATAATTTATCTATTGAATCCAAAAAAATATTACAAAATAATGTAGTTCACACAATTGAATATCGGTACAAAAAAACTGAGTCAGAATATGTAAAAACAGAATTTGAAAAATATATGAGAGAAAAAGTTTGTGAATCTTGTAATGGATTAAGACTTAAAAAAGAAAGTTTGGCTATAACAATAAATAGTGAATCAATATCAAAAGTTACCAGTAATTCGGTTAAAACAATGATTTCTTGGGCTAGTAAATTAGAACAAACTTTAAACAAAAGAGAAATTTCTATTGCAAAACTTATAATAAATGAGATTTTAGGAAGATTGAATTTCCTAAAATCTGTAGGCCTTGAATATTTAACTCTGGACAGAGTTGCAGGAACACTTTCAGGTGGTGAGGCTCAAAGAATAAGACTAGCTAGTCAAATAGGATCAGGATTAACTGGAGTTTTATATGTTTTAGATGAACCAACCATTGGACTTCATCAAAAAGATAATCAAAAATTAATAGATACACTAAAACACTTAAGAGATTTAGGAAATACTGTAGTAGTTGTAGAGCATGATCAAGAAATGATGAAGGAAAGTGATTTTTTGGCTGATTTTGGTCCTGGAGCAGGAAAACAAGGTGGTCAACTTGTAGCTTGTGGCACACCAAAGCAAGTTATGAATAACCCAAAATCAATTACTGGACAATATTTAAGTGGGAGAAAAAAAATTTCCAATTTTCAATTTTCAATTTTTAATCAATTTTCAAATCACAATTTAACAATTTATGGAGCAAAGCAATTTAATTTAAAAAATATAAACGTAGAATTTCCACTCGGAAAATTAATTTGTATTACAGGTGTTTCAGGTAGTGGTAAATCAACACTTCTGGTTGAAACTGTCTATCCTGCATTACAACAAGAATTTAATAATTTTTACAAGGGTGATGTCGGGGCTCATTCTAGAATAGAAGGTATTCATAATAGCTTCGGTGTTTCCATCGTAGACAAAGTAATTTTAATTGATCAATCTCCAATAGGTAGAACCCCTAGAAGCAATCCTGCAACATATACTGGCTTATTTGATCCAGTCAGAGATGTTTTTGCTTTAACCAGAGAAGCAAAAATTCAAGGATACAAAAAAGGGCAATTTTCATTTAATTTAAAAGGGGGAAGATGTGAAGTCTGTGAAGGACAAGGACAAAGCAAAATTGAAATGCAATTTATGCCTGATATTTGGATAAATTGTGAAGTTTGTCAAGGCAAACGATATAATTCTCAAACTTTAGAAGTTCTTTATAAAGGTAAAAATATTTCTGATATTTTAGACTTAACAATTAATGAAGCGCTAGATTTCTTTAACTCACACCCTAAAATATATGAAAAACTTGACACCCTGCAAAGCGTGGGCTTAGGTTATATGCAACTAGGTCAACCTGCCACACAACTTTCAGGAGGAGAGGCTCAAAGAGTAAAACTAGCTACAGAATTATCAAAAAAACAAACAGCTAAAACTTTCTATATCTTAGATGAACCTACAACAGGACTTCATTTTGCAGATATTGAAAAATTATTAAAAGTATTAAGACTTTTGGTTTCAAAAGGAAATACTGTTTGTGTTATTGAACATAATTTGGATGTAATTAAAAATTCTGATTGGATAATTGATTTGGGGCCAAAAGGTGGGGATGAAGGCGGAGAAGTAATTGCAGTAGGAACTCCAAAAGATATCAAAAATAACAAAAATTCAGTTACAGGAAGATATCTTTAATTCCAATTTATTATGCTGTTATACTTATACCATGAATCGATTTAATATATTCTTTATTTCTTTATTTTTACTTTTTTTTAGTACCTTTAGCTCTGTAAAGGCTGCCAATGAATTTAACACTGATTTTGATGTAACTTATAGAGTTAAAGAAAGTGGTATTACTGAAGTTAACAACAAAATAACTCTAACTAATGTATTTAGCAATTTATATGCAACCTCCTATTCAATAGTACTTGATAATATAAATCCAACAAATATAAAAGCATATGATGAAAAGGGGCCACTGGAAATTATTAAAAATGTTTCTGACAAAACAATTTCATTACAAGTAAAATTTATAAATCCCGTTGTAGGAAAAGATAAATCAAGGGTTTTTTGGGTTAGTTTTGAAGAAGCCTCATTTGCCATTAGAACAGGTGAAGTATGGGAAGTTTCAATTCCAAGACTGTCTGAAGATGCTAAGTTTGCAAGCTATTATATAAGTCTTGAAGTACCCGAGAGTTTTGGTCAAGAAGCATATATCTCACCAACTCCAAGAGATACTTTTAAATTAGACGGTCTACTAAAATATAAATTTAATAAGGAAGATGTACAAAAAACTGGTATAACTGCAGGATTTGGTCAATTCCAAGTTTTTAGTTTTAATTTAAATTATCATTTAGAGAACCCATTGAGCAAAGATTCAATAACCGAAATAACACTTCCCCCTGATACAGCTTTTCAAAAAGTCTACTATTCTAATTTAAATCCGAGACCAACTGACATGAGCGTTGATAGTGATGGAAATTGGATTGGACAATTTAATTTAAAACCAAGAGAAAGAATAGATGTAACAGCTAGTGGTTATGTACAAATCTTTGCAAGCCAACGACCATATCCAAGACCAACACAAGATACATTAAATGAAAACCTGCTTGAACAAACATATTGGGAAACAAAAAATCCAATTATTATAGACGAGGCAAAGAATCTTAAAACTGCAAAGGGAATATATGATTTTGTTTCTACTAAATTAAAATATGATTATGAAAGAGTTAAACCAAACGTCGAGAGATTAGGAGCTGTAAATGCTTTAAACAACCCTAATTCTGCTATTTGTATGGAGTTTACTGATTTGTTTATCGCGCTTGCGCGTGCTGCTGGAATACCAGCTCGTGAAGTAAATGGTTTTGCCTATACAGAAAATCCAAAAATTCAACCATTATCTCTTGTTAATGATGTTTTACATGCATGGCCTGAATACTATGATTACGAAAAAGGTGTGTGGATTCCTGTTGATCCTACTTGGGCATCAACCACAGGAGGTGTTGATTATTTTAATAAACTCGACCTTAGACATTTTACTTTTGTAATACATGGAAAAAGTTCTACTCTACCATATCCGGCAGGATCATATAAATTAGGATCAAACCCACAAAAAGATGTTTTTGTATCTTTTGGATCATTACCAACAGAAAGGATCTCAAGAATAACAATTAAGGTAAATCTTTCAAAATGGATACCTCTCGTTGCCAACAAGTTAGATATAGCAATAAGTAACTCTGGACCTAGCGCAATTTATAATATTGTGCCAAAAGTCTATTTTGATGGAGTAGATATTAAATCAAATAATTCCTTTGATATATTAATGCCTTTTCAAACATATAAAACGTATATTGATATTCCATTTTCATTTTTAGCTACAAAAACCCCAGAAAAAGTTAGAATAATAATCGAGGGAGAAGAAGTAGTGGTTAATACAAATAAAACTCATGTTATTATTTATAATCTCCTTTTTATATTTGCCGTTTCAATTATTGTATTATTAACAATACTTATTAAATTAAAGAAATGGAAATTTCCAAAGCTAAATTTTTAAAAATACCACAAAGCGCTGGAGTTTACACCTTTTGGAAAAGTGAAATTCCCATCTATATAGGTAAATCAGTAAACCTCAAGTCACGCCTTAATAGTTATCTTTCGCTTGATCTTGGAATAAAAACAGCACAGATGGTGAATGAAGCTAACTCTGTTACATATATTCAAGTAACTTCTGACTTGGAGGCATTGTTACTTGAATCATCGCTTATAAAGCGATATAAACCAAAATACAATATAGTTTTAAAAGATGATAAACACGCTTTATATATTGTTATAACTAAAGAGGAGTTTCCAAGAGTACTTACATCTCGTAAAACTGGTGATTACGGTCCTTTTCCAAATAGCACCAATGTTAAAACAATTTTAAAAATATTAAGAAAAATTTTTCCTTACTCTGACCACAAATTAGGTAAAAAACCATGTTTTTATAGCTATCTAGGATTATGTAATCCTTGTCCAAACACAGGATTAAATAGAACTATATATTTAAAAAACATTAAAAATATTAAACTTGTGCTTTCTAGAAAGTTTAATGTTGTTAGAAAAAACTTAGAAAAAGAAATGAAAAATTTATCAAAATTGGAAAAATACGAAGAAGCAAAAATAGTCAGAGACAAAATACGATCACTCGATTATATTACTCAACAAAAAATAGACACGCAACAATTTTTAGAAAATCCAAATTTAGTAGAAGACATTAGAAATTTGGAAATCGAAAATTTAAAAACAAAATTAAATGAAAATTGTAAATTGCAAATTGTAAATTTACAGCGTATTGAGTGTTATGATATTTCTCATTTGTCAGGAGCTGGCGCGACAGCTTCAATGGTTGTCTTAATTAATGGAGAAAAAGAAAATAGTGAATATAGACATTTTAAAGTTAATCAAAAAAATGGTCAGAGTGATTATGACTCAATGCGGGAAATTGCAAGGCGTCGCGTCAAAACAACTTGGAATAGACCAGATTTAATAATTGTCGATGGGGGATTGGGACAAGTCAAGATTTTTGATGAAGAATTTAGGAAATTAAAAGAATTTAGTAAATTTAATATTTTAGTCGTTGGTATAGCCAAAAATCCAGATAGATTAGTATTTTCAGATGGAACTAAAATGAAGTTGCAAGGTGAGACCTTGCAACTTGTTAGTAGAATTCGAGATGAAGCTCACAGGTTTGCAAGAAGATATCATCATTTACTTTTATCGAAAAGTTTACTACACTAAATATTATATGAAACGAATTTTAAGACATTTTGTAATTGATTCTGTTTCTATATTTTTAGTTTCTTCAATTGCCTCAGGCATGATTTTTGATAGAGGAATAGAAACACTTCTAATGACTGGTTTAGGATTAACGATAGCCTCTTTAATTGCAAAACCTGTTATTAATATATTACTTTTACCCGTTAATTTAATTACTTTTGGTCTTTTTCGTTGGGTTTCAGCAGTAGCTGTTTTATATATTGTTACTTTAGTCGTGCCTGGATTTCATATAATTAATTTTAATTATGCAGGGTATAGCAATCTTTGGTTTGATCTTCCTGCTATTGCATTTAGCGGTTTCTTGGCCTATCTTGCCTTTTCATTTTTACACTCTATTATCTCATCCTTCATTTACTGGCTAGTTAAGTAGCTAATCTGATATAATTAACTAATGAAAGAAATAGTACAAGTAACTCAATCATTAAGTGCAATATTATTAATAATATTTGTTCTTCTTCAGGTGAGAGGCGCTGGTTTTTCTAGAAGCTCAAATTCTTCTAGTTTTACAAGACGTGGAATAGAAAAATTAGTATTTAGATTAACCTTTGTGGTTACTGCGTTATTTTTGGCAATGTCAGCCTTATCGTTATTTCTTTAAATATCAAAATATGTCACTTCGATATATATATAGATTAATACAAGCCTTTGTTAAAAGGTTTAAAGCAATTATATTTTTAGGTGTTATTTTGGGTATTATTTCGTTTTTATTTTTAACATTTCTATTACCAGATATAGTTTCTACTAAAATCAAAATTGGAATTGTTGGTAGATATACAGTAGATAAACTTCCTGAGGTGATATCAGCTAAAATTTCTGGTGGTTTAACTAAAATTGATGAAAGTGGCAATGTTATTCCAAACATTGCCAGATCATGGGAAACATTAGATGGGGGTAAAACTTGGATTTTCAATTTAGATCAAAACATAGTTTGGCAAGATGGTAAAACAATAACTAGTAATGAAATAAACTATGAATTTAACGATGCAGTTATAGAAAAACCAACTACTGACCAAATTAAATTTATTCTTGATAGTCAATTTTCTGCTTTTCCTATTATTCTAACTAAACCATTATATAAAAAGGGTTTACTCGGAGTTGGTGAGTATAAAGTCAAAAACATATCTCTAACAGGTGGCTACGTCCAAAATATTACTCTGATAAACAATAAAAAAGATAAATTAATATATAAATTTTATCCAACAGAAGATAGGTTGATTCTTGGTTTTAAGTTAGGAGAAATTGATGTAATTGATAAATTACAAGACATCAGTAAATTTGAAAATTGGGACAAAATTAAAATTGATCAAGATATTGGCTGGAATAATTTTGTAGGCATTTTTTTAAATACAGAAAATGAGAAATTGTCTGAAAAAACAATAAGACAGGGGTTAAACTATTCAATTAATAAGACTGAGATGGGAGAAAGAGCTCTTGGTCCTATTTCTCCTTTTTCTTGGGGATTTAATCCACAGGTTAAACCATATGAACAAGACAAAGAAAAAATAAAAGAAATTAAAAATTTAGAAATTAAACTATCAACTCTACCTAACTTATTAAAAACAGCAGAGAAAATTGCAAAAGATTGGCAAGAGGCGGGGGTTAAGACCGAAATAGAGGTGATTACATCAGTTCCAGTTGACTATGATGCATTTTTGGCAACTGTTGATATTCCTAAAGATCCTGATCAATATAGTCTTTGGCATTCAACACAGGCAACTACAAATATTTCAAAATATAAGAACCCAAGAATTGATAAACTATTAGAAGATGGTAGAACTGAGCTTGATCAAGATACAAGGAAAAAAATATATTTAGATTTTCAAAGATTTTTAGTTGAAGATGTTCC
Source organism: Patescibacteria group bacterium (assembly GCA_038061225.1). Taxonomy (GTDB): domain Bacteria; phylum Patescibacteriota; class Microgenomatia; order UBA8517; family UBA8517; genus JAUYMM01. Next base: position 322,030 of record JBBTZT010000003.1, read on the forward strand.
TGCAATTTTTCTTTACCATCCAATCTTCTACACAATATCAAGATATTAATTTAATAACTTTTTGACCTTTTCGATACTGTCTATATCATGAATAGAAACAGAGATAGCATTTTTAAATTTTATTTTCCTTCTAACTAAATCAGACTTACAAAGTAATATTATTTCTTTTTTCTTTAATAATTCTTTATTATATTTTCCGAGTTCATTTCTAACTACTTTATAATTTTTTCCAAAATCAGATGATGTCGCGTCAATACAATGGAGTAAGACTTTGACTTTTTCAATGTGTTTTAAGAAATTAATTCCAAGACCTTTTCCAATTGAGGCACCTTCTATTAAACCAGGGATATCAGCAATAACTTGACCATTAACTACGCCAAGGTTTGGAGATAGAGTAGTAAAAGCATAATTACCAATTTTTGCATTAGAATTCGTCAGTTCATTTAATAAACTACTTTTGCCGGTATTGGGAAGGCCAATTAAGCCATAATCTGCAATTAATTTTAGATTAAGAGTAAGATTTAGTGATTCACCGGGGAAACCTTTCTGAGCTTTCATGGGTGTGGTATTTCTTGAACTTCTAAATTCATAATTTCCTTTTCCGCCATCCCCACCTTTTAATAATTTAATTTTTTGACCAACTTCAGTTAATTCTAGTATTTCTTTATCTGTATCTCTATTTATTAGTGATGTACCTACTGGTAAGACTATTTCTAAATCTTTTCCTTTCCTTCCACTTTTAATGTTATTCCAACCAGGAATACCATTTTCTGCAGTTAAATAATCTTGTCTACTAAATTGATATAGAATAGTTAAATCACTAGAAGCTTTGATATAAAGATCTCCACCTTTTCCACCATTACCACCGTCTGGGCCACGTCCTATCTTTTTAAAAGATACTTTGCCGTTTCCTCCATCACCAGCCTTAAATGTAACATCAATTTTATCAAGAAGCATGGGGTGGCTGATGGGACTTGAACCCACGACTTTCTGCTCCACAAGCAGACGCTCTAGCCAACTGAGCTACAACCACCGAGTCATCCAGTACTTTGTACTATAGGTCTATGAGCGGGTAGCGGGAATCGAACCCGCATCATAAGATTGGAAATCTCATGTACTACCATTGTACTATACCCGCAGGTTCAAGCTACGCTTATACCCGCGATCAACGCGAACGAGAACAAGCATATTTTACCATGTTTTTGAAGTAGATTCATTTTTTTAATTTTTGTAAGAGTAGGGGAGTATGTAGTGTACAAAATATGTTTGAGTGGATATTAGTGTAAAATCTGAAATGGATTTATTCAAATAATTATTGGTCAGACGCTAGTAAATAAAATTAAAACACTATCGAATAATTACAGGGATTATTGTCAAAATTTGATAGAAAAATTTATTAATTATGCATGAGCATTTATTTGTGTTTCAAAAGCTATAACATTGGCCTATACTGTGTGAGTGAAAAATATAATAATGAATCATAGACGGACGCTAGAAGTTTTAGTTTTTAAAGTGATAAATAAAAACATTGATAAAATAGCAATTACTCTTCGTAGTAAAGTTTCTAACTTTTTTCAAAAATTTAGAAAATATATAAAACGCTTGCTTTTCCCTTTATATTTATTTCCAATCAAACTTGTTACATATAGCTTCTATTATTTTTTAAAATTTTTAATACTTTTTTTAATTAAACTAATCAAATTAATTTGGTTTTTGATAAAGTGGCCATTTTTAGGCCTTCCCAATTTTATTAAAACCATTGTTTGGATTGGAATTGTTGTTTATATTATGTTTTCTCTCTTGGTTATAGGTGACTACATAGAAAGACAGTATGGTAATTTTGATAAATTCTTTTGTGATTACGGAGTTAAAGCAAAACTTAAGTCATCTGTTGTTAGAATTATTGGAGGCTATGGAGAGGGTTCTGGATTTTTTATTAGTCCTTCTGAAGTTGTAACAAACTTCCATGTAATTGCCGATGAACCTAGCCCAAAAGTTGTTTTTTCTGATGGTCATTTTGAAACACCAACTAAAATTGTTGGTAATAAAAATATGGATATTGCAGTTTTAACACTTAATGAAAGTTATCCTGACAAAGTATATGAATTAAGAGAAGATTTTGAACTACGTTTTGATGAAACATTACTTTCTGCAGGTTACCCGTTAGGCTCTGAAATTACAGGAGATGCAACAATTGTTAAAGGTAATTTTATAGATTTTAGAAGAAGCAGAAAAGATTATGTAGGATATATTCAAACAAATATAAGTTTGGTTAAAGGAATGAGTGGTGGACCATTAGTTGATCAATGTGGTGATCTAGTTGGAGTAAATACGCAGAGCTTAGCAGGTATATCATTTTTTATTACAGCTTTTGATGTTAAAAATAATTTACACAATTTAACTGATCAGGAAATTACAAAAATTGAAGTTGATCCTACAAAATCTCCAGAAGACGCAGTCTTTGCTTTCTACACATATTTAAAAGCTAGACAAATGGAAAAGGGATTTGAATTATTAAGCACAAAATACTTAGAAAAGACTAATTTCACAGAATGGACCAATAGATTTACAGATATTCTGGATGTTGAGGTTATAAATACTGAAAAATATGAGAATTCTAAGGATGTTGTTTTTGTAAAGTTTTCAACTCAAAACTGGATAGCTGGAGAACTTGAAAGCCACTTTTATCAGGGAACATGGGAAACAGTTTTAGAGGACAATATATACAAGATGAATAAAAGTAAAATTGAAGAAGTAGATAAACCTGAGTGGGATTGGTTTTACGAGTAACTAAAGAAGAAGATCTTATATCTCTCTGTGTCGAAACATACCGAAAAGTTCGAACTCACTTCAAGAACATTTCGGAAAGCTCCGGCTCGGCCTGATGGCCTCGCCTCCGCTTATTTTTTCCTAACTACGCGATTTTTGCTCGGGCTTCCAGCCCGACCAGAGACACTTAAAAAATAAGTTTCTCTGACTCTTCAGTATTTTAACAGAAGTTATAAATATTTGACACTAAAAGCTATTTTTTTAGTACCTATTGCTTTTTCAGTATTTTCAAAATATAATACCTTGCATGAGCGCAGAAAACAATTTTCAAGCCACAGAAAAAGCAGGATTATTGGATAAAGTTGTTGGTTTGGTCACACTTGGAAAATATGGTGTTGACCAAGTTGTTGGTTATGGCTTGAAAGATGATTATTCAGGCGAAATATTTCAAGAAGATCCAACTGTTCACGCATTTAAAACACAAAGAGCAGTGAGTGTTTCTGACATGTCAAAAACAAGACATGTTCTTAAGACAACTGTTGTTCAACGAAAGCCTTAAAATTCTTCATTGCATTTTCTTTTTTACTTCAGTATATTTATATTGTAACCAGTTTTTGACGGATAGTCTTTTTTGATGGCGCACTTGTCAGTAAGGAGACTATCCTAACTGGTTACAAACAGGTGCGCCATTTAAGTTGCAGAGCAACTACAAAACAGAACTTTAAAAATTTTTGCGTTTTAGGACTTGAAAACAAAAACAAGACAGAGTTCGAGCCGATGTTTGCGGAAGGCTTCGGCCATCAGGCCGAGCCGGAGCTTTCCGAAATGTTCTTGAAGTGAGTTCGAACTTTTCGGTATGTTTCGACACACAGAGAATCAGGCACAGAAACATTGCGTGCGATTGCGGGCGCACGCAACAAATCAAACTCAGATTTGTAATTTGCAGTCAGTTTTCGGAATATAAGAAAGAACAAGTCCCAAAACGCAAAAATTTTCAGAGCTTTGCTCTGTAGAACAAAAAACAAAACCATGAAATATATAGTTTACTCAAGAAGATCAAGAGATGAAGTAGACAAACAAGTTTTGTCCATTGAAGCACAAATTGCAGAACTAAAAGAATTTGCCAAGCGAGAAAATTTAGAAATCGTAGAATTTATTGAAGAATCAAAAACCGCTAAGGTTCCGGGCCGCGAGAAGTTTGCAGAAGTTATTAAAAAGCTTGAAAAAGGTGAGGCACAGGGTATTCTCGCTTGGCACCCAGACAGACTAGCAAGAAATTCTGTTGATGGAGGTCGCATTGTTTACATGCTTGATACAGGAAAGCTTCTTGATTTAAAGTTCCCAACTTTCTGGTTTGATAACACCCCACAAGGCAAATTTATGCTTTCAATCCCGTTCTACCAAGAAGTTCGAAACTACTTCAAAGGAACATCGGCTGACCCCACCCAGCCGATGTACTATTCGTAGCTCGGCCTTTGGCCTCGCTTATTTTCAGCGCGCGCGATTTTTGGCTCGCCTGCGGGCGAGCAGAGACACTTTTGGTTTCTCTGACTCTTTTAAAAAGTTGCAAATTTTGGAGTAACCTATAATACTTGACTTTTGTCAAATGCTATGTTAGTATGACATTAGTAAATTTTGAGAAATTCGAGTTCAATTTGCAACTTACAGTTTCTCAATTTTTAGTTTTTTTAAGTTTCTTGCACATTAATAAATTGCGGAATTGTTACGCACTCCTTCCAGGTGGGTAGTTTTCTGAATATATAAGTATTTAGAGAAATACCTATTTGGGTAGAAAAATCATATTTTTCAAAGGAGTGTGTAAAATGAAAGGAAAGACAATTGCTTTTTTGGTTTGGACAGCTGTTGTAATTGCTGGGTACTTCTATGTTGCCAACGCCGCAACGAAAGATGATGTGCGGACAGGCACCAAGATCGAGTTCAACACTGGACGCGATCTGAAGATTGAAGCAGAAACAGTTACTTTCGAAGCGGCATCTGCGAGTTTCTTCGTACTTCGCAAGGAAAGTGGAGAAACCCTTGTCAGTGTCCCCACTGCGCGCCCATTGGGATGGTCATCCGACAAATACTTTGTCGTAGCATCTCAAGAAATTTCGGGTGGCAAATGGTTGTTTCAAGACGGCACCGCGACGGTGAAAATTACCAGCAAGGAAGCAGTAACCGTGCGCTTGGTTCAACGCGATCCCGGTTTTTTATGGTTTATACTTGCTTTGTTGGCAGTTGTCGTCTGGCTTGTGTTCCCGCTGATTGCTATCCTGTAATTCCGCGACAATGTCGTAAGAAACACCCTCCACACGGAGAAAGATCGTTTGCTGTTATTTGGCAAATTGTTTTTCGAAGTTGGAGGGTGTTTTTTTGGCTTAAATTTAGTTATTGATATTTTTTGTAGAAGTTATAAATTTAAAGTGGACTCAACAATAAACGAATTGTGTTTTTTAATGGCGCAATCGGACAATAAGAACACAATTCTTGTTGAGTCCACCGGTTGCGCCTTTTGAGTTGTAAAAACAACAAAACAGAACATTAAAAATTTTTGCACATTTTCTTTTTCCGCCTTAACAGGCGGATTTCGAGCCGAACTTTTTGCGAGGCCAAAGGCCGAGCTACGAATAGTACATCGGCTGGGTGGGGTCAGCCGATGTTCCTTTGAAGTAGTTTCGAACTTCTTGGTAGAACGGGAGGGTTGGCATGGATTGGGCAGGAAAACTGGCCGCGCCCCCATTCGCGGCCAGCAAATTGTATGGAAAATACAGGCAGAATTCGGTCTTTTAAAAAGAAAAAAAGAAAATGTGCAAAAATTTTTCAGGCCTCTGGCCTGACAACTTAATAGGCTAAAACAGGAAACTTTAATAACTGCCAAAATGAAATACATAGGATACGCCAGAAAATCAACAGATGAAAAAGATAAACAGGTTTTGTCCATTGATAATCAAATTTCAGAACTTAAGGAATTTGCTTTAAGGGAAGACCTTGAAATTGTTGATTTTCTGACTGAAGCTCAAAGTGCAAAAGTTACTGGAAGACCAATATTCAACTCTCTTGTTAAAAGAATAGAAAAAGGAGAAGCACAAGGAATTGTTAGTTGGAATCCCGATAGAATTGCTAGAAATAGTGTCGATGGGGGTAAGATCATATACCTTTTAGACACAGGTGAACTTCAGTCATTAAAGTTTCCAACACACTGGTTTGAAAATACACCACAAGGACGTTTCATGCTCTCAATCGCATTTGGGCAGGCCAAATATTATGTTGATAATTTAAGTCAAAATGTTACAAGAGGTTTAAAGTACAAAATTAAAACTGGTGTTTGGCCTGCCAGAGCTCCAATGGGATATAGAAATGACAGAAATATAAAATCGATTGTTGTGTATGAGCCTGAAGCTAGACCACTTCGAAAAGCATTTGAGTTGTACTCCACAGGAAAGTATGCACTCGACGGTATAGGAAGATTTCTTTTTGAACAGGGTATGAAAAATAAATACAGTGGTGGACAACTAAATGATAGTAATCTCCGTCGTGTGTTAATGAGGCCTTTCTACACAGGTTACATGGTCTTTAGAGGTGAAATGTTTAAAGGTACTCATACACCACTAATTTCTAAAGAGTTATTTGATAAATGCCAAGTTGTAAGAAAACAACGAGGATATTATCATCAAAATCAGTCAAAAAGATACAACTTTGCATTTACAGGCCTCATTAAATGTAAATACTGCAACTGCAGTATTACAGCAGAACACAGACCCTTTTACTTCCCTCGTACTCATCACAAAGCAGATTATTTGTACTACCACTGTACTAAAAAGAAAAAATCAACTGTGTGTTGTCAAAAAGGTTACACTCGGGAAGAAATTATAGAAGTTCAGTTTAGAGAAATGATTAAATCACTTTCAGTTTCCCAAGGCTGGGTAGATCAGATGAACAAGTTTCTAGTTCAAGACATAGAAACTCAAAAAAGTGAAGACAAAAATAGTTCGTCAAGCCTAGAAACTGAAATTTCTCAAACTGAACAAAAACTAGATACACTCCTTGAAGCATATCTAGATACTGTAATTGATAGTGAAAGTTATATTAAAAAGAAAAATGAACTAATGGAAAGAAAGGCCAATTTACTTTCAAAACAAAAGGAGTTAGCGTCAGACAATCCAAATTGGATCGAAGCAGTCAAAAACTACATTACCTGCGCACAAAAGTGCGCAAAAATCGCGCGCGCTGAAAATAATTGCCATGATCTTGCAGACATGGCAAAAAAAGTCGGCTCGAAATACTTTTTAAAAGACAAGAAAATCGAATTCTGCCTGTATTTTCCATACAATTTGCTGGCCGCGAATGGGGGCGCGGCCAGTTTTCCTGCCCAATCCATGCCAACCCTCGCCTTTGGGCAGTCCAAATATTATATTGATAATTTAAGTGAAAATGTGCGGCGTGGTCAGCGTCAAAAATTAAGAAATGGTGTTTGGCCTGCCAAAGCTCCATATGGGTACATAAATAATTTCAGAACTCGCGGAATTGATATTGACCTTGAAAAATCAAAGGCGATTAAGAAAGCATATCAAATGTTTGCAGAGGGAAACAAAACATTTATTGAAATTGCAAGATTTTTATATAAGTTTGACCTTACTCGTAAAAATGGAAAAGTATTACATATAAGTGAAGTTCATCAAATACTAACCAATAAATTTTATATTGGCATTATGAAATATAAAGATGAGTATTATGAGGGAAGTCATAAATGTTTTATTTCCAAAGAATTATTTAAAAAGGTTCAAGAAGAAAGAGGAAGAAGAATTAGAGCAAGCTACAAATCACATACTTTTCCATTTGTTGGCTTAATGAAGTGCCAAGAGTGTGGAGCAAGTATCACAGCAGAACAGCACACCAAGTTTTACAAAACCAAGAATAGGCATGCAACATATGTTTACTACCGATGTACTAAAAAGATTCGTCCTTGTACGCAACAAGCAGTTACAGCACCAGAAATTGAAACCCAAGTAAGAAAATCAATTTCTGATGTTGCATTGCCTATTTCTTGGGCAAACAAATGGACACAGTGGATAAAAGAAGATGAGATTGTTGAAAAACAAAACACAGATGTAAATTTGAGTAATTTAAAAATGGAAGTTGATAGTTTAGACAAAAAGTTAAACATTTTACTTGATAGTTACTTAGATCAAGTAATTGACCCTCAAATTTATAAGACAAAGAAAAATGAAATCTTTGAGAAAAAGTTAAAGTTGCAAGAAGAAATAACCAAAATTGAAAGTGGAGGTAATCTTTGGCTCGAACCTTTCAAAGATTTCATAGGAAAGGCGAAAACCGGGGCAAAAATCGCGTACGGAAAAAATAATTGCGAAGAAGTTGCACTCTTCGCAAAAAACATCGGCTCGAACTTCTTTTTACATAACCGAAAACTGACTGCAAATTACAAATCTGAGTTTGATTTGTTGCGTGCGCCCGCAATCGCACGCAATGTTTCTGTGCCTGATTCTCTGTGTGTCGGGGTGACGAGATTCGAACTCATGACCTCTGCTTCCCAAAAGCAGCGCT
>JBBTZT010000004.1:0-1844 GCA_038061225.1 Patescibacteria group bacterium
TGGGCAAAAGTCGTGGTCTTCGCTTCGCTCGACCCCGACAGGTCGGTCATGTGTGCGGGGAACTGGAGTTGAACCAGCAAGGATTACTCCACACGCTCCTTAGGCGTGCGCGTCTACCATTTCGCCACCCCCGCATCATTAACTAGCTTATTTTAACAGAAATAAAGATTTTGTGTCGAAGGAGAGACTTGAACTCTCACGCTCGTTAAGAGCACACGCTTCTGAAACGTGCCTGTCTACCAATTTCAGCACTTCGACTTAAAACCATAATTATACCAAACTTGACTTAATTATTTCAGTATGTCATTCTAGTAGAGATAATATATGTTAACCCAATTAGAATATGAGGCTAAGCCCTCTTTTGAGTTTTGGAAAAATATCTTTTTAATAGCTATTTTTTTCTTGATTACACCATTAACTTTGGGCATTAGTTTGTTTTCAATAATGTCACTTGATACAACTGAAAAAATAGATTTAACAACTAAAAGTATGGGTGGTGTTAAAGTCTATGCTTCACTTCCTAGCGAATTCCCTAAAATATCTGGGGAAGCTACATCAGGAGATGCTAGACCTGAATTGATTAGACAATACTTAGTTAGATACAATTCACCTCTTGTGGGTCTAGAAAACTTCATGGTAACTAAATCAGATGAATATGGGCTTGATTATAGACTTATACCTGCAATTGCACAGCAAGAATCAAATCTATGTAAAATAATTCCAGATAATACCTATAATTGTTGGGGATGGGGTATACACAGTAAAGGAACATTAGGGTTTAGATCGTATGAAGAAGCAATAAAGACAGTCATGGAAGGATTAAAATCTGAATATATAGATAAAGGGCTAACCACTCCTGACGCTATTTGGACTAAATATACTCCTTCTTCTCCTAATGGAGCATGGGGTAAAGGTGTTAACCAATTCATGGAAGAAATGGAGTAAGATATACTACTTATGCCAGCCGCTTACGACAGCTACGATTATCCGTCCTACTGGAAAGGACGAGAATATGAACATCAATCTGAATTTTTGGCTCTTAGAAAACTAGTTGCAGAGATTCCAAAAGTAAATAAAATTATTGAAATTGGTGCAGGTTTTGGAAGATTATTACCATCATATCAATTTAGATCAAAAAAAATTGTTTTGACTGATCCTTCTGCAAAGTTAATATCAATTGCAAGAAAAAAATATGGTAAGTTTAAAAATATCAATTTTATACAAACAAAACTTCAAAACATACCAATTACAGTTAAACAAAAATCATTTGATTTAGCAATAATGGTTAGGGTTCTGCATCATATAGGAGATATAGATCAAGCTTTTGATATTATATCTAAATTACTTTCAAATAGAGGTTATTTTATACTTGAATTTGCAAACAAAAATCATCTTAAAGCTTGTATTAGAAGTATATCAAAAGGAGATTTTACATACCCATTAAATATTTTCCCAATAGATATAAGAAGTAAAAAACATATAAAGAAAAAAACGCTTCCTTTTATAAACTATCATCCTGATCAAATACTTGGAAAATTAAAACAATATAACTTTGAAATAATAGAAATTAGATCTGTTTCAAACATTAGATCAACACTACTTAAAAGACTTTTCCCAGTTCATACCTTAATTGACTTAGAAAAGATATTACAAATTCCACTGGCTAAATTTAATTTTGGTCCATCATTCTTCGTACTTGCTAGAAAAACGGATAATTAATAGAAAGACTTGACAGACCCATAGTCATATGCTATAGTACTAATTACGTTTTGAGGCTTTCACTGCTTGCAGTGTAAGGCGTTAGAATTTTTACAAGCCCCTCTGTTAAAGGAGGGGCTTTTTTT
>JBBTZT010000005.1:0-90140 GCA_038061225.1 Patescibacteria group bacterium
TGCCTCCTGATTTTTATTGTCCGCCAGGATATTACACATGTAACAATGGCTGTTGTGCGATTAGGACGGGGAAGGCGGAGAAAGAGGAGCCTACGTGTGAACTTGAATACTATAGTGAAATGACTTGGGTTGAGTATAAAGAAACATGTGAATGGGTAACTGAATGGAAACAGGGTAGAGCTGTGTTGAGAAAAGTATGTTCAGGTGGCGGTGGTGAATGGATTCCACAAGACAAATCTAGATGTGTTGCGTCTTGTACCCCAAGTTGTGGATCGCCTCTTTGCGGACAAAGTAATGGTTGCGGAGGCAGTTGCGCAAATTCCGGCGCCAGTTCCTGGGGGGCGTGGAGCGCTTGCAGTGTAAGTTGTGGTGGGGGAACACAAACTAGAACAAATGCCTGTGGAACTTTAGATGGACGAACTTGTAACACCCAATCATGTCAAGGTCCATGGTGGCAGGTTAATGATGGGGATATAACTGCTAATGGTAATATCTCATCCAAGGTAGCAACAGGTCAATATCTTAATACAGTTGGAAGTGGAGGATTTCCAGGAATACCTGTATATAATGGACAAATAGGCACAGCTCCTGGGACTATATCTTCTACAGGTTGGAATGCAAATACCGAAACTAGTTTAACAAGAATTTTTAATTATTCATATTTTGAAAATTTAATACCACCTGACATTGTAATTAATGATATTAGTAAATTAACAACAGGAGTAGGTGCTGTAACTGACGCTAATGGATATGAATGGTATAAAATAACGGGAAACTTGGATACTGTAGGGGATATTAATTTTGGATCAAGAAAAGTAATTTTATTTGTCAAATCAGGCAACTTTAACATTAATGGTAAAATAAACTTAGATGATAATAATGGTTTCTTTGTAGTATTTGTAAATGGAAATATAAATATAGCAGCCTCAGTTACAGGTACACCTGCAATTGAAGGTATGTATACTGCAGATTCTGGATTTACAACAGGATTAGGAAACACACAACTTCACCTTAGAGGATCAGTAGCTTCATATGGAGGAATAACATTACAAAGAGACCTGCCAGATGATACAACTATTCCTGCAGAACTTTTTGAATTTGCTCCTGATCAGGTTGTTCTCTTTCCACAAAAACTCATGTTTAAAAGATTCAAGTGGGCAGAAGTGGCACCATGAGATTCAGCTTTACTATAAATTATTATTTTAATTTGACATTCTGACCTATTGTGATATATTACAATTGCACCTTTAAATTGGGTGTGATGTAAATCATCACGAGGAAGATCCTTGAGTTTAGGTCTTAATACCCTTAAGAAATCTGTATTCCATTTTCGACTATTGGATTCCACACTTTGCGTGGTTATGAATGAACAAGCTACGCTTATAAATCCAAAACAAATTGTCAAATTGGAACTGATCAAAAATTGGTAGAGATATTAAAAACTTAAGTCATCATAGACCGCACGTAAGCGGATTTTTCTTTTTGTGGTATAATTTAGACATGAAAGTAAAAGTAAACAATTTAACTGAGGCTAAACAAATTATCAAGAAAGAGAAAGCTATTTTGGCTAAAAATTACGGTGTGTCAAAAATTGGAATTTTTGGGTCGTTTGCTTTTGGTGACTTTTCACCTAAAAGTGATATTGATATTCTTATCGACCGATCGCACAAAAGTAAAATGTCATATTTTGACTTAATTAATATTGAAAATAAATTAACAAATATTTTAGGAAGAAAAGTAGATCTTGTCACAAAAACAAGTTTAAAACCATATATCAAAAATGATATACTCAAATCAGTAATGTATGTCTAACGACAGAAAAGATTATAAATTGTATTTAATTGATATTAAAACATCCTGTACAAGGATTCTAAAATACTCTAAGAATTTAACGAAGCTTCAATTTACAAAGAATCACTTACTTACTGACGCAATCGAGAAAAATATGGAAGTAATTGGTGAAGCAGGAAATAAAATTCCACCAGAGATCAAGAAATCCTTGCCAGAAATCCCATGGAAAGATATAGTAAGCCTACGAAATAAGTTGATACACGATTATTTTGATATAGATATCAACGTTATTTGGGAAACAGTTACAAACGATATTCCGATTTTAAAAAAGCAGATTAACAAAGTATTAAAAGATTTGGGTGAAAATAAACTCAAATTAAAAAAATAAACCTCCCCACAAAGGAGGTTTTTTTAAGACCTATAAGCTATTTCAAGCTACGCTTATAACGAAGTTAGTGATACAGTATATGTAAATATCCTGTAGTATATGGACTTGATACAGAGAGGTAGATTTGCTACACTCTGAGGCATAAGTATGGTATAATTTAACTATGATAAAGCAATCAAAAATACAAAAAATTTATAAAAAATATGTGACCAATCATAGTAGAAATTCCACTTTGGAGTTTTTTAGGGCTTTCATGCCTGAAATGATTTATAGAAGTACAAAACTCGAAGGAGAACGGGTAACTAGAAAGCAGATTCTGTCAATATTTTAGATATATAATATGAAAAAGGGGGAAACATCCTTTAAAGATACAAGCTTTGGAATTTTACCCCGACAGAAACTATTAAAACTAGAAATTCAAGGAAATAAAAAAGGACTTGAATTTATAACAACACTTCTAAAAAATACAAATATTGATGTTCCATTAACCCTAAAATTACATAAAATTTCGTATGCTTGGATTTTTCCAAAATGGGCAGGTAAATTTAGAACTATAAATGTTATGTATTCAGGAAAGGAAGCAATCGAATACTACAAAGTCAGAGAAGCTATAACTAATTTATGTTTAGATTTAAAAGCAAGAATTGACCACTTACCATCCAAAACAAGTGATAAATATATAACTGAAATTATCAAACTTTTAGCTTGGTTTCAGCATAGATTCGTCCAAATTCATCCATTTAATGACTACAATGGCCGGACTGCCAGAATGCTAACTATTTTATTATTATTTAAATTTAATTTACCTCCAATTGAGATAAGGGCAGATAAAACAAGTGACAGGCGAACTTATATAAAAGCCCTACAAAACGCAGACGAGGGTGACTATTTACAACTTGAAAAACTAATAGAGACAGGACTTGTAGAAAATTTGTCGCGTGTTAAGGTCTGACCTTAAAAGTCAAATCATAAAAAAGGTCCAACCTTGAAAGAAGTTATATCCTATAATTTGACAAAGGGATAAATATGCTATAGTATTTGGGATTGCATGAGATCATGAGACCAGAAATATATCAAAATTCAGAAGAGAAATGGTTTAATAAAAACCTACCAATGCCCGATCAATCAAGGTTGGTAGCAGGAATTTTTGATTTAGATATTGGAAAATTAACTTCTTTGAATGAGAAATTAAAATCTAGTGATCTTATTGTTTGGAATATTCCTGAAGGAGCGTATTCCACTATATATTTCTGGAGCCCTGTGGACAAAGATCTATCAACCAGAATTCGTGCAAGATGGTATAGGAAACCAATAGAATTGGAAAACCTTAATTCTAATAGAATATTTGTGAATCCGAATCAATTAGCATCACTCGAAATAAAAGTCACTTTTCCTACAGAAAATGGTAAAGAGTATGAAACCAAATATCGACAAAAAGCATATCTAAGCACAATTATGGATGTATCAAAAAATCTGCAAATTGCTACTGATATTTTGAATTCTGTCGAAATTCCACAGGAAATATTTACCGCTATTGGAAAAGAACACCCAATGGGACTTGTGCCAACTGTTATGGTTTCGGCTTGTAGAGATCATTTTGTCGTGGATGACAGTCGTCCAGACGATTTTAGAGTGACAATTGACTACAATTATAAGTATCATTCATTTTGGTCAACACCATTATGGGAAGCTCAAGGATTAAGCGGATACCCAAATTTGCGAATAGAAATTAAAGTAGGAGATAATGAATGGTTAGAAAAAGCAGAAGAAGTAATTGATATTATCAAACAAGAGGGAGGTTTCGTACCTAAAGTAACCAAACACGCAGATAAAACCTTTATTGATCATAAATATTCAACTATTTGAATGTGAATTGTATGTGTTATTCTTAAATATATGGATACCGAATTTGAAGCAAAATTTTTTCCAGTAAATAAGACAGGGTTTCGAAAAAAACTCAAAAGTTTAGGGGCAATACTTGTGTTTCCTGAAAGGAAAATGAAAACGGTATTGGGTGACAAGCGCAACAATCCTCGTCTTCGTTGTGATTATATTAGAATCAGGAATGAGGGGAATTTGATACGCCTTAGTGCAAAAATTCACGCCAATGAAGGTGGAAGGCTCACAGATCAGAAGGAAACTTATGTTGAAGTAAATGATTTTGATAAGATAGTCGAAATTATAAAAAGGTCGGGGTTGAAACTCACTTATTATCAAGAAAAGTTAAGGGAAACTTGGGAATTAGATGGCGCCGAAATAGTTATTGATACTTGGCCAGGACTTGAACCAATTATTGAAATTGAGGCTGATTCGAAAGAAAAAGTTAAAAACATTGCTAAAAAAATGGGTTTTGATTGGAATAAGAAAATATTAACTGCAGCTGCAGAAGTTTTTGCAAAGGTTTACGGCTTGAGTATTGATGAAGTACTTAAAAAAATAACCAATATCACCTTTGAGAACAATCCTTTTAAAGGAATGGGGAAAATGTGGCCAAAATGAATTGTAATATTTGTGAATTTGTAGAAGAAGCTGATAATCCCGTAATCGAAACGGGGCATTGGATCACATTTCTTGCCAATGAACAAGCCTATCTTGGCAGGTGCTATGTTACTCTTAAAAGACATTGTGACGATATTGCTAAACTTAACAACAAAGAATGGTTGGAACTATTGGAAATCATTAGAAAATTGGAACTAGCCACAAAAAAAGTTTTTAAACCATCGTCATTTAATTGGAGTTGTCTTATGAACTTGGCTTATCAAAATAATCCACCCAATCCACACGTACATTGGCATTTTCAGCCACGATACAACCATAAAATAAAATTCAAAGAGTTGATTTTTGATGATCCAGAGTTTGGTAATCATTATGCTAAAGAAGAAGAACGATCCAGAATAGTATCTGAAGAAGTCAAAAGTAAAATAATTAAAGCAATTCACGAGGGGTTGGAAAGTTAGTTTGTTAATCGAAAGGGAAATTTTATTTGACAAAACAAAAAGTATCCCATGTTCTTGACATTTTGATATATTACAATTGCACCTTTAAATGGGTGTGGTCTAAATCATCACGAGGAAGATCCTTGAGTTTAGGTCTTGAAGCCTTTGATAGATCTGTATTCCACTTTCGACTATTGGATTCCACACTTTGCGTGGTTTTAATCCAAAACAAATTGTCAAATTGGAACTGATCAAAAATTGGTAACGACACCAAAAATTTAAGTCATCACAGACCGCACGTAAGCGGAATTTGTTTTTCAAAAGGAGCAAAGATGTTTAATCCTGATGATGATCAAACCGTTCAACCAATTCCGCAAGGCGGAATTCAAGTTGGCAACGGTGTCATGTATCCTGATCTGCAAGGTAATTTGCACCCAACTGCTGGTGGAGCAATCAATTCCAACCAAGGTATTGAGAGTGACTTCAGTCGTGGCGCAAGTGGCGGATGCAATCAAGATGCTGACAGAGTACCACCACCAGATTTTGGCGGCGGCGGTTGGTAGTTCTAACAATTAAATAAGTTTCTAGTAGGAGAAAAGGTGTGCACTAGCACTTTAAATACACACGTATTACCTTTTCTCCGCTTTACCTTATATAATTAATCATATGAATACATTAGTTAAGCAATCCACAAATCAAGCGAGGTCATATTATGTGAAATTAACTGCTCCAAAAATAATGTCCGAAGAATTGTATATTAAAAATTGGATACGAAACGAAATTGCTCGAAATACTGCAGAAAATGAACTCAAAAAAGTAAATCCTGCTGATTATCAATCGTCTGCAGATTTTTTTGTTGCTTACTCACCTGAATTTCGAACTAAATTACAAACTAAGATTTGGGATGCATTACCTGAAAAAAGAAATGCAGTTTGGAACAAACTCAAAGTTCCATATAAAAATATAGAGAGATCCTTTATTGGTTTAATAACCCAAAGAAATAAATCAGCTTTATCTAAGCAATATAAAACGTTTATTGATTACAATTTAGCTTTGTATAAAATACCAAAATCTATTTACAAACTTTTTATTAAGGATTTTGATAAAATTGTAAAAATATGTCATAGTCATTTATCAATTGGCGATAATATCAACGACTTTTATACTGAATTTGAAAATCATTGCTATCTTTGTAATTTACAAGAATTTTGTTTTAATAATTTAAACGAAGTAAAACATTATGTATCTAGCAATAATAAGATTATTGGTGCATATAAATCAAAAATTGATATTGCCTTTGGAGATTCCTCACAATCAAGTTACATAAAAGAAACAGATAGATTTAAAATACAAATTAACAAAAATCAAAATTTTAGACATCAGTCAATAGACCTAATTCATGAACTATCACATATAATTTATCGCATTGAATGTTACAAGAAAGAAATTCTGCCTGAAGAAAACGGCTCATATATTAATGAACTAGAAACTACAAAAATAGAGTTAAACATCTTAAAAGGAATTTCAATTTCCATTTATGGTACTATTTTCGGAGAATTTTTAAAAGTTTTTCATCGAGTTTTATTTGAAATTGAAATATATAAAAATCCGAATCAAGACTTAGATAAAATTTACGCCTCAACATTTAATGTATGTTTTAAAGGATCAAATCAAATAAAAAATAGATCGTTTATTCTAGATGAAAAAATAATCAGAAATCCATTTTCTACATTGCCTCATGCAATAGCTCAATTTAGAATTATTAAACAACTTATTTAATAATTAAACTAGGCTTCAGAGGAACCAGATGGAGTGAAGTGGCACCATAAATTTTATTCTATTTCAAGATTAAATTTATGTGGATTTTGAAGAAGATCTTTAATAGCATTCAAAAAGAATTCAAAATCATTCAAATCTTCATTTATGATTTTATATAACTCAACTGCTGTAACTTCAGAATAAAAATGTACCAATCTATTTCTATATTTAGCCATTTTTGTCATTTTATTTATAGCAAAATCATTATCAATAATTTTATTTTCCCCAAGTTTAATAGCAATTTCTTTATACTGTGTAGCAGTTGCTCCAGGAATCCTAGAAAGAATATGAGTACTTATATTAAACACTCCTTCTAAAGCGCGGTGTAAATGAAATTGTGCGAGTTTCCATCCATTACCACTACCAAAATCATCAAGGGTTTCTTGACTTATTTTTTTAAGTTCAATTAATTCAGATTCAATTCCATCAAGTCTTTTGATAATTATATCTTTTTCAATTTTTAAATTTGTCATAGATTGATTCTCTCCATTGTTGCATTCGAATAAATTTGCCTTAATGGTGCAAAATCAGAATAAAAAATCATTATTTTTTGTTTAAAATCGGCAAATACTGAATCATTTTCTTGATATAACACCTGTCCATACTTTACTACATGACTTTGAAGTTCCATCGGGGCACTTGTTTCAAAAACTATATCTAAATTAATTAATTTATTAATTTTTTCAGATATAATCTCGTACACAAAATCATAAGCTGAGGCAGTTTTTTTGCCTATTACAAAAATATCAAAATCACTTGCCTCATTTGCAACACCTTGTGCTTGAGAACCAAATAAAATTAAGGCACTAATATCTAATATTTTTAATTTGAGTATCTCTTGATCAGTAAAAGCTATATTCATATCACAAATTATACACCAAAACCAATAGAAGAACCAGATGGGCAGAAGTGGTACCATGAGATTCAGCTACGCTATGAAGTGAACGCTGTGGTCTAATTACCGAAAAATTCGAACATATTTTAAATCTTTAGTCTGACCCCGCATTTTTTTCGCGCTGGGGTCGGCGGAATGCGCTTCGCGCCTAGCGCCACTTTGACTTTACCTAGAGTTACTTTTACAATTGCTTAATCATATTCCAAATCTGTCAATTGTTTTTCGTGCATTTTCCCATTGACCGGGAAATTTAAAATACAATCTTAAATCCATAAAACTCACCCATTTAATTTTCCTTAATTCTTTTTTATCGGCTTTTATTTCGTCTGAGTTTCCTAAAAAGCTAACCAAATATTGTATTTGTGTTTGGCCTTTATATGTTTTGCCTTTGTCTACTAGTTTCTTTTTTATAACTTCCAATGGCCAATCATATTTTATTACGACATCGCTTTTTTTAAGGATTTCAAATTTGCTGGTACCCAATTCTTCTAACAATTCACGTAACAAAGCGTTTTTGGACAATTCTCCGATTTCGATTCCACCCCCAGGAAACCTCCACTCGTCTTTGCCATAATCAATTGATTGTACAATTAAAATTCTTTTATCTTTATTCAAAACAAGTCCAATTACGCCGTTTCTATATTTCAATTTAGAGAAATTTAAAATGGTGTTTTGTTTCATTGTTCTTTGTAAATTATTTTTTCTTAAAGAGTAAATTACGAAATTCACTCTTAATTTTCTGATCAAATCGAGCATAGAGTAACATTGAGGTTAACTCTCTTTCATAAAAAGATTGATCATCTGAAAGCATAAGAAATTCTTCAAAAGTGACAAAGTGTGTCCTTATTTTTTCTCCGGCATCCAATTGTGGCGGTTTTTGAAGGACGCAGTTACGAGCTATATATGTAAAAATGGACCAGTCAATTCTACCTATAGAATTTTGTTCTTTACACAACACCCAATCGTCTGATTCGTAGCCAGTTTCTTCTAGTAGTTCCCGCTTTGCGGCGTCAAGTGGATTTTCATTTAAATCACACCTTCCGCCAGGTAATGACAAAAAAGGTTGTGGCACGTTAGGTTGTGACTCAAGTTGTATAAGAATATGATCTCCTACTACAGATATAACTTGGGCTGTATTTTGTCTCTTCAACTGTTCGAAAATTTTGATGCTGCCGTCAAACAGTTTTTGCTCCCACTGCCAAACTTCGAACACTTTTCCTTTAAAGGTCAATTTGGCATGTGGTGGTATCGACGTACCATCTGGTGAGATTGTACGCATCGGAAATTTTCTTTTAATCATATTTAATCTTTACCATTTATAAAATCCCTCTAGTAAAATTTGTCTATGGCGTTTTTGAATAAACTTTAACAACTCTGAATTGGGATACTGATCTTTGTGTAGAACGGTGTTATTAAAATAAGTGCCTAAAAAAATAAGTCCTCCTAAAAAATACGGCTTTGATTTAATCATCTTTCTTGCTCCGCGCACAAGTGTAAGTAAGGGGTCACTACCTATGTAAGCTGCTTCCACGCCCCCTTTTGTGTATCGTTGCACATAGTTATCTCTTGATCCACCTGAACGAAGATGTTTAATTAATAGTGTGCTGTCTCTTTTTACCTCCCAACCATACATAAGCGCCTCCATGTTGCTAATAACATTACTGGATTTTCCTAATTTAATTCCTCCAATATTTTCATAACATTGCCTACGAAAAAATTTACACGCACCTCTTACAAAGTCTTTGGGTAGTATCATTGGGATTATCCATTTACTATTTATTAATTCAATAATTTCTCCACCATAAATACCCAATTTATTTGATCTTAAGAACTCATCACGAATACGCTCAATAGTTGTTTTTTCAAACGAAATATCTGCATCAAAGATACCCAAAACTTGAACATCAAAAGAACCTAACATATATTTAAAACCCTTTGCTGCAGTACTATAGCTACCTTCCCCTCGGCTGTAATGTCCTCGATCGGGTAAGTTAATACTGGTTATCCAACTATATTGCCTTTTAAGGCTATTAATAATAGAGGGAGTGGTATCTGACGATGCATCATCTACAATTAACCAATGATCAGGCAATTCAGTTTGACTAAGGATACAATTTGCTAGGTTTTGTAATGTGTCCTCTTCGTTTCTTACAGGTGTTACAATTCCAATTGAAAGGTGTTTTTTATTTATATTCATTTATCAAAGCCTCTATTTCTTTCAGACTCATATTCGAGAGGATACGCTCTCTTCTAATTTGAGCGCATCCAAATTGATTCCAATCGGGAGAAGTCTTTTTATTTGTAGCAAAAGAATATTTATAGATACCAGATGCTAATTCAGTAATATTCTGATCAAAATCTCCATATGGATACGAAAAACAATCCACATTAATTTGTAGGTAATCTTCAAGTATGACCTTTGACTTCATGAGTTCAGTTTTGAGTTGTTGATCACTAAATTTCAGTAACGAATTATGTGTTAATCCATGGCTACCAACAGTATGGCCTTCTTTTACCAACTTTCTAGCTTGTTCAATTGATAAGTGATCTAATATTACTTGTGATCGGTGATCCCACAGATTTTTTTGACCAAAATATTTGGGTAATAAGAAAAAAGTTGCCTTAGCATTATACTTTTTTAAAATTGGAAGCGCTATTTCAGAATGATCCTCATAGCCATCATCAAACGTTAATAAAACTCCGCTTCGATTTACAAGGGAACTTTGGCTTGCAATAATATCTTCCATGCTCACTGTACCACCAAACTTTTCAACAATCATTGCCACGATAGCATCAAACTGAGTGGGTTCCAAGGCGTATAAATCCCTTCCAGCACCCTTTCTCACTGAATGAAAAACTAAGGCTGGCAATACAAAATTAGATTTTTTCATTAATAACCCGATTATACAGGATTTCGAAACGATTTTTTAATTCAAGGCATCTTACTGTGAAAGTGCAAGCCTCCTACATTCCAGAATTAATATCGTACAATGCACATCTTGAAAAACCTTCAACTAAGAATACTCCAGATTTTGAAGTCATTTTTTTATTATTATACATCTCATGTCAATTTTTTGGTTAAGAATAAATATTGAAACAGTTAGTACATTAGAAAGGTAGCTAATCTCTAATATACGAAGAAACCAAGTGGGCAGAGGTGACACCATAAGATTCAGCTACGCTATAAATAGTGTATAATATAGGTATATGGATGTACCAAAATTTCTTCAACCATATCTTGCCTCGTATAATTTAAAAAAACTAGATATGAATAATGACAAAGAGATAATTATTACTGAAATATTGAATAAAGGAGATGGAAGAGCTCTTCATTGGCTAGTAAAAAGTTATTCAAAAAACGATATTAAAAATATTCTCAAATCTCCACTTAAAGGTTATTGGATGAAAAGTATTTTAAAATATTGGCTTAGTATTTTTGGAATTAATTTAAAACAAAATAAATTTAATCAAGCCATAATCAATCTTGATTTTTAAGTAAAAATGAAATTTCATACATCTATTTTAGATAAAAATCAAAAAGACATATTACCTAAACTTAGTTTCTTGTCTAAAGACGGCTTTTATCTTGCAGGTGGAACTGCTCTTGCTTTACAAATTGGTCACAGAACGTCAGTAGATTTTGATTTTTTTGTTAAAAAACATTTTAATTCTTAGAGCTTTAACCTATTACGAAGATCTTGAGGGTAAAGAAAATAAAAGACCAATCAAATGATTCTAGTAATGCATAGATTTGCAAAAATTTGCATAGATTTGCATAGATAGTATATAATACACATATGGATAAAGGTTTAATTTCAATTGGCAAAACAGCAAAATTACTAGGTGTTTCGATTGATACCTTACGAAGGTGGGATACTAGTGGAAAATTCAGTTCAGTTCGTATTGGATCAAAAGGCAATCGATATTATAGAAAAACAGACATTGATTTATATATAAACGACCACTTGGCTATTGTTCGAAAATGGGCAACAGATAATTTTGGATATGAACCTGAAGCAGAACATTTTTGTAAAACCCGTGATGTTTTTCAGGCTAGATTGGAACATCTTCAATCAAATTTAATAAAAAATATGGATACTAATCTTGCCTCACTAATATCTGCAATTACTGGCGAGATTGGAAATAATTCATTTGACCATAACCTGGGTAATTGGCCTGATATATTAGGTGTATATTTTACATATTCTTTATCTCAAAGAAAGATTATTCTTGCAGATAGAGGCCTTGGTATTTTATCAACACTTAAAAGGACTCTTCCGAGATTAAACAATCACAAAAAAGCACTATTGGTTGCTTTTACAAAAAACATTTCTGGTAGAGCACCTGAAAGTAGAGGAAATGGCTTGAAATTTGTTAGAAATGTTGTAACTAAAAACCCAATTGCTTTATTTTTTCAGACAGGAAATGCAGTTCTAAATCTTGATGTAAATAATACAGATGTAGTAATTAAAGAAGTAAATGAATCTATACGTGGTTGTATAGCAGTTGTACAATATTAAATTATATGATAATTAACCTAAATAAATTTGGATCCACATTGGTTTCAAGACCTTCTGGAAAAGAAGCCTCGCTTGCCTTTAACCCCACATTACGAGAAGTAAAGCCTGACGAAAAAATTGAAATAGATTTTACAGGGGTTGAAGTTTTAACTCCGTCATGGGCAGATGAATTCTTAACCCCAATTTTTAATTCTTTTAAAGATAGGGTTGATTTAATAAACACCCAAAACTCATCTGTTATAGAAAGTCTAAAAATATTAAATTTAATTTAGATAAACTTAATAATTTCTAACTATAATTTCTGTTTGGGCGGAGACGGAGCCTTTTTCAACTGCAGTACCTGTTGCATCTTGGGCAACAACGTTTATTTTAACAATTGCAGGGTTATTAATATCTTTTGTACAACTAAAAGAACATGAAGTAACAGAAATATCATTTGAAGTTAACCTTCCTGATCCTGAAGCAATATATTTATCCGTTCCTGAAGTTACACAGGAAAAAGATGTAGTAGTACCTTCTAAAGAAACATAAGTTAAAAGGGAAGTAGATGCATTAGGACAGCTGATACTTTCAGAATTTCTAAGTTGTCTTTCAATAACTGCCAAAGAATAATTAACATTTTCTCGGACTCGAACTAAAGAATCACTTTTTTTAGCACTTTTTAGAGTTTGTGATACTGATCTAGTTGAAAGAAGACCAATAACAGCAAATATTGTTATAACTATTAATATTTCAACTAGACTGAAACCTTTTTTGTTGACCTTTTTTGTCATTGTTCACGTATATCACTAAAATTAGTAACTGCTCTTGCTTGGTGTAATCCTTTTGAATCACTCCATGATGTTACAACTGTTGCGCTAATAATATTTTTACCAGAAATTACAGATTTTGAAAAAGTTAATTCTCTTTTAAAAATTGTAGAAGTTATAATTTCTGTATCTAAACATAGACCAACATTTGTAAAAGCTAATGAATTTAAACAATAAACGGGAGTGTCTGCCGCTGTCGTAAACGATGCAAAATTTTCTTCTCTTTGACTTCTTAACCATTCAATCGCTTCTTGAGAATATTTATTTGCTAGTGTTTTATTTCTTGAAAAAAGTGAATTTGATATTGAAGTAGTTGATAATATAACTACAGCCACAATAATTAGAGTTATAATAAATAAGGCCAAAACTACCTCAAACATACTTTGACCTTTATTCATTTAATATCTCCTCCTATTCCTATTGTCACTATTCCCGATGTAGAGGCTGACGTATTTGTAACAGTATATGTTAATGGGGAAGTAAGATTTGTTCCTTGACCTAAAACTTTAAAAGTTACACTTCCAGCGCTAATTGTTGTATTGACTGGCATATTAATAGTTTTAATAATATAATTTGCATTTGAACAATTAGCAATTAAATCATATGTTGTAGTACTTGTCCTTGAAACTGTATAACCAATTAAGGTAGTGCAAAGCCCACTTTCTGGTTTTTGACCAGTTAAAGCAAGTTGTTGAGCAAGTCTTAAATCTCCCACTAATTGTTTTGTTACACCAGTTAACGACTGTCTTCTTGAAAATTCTCTATAACTTACAAAACCAACCCCAAAAATAATTGCAATAATAGATATGCCAACTAGAAGTTCAATGAGTGTGTAACCTTTTTGTATCATGGATTTGTTACTTTATAATTACATGTAGTACCACAATTTGAAGATCCACCACAAGTCACAGTTCCTGTACCTTGTTCTAAACTTGCGCAAATTTCATAACCTGATGCAGTTGTGGCATATCGATATGAATTTGTAGTGATTGGATCTGACGGTAGTAAAGATATATAAGTATTAGCCACAGCACAAGTTGGAGGTGTTCCTGAACCAACTAGGGAAGTAGCTAAAGTTGCAGGATATGCATTACAATCTGCTTTATATATTTCTAAACCTGATTGAATAAGTTGTAAATCAGACTTGCGTCTGGCATCTCTTGCAGCTTCACGAGCTCCTGAAAGGCCAAAAATAGACATGGCAATTAAAATTCCAATTATTGAAATTACTACTAACAATTCAATGAGAGTGAACCCACGATTTAAGATCAAGGATTTAGGATCTAAGAATAAAAATTTTTTATTTCTATGTTGTATATTCATATATCTTACATCTTGCCTCAGTTTAGATAGGGCATGTTGATGAACTTGGTGCTACTGTGCTTTGTCCTGATTTACCATTTGAACAAATCATAAAATATTCTGTTGGTGTTTTGGCCTCAAGTCCTCCCCAAAATAAATAACTTGTACCCGTAGCATCACTTATATATTTATATAGATATGGAGAAACATTTTTAACATCAAGTGGGCATGTCCCAATATTTAAATTTGCACAAAAACCGCCAGAAGATGGAATTGTTGTAGCAGTTGTATAAATTGGATAAATACCGTTATTTAAATTTGCATAGTTTTCAACAGAAGTTTGATATTGTTTTAAATCTGATTTTCTTGCAGAATCACGTGCCTGTTTTTGAGAAACACCAAATGAAACTAGAGCTAAAGTCGCAAGAATTCCAATTAAAGAAATAACAACTAACATTTCTATCAGGGTAAAACCCTTGTTATGGTTTAACTTCATATTTATATCCACTAATACATGTTGCATCAGCAACTCCTTTATCATCACTAGGATTTTCAAAACAAGCTTTAAGTGTATAATTATCAGAGTCAGTATATGTATAAACGTATGATTGGCTAACAAGAGGGTCTGCAGGAAGAATATTCATGTATGGAGTCCAAGCAGATCCCCAAGCGGGAAGTGCGCTTGCAATTGGATAACTACCATTATCATTATAATATAGCCTTAAGGCTGTTTGGATGTTTCTTAAGTCTGATTTTCTTTCTGTATCTCTTGCTCTCTCCCTTGCAGAATTCATATTGGCAATAACTAAAGTTGCTAAAACACCAATCAATGAAATTACTACTAAGAGTTCTATCAATGTAAAGCCCTTCTTCATATACTAATATTACTCTGTTGCATTAGTGTTTGCACTAGTTATTGCAAAATTTGGATTTAATGCACAGTTAGCGTCTATACAATCTTGATCTTGGCTATTCTCAAGTCTGGCAAAAAGCTGAAATTTTTGATTTGAAGAGGATGGAACAATTCTATAGCTGTATGTTCTATCACTAGTTGGATCAACTGGTAATGTTTTAAAATAAATTGTCTTACCATCTGTAAATTGAGTTCCAAAAGTAATGCTATCTGGATATCTGCCGTAATCTGCATAATAAAGCTCTAGTGCATTTGCAGTCTGTTTTAAATCTGATTTTCTTTGCACATCTCTACCTCTCATTTGGGCAGTAGTAAAACTTGTTAAACCAATAGCAGCTAAAACTCCAATAATTGACATAACAACTAATAATTCAACAAGGGTGAAACCCTGATTTAAGATTGAGGATTTAGGATTTAAGAAAAAAAGTTTTTTATTTTTATCTTGTATGTTCATATATCATATATCTTACATCTTATATCTTAATTACCTCTTCCATAATTACATATTTTTGTGCCACAGTGCAAATTTTTTGCTACTATAGCAGGTGTATACTCTGCTTCATCGTGTCCCTCAAGGGCCACGTAAAATTTATATTTTTGCCCAGTTGATTCAAAATAATAGCTTATGCCTTTTTTAAAGCTAGGATCTCTTGGTATAAAATTATCATTTTCAAAATAAGACTCTCCCCAAAGACAAGGAATAGCATTTAGAGGATAGCCAGATATAGGGTCTCTAACAACTTGATTATCAAAACAGCCAGCAATTTGGCCATTACTAGTTGATGCAGGATAAATTCTATATTTTTGATAATATGTATCAAGTGCATTTTCAACTGCTGAGATATCATTTTTACGGATTGAATCTCTACCTTTTCTTAAAGAGATTAACATATTAAAATAAATTACCGCAAAAAGAACTAATAATATAATAGCAATTGTTTTTGTTTCTTTTTTTGAAAAAGGTTTCATTTTATTTCCACGATTTACATTCAAAGTCAGGATTTGCGCATTGTCCATAACAAGTTGAGTTTTGGTAATTGGGATCACAGATTGGCCCTGGCCTAGTTGGATCCCAACTAATTGCTACACAAGCTCCACTCACGCAGCCATAGAAGTTATCAACTATCACAGGACTTCCTGTTGGTGCAGGAGCGCCTGAGGGTAATACCCCGCTGGAAACAATTTCTGGAGCATTTGGGCTTGAATATTCAAAATTATAGGCACTATTGGGACCAATTCCTAAAATTCCATCTGGATCTTGTTCATTTTCTAGCTTTCCGTATATTCTATACCACCTTGGGCAAACTGAATCTTCATAATCATATAAATAAGTAGCATCAGTAACAGGATCACAGGGGATTTTGTTAAGATAAGGGAGAAGCCCCTTACCTGGATTACAAGTTAATAAACTAGGCAGAGGATAGCAATTTTTATCTTTTTCATATTCCTCAACTGCAACACCTATTCTTTTTAAATCTGCTTTACGTCTTGCATCATTACCTTTAAAAACTTGGCTTCTTAAATAGGCAACTATTAAAATGGCCAAAAATGCAATTATACTAATTACTATTAATAATTCAGTTAATGTTAAGCCAGCCTCGACTAGCGCGAGTCTAGGCAGGCCTTTTTTCTTATTTATTTCCATAAAAGTATAAGCCAAAATGCAATAATTAAAAACGGGCCAAAAGCAATTTTAGTTTTCAATTTTGCCTTCTTTAATAATAGCAATATAGAAGCTACAATTCCACCTATTATAAATGCTAAAATCAACCATATAATTCCTTTTTCTAATCCCAACCATAGACCCAAAGCTACTGCCAGTTTGACATCCCCCAAACCCATACCGCGACCGCTAGTTATAAGATATAAAAATAAAAGCAACAAAGAAAGAAAAAACGCAGAGAACAGGACAGTCATTGGCGATTGGCTATTAGCTATTAATCCTAGTAACAAAATAATCCATGTTAATTCATCTGGAATAATTTGATGTTCAAGATCAATTATAAATATACATAATGTTAAGAAGAACAGAATAACAAATGCTAAATTACCAAAAAACAACCAAGCAACAACTGCACCAATTACTGAAACTAATTCAATTAATGGATAACGAATGGAAATTTTTTTGTTACAACACCTTGATTTTCCTTTATACAAAAGGAAAGAAAATAGGGGAATATTATCATACCAAGCTAACTTTTTTTTACATGAGTCACAAAAAGATCTTCCTTTTATAAAATTAATCTTCTTTGGAATTCTATAAGTTACAGCTGAAATAAAAGAACCGATTATTAAACCAAGAAGAAATACACTACTCAGGTAGACATACATACATATAAGGAGAAGCCGACCAACCCGCCGCAGTACCTAAGCAAGTGGCTCCACTGACAACTGTCCTAGTACTTCCAGATAATGTATAGACCTTTCCATCGTTACAAGCCTTGTCTCTAATTGATTTAGATAGAGGAACAAAACAGGCATAAGTTGACTCAGAAGAACCAAGTGCTTTACCGACCCAAATCTGATTTGGAACAGTTGGTGTGCCTTTAACAAAGTCTCGTGATCTAAACTCGGTCTTTAATTCATTATTACCAATTAATAAACCATCGACTATGCATGTAGCTCCACACAACCCATACATTTGAAGTGTGGCAGATGCAAATGAAACTGCAGTATCAGCCGATGGATAAGTGACTGAATCAAAAGTAGTCCAAGGGAATTCGTCTTGAGTTACAAAATATCTATCTATTGCTCCAATAAGTTGACCCGCATCAGCTTTATATTTTGTATCTCTGGCACGGTTACTTTGCTCGATAGGATTGATTGCTGAAATGACAATTAAGGCGATAGCACCAAGAAGACCGATAACTATTAATAACTCAACTAATGTAAAACCCTTCTTTAAATTCATACTATATAATAACATTAGACTGTTAAAATTGACTTGTCAAGTTGTAAATTGGCAAGATAATGGCAATAACTAAAAATCCAACTCCTAACCCCAAAAGAACCATGACAATAGGCTCAATTGCTGCAGTTAATGTTTTAACTTTTTGATCTGATTCAACTTCAAAAACATGACTTACTTTAGTTAAAACTTCTTCCATTTTTCCAGTTTCTTCACCAACAGCAATCATTTGAGAAAGAATAAAATTTGTAAAAATAGCTTGTTTAAGCGTACAATACGCATAATTTACAAAATGTCAGAAAGAATTACATATTTTCCAATAGAAGGCATGGATGTAGAGTTTTCTGTACCACAAGTTGTATTAAATGTTCATAAAAAAGAAATAGTACCATTCACTGGCAACTCAATTCTCTATGCAACATCTGAATCTGGTACTAAGGTGGTAATTAAAATCTCTACAAGCAATAGTGGTGCACAGCGAGAGTGGAAAGGGCTAAATATGGCTCACGGTGCAGGATTATCCGTTCCTGAGCCATATGCTTTGGCTAAAAGCAAAGATAATGAAAAGCTAATCATTTTTGAAAAAGTTGAAGGAGAATTACTATACACAAGTAACCAAACTAGATTAAGAATTGATTTAGGTGAAATAGTTAAAGATATGCACAACCAAATATTTGTTTCCGGAAATGGATGGGTTTCAAGCGGTAAGCCAGATTTTTCATATTATGAAAATTTATTAAATAAATATTTAAAGAGTTCACTAAATGAACTTAAGGCAGGTAGTGAGACACACACGATTTTAAATAAGTTTGTTAATGTAATGTCGTACTATTGTAAGACAATTACACCTGTTTTTAATCACAACGATTTACATGATGGACAAATTATAGTAAAGCCAAATCAGAAGTTAGTATTATTGGATTTTGAAAACTGGAAAGAGGAAACTCAACTAAATGAAATATCGTATTATTTGTTTCATTTGATAAAAGATGGGAGTGTTAATAGAAATTTTGATAAGTTTATAAATGGATATTTAAAATCTTATCGTCTTACAGACACAGAAAAATCAGTCATGACTTTTTATTTATTATTTATTTCTGCTAGAGCAATCGATTATCTTCAAGGAATAGGATCAAAATATCTTGAAAGAGCCAGAGAAACTCATAAAAAAGTATTGAGGTTTATAAATAGTGAAAGATTGTGGAAAGATTATTAAGCATTAAACTCTTGTTTCATTCTTCCTAAATGTGAGAAATCATTTATATACCATACTTTCCAAGATTTTCTATTTTCATTAAATTCCAAAAGTGATACTCCAGTATTCATAAGTTGTAACGATCTATAAACTTTATTAAACACTTTGTCATCATATTTTTCACCTAATAGGATGTTTGTAACGAAACATCTAATAAACATTTCATGAGATACAACTACAATACTTTTATTTAAATAGTTAGTTGTTAAATTATTTTTGAAATTAAATGCACGTTCTGAGACCTCTCTTATCGATTCTTCATTATTTTCGAATTTCCAATCAAGATCACTGTAATTTTTGATATTCTCATCGTTATAACGTTTACTTATATCACTTTGTCTATCAACTCCATAAATTTCTGAATATTGCTCACGTTCCTGAATTCCGTCAATTTGCTCAAGTTTTTTATCAAGTAATTCTGAAATTATTTTTGCTGTTTCTATTGCTCTTTTCCACTTACTGGATAGTATTAAATCCACTTTTTTGAACCGAGATAGAGTAGATAAGTTTTCAGATTGTTTTACCCCTGTACCACTAAGTGGAGTATCAGGAGTCTGCCATTTTTCTCTTGAACCTGAACCTTCTGCATGTCTAACTAGAAATATAAACATATTTAGAAGTATATCATCCTATTTTCATTTTGTACCAACTGCCACCACACCAACGACAGATTCATCAAGACCATCAATATCAAGCAGTTTGTTAATTCCTTTGTCGTTAAATCCACCAATTGAGCAAACCCCAAGACCCAAACCAGTTCCCATTAAATATAGATTTTGAGCCATGTGTCCATATTCTGTCAAAATATGTCTATAGCCTCTGTCCTTATATTTAACTTCAGTTCTGTCAAATACAGCTGTAATAATAAATAGCAATGCTGACTTTTTAATCCAAAGTTGATCAAATTGACTTATAACTTCTTCTTTTGAAACATCATCCAAGACACATTCTAGAGAATGAGTTTTAACGTGATAATGATATATACCCTTTTTTATTTTCTCTACATTGAAAACAATTGGATATACTTCTAATGGATATCTCGCTCCGCCTGATGGATAATTTCTTTTTTCACCACTTTTACTGGAGTCTCTTATTCCAGCAGAATAATAAATAAGATCAGAAAATTTATTAAGATTTATTCTATTACTAGCAAAGTTTCTGAATGATTCTCTTTCCAAAATTGTTTTTTCAAGATCTATTTTAATTGCTGTTGGGGTAGGTAGAATCAATTGATCAAACCTAGGATATGCTTTGTGATACACTTTTTTCCATTCTGATGGCCATGACTCTCGAGGAGTTTTCTTAAACGCTTTAAAATCATCAATATTTGTAGATATATGAAATTTTCGTGAATTAGATAGTCCTTCAACGCATTCAATTAAACTTTCAATTTTGTCATTTATTTTTGTCATATTTTATAAAAATGGATGAGGAAATTTATTTAAATTCAACTCTAATTTTCTTTTAAATCCAAGTTTTTCAGGAATACTATATAGCCTATCTCCACCTAATAGTGGATATTTTTCATTAAGGTAAATCGGTTGCATTTTTGGAATAATTACTTTTACAATATGATAATTAAGTTTTTTAAATTTTTCTATAGTTATATCTTTATAATATAAGTCATATTTTTTATTTTTAAATATTTCAATTAACGTTTTTAGTTTTTCCCCTGATTTCATTAGATTACTAGAATAATTAATATCTTTTATATTTGCATTTTCTATCCAAAAATTGATATTTTTAATTGCTTCTGTGCCATACCACAAGAAACCTCTTAGTTTGATATCTGAACTTTTTTGTAAATCCTGGATATTAACTTTCATTGGCTCATCTTCAAAACTTGATCTAAGCCATGATCGTGTATGAAGTGCTTCTTCAATAGATCCACTAATTGCTTTGATTATATCAAAATCGCATTTTAGTCCGACAGATACAGCCTTACCAATTCCAGAGCGATTTATTATAATTGATGCAATAGTTGGAATTTTAATGTCTGTTGTAATATCTAACACTACAACTTCAAATTTATACCTATCTAAAATCAATTGTAACTTTCTAATTTCAGGATTATCTATATTTCTAAGGTTAATTTTTGAAGGTGTAATTTTATTAAGATAAAAAATCATAAACGAATCACGTTCAACAACTTCACAAATTCCTCGAACTATAGCAGCTGAGATGTTTGCACCACCTGCCACTCCCGTACTGATAGCTGAATAAATAGATGGCTCATTCTTTAGATATGGATATGAAAGATATATAAATTGTGAAGGTATCAGATATTGTTTATCAACTAATAGAGAAATACAATCGGTCCATCTAAAAACAGAATTATTGTCAATTCTGAATTTTTTAAATTCATCCTTCTTAAGTTGGTTTTTCGAAAAAGCTGATATTGATCTAGGATCAATAAAATTACAATTCATATGATTAATTGATTTCGTAGTAAAAGTTGATTCTTTTTTAAAAAAGAAGTTACAATATCTTTCTGTAGATTCACACAAGGATTTTAACAATGCCTCCTTTTGTGAATGAAGTGAAGCTCCCGAAGACTTTGAGTGAAAATGTCTACCATCATTTTTTAAAAATAAATCATTTAGATCAGCAGAATAATACCAAAATTTAGGTTCATCATAATATTGACGAACTCTTTTAATTTTTTTAATTAATCCGTAATCCTTATCGACAAGACAAGACAAAGACAATAAAGTCCTATCTATATCTTGCTCACTTTCGCTATATAGATTCTGTATCACTTTTTGTGTTATTCACCTGAACCACCTGAACCTTCACAACCGCAGCTTGCTGCACAATCAGACTCACAACCACAACTTTGTGCACAATCCGCTGTACATGCTGAATCACAGTCAGAAGTTTCCATTTTGATGCTTTTTGTTTCCATCATTGGCTTAGCGTCTCTCAAATCTCTATTTTTGTTTATTAATTTCAATTTAATCACCTCCTTAGTAAATTCGTAAGAATAATACAAGCAGAACTATATCAGAAATGATCAAATAGTCAATAACTTATGGGGCTTATGGGTATATTTAAAATTGGCTTGTCAAGTTGTAAACAAGTTTGGCACTTTAACTCGTCAGAACTGACTCGTTAAATTGTAAATTGGCAGGATTATTGCAATGACTAAAAATCCAACACACTATCATGCAATTTGGCTATTTTATTTGTAAAGCTTCAATAAAATTCTTATCAAATTTATCAAATCTCTCCGTTAGTATAGGATCTAGATAGAAAAATGGCTGGTGTGAGTAATTTGAATTAAAAATTTTTCCATAAACAGGTAGATAACCCTTTGTCGTTAACATAATTCTAAATCCCACATTTATATCAAAGTTCTTACCGACATACCCGCTTCCGTGGAATGATGATAGTTTTGTAGATCTATTGATAGGATATAAAGTTAAACGATCTATAATATTATGCATGTCGCATCTAATAGAATCTGGATATATATATTCTACTGGTTTAGTTAATCTTCCAGACACAATTTCAGAAATATAATTTATAGTAAAACTCCATGTATCATGGACGATCTTTTGCCTAAGTATATTAATTTTTTCACTAGAATTTTTAAAGTTGAATATATCTTCAAAAACATGGAGAGTTAAATTATCTTTATCTTTTGAAGATTTAATTTCATGTACATAAATGCAATAAATTAAAGACATATAGAGGGCAATAAATTTATTTGCTAATTCTTTATCTTTAGCTGAACTCAAAATCTTCGAAATGTTTAAGAGAGGATCTTTAAGATTGATATACTTACCAAACATCTTTGTATAATTTGCCCTTGTTTTTAAAAAGATTTTTCTTTTTTCAAATTTAATTTCTTCTGGAAGAAATTTGTCTAAAGTCTTAACATAATCTACAAGCTCGACATATCCTTCTAAATTTAAATGTTTGGAAAATAATAACAAAGTCGTTTGATATTTATTAATTATTTCATCAGGAAAATTTAAAATCTGTTTAAAACGATACCCATCCATTAAAACAATAAATTTAGCTCCAACTGGATAAATATATTTTACAGCCAAACATATTTCCTTTAATCTTGCCAAGGAAGCCAAATCTGCTAGGTCTGGTAACAAATCTGCACTCTTTAATAAATTTGGTATCTTGCAAGGAAATAAAGAGATAGTGAGTCGAATTGGTAAATTTTCTTTTATTCTATCAGAAACTTTTTGGTACAAAATATCAAAACCACTACTTTCTCTAGTACCACCCCTATATCTTCTTGCCATAAGTACTTCTACAACCATCCGATTGAGATCAGTTTTCTTACCATTCCTAAATTTCTTTTTAACTCTCTCTGCTATTTTAGACGCGTTTTTCTCTATCAATTGATTTATTTTTTTTGAAAGTAGCAGAAATAATTCATCATTCATTGTAAAATTAGTGTTTTTTCTTGATACAAATTTACTTGTTTTAAGATTAATAGATCTTAATGACGAACAGCTGATTAAAATTTCATTTTTGCTAAAAATATTTTTCATATATTTTGTAAATCAATAATGTTTCCTGGCAACTCTTTATCTACAATTTTTTGAATTGTTTGCCAATAATCTTTTATTTCCGATAATTCCTTTTCTGTAGCTGGTGTTTTGTCACGTCCGAATACAATAGGTACGTCTTTATTACATAAAGTTTTGGATGAACAAGCGGTGGTGATGACTCTAGGGATAATATCCAACCTAAATTCAGGAGATTCTTTTGAAAAGGAAAAGTTAAATGCTCCAGAGAAACCTTTTGATATCCAAATCTGGTTGGCTTTAGTTATTATTCCCTTTTCTCTTCCTGGAGCAGCTGCCACTAAATTATTTGCAAGATATTTAAGTAATACGACAGAATCTCTTGATATAAAGTTTTGTTTATTCAAATAGGTACTTAATCTTTTAACACGATCTTTTCTTGCTCTTGGAATATATCTTTGAGTAGTAAAATCTAATGATTTATCGGTGAAGACTTCCTGAATTTTGTTATACTCGCATCTCATATTGGTATATAAATTTACTAATCCTGGGAATAAACTTTTAAAATTCTTGGTGTCTGAAAAATATATAGATGTAAAACCAAAGTTTTCTTCCAACCTACTGAAACCTTGATTTGGAAATAAATTCTTTTTTTCCTTCAGAGATATTATAAAATCATGGAAGATTTTTGAAAATGGCTCGATAAGAGATAATCTATCAAACCAATTTAGTTCACTCCATGATATTGACGTTAGATTTTTATTCAACACAGAATCTTCAACTAAATAAATATGGGAGTGTAATCTTTTTAAAGTATGGTTTCCCAAAAGCGAAACATCTTCAGAATTGAAACCTAGTGTTATTTGGACGTTTTTATTCCCAAAATCTAAAAGTTTGTTCACCATAACTTGATTGACAATAAGTAATTTCTCACCCTCAACTTCAGTAAGATCAGTGATCGAAGAAACATCTCTGTCTGGCTCGCCAATGAAAATGTTCACATCCCTCAAACCGAATGAATAGCTTTTTGGTGTAATTAAGTAATCTAAGTGTGATCCTTCAAATTTAAGAGCAGCAAGAGGAAGAATTCTTTTTCTAAACTTCAACCAATCTACTGAGTTAGCTTCTGTATTATTCAACGGTGCCATAAAATATAAAGGTCGATGAATTTTTCCAACATTCATCGATTTTGCTTTTAACATTTGGTCAAAAATAGGGTTTTCTATCATGTTATTTAATAGTAAGAACATCTAACTGGTCAAGACGCGTTTTTATTCTAGAGAATAAATATTTTATATATTTATTCTCATTAAAATTGGAATCTGCAAATTTCCTTGATTCCAACTTTTGGGGTGTGAAACTCCAAAGAAGAATACCTATCCAATTCAATGCCTGTAGAGGAACAAAGATTTTAACTCTATCTATAATATCTTTTGGTAACATTGACTCACTTCGATATTTATTTATAAAATATCTTATATTTTCATTAGATAGACCCCAAGATCCTTCATGTGTTACAAAATTTGCAACTATTTTAGAAGGGTCGTCCCATCCAAAATACTCAAAATCTATGAAACATACATCTCCATTATCTTTAAAAATTGCATTATGAGGTCCAAAATCTACTGGGCTTAATCTCATTAAAGAGTCATCTATTTCTTCGGAGAAACTATCACCGGACATTCTTTTTAGATTTTTTATTTGACCGTTAATTCGTTCCAAAACTTTGGTTCCCTTTGAAAAATTAACAATATCTGGACTTGTCTTAGGTGTCTTAATTAATTCTTCAAATTTTTTGATCTTTTCCAAGATTACATTTGAAAACTGTTCAGCTGATTGTGTAGAAAGAACAGCATTTGGAAAATTCTGTTTTGTTTCAATAGGTTTAATGTTTTGTATTTTAAAAATAAATGACAGGAATCTGTCTAAATCCTTTTTAACTAATTCTCTTCCAGATTTCACTATACCTGTTTCAAAAGAGTAAACCGCATAGCCTTTATCCTCATCTTTAAAAAAAGGTACGGGTAATCTTGTTTCTCCAAGGCTTCTTAAATATTTAAAAGCTGAAAATTCTCTATTCAATCTATTTCTATCATCTTTAAAATATCGTTTAAATAAGTAACTTTTTCCGTTCTCCGAACTTACTTTAAAAATTTTATTATTAAAACCACCATCCAAGCTTTCAAACTCATCAATCGATATTCCAAAATGTTTTGCTATTACACCTTTTATAATAGAAGAATCTTCTTGTGTTTTGTTTTCTTTCATTTTTGTTTTACTCATTTATCAAGTTAATATCGTCAATTGTGCACTGGTCTACCTTCCATTTTGTAACATCTGATAAATTTTTTTTACCTTCAAACCCTTTAAAGATATGGGTATGTACTAATAGTTCGGATTTGTGTAAATTGTTTACCAAATCAGCATTACCAAATCTATTTAAAACTGAAAAGGGTACGTGCGCAACATTTGCTTGTGACATTTTAGTCCAACCGATAATTTTGTTCGTAACTAACCCTTGAGACATCCAGTCCTGAAAAATAAAATTATGCATAATCAATCCTAATTTTAATTTAGGAAAAATATCCCTGATATATGGTAAAAGTGGAACTTCACTTGTAGTTAATTCTATATCTGCTTTAGAATATTGTTTTAGTTGATCCTTGAGAATCGGAAGTATCTCAGTATTCATAGCTTTAATCTCTATTTCAATCCTTCCTTTGTTGTGAATTTTGCTAAGAATTTCGTCTAGTCCTGAATAATCAGACTCTATCGAAGAGATATAATTGTGTACTATCATAATTTTTCCATTTCGAAGTTGAATATCCATTTCAATTCCATCAGCCCCATTCAAAAAGGCTGAATTGAAAGCGTCAAGAGTATTTTCAAGAAAATGAACAGTATCCCCTCGATGGGCAATAAGAAGAGGTTTATACCTAAAATTTTCAAACTTTTCTTTTGGAGCTAGCGACATTTACCTATAGTATCACTATTAAGACAAAATGGCAAAAAAACAGCTTCTTTAATATTTTTAGATAATTAAGCTTTTGTATTTAGATAGTCTAAGTTTTACAGCACTGGTAAGCTTTAGTTTTGTTAGTTCTTTCAAATTGAAGAATTTTATTGCTTGACCTTCGTCCTGTCCTAACTTAAATAATTTTACTTCATCATTGTCGACCGTTGACAAAAATGTATATGAATATTTTCCGTCATCCTTTTTAAATTCTCCAATATATTGAAGCTCTTTGGGTACATGTGTAATTTCTTCTTTAAGTTCTCTTTTTATTGCTTGGAGTGGAGTTTCATTTTCATTCATCCGCCCTCCTGGGAGATGCCAATAATTGGGATATGGAATATCTTTTTTGTCGTCTCTATGAAATAGAAGCAACTTATTTTTATAAGTTATTAAAGCGAAAACTGAATTACTTGCAATCCAATGGTTAATATTCATATCAGAACTGACTCGTTAAATTGTAAATTGGAAGGATTATTGCAATAACTAAAAAGCCAACCCCTAACCCCAAAAGAACCATCACAATAGGCTCAATTGCTGCAGTTAGCGTTTTAACTTTTTGATCTGATTCAACTTCAAAAACATGACTTACTTTAGTTAAAACTTCTTCCATTTTTCCAGTTTCTTCACCAACAGCAATCATTTGAGAAAGAATAAATGGAAAAGCATCGGGGTGTTTTGCAAAAGCATAGGAGACAGGAAAACCTTTTTCAACTTGCAGAGAAACATCTTTTAAAGCATTACTTATCACAGCATTACTCATAACCTCTGATGTTATATTTAAACTTTCTAAAATTGATACTCCTGCACCAGACATTAGAGATAGTGTACTAGTTAGCTCAGTTAATAAAACTTGTTTTTGCAGTGGTCCAATAATTGGAATTTTAAATTGAAGTTCGTCTGTTTTTAATTTTCCTGCAATAGTTTTTCTATATGCTTTAAAACCATAAAATCCACCCACAAAAAAAGCAACTGTTACAGGCCAAAATTTAATAACAGCATCAGATATTCCCATTAATATTCTAGTTGGTAGTGGAAGTTCTGCATTAAATTCTGAATAAAGTGAGGTAAGCCTTGGAACAACAAAAATCATCATTAAAAAGGCAACTATTACCATGCCGGTAACAATTATCATAGGATAAATCATGGCTCCTTTAACTTTTCCTTTAAATTCTTGTTGCTTTTCCATATCATCAGCAAGACGAACTAAAACAGTATCCAAAACTCCACCAACTTCACCTGACTTGACTAAGGCAATGTAAGTTGGAGAAAAAACATTAGGATGTTTGATAAAAGCTTTTGAAACGGATTCTCCTCCTTCAATGTCAGCTAATATTTGGGAAACAACCTTACCCATTGACCCATTTGCTTGAGATTTTAAAATAATAAGTGACTCAGTAATTGGTAAACCAGCATTTACCATTGTTGCAAATTGACGGGTAAAAGTAACAACATCTGACGGGGTAATTCTATTTTTTAAATTTTTAATAAAAACAATTGGATTTTCAAAAACTTGTTTTATAGATAGTACTAAAAGTCCTTTTCCATGAACTAACCTTGCAGCATTAATTTCATCCACAGCTTCAACTTCTCCAGTTACCAATTTTCCAACTTTATTCTTTGCTTTGTAGTTGAATCGTTTCATTTTCTTAGAGACTACCTTTGATTAATCTATTTAATTCATCAGGCCGTACTGTCCATTCTTGTGCAGTCTCAATAGTAATTTTATTTGTTTTAACAAGACTAGAAAGCGAATGTTCAAGCGTTGACATACCAGCCTCTAGCGAAGTTTGAATAATTGAATCAATTTGGTGCGATTTACCTTCTCTAATTGCAGTTTTTATGGCTGTTGTTCCAAGCATTACTTCATGAGCAACGAGGCGTCCACCAGCGCTTGCTTTTATTAATCTTTGGGAAAATACAGCCTCTAAGATCGATGATAGTTGTAATCTTATCTGGTTCTGTTGGTTTTCAGGAAAAACATCAACAATTCTATCAACTGTTTGGGAAGCAGAATTAGTATGCAGTGTCCCAAAAACTAAATGCCCTGTTTCTGCAATTGTCATTGCCGCTGAGATAGTCTCAAAGTCTCTCATTTCACCAACCAAGACAACATCAGGATCTTCGCGTAGGACTGATCTTAAAGCAACCTGCC
This sequence comes from Patescibacteria group bacterium, assembly GCA_038061225.1. Lineage (GTDB taxonomy): Bacteria > Patescibacteriota > Microgenomatia > UBA8517 > UBA8517 > JAUYMM01. The sequence goes on from JBBTZT010000005.1 coordinate 29,194, forward strand.
ATGAATGGGTATCAGATCTCATCTCACGCTGGGAAATGATTGATTTAATTGGTCTGAATACAAATTCTATTGGGTCTTCAATGGTCACAATATGAGATGCTCTGTTTTTATTTATTTCATTTATTATGGCAGCAAGTGTGGTTGATTTTCCATGTCCAGTTGGCCCTGTAACAAGCACCAATCCTTGCCTTAAATCAGTAAAACTTTTGGCTATAGGAGGTAAACCTAACGAATCAATTTCTGGAATTTCCAAAGGAATCCTTCTAAATGAAGCCGCCATTGATCCTTTTTGGGTATAGGCATTCACTCTAAATCTTGCCTTTTCGCTAAATGATAATGAAAAATCAATTTCTTTATTTACGCTAAATCTTTCAAGTTGGTCTTTTGTTAATATTTGTTTTAATCCTTCATTTATAATATCGGGGGTTAAAATAGCATTGTCTGCAATTGATTTTAAGTCGCCATCTAATCTAACCATAGGAGGAACACCCGCCACCAAATGCAAGTCGGATGCTTTTAAATCAATTGTTTGTTCCAGTAAGTTTTTTGCGTCCATCTTATTCTTGTGCTACACGCAATATTTCTTCAATCGTTGTTTCACCAGCTAAAACTTTCAAATAACCGTCCTGTTTTAATGTTATCATACCTTCTTCCTTTGCTTTAGTTTCAATTTCTGATGCAGGAGATCTTTCAAGAATCATTTTACCAATAGAATCGCTAACTGGCAAAACTTCAAAAATACCAATTCTCCCATAATAGCCTGAATTGCCACAAGCCTGACAACCTTTACCTCTTGAGATTTTTGATAATGCGTCTTTTGGCCACAGCGGCCCGAGGACGCTTTTCATTTCTTCAATGACTTTTGGATCAAGTTCATAATTTTCTCTACAATCTTCATGAATTTTTCTGGCAACTCTTTGAGCCATAATTGCAGTCATTGAAGAAGTCAAAAGATAAGGCTCGGCTCCCATGTCAAGCATACGAGGCAAAGCTCCGGCAGCATTATTGGTATGAAGTGTAGAAAAAACCAAATGCCCGGTTAAAGATGCTTGTATGGCAAGATCTGCAGTTTCTTGATCTCTAATTTCTCCCACCAAGATAATATTTGGATCCTGTCTTAAAAATGATTTAAGTCCTGAAGCAAAAGTAAGACCTACTGCGGGATTAATTTGAACTTGATTAACTCCAACCATTTTATATTCAATAGGATCTTCCAAAGTAACAATATTTACCTTAGGAGTATTTATTTTACTTATGATTGAATAAAGAGTTGTAGTTTTACCTGACCCTGTTGGGCCACAAATCATAATAATTCCATGAGGCCGGAGTATTGCATCTTGTAAATTTTTTAAAGCTTTTCCACGAAGACCAAGAGTAGGAAGATCGGGGACACCGCCTGTTTTTTTAAGAAGACGCATAACAATCTTTTCACCCCACGTTGTAGGAAGTGAAGAAACACGAAGGTCAGTGTCTTCACCTGCCGCTTTAAAATTAAATCTACCATCTTGAGGAATTCTTTTTTCATCAATTTTCATTCCCGAGAGAATCTTTATTCTAGAAGTTAATGATTCATGCAATTCTTTTGGAATAGTTAATTTTTCAACTAAAATTCCATCTATTCTATATCTAACCCTGGTGGACCTTTCTTCTGGTTCAATATGAATGTCACTAGACCTTGATTTTACTGCAAATTCTAAAATATGAGATACTATTTCTGAAATTTTTTCTTCTTTAATAAAACCAATTTTTAAATTATCTTTGATATTTGATTTTTTCTCAGGTGCAACATCTTTTAGGGCTTCTGTAACTTCTTGAGAAAGTGATGTCTGATATCTTGTTGTTATAACATCCCCCAATTTATCTTCTTCAACAGCTACAGGTTTAACTCTAAGGCCTGTTTTTCTTTCTACAAACTCAATAGCAGTTAAATCAAGCGGGTCTGCCATGGCAAGGGTAATTGTTTTTGCAAGTTTATCTATTGCAAGTGGAAAAATATTAAACTTAGAAGAAATGTCTTGCGCTAAAACAGACATGGCTTCAGGAGATGATGGGGAAGTAGCGAGGTCTGCATAAGGAATGTTATAAAGTGTTGCTTTGGCGCGAACGAGATCTGAATTTGAGACTAAATTTTGTTTTTTAATAATTTCTTCTTGAGTGGTGCCATACTGCACCTCAGCCATTTTAATCTGTTTGGCACGTTCTTCAGTTAAAGCACCCATCGAAATTAAAATATCTGAAAGACTATTTCCTGTAGCAATGGCAGTATTGGGCATGCATTAATGATATCATATGTTTATATAAATATGCATGCGTTTTTGTTAATTAATACAAATCCAAAAGAATTTGCCACAAAACAAAAGGCAAAACAGATTCCGTTTAGATTACAAAAAATTGATGATGTTAGAGAACTTAAAAAATTTGTTAAGTTTAGCTTCGCTCTAAAAACTGCAATTATCATTGAAGATATTGATAAAGCTACAGTAGAAACACAAAATGCTTTTCTTAAAAATTTAGAAGAACCAAACAAGAATTTGATTTATGTATTAACAGTTAGCAATTTGGAGAATGTATTACCAACAATAGTATCTCGATGCCAAGTAATTAAGATCCAAGATCTAAGATATAAGATGTATGACAAAAACGCAAACTACAAGGATGCGTTGAATATTAAAGATAGGGGAGAGGCGATTAAATTTGTTGAAAATCTAATATATATAGATCATGAAAAAAATATTTTTCAAAATCAAGAAAATTATTTACAGTCTCTGAAAAATTTAAAAGCAAATGGTAATGTCTCGTTGCAGTTACTAAATTTAGTTGTTAAAATGAACAGCCAGAGATAATTTTCAATTTTTAATTATCAATTTTCATTGAATTTTCAATGATATAATGATTAATTGTTAATTGATTGGAAATTGTAAATTGGTAATTGTAAATTAATATACATGGCGGATAAATATGATGCAAGTCAAATTCAGGTTTTAGAAGGTCTTGAACCTGTCCGAAAAAGACCAGGGATGTATATTGGCTCAACTGATACAAGAGGTCTTCATGAATGTTTAAGAGAAATTATTGATAATTCAGTTGATGAAAGTTTTGCAGGCATTGCCACAGAAGTCTGGGTTCAAATCCATGAAGATGGTTCTGCTGAAGTTCGTGATAACGGCCGAGGTATTCCAATTGACCTACACAAAAGTGGCGTATCTGCTTTGGAACTGACTATGACAAAACTTCACGCTGGAGGTAAATTTGGAGGAGGAGCATATAAGGTTTCAGGAGGTTTACATGGCGTAGGTGCATCAGTTGTTAACGCATTATCTTCTTATTTTAGAGTTTGTGTAATTCGTGATAAAAAAGTTTTCTATCAAGAATATAAAAGGGGAGTCCCGCTTAAAAAAGTATCAGAAGCATCAGAATCACAGATAAAAGACTGGAATATAAATATTAATGCTCAAAAATCAGGAACTATCACTTCATTTATGCCTGACAATGAAATATTTAAGGATTTAACTTTTGAAAAAAATAAAATAAAAAATCTTCTTCGTGATAGAGCATATTTAGTTGCAAAACTAGCTTTTAATCTAAAAGATGCAAGAGATGGGGATGAAGCAAGTTACTACTTTGAAGGTGGAATAAAATCTCTTGTGGCTCACTCAAATAGAGGTAAAAATGTTCTTTCTAATGTTATTTATATTTCAAAAAATAATGGAGATATTAATACAGAAGTAGCCATTCAGTACACTGATGGATTTAACGAGAATGTAAAAGGATTTGTCAACGGAATTTTTACAACTGACGGCGGAACTCATATTACTGGTTTTAGAACCGCACTAACAAGAGCTATTACGGATTATGTTAAAAAGAGCCAAAACGGAAAAGATGAAATGATTCTAACAGGAGATGATTTAAAAGAGGGTCTAACTGCAGTTGTTTATATTAAAATGCCTTCAGAAACATTACAGTTTGAATCTCAAACAAAAGCAAAATTAAATAATCCTGAAGTTTCTGGGTTTGTTTCTATCTGTGTTAAAGAGGGTCTTGATCAATATTTTGAAGAACATCCACAAGATGTCAAAAAAATAATTGACAAGGTTACCTTAGCTGCAAAAGCAAGACTTGCAGCACGTGCTGCAAAAGATGCAGTACTTCGAAAAGGAGCTCTAGATGGTGCATCTCTTCCAGGAAAACTTGCAGACTGCCAAAGTAAAGATGCATCAATTTCTGAAATATATATCGTTGAGGGAGATTCTGCCGGTGGATCGGCAAAGCAAGGAAGAGACCGTAAATTCCAGGCGATTCTTCCCCTAAAAGGGAAAATTTTAAACACAGAAAGAGCACGACTTGATACTATTATTAAATTTGAAGGTATTAAAAATCTAATTATAGCCTTAGGTGTCGGGATAGGGGATACAATAAATTATGACAAGATTAGATACCACAGAGTTATTATTATGACCGATGCAGATGTTGACGGAGAACATATTAAAACTCTATTATTGACTTTCTTCTACCGTCATATGCCAGAAATTATCACCAGAGGCTACTTATATATTGCTCTTCCACCATTATATAAAATTACTTCAGGTAAAGAATCAGTTTATCTTTTCAATGATGAAGAGAAAGATGAATTAATGAAAAAATATGGTGAGAAAAAAGTAACAATTTCAAGATATAAAGGTCTTGGAGAAATGAATGCAAGTCAACTTTGGGAAACAACAATGGATCCAAAAACCAGAACTTTAAAACAAATAACTATAGATAGTATGGAGGATGCTAGTAACATGTTTGAAATGTTAATGGGAGAAGAAGTACCTCCTCGTAAAAAATTCATTCAAACCCACGCCAAACTTGCAACACTTGATGTTTAGGACTTGGAATATGTTAGAAAATTGATATAATCACTTTATTATAAATTTAACTTTATGAATTATTTAATTTTTTCAGTGGCATGTGCAGTAATTGCTGTTTTATATTCAGCATATTTAACATATAAAATATTGCAGCTTCCTAAAGGAACTCCTGACATGATAGAAATTGCAGATGCAATTGCAGAAGGAGCATCAGCCTACTTAAAAAGACAATATACTGTCATTGGTTTTATATCACTCGCAATATTCGTATTAATGTGGCTTACATTAGGTTCACTTTCAGCTATTTCCTTTTTAATCGGAGCATTATTATCAGCAATTGCTGGTTTTGTCGGAATGAATGTAGCAGTTAGAACCAATGTTAGATGCGCAAAAGCTGCACAAAAGGGGATAGGTCCAGCTTTAACCACAGCTTTTTCAGGTGGATCTGTAACAGGACTCATGGTTGCAGGTCTTGCTCTTTTAGCTGTAGCAGGAACGTACCTTTTGTTAACACTTTTAAATCAAACTGCAAATTTAACTCCCTTAATTGCTCTAGGTTTTGGTGGTTCATTAATTTCAGTTTTTGCAAGGCTTGGCGGTGGAATTTATACTAAAGGAGCTGATGTTGGGACAGATATGGTCGGAAAGATTGAGGCGGGAATCCCTGAAGACGATCCAAGAAATCCAGGAGTTATTGCTGATTTAGTAGGAGATAATGTAGGAGATGATGCTGGTATGGCAGCTGATCTTTTTGAAACATATGTTGTTACAGCAGTTGCCTCAATGTTACTAGGCTCATCAATATTTAGTGGTAATCCAAGCGCTTTTTATTTCCCATTAGCAATTGGTGCTAGCGCAATTTTTGCCTCAATTATTGGAACTTTATTTGTAAAAGTTGGAAAAGATAAGGCTATCATGAAAGCTTTATATAAAGGTCTTGCTGCAGCTTCAATTGTTTCAATTGTGTCTTTTTGGTATATTACCAAAATCTTCATGTCTGGAAACGGTTATTTTTCAAACCTAAATCTTTATCTTTCTACTTTAATTGGGATTGCTGTTACTATTGGTATGGTATTAATTACAGAGTACTTTACTTCTAAAAGTTTTGGACCAGTTAAATATATCTCAGAGGCTTCAACTACAGGACATGGAACAAACATCATAGCCGGTTTGGCTATATCAATGAAATCTACATTTCCCCCTATCATTTTAATTTCTCTTGCAATATTGGGGTCTTTTTCATTGGCAGGTCTTTATGGTATAGCTCTTGCCGCCATGGCTATGCTTTCTTTAACAGGAATTGTGGTTGCAATAGATGCATTTGGGCCAATTACTGACAATGCTGGTGGGATTGCTGAAATGACAAACCAGCCAGAAAAAGTTAGAAATGTTACAGATGCCTTAGATGCAGTCGGAAACACCACAAAAGCTGTTACAAAAGGCTACGCAATTGGTTCTGCAGGTCTTGCAGCTTTAGTCCTTTTTGCAAGTTTTATTGATGAATTGGCTAAATCTGGAATAGGGGTTGGTAATTTTTCACTTTCTGATCCTAGGGTTTTAATTGGCCTATTTATTGGTGGTTCTATTCCTTATATGTTTGGAGCTCTGGCAATGGAAGCTGTTGGAAAAGCTGCTAAATCTATTGTTGAAGAAATTAGAAGACAATTTAAAGAAATACCTGGAATTATGACTAGAAAGGCAAAACCAGAATATGGTAAGGCTGTTGATATTGTAACCAAATCTGCACTTAAAGAGATGGTTGTTCCCGCACTTTTACCAGTAGTTTCTCCAATCTTAGTAGGATTCTTGCTAGGCGCACAAGCTTTAGGTGGTTTACTAGTTGGAACTATTATTACTGGACTTTTTGTTGGTATTTCAATGACTACAGGTGGAGCTGCTTGGGATAATGCAAAAAAATATATTGAGGCTGGTAATTTTGGAGGTAAAGGAAGTGAAGCTCATAAAGCTGCGGTAACAGGAGATACTGTAGGGGATCCTTATAAAGATACAGCAGGGCCTGCAATTAATCCAATGATTAAAATAATAAACATTGTTGCTCTTCTGATTGCTCCATTTTTGGTTTAATTTCAGAATAGCTAAAATCTACATCAATTGTTTTTGTATCATTCCAAAAATCTTTAAAGTGAAGCTTTTTATTTTTTAGGCCATAGTCATAAATTTCTTTAGTCAACCTAACGTCTTCCTCACAATAAAATTTGAGTTTCTTTAGCGACTCTTTATCTCTCTTTTGCCAATAAATAATTGCATTTGCCGGATCATCAGCTTTATTACTACCCAATGTCTCCTTGGCGATTGCATTTAAAGAAACTCTTTTACCGTTAATTTCCTTTACATGTTCCAATATGTCAAGATGGGGGAGTTTGGTAATTTCTATAGGTAAATATGTTTTTAGAGCAGGAAGATCAAATTTTTTGGAATTAAAACCAATAATTCTATCTGCATTTTTAAAGTATTGCCAAGATTTAGAAACTTCATCCTCAAAAAAAGAAACCATTTCTCCCTTAATCTCTTTAAAATCTTTATCTAAGGTACGAACATAAAGTGAAAGAACAGACACACCAAGGTTAGAAGGGTCAAAACCTTCAATTTCATCAAAAAACTTTTGTGTCTCAAGGTCAAAAATTACTTCTGTATACATTTGTAAAATGTATTATATACTACCCTTATTATATGGACTCAATTGCATACCATAAAAAATACAAGGGTAAAATTGGTACTGAGTTAAAATCTCCAATTAATAATAAGGATGATTTATCTCTTGCCTACACTCCAGGTGTAGCCAAAGTCAGTCTAGAACTTTTTAAAAACAATAAATTGGCATCTATTTTGTCTCTTAAATCAAATACAATAGCTATAGTTTCGGATGGATCAGCGGTTTTAGGACTTGGTAATATTGGTGCATATGGAGCGATTCCCGTTATGGAAGGAAAAGCAGCACTTTTTAAAAAGTTTGCTAATGTTGATGCTTTTCCAATTTGTCTTGATACCCAAAATAACGAGGAGATTATTAAATTGGTTAAAAATATAGCTCCTGTCTTTGGAGGAATAAATTTAGAGGATATAAAGGCACCAAGATGTTTTGAGATAGAAAGAAGATTGATTAAAGAATTAGATATCCCAGTAATGCATGATGACCAGCACGGAACTGCGGTTGTAGTACTAGCTGCATTAATTAACGCTTTAAAAGTAGCTAAAAAAGATAAAACAGTTAAAATTGCCATAAACGGAGCAGGAGCAGCTGGGACAGCAGTTTCTTATTTACTTTTAGAATATGGATTTAAAAATATTGTGATTTGTGATTCTATGGGAGCTATCTCAAATAAAAGAAAGGATTTGAGTGATGAAAAAATACGATTAGCTAAAATTACAAATAAAAATAATGAAATTGGTGATATCCACAAAATAATTAAAAACAAAGATGTTTTTATTGGTGTTAGTAAGGGTAATTTGGTAAATGTAGAAGATATAAAGAATATGAATCCTAAAGCAATAGTATTTGCCATGGCAAACCCGACACCTGAGATAATGCCAGACGAGGCAAAACTAGGTGGGGCAATGATTGTTGCAACAGGAAGAAGTGATTTTGATAATCAGATAAATAATGTTCTAGCTTTTCCTGGAATTTTTAGGGGGGCGCTAGACAATAAAGTAAAAAAGATAACCAACAAAATGTTAATATCTGCAGCAGTAAATTTAGCTAGATTAATAAAATTTCCAACTCCCGAAAAGATAATTCCAAGTCCATTTAACAAGAGTGTTGTCAAAGCAGTTTCTTCAAGCATTAGATAGATATAAGATTAAAACATTTCCCCTTGCTTCAAGTAATTAAACAAGCTAAAATTACTAGGCATGGAAATTGGTAAAATTAAACAAATTGAAATAACTTCAGAATTATCTAAATCATATGTTGATTATGCTATGAGTGTCATTGTTGCTCGTGCTCTTCCTGACGTCCGTGATGGTTTAAAACCAGTACATAGAAGAATACTTTACGCCATGGCCCAAATGGGTCTAAAACATACTGGTCCTTTTTCTAAATCTGCAAAAGTTGTTGGAGAAGTTTTGGGTAAATATCATCCCCATGGCGACACAGCTGTATATGACACGGCAGTAAGAATGGTGCAAGACTTTTCACTTCGCTATCCACTACTTAAAGGTCAAGGAAATTTTGGCTCAGTCGATGGAGATTCTGCTGCAGCCATGAGGTATAGTGAAATGAAGTTGTCTGCAATTTCAGAATACATCTTGGCTGACATGGAAAAGGATACAGTTGATTATATTGATAATTTTGATGCAACTTTGAAAGAACCTACTTTTTTACCTGCTCTACTTCCTAACTTGCTTCTTATGGGTTCTGAAGGTATTGCTGTTGGAATGGCTACTAAAATTCCGCCACACAATTTAACTGAAGTAGTTAATGCAATTCTTGATATAATTAAAAAAGGAAGAGTTACAATAGAAAATGAAGAAATTCATGCAACTGAAAATGATTTTGTAATCAAAAAGATAAATTTAATTGCAGCAGGTGAAGCAAAATCGTTTACACAAGATGAAGTCGATCCAAAAAGTATTTCTTTTGAAACCGACGCCACAATTGATGAAATAACAGATATTCTTCCAGGTCCCGATTTTCCAACAGGTGGAGCAATTTATGATGCAAATTCTCTAAAAGAGGTGTATGCAACAGGCAGGGGAAGAATAGTAGTTCGTGGTATTGCAGAAATTATAAGCGGTGAAAAACGGTCCCAGATTATAATTTCTGAGATTCCATATCAAGTAAATAAGGCTGAGATGGTTGCAAAAATTGCAGAACTTGTAAAAGATAAAAAATTAATAGGAATTGCAGATTTAAGAGATGAATCTGATAAAGATGGTATGAGAGTTGCTATTGATCTTAAAAAAGATGCTAAACCAAAATCTGTTTTAAATAATATCTATAAACATACAAGGCTACAAACCACATTTCCTGCCAACTTTGTTGCTCTTGTTGATGGAACACCTCATACTTTAAATTTAAAACAAATATTAGTTGAATACATTAAACACAGACAAAAAGTAGTCGTTAGAAGAACAATTTTTGAACTAACTGAAGCAAAAAGAAGAGCTCATATATTAGAAGGTTTAAAGATAGCACTTGATAATTTAGATGCAGTAATTAAAACAATTAGAGAAAGTAAAACCCAAGAAGAAGCAAAAACAAATTTGATAACAAGATTTAAGTTATCGGAAATTCAAGCAACAGCAATACTTGATATGCAACTTAGACGCTTGGCTGCTTTGGAAAGAGAAAAAATTGAAAATGAATATGAAGATTTGAAAAAATTGATTGATGAATTGGTTGCAATATTAAAAGATCCTGCAAGGATTTTAACAATAATAAATACTGAACTGACTGAACTTAAAGCAAAATTTGGAGATAGTCGAAAAACAAAGATCTATAAAAGTAAAATCGGGGAGTTTTCTGAAGAAGATTTAGTAGCCAAAGAAGATTGTTTGGTAACAGTCACAAAAACAGGTTATATCAAGAGAGTTCCAAAAAACACTTATAAAGCACAAAGAAGGGGTGGTAAAGGGGTAATCGGGATGACCACCAAAGAAGAAGATGAAATTGATCATTTGGTAACTGCTTCAACTCATGATCAAATACTATTCTTTACCAACAAAGGTCGTGTTTTTGGTACAAAAGTATATGAAATACCTGAGTCCTCTCGTCAAGCAAAAGGACAGGCATTAGTTAACTTTCTAAATCTTGAAAGTGGTGAAGTCATCAAATCAATTTTGCCAATGGATAAAACATTAGGAGCAAAACACTTAGTACTTGCCACTGCTTCAGGAGTTATTAAAAAAACTGAATTAAAGCATTATGAAAATTTACGCGCAAATGGTTTAATTGCAATTAAACTTCATGGCAACGACAGTTTGATATCAGCTCACTTAACCTATGGGTCAGATAACATCATGCTTTTAACTAAAAAGGGTATGTCTATTAGATTTCCAGAGGGAAATGTTAGACCTATGGGTAGAGCAACAACTGGTGTAACTGGTGTAAAAATTGATAAGGGAGATAGTGTAATTGGAATGGAAGTTTTTCCAGAAAAATTAGAAAAAATGATTGACAAAAGAAAAAAGATCTTTAGAGATATTTTAACAATTTCAATTCATGGACTAGGAAAAAGGACTCGTTTCGACCTTTTTCCTATCCAAAAAAGGGCAGGTAAAGGACTTAAAGCTTGTGTAGTTTCAGAAAAAACTGGTGAACTTGCTTGTGCAGCCATGGTAACCGAAAAATCAGACCAATTAGTAATAACTTCTAAAAAAGGGCAAGTGATAAAACTACCTGTTAAAAACATTCCACAGTTAGGCAGGGCAACACAAGGAGTTATTATTATGAGATTTGCAAATAAAGGAGATTCTATTGCTGCAGCCACTATAATTGACAAAACAGGGGAAGAGGAAGAAGTGGTTTAAATCTTTATGCAAAAACTTGGTGAGAATTGTGAGGGTGAATTTTTTGAAGTTTTTCGATTTTGTCAGTATTATCATAAGTTCTATTACTTAACATTTTTGTTTGTTCTTCAATATTATCCAACCGTTTCATAATTTTTAAAGTTTCTTCAAAAAAGGTATCCTTGTCAGGTAAGTATTTCAAGTCATCTTTGGTGGTTATATCCATTTCACCCAAAGCTACCTTAACAGCTTCTTTTATAATTTCAAAAGTGTTTTCATTCTTTTTTGTCATACTTTAATTAAATCACTTATTGATAAATTGATCAATTACTAATATATTTATGTTATGGAAAGAAGAGTTGAATTCGTGGGATCAATTATTATCTTTTTTGTACTTCTTTTTATCTACTCAAAATTTGGGCCAAGTCTTCCAATTTCTGTTTTGACACAAACCAAGGGTGAGCCAATGATGGTAACTGAAACAGGAAAAGCAGCAATTGTGCCTGATATTGCAAAAGTGAGCCTAGGAATTGAAGCACAAGGTCCAGTGCTCAAGTTAGTACAAGATGATGTTAACAAAAAATCAAAAGGTTTAACTTCTGAACTTAAAAAATTAGGAATTGACGAAAAAGATATAAAGACAACAAATTATAGTGTGAATCCTGAATATAATTACGATTCAATTCCATATAGAATTAATGGCTACAGAGTTTCGACAAACTACGAGGTTGAAATCGTTGATTTTAACATTGTCAATGAAGTTTTGACAATTGCTACAGAATTAGGAGCTAATGTAATTGGAAATATATCTTTTGAGGTTAATGAAAAAACTAAACAAGAATTAACTCAAAAAGCTCGTGAAGAAGCAGTTAGTTTAGCAAAAAGTAAGGCTGAGAGTCTTGCCAAAGCTTCAGGAATAACGCTTGGAAAAATAATTAATGTAACAGAGTCACAAGATGTCGATTATCCAAGACCTGTTGCCATGATGACTAAAGATTCATCTATAGGTATTTCTGAAATTGCAAATATTCAAGCTGGCGAAACAGAAATATCAGTTACAGTTACACTTTCGTACGAAATAAGATAAAGGATGAAAAACAATATCGAAAATACAGAAGCATTTCAAATTGCAAATGAACGAGTAAAAGCAGAGAAACAAAGACAGTATGATACGCTTCATAATGAGCCCCCACAAGATTTTCGAGGAGAACGAGCTGGTGAAGCATTTAATCTTGGCTTTCCATCAACCCAAGCAATGGATGAGGAAATTTCTAAACATCCAAAAGTGTTTATGGAAATAAGCACGCTTGCAACTAAAAAGATAATAGGCTACGAAGAAGCCGAGAAGGAATTAAGGAAAGTTAAGGATCCAAATCTAATACTTAAAGTTAAAAAGTATCAAAATTTAAAAGCCATAAGTAAAACATACAAAAAGGAACCAGGTCCACCAGGAATATATAATAATAAACATAAATCTAGACCAAAAACAAAAAATCAAGTTATTCAAATATACGAACGATGGAAAACACAAAAAGCGCTAAACGCAGAAAAACCTACTCCACTTGATGAATACCCAGAATTCACTTGGTAATATTTTAAAACTACATACTATTTTTAATATATTCCTTAATATTTTGTCCTTCTTTTGGAACCAATATATAAGCACCCGCAGAACTTTTACCCTGAGTTAATACATTCTGATCGGATACTCCCAAATATGAGATGGCATAATCCAATGGATTTCCAATATCAGTTAATATTTCATTTACTTTATTTAAATCCAAATCCGTATTAACAAAGCTAAATACACTAGATGTATCTTTAATATTTGCTTTTTGTAAAATTGCTTTTAATACTTCAAACTGGCGCATACTTCTTCCAAAATCTCCATCACCATGCCTACTTCTAACATATTTTAAAGATTCTTCACCATTCATCTGAGTTAATCCCACACTATATGAGATGGTTTCATATCTACAAGTAAATTGTTTTTCAAGTTCAAAACCTGAATATTTTACATGTAAACTGACAACTTCATCAGCCGACTTTCCACAAAGTTCATTTTCAAGTCCACGAACTGGATAGAAATTATCTATATATTCTTTTCCAACATCTACTGCAATCCCTTCCATTGAATCAATCATTTTAACAAAAGAATTAAAATCAACAGATATAGAGTGAGAGATAGGCAAACCAGTAACCCCTGTTAGCGCATCTTTTAATGATGGATCAGCGTTTATTTTATGTCCTGAAAACCAAAAATCACGAGGGAAAGAAATTATATTTGCTTTCTTGTCAGTTACATTAACATGAACAATAATTATAGCGTCCATTAGTCCTCCTCCAGAATGACCAGACCCACCATAACCTGTTAGTAATATATTAAAAGTTTTTGCACCTTTAGTGGTTTCTCTTTCTTCTTCAACAAATATATGCTATTTTATTATTCATCTTATTTTCCTCTTCCATGAAAGATTTCGTGTATATCATGGAGTTGCTTGTTTGTAACATGGGTATAAATTTGTGTAGTTGATATATTCTTATGCCCCAACATCTCTTGAATACTTCTTAAATCAGCACCTGCATTAAGCAAATCTGAGGCGAAACTGTGACGGATTGTGTGAGGAGTAGCTTCAATTGGAAGTTTGACTTTCCTAACATATTTTTTTAATAATCTTTCTATCGATCGGGGAGTGAGACGCATTTTTTCATCCTCCACCGTTGGATCAATTTTACCTTTGTGACGTATAAAGAGTGGTTTAAAATGATCTTTTCTTTCATTTAGATATCTTTTCAAATAATCAGATGACCTAGAGGATAGAAAAACCACTCTTGCTCTTCCACCTTTACCTGTTATACCAAATTCTCGTCTATCAAAATCAATTTTTTCAATATTAAGGCTTGTCAGCTCAGATACACGAAGACCTGTGGAAAACAAAACTTCTAAGATTGCTTTATCACGAAGACTCATGAGTCTGAGTGACAAGCTTTGCTTATCACTACCTATTGTTGGAGCATTCAATAGTCTATCTACTTGTTCACCATTTAAAAACTTGATTTGTCTGTCAGGAATTTTGGGTAGTTCAATTTTATCAGGTGCCATAACTTGATAATCATTTCTAATTAACCATTTTAAAAAAGATCGTAGCGCAATTGCGTGATATCCTTGAGTTTTTTTGGAAAGTCCAAGTTTAGCTAGATATGCCCTAAAGTCATGAACAATATCTTGGTTTATAGACTTTATATCTGTGTGTTTGTGATTTGTAATTAACCACTCAAGAAGTCGATTTAAGTAATGTCTATAATTTCGAATTGTAAGAGGGGAGCATCCTTTTTCAACAGACAAATAATCTAAAAATTCATCAGTTTTTTTTGATATATCACTATTTTTTCCTTGAGCAGAATTCATCTATAAAAATATTATAACTATCTAGGGAGTGTGTCAATAACATTGTGCGACACTATAAATTATAATAATTTTCACGCATGAAAACGAAGTAGGGGAGGAGTCCCCTCGCGAAGCGAGGGAAATTTCTAATTGACCTAATTGACCTAATTTCTAAACAAATTAAAATTAACAACAAATTTCTATAAATTATAATATTGTTTAAAAAATTGAAAATTTTAATTAATTACATGTTATATAAAGGACATTAGAGGAATTTAAAGGTTTTAAATAACTGTAAATTTGGCCTTGAATACGACCTTCTGTAATCGATTTTAAGGCCTATCTAAATCAAAAAACGACTAGTACATCATTTAAATATATTGTCGTATTTTCGGATCAACATGGCACTTCTCTGATTTTTAAAATTTAGGGGAGTCAAATAAGTAACTAGAAGCTAGAAACTTGATATTAGATATACGGTAATAACAACACAAAAACAGTGAGTAAAACTCTAATGCAATAACATAAAAAATAGTTATTGATTCTTAATTTTAAATTATTAATTGCTTATGTACACTACTCTCTGCATTATATTCAACGTCGTAAAAGTATTATTGTACGACATAGTATTTTAATAGACATATACTTAGGGTGTTGGATGAACAATTTGATAGCCTAAATAAGAAGGGCTTATGTTATAAATAAATTAGTTTGTTATCAGTTAGAGAGTCTACTCCTCCAAAGGAATGAAAAATATAGTTATCCACATATGTATCAAACTATATCATTTCGTGAAAACTCTTCCCTGCCCTGTGAAAACACACTCAATAATTATAGGGTATTTGAAGCCTTACTCCCCTTTTACCATCTGGTGGCAAAAAACATACCAATAAGTATAACTAAACCTACTGTTAAGTATTCTCTAACTACAGCTGGAAATAATCTATCTTCAATTTTGGCTTGTCCTAGACCTAAAAGAAGGTATACCCCACTGGTTAAAAAAAGTGAGCCTACAACGACTGTTACCGGCCAGAAAAATATAAGAGTTGATAATTCAGCTACTATCAAGGCAGAAATAAGTGCCATTTGAAAAATTTTCATATTAAATTCTTTTTCAAGTTCTATTGACCACATACCTTGCCAAAAAAGCAAAAGGGAAGAAATAAAAACTAAAAATGAAGAATATAAAAAATTTAGTCTTATAGACAAGATGGCATCAAAGAGTAAAAATGAAGTTAAAAGAGTTAAAACAAAACCAACACCATGAGCTGCCCTTAGGAGTGCAATTGTTTTTTGTGAGGAAACTGTATAAATATTCATAGTTGAAGAAAGTATATATATCCCAAAACCATAAAAGATGACAATAGGGATACGTGTATAAATATTAACTGGTAGTAAAAACCAAAAAATACCAACCCCAAGAGTAAAAAGCATTGGTAAAAATAATGATAAAAGAGTCATATTTTTAGCCAAACCTTCATAAAATGACCAAAAAGAAAAAATACCAGTTAAAAAAACTAAGATAGCAATTGCTAAAAATTTAGTTGAATCATCAATAAATTGAATCCAAATAAATCCTGCCGATAGAAAAAATGATGAAATTATAAATCTCAATCTTTTAGACATGTTATGAAAAATAAAATTTTAAAAATTATGATATACCTTTTGGACGTCATCATGATTTTCAAAATTATCAATAAAATTAGTTAATTTTTCAATTTGGTCGTCATCAATAATATCTAAGTAAATTTTAGGTACCATAGTAAGCTCTCTTTTTAAAACCTTATAACCTATACTTTCCAGTTTGTCGCTTATTTCTTTTAGCTTATCTGGTAATGTGTAAACCACAAGCCCTTCTTCACTGTCTTTAATATCCTCTATTCCTAAATCAATAATTGTTAAGGTCTGTGAATCAGAATTATCTGTTTTTTCAATTAATAAAAATCCTTTGTGTTCAAAATTATGTAAAACTGAATTTGGTCCACCCATTGCTCCCCCATTCTTTTCAAATAAAGTTTTAATTTCCTGAGCCGTTCTATTTTTATTATCTGTTGCCGTTTCAACGACTACAGCCATTCCAAAAGGTCCAAATCCCTCATATGTAATTCCCTCAATACTTTCCATTTTGTCTTCGGCTGATTTTAGAATTCTATTTATATTTTCCTTTGGCATGTTAAATTCTCTAGCTTTATCAATTGCTACGCGAAGTTTGAAATTCATATCAGGATTGGTGCTTCCCCCTGACTTTATAGCAATAGAAATAGTTTTTGAGAGTTTGCCAAAAATATTACCTTTAGCTGTATCTTTTAATCCTTTTTGTCTTTTAATTGTTGCAAAATGTGAATGACCTGACATACTATATTACAATATTATATCATGATATCTGTTGATACAACCATGGATGAAAATCTAGCCCAAACCGCAATTAAAAAAGCTTTAAAATGTGACTGGGATGAAGCTATTAAGATAAATAAATTGTTGTTATCAGAGGATAAAAACGATACTGAAGCATTAAATCGTTTAGCTAGGGCTTACTACGAATCAGGTAATATAACTTTGGCTAAAAAAGCTTCGCTCAAAGTATTAAAGATTGAATCCACAAACAAAATTGCACAAAAGGCTGTAGAGAAATATAAGCAAAGCTTGCCACTTCGTGGTAAAAAAACAAATAGTATAGTTACTTCTGATTTTATTGAAGAGATAGGAACAACAAAACAAGTTCAACTGCTTAATTTATGCTCTGAAAACATTATTTCAACGCTTGACTCAGGAGATGAAATCTTTTTATCAACACATTCTCACAGGGTGACAGTCATTACACATGACAAAAAATACATTGGTAAATTACCTGATGATTTATCTGCAAGACTCAGGTTTCTAACTAAGGAAGGGTATGAATATAAAGTAGTAATAAAATCTGCAAATAAAGAAAGTATCAAAATAATTATTAAGGAAACTAAAAAAGGCAAGGGCTGTGAAAAAGTAAACTCATTTCCGGTAGAAATCTCAGAATCTATCAGCGAATTTGCCTCCTAATTTTATTTTGATATCTGATGTGGTTACATCTTCTTTACTTATTTTACAACCAAAAATATTGGCTATAATTTTTACAGCTTTTGTATTGCTTCCATAGATTTGACAATCAAAATCTTCTTCATAACCCTTAGTATAAGTTGATATTTTAGTTCCTAAATTTCCAAGAATTGATGAAACATTTTTAACAACATTTTGATCACCTGTTAAATCGTTAAGTTCAACAGATAAACCTGCTTCTTGTATGTCATTATTAATAAAATCAATTAATATTGAGCTCGGTAAATCAAAGGATACAAATTCAAGATCATTGTTATCGTTTTGGTACTTATTAAAAAATACTTTTATTCTTTGAAAAATATTCAAATTAGTTTTTACTCCATCTTTCCATAAATAAAGCGGTATAGAATAATTACTCGATATCGATTCAGAAACTAACTTACCTTCAAAATTTTCCTTTTTGCCTAATATCCAAAGACTTTCTATTTTATATTCTCCCAAACCTCTTGAACTTTTTAATAATGTTCCTGCTGGTATTTTATATATTATGTTTTTATCTTTTTTGGAATCAACTACAATAATTTTTGTTAAGTTATCACTTGTTTTAGTAACGTAAATAAATTTATCTAGAGTCGAAATTTTAAAAAAAATAATTGCTAAAAAGATAAATAACAAAAAAATAAATATGCTAAAAAAAATCTTATTATTCCTTAATTTCTTAATTTTATTATATCTTCGCATGTGATAATCGTAAACTTTTAATCGACTTGTTTATTTCATCTTTACTTTTACCCATTGATACTAATATATTTCTAATTATTGAGGTGGCTGCTTCAAATTCAGGTTGGACTAGTTTATGAACTCTTAAGCTTTTTAGCTTTTCATAATCCTCATCCAAATGAACTCGTGAGATGATTCTAACTTCTGGAGCTATAGTTTGAACATGAGCTATAACTGATTCTTGAGAAAGCCTGTCAGGAATTGCAATTACAACAGCTTTAGCTGTAAGTAAACTTGCCATTAATAAAACTTCTTTTTCAATTGGATCACCATGTATTGCAACAATACCTTTGTTAGTACAATCAAAAATAATTTTTGGGTCAAGATCTACAACTACAAAATTAATTCCATGATCAGTCAGTGCTCTTCCTACCCAGCCCCCTACTCTACCAAAACCACAAATAATTATGTGATTTGATAAATTTGACACTGAAAGTGTATTTCTTTCAAGCGATGAAAACCCTTTAATTTTAGTACTTAAAAATCTCCACAATGGCATCGCTAATCTATAGACAAAAGGAGTTGCAATTAATGTTACAAGACTTACTGCGATTCCCAAAGATGCAGTATTTTCTGGAATAATTTTTAAAATACTAGCACTGCCAAATATGATAAAGGCAAACTCTCCAACCTGAGACAAGCCAAGGGCTGTAATAATCATGGTTTTACCATTGTATTTTGCAAAATAATTAATAACTAAAATTACTAAAAACTTAATTACTAAAACTAAAACTGAAAGCAATATTATAAGGCCAAAATTTTGATAAATTGTTGTGAAACTCACAAAAAATCCTAAAGTCACAAAAAAAAGTGCTACAAACAAATCACGTAAGGGACGTGTTTCTGCAAAGACTGCATGATTCTCTTGAGATTCAGAAATAACAAATCCTGCAACAAAAGCTCCAAGTGTTGCTGAAATGCCAAATAAAGAAACAAAAACAGCAGTTCCAACTGCAAGAGCTATAGATGTTAAAACTAAAAGTTCTCTTGAGTTAACACTTGCAACCTTATGAATTATAAATGGAACTATGTGTTTACCTAACATAATAGAGGCAAAAATTAAAAATACCGCTTTAACAATAGCAACGCTACCTCCAACTAATGCTCCACTAAAACCGTTTACTAAAATAGGAAGAATTATCATCATTGGAATTACAGCTAAGTCTTGAACTAAAAGCCAACCGATCATTAATTTTCCGTGGATTGTTTCTGACTCTCCCCTATCAATTAATGTTTTAACCACAACTGCAGTCGATGAGAGAGAAAAACCAAGAGATAATACAAGAGAAGAGAGGTTGTCAAAGCCTAAAAGTTTTAAAATAAAATAAAATAAAGCTGTAACAATCACCATTTGCAAAGTTGCAGACATCAAAATTTTTTTAAAGCTTCCCGCAAATTTAGAAATAGATAATTCTAATCCAATTGAAAAAAGCAGTAAAATTGCTCCAAGTTCAGCTAATTTTTCAATTCCTAAGCCATCAACGGGAAAAATTGAAGCTGTTGTAACTCCAGCTATTATATAACCAATAATAGGTTGTAATTTTAAAAGCTTGGCTAGATATCCTCCAATTAAAGCAGAAGTTAAACAAATAAATAATCCTAGTGTGAAAGAAATCTCCATACTAGTATTAATACTAGGCTAAAACTGTAAGCTGTTCAAGTGATGTACGTAAATCACTAGGTAATTCAGCCTTAAAAATTACTTTTTTCTTTGAAGTGGGGTGAATAAAACTTATACCTCCAGCGTGTAAAAACAATCTAGAACACCACTTACGATCTTTTCTAGCAGTTTTTCTGCCAGCATAAAATTCATCTGCAACTATTGGATGGCCAATATGCTTTAAATGAATTCTTATTTGATGAGTTCTGCCAGTTTTTGGTTTTATTTCTAGCAAAGTAAGTTGCTCGTCACCATAAAGCATATAGCTTAAAACTTTATACTCTGTGGTCGCCTCACGTCCATCTGCAAGTACCCCAAATCTATCTCTCCTCCAAGGCAGTCTTCCAACAGGTTCATTTATCTCGCCTTCTGGCGGATCAACGTTCCCATGAACTAAAGCAATATATGTTTTACTAACTAAACGTTCTTTAAATTGCCTTTGGAGCTCCTCAAATGCTATTCTAGTCTTTGCCACAAGAAGTATCCCTGATGTTTCTTTGTCAAGCCGATGAACTATTCCATGTCTTAATTCTTGAAAATTGAAAATTGAAAATTGAAAATTCTCAGCAATCCAGTTTTCAACCACAGGTTGAATACCGGTAGTCTTTGCTGAGTTAGTTATCCAACCAGAAGGTTTCTCCAACACAAAAAATTCACTATCTTCAAATATCATCCTTGGCGTCATTTCTCTTTCTTTTTCTCACAAGTGATGCATAATGTGGCTTCGGGGAAAACCGCAAGTCTATCTGTATTAATCATCTTTCCACATTCCTCACAAATACCATATTTACCAATTTTAACTCTTTTCAATGCCTTTTTAATTTGTTTTGATTTTTGATTTAATTCTTCTTTGATTGCAGATACTCTAGCATGTCCAAATTGTTCCTCTGCTTCAGTATCAGGAGAAGCATATTTTAGATCTCTTGATTTATCATTAAATGGATCTTCTGAAGAAATATTTTTTCTACTAATTCTCAATGTTTTTAAACTAGCCATTAAGAAATCTCCAACAGGTTTAAGAAGGTTTTTTGGGAATAAAATTTTAGTCATTATTTCTTGACAAATTATACAACAATATAATAAGTAGTAAAGCGGCAACAGATGACAAAATTAATTCAACTGTATTATTATAAAAAAGCCCTGCTCTTAATACAAAAAAGATAGCAAGTGTTGCAATACCTGAAAACCCCACCCTACCTGATTTATACCATGTAAATTTCTTGTATTGTGTATCAAAAAAGAAAAATAAGAAAACAGAAACTGAGACCAACCAAAAATATAAAAATGAAATTAAATTATAAGTTAGAATAGCATTTGCTAAATAATAAAGTCCCAACCAAGGCAAGAGGCCAATAATTAATCCTTCAAATGATTCAATAAATTTAATTTTTTGATTTTTTATGACAAAAGTAAAACCTAAAGCGACACCCACTATCTCTAGCCAAAACCAATAATCACTAAAAAATTTTAAACTAGTAAAAAAGCCAAGAGATAATCCAATTAAAATAATTACAGCCAAATTAAATACTTTTTCGTAGTGATAATCATCTTTTAATCTTTTCCATAAAAAAAAGAAAAATAGAAATACACCTAGTAGATTTGCAATTACCATCAATTATATATTATCATATTTAAATGCTTGAAACTCCACATGTAGCCTTGGGTGTTGCGATAGCCGTTGCAATTCCCAATCCTCTTATCTCAATTCCACTAGCTTTTGCTAGCCACTTTGTTCTTGACATGACTCCTCATTGGAATCCCCATCTAAATACTGAAACAAAAAAATATGGATATTTAACAAACAAAACTCTATTAATTATTGGAATAGACTTAGCTTGTGCAGCAATATTAACTGCCTTTGTATCAAAAGGTAATATGAATATACTTCTGGTTGCCTTTGTATCTATTTTACCTGATGTTGTTGAAGGACCATATTTTTTGCTTGGATGGAAAAATGAGCTTATTAAAAAATGGATAAATTTTCAAAAATCAATTCAATCTGAAGCTAATCTTTTCTGGGGACTTTTAACACAAGTTTTAGTCATCCTTGGAGCGCTCTACATAATCTCCTGATCTTGTATCTACTCTTATCATTTCTCCCGCTTTAATAAAAAGTGGAACTTTTACAGTTAATCCATTTTCCATTACAGCTGATTTTAAATAGTTACTGGCAGTATTTCCCTTAACTCCAGGGTCACATTCAACTACTTTTAACGTTATTTTTGAAGGTAAATCAACAGACATGGCACGTTTTCCCCAAAACAAAATATCGCATTCTCCCCCTTCTTTAATATAATTTACATCGCTTCCTAAAATTACTAATGGAACCTCGATTTGTTCATAAGTACTAGTATTCATAAAATAGGCAATTTTTGTATCTTTGTATAAATATTGGAGTTTCTTTTTGTTTAAAGTTATAAGTTCAAAAGAAAGATTGCTTGAAAAAGCATGTTCGACATTGGCAAATGTCTCAAGATTTAGACAATTTACACGAACTGTGGCACCACCTCTACCCATTTTAATAAGCTGGTATTTTGTTACTTTAAATGGTTTACCTTCATATAAAAATGATGTTCCACTTCTTAATTCTGTTGCATTAACATTTGCCATTGACAAAAGATTATATCATTACTTATGCATTTAGAAAAACTGCATTTTGAAGCTCTTCAATTTGATCAGAATGTATTTTAATTCTACCCGATTGCATAGTTTCTTCCTCATCAAATTTCTTAACCAAACCCGCAATACTATCGAGCTGAGTCATCATTTTATCAAATCTTTTTTCTGCGAGAACCTCGGCTTGATCAAATTTTTTTTCTAATCTCTTTTCAGAATCACCAACAACACGATATACAAAATTTTCTGTAGCAACACTTGTTTTTGAAGACTTTGTCATGTTTTTAATATATTCTTTGAAAACAAAAGTGTCAATGATACAATAGGTGTCAGATGGTGCGGTGCTGAAATTGGTATACAGTCAGGTCTCAAAAACCTGTGGTAGCAATACCGTGAGGGTTCGACCCCCTCCCGCACCACAAAAATTAATTTTTGTGTTTTGAATCTCTTGAAAAAAATTTAATTCTATCCCCTTTGAAGAATAATGGGACAGAGGCTAGTGGTCCATTTCTATGTTTTGCAATATCAAGCATTATATTTTCATTATTTTCATCATCCTCTCGCCACAAAAACATAACAACGTCAGCATCTTGTTCTATAGATCCACTCTCTCTTAGGTCCGAAAGTTGGGGCTTTTTAATATTTCTTGATTCAACACCACGGGATAACTGTGAAAGTGCTAAAACTGGAATTTTAAGTTCACGAGCAAGATTTTTAAGTCCTTGTGAAATTTCTGAAACTTCTTGTACTCTATTTTCTAAACTCCTACTTCTTGCAAGTTGTAAGTAATCAACAACTATTAAATCTAGACCTTGTTCTACTTGAAGCCTTCTTGCTTTTGTTCTCATTTCAAGGATGGAAAGTGCCGGAGTGTCATCAATATATAATTTAGATTCAGCCAAAATACCATAGGCGTTAGAAAGTTTTGTAAAATCTTCTTCACTAAGTTTCCCTGTTTTTAATCTCCAGGCATCGATATCTGCTTGAGCAATTGAAAGTCTATCTACCAATTCTTCCTTACTCATTTCTAGAGAAAAATAACCTACGGTTCGTTTACCTATAACCGAAGCATGTTGTGAAATATTTAAAGCAAAAGCTGTTTTTCCAACTCCAGGTCTTGCGGCCAATATCACCAAATTACTTTTTTGTAAGCCCGCAAGTGCATTATCAAGATCTATAAACCCTGTTGCAATGCCTCTTAACCCTTCACCTTGTTTGTGAAGTTCATCAAGCCTGTCAAAACTTTCAGCTAAAGTGTCGCGAACTAAAGTAAAAGCTTTAGTTAAATGTTTTTGGGTTAGAGAAAAAACTTCTGATTCTGCTCTGTCTAATAAGTCAGCTGAGGACATTCCTTCATCAAGTGAAAACTCAACAAGTCTGGTTGCAGCTTTCATTAAAGATCTTTTAACTGATTGATCTTTAACTATTTTTCCATAATGTTCGACGTGCGCTGCTGTAGGAACTTTATTGACAATATTAGTTAAATAAGATGCTCCTCCTATTTTTTTTAAATCTTTTTGTTTTTTTAATCTTTCAGCAACTGTTAAAACATCAACGGGAGTTCTTTCTTCATAAAGAGATAATATAGCTTGATAAATTTCTTTATGTCGTTCATCATAGAAATCATCTGGAGATAAAAATTCAGCAACAGCTATTACTGCATCTTTATCCAATAGAAGTGCTCCAAGGACACTTTCCTCTGCTTCTACCGAATGCGGTGGTACTTTAACCTGATTTGTATCTGCCATTTTTTTAGTCTGTAAGAACAACTATTTGGGCAGTTGAGTCCTCAACCAATTCTTCTTTTTTAATTGAAAACTTATTCATTTTTTCTACAACTAATCCACTTTCCTTTAAGAATTTCTCTAATTCTTCTTCTGTTTTGTATCCAAAAGGAATAATATAATAACTCTCAAGTTGCTGGGTCATTTCAATTGATTCATCAGTAACTGGAACTAATAAAATATCAACATCTCCAATTTGTGATAGTTTGCTGTCTGTTAATTTTTTTGTTAAACCGTCTAAATTACAAACTCTAAACCCATCAATCTCATAGACAAAGACTGTCCCCTCTTCAGTTTTCACACCAACAACTGAAATTTCACTTACTTCATATTCTCCAGCTCCTTTTAATTCTTTTGAAGTGTTGCCATCTAATGATTCAATTAATACTCCATTTGCTTTAGAATAAAGAATTCCTGTCTTGCCTTTAATTTTAAATTGATTATCTTTATAGACTATTTCCATAGTATTGTCATTCTAACTATTTAAGTCTCGCTTGACAAGATGGTAGTTTTTAAGGTTTAATAGCCACTACATGCGAAAAGAAGTAATTTTTGCAATAATTGCAGGCATATCAATCGGCCTTATTGTTGCTTTTGGAGCTTGGAGAGTAACAAGAGCAATTAAAAAAAATGCTGAAATTGTTGATATTAAAAAAGATACGCCTCCTAAAAACCAAGTTTCACTAGCTATTAGTAATCTATATGACTATGATGTTATAACTAGTTCAAAAGTCAAAATTGCTGGACTAGCAAAGAGAAACTCCGATCTTATTATCTCCACTTCTGATGAAGACTTTTTTGGTATATCAGATGCTGATGGAGCATTTGAAATAGAAATAAGTTTACCTGCTGGAATTTCTGAAGTTAATATAAATGATCCAGTAAATAAAATAGTTGAAAAAATAATACTTGTTTATTCAACTGAATTTGAAAAATATATAAAAACAGATGAAAAATTAAAGACTACATCATATGTTGGTACAGTCACAGATATTTCTTCTGGAACGATTCAAATAAAAACAGTTAAAGGAGATATTGAACAAATGTCAATTGTGGAGGAAACAAGTTATGTTAACACCTTGAAAAAAAATACTGAGGTTAAATCTACAGATATTGCAATTGGAGATTATATCGTAGCGATGGGTTTTGTTAATGGAAACAAAGTTTTAGATGCAAAAAGAATTTTAATTACAAGCCCTTTAGAAGAAAACAAATATTCAGCAAAAGAAATTACAATTGAAACACTTTCAAAAACAAAAATTAATGATATTACCCTACCTAAAAAATGGGTTGGCCCAAATGTAAGTGAACTTGAAGTTGGACAAACAATAATTGTTGTGGGAACAAGCGAAAATGAAAAATACTCTTTAAGAAGTATCTTCACTACTGTAGAATAAATATATGCAAAAAGGACCAGTAACACCAAAGGGTTTTGTAGACATGTTGCCAGAAACTGCAGCAAGGCGTAGGGTGTTTATAAATAAAATTAGTCTTGTTTTAGAAAAATATGATTTTGTTCCCCTTGAAACCCCTATTGTAGAGTTTGCAGAAACTCTACTTGGAAAATATGGTGAAGAAGAAAAATTAATATATACTTTTGAAGATAAAGGAGGAAGAAAGCTTGCTTTAAGGTATGATTTAACTGTTCCTTTAGCTCGATTTGTTGCTAATAATTTAGGTTTATTAAAACCAACTTTTTCAAGATATCAAATTGGTCAAGTCTTTAGAGGTGAAAAACCACAAAAAGGGAGGTCGAGAGAATTAACACAATTTGACTATGATATTGTTGGAAGTAATAACCTGCAAGAAGACGCTAGGATTATAGCTGCAGCAATTGATGGATTTAGAATAATAGGTTTAACAAAATCTAAAATGGCAGTTAACGATCGGGTAAATTTTAAAGACTTACCTGTTGAAGACATAAGACTAATTGACAAAATGCACAAGATAGGTAAGGAAAATTTGCCATCAAACTTAATTGATTTTGTAAATTTGGCAAAGCCTACCGACAATTTAGTTAAAATATTTAAAGTTTTAAAAGAGGATTATAAATTAGTCGAAAATAAAGATTTCTTTTTTGATCCAACTCTTGCAAGAGGGCTTGATTACTACACCAGTACTGTTTTTGAAATGAAACTAAATGGGCTCCCCTCTGATTTATCAATCGGTGGTGGAGGTAGATATGACAATTTAATTGGTATGTTTGCAGGACGCCAAATTCCTGCAGTCGGATTTTCCTTTGGAATTGATCGAATTATAGAATTAACAAATTAAGATGAACCCAGCTAGACTTCGCGCCTACTTAATGCTTTTGGTTGTTGCGGTTATTTGGGGTATTGCCTCGCCTGTCATTAAATATACACTGGGAGGCTTTGACCCTTTAACATTTTTAACTTATCGTTTTGGAATCTCATCAATAATATCAATTGTTATATTTTTGATAATTGGTTTTAAACTCCCTAATAATTTAAAGGATATTGCTTTGTTAATTATTTATGGCCTTTTGGCTTCATCAATTTCTCTTGCGCTTTTGTTTTTTGGTTTAAAAAATACTACAGTTCTTGATTCAAGCCTAATTACACTTTCAGATCCACTTATAATTTCAATTGCAGGAGTTTATTTTTTAAAGGAACGAATTTCAAAAAGAGAAAGGATTGGAATATCAATAGCAATTATTGGAACACTATTGACAATAGTTGAGCCTTTGATTCAAAACGGCAATGGTCATTTAAGATTTTCAGGAAATTTAATGATTATTGCATATGCAATAATTGTTGCAGGAACTGCAGTCTTGGGCAAAATACTACTAAGACGTGGGGTTCCCGCTTCGACAATGACAGCTTTATCCTTTATATTAGGGTTTATTTCACTTTTGCCGTTTTGGTTTAACTCTGGAACTTCCCTAAATACTATGTATAACACACCATACACTTTTCATCTTGGAGTTTTCTACATGGCTGTTATTTCAGGGAGCTTAGCTTTTTATCTTTCAAACAGAGCCCAAAAGTCAATTGAGATTGGTGAACAAGCGATTTTTGGTTATATGTATCCAATATTTGCAGCACCGTTAGCCGTATTATGGCTTGGTGAAAAGATAACGCCAATGTTTATAATTGGGGCAGTAATTATTACAATTGGAGTAGCTGTTGCTGAGATCAAGAAGAAACGGTATAATATCTAACATAAGCAAATAGCTTGTGACATAAATATCATGAAAGCAAACATACATCCAAAATGGTTTAAGACATCAAAAGTAAGCTGTGCCTGTGGTAATACATTCATAGTGGGTGCCGTAATTCCAGAAATAAATGTTGAAGTTTGTTCTGTCTGTCATCCATTTTATACAGGTCAAATGAAATATCTTGATGCTGCGGGAAGAGTTGAAAGTTTTAAACAAAAATTATCACAAGCTTCAAAAAAGGTTATTTCAAAATCTGAAAAAAGAAAAATTAAACAAGAAAAAAGAATTAGAGAAGAAATGAGTAGACCAGATTCACTTGAACAACTTCGAAAGAATGTTTAATCAAACTACATATATTGAAATTCGTGGTGCTACAGGTGGAGATGAAGCCAAACTTTGGGGGCAAGATCTTCTTCGTATGTATTCTAGGTTTGCTACAAAAAAAAATTGGAAGCAATCACAAATTGATGATTTAACTCTAAAAATAACAGGGCCAGCTGTTTTTGATGAGCTGAAAAATGAGTCGGGGGTACATAGAGTTCAAAGAGTTCCAACAACAGAAAAAAGAGGTAGGATTCACACATCAACTGCAACAGTTGTAGTACTCCCAGAGGTAGCAGAAACTGATGTTAAAATTAACCCCAGTGACCTAGAGTGGCAATTTACAACTGCTGGTGGACATGGTGGACAAAATGTCAACAAGGTGTCTACCGCTGTTAGACTACGACACGTACCTTCCGGCATAGTGGTGCAAGCAAGAGAAGAAAGATTTCAAGAACAAAATAGAATTATAGCTCTTGCCTTACTTCGAACAAAACTATTTGAAAAACAGGAAGAAGAAAAATTAAAAACAATTGCAGGATATCGATCTGTTATTGGAAGTGGTAAGAGAAGCGAAAAAATACGCACTTATAACTATCCACAAGATAGAATAACTGATCACAGACTTAAAAAGTCTTGGGGAAATTTGGAAAGTATCGTTGATGGTAGTTTAGAGAAAGTTGTGGAACTTACTAAATTACTTTATATCTAATTACTATTCACTTGTTTTATTGCTTCTTGAAGTTGTTCGTCTTCGGTTGTCTCATCTTTATCAGAAACAACAACATCAGGTTCAATTCCTTTTTCATTTACCCATATTCCCTTTGGTGTTAACCATTTTGCAATTGTAATATGTAATGATGATCCTTTTTCAAGTTGTAATGGTTCTTGTATTGTCCCTTTTCCAAATGTTTTTTCCCCTACTAATTTATAGCCTTTAATTTCAGATAGTGCTCCTGCTAATATTTCAGAAGCTGATGCGCTTCCACCATTAACCAAAATTACAACTTTCATATTGCCAAATTTTCCAATTCTATTTGATGCAAAATTATTTTTTGTTTGCCCTTTCTCCTCAATTACTATAATTGAATCCTTTTTTACAAATTCGCCTGCAATATCAACAGCACCTTGTAAATATCCACCTGGGTTATTTCTTACATCGAGCACGATGTTCATAATCTGAGGTTTATGGTTTATCACCTCTGAAACTGCTTTTTGCCATTCTGAATTAGTATCAGCACCAAACTTGAGCAATTTAATATGAGCTATTGAGCCTACCTGGCCATTGGTTGGGTCAATAAAAGTGGTGATAACAGATGGTACATCTAAACTTTCTCTTGTAATTTCTACCTTTATTGGTTCATCTTTTCCATCACGAATAAGTAAAAGTGTAACTTTAGTTCCAGCCTTGCCTCTTATTAATTTTACAGCGTCTGAAAGTGTAATTCCAAATGTCCCGATATCAACTCCCTTAACAGAATCGGCAATTCCAACTATAAAATCTCCAGCTTTTACTCCTTCTTTTTCAGCAGGAGATCCGAGTAGTGGCGCAATTACAGCTAAGTTTTTACCCTTAAATCCAATTTGAATTCCAACTCCTTCAAATGAACCAGAAAGATCTTCTTCAACAACTTTATTTTCTTCAGGTGGAAGAAAAGCGGTGTAAGGATCACCTAAAGAAGCAACCATTCCAGAAATTGCTCCATATATCATTTTTTGAGGACTTATTTTTGATCTATCATAGTATGAGTTTTCAAGAGTATCCCAAATTCTCCAAAATAAAGAAAAATCAACATCTCTTTTGTCCTCTGGAATTTCTCTTGATATTTTTACTTTTGGAAAAGAAACTGTTTCAAGCTTAAAACCGTTAGTTCCTAAGGTATAGCCAGAAATAAAAATTAATCCTATTACTACAGAAGATAATATTACTTTTCTAACGGCAGGATAATTCATAACGCTTACGTTGAATTTCATAATTAGAAGGGCAATAAAGCCAAAAACCTTGCTCTTTGTATTTCAACTGCCATTTTTCTTTGATGTTTAGCACAAATTCCACTTCTTTCTCTTGAGAGAATTCTACCCCTATCTGACAAAAATTTTGATAGTATTTCGTAACTTTTATATGAAGGCAATGTTTTTGTCTCACAAAAAAGACACTTTGTAGAAATTGGTCTTTCTTTTCTTATTTGTTTTTTGAATTTCTTTTTAGCTGGCATAATTAAATAACAGTTTTCAACTTAAAAAGGGATGTCATCGCTAGTTACTTCTTCAGTTTTAGGTTCTTTGGGTTCATCTGGAACGTTAAATTCCTGATTTTCAGATTCCATTGATTCCCCCACTGGTTTAGAATCAAGAAGTATCATATCTGAAAGTACGACTTCTGTCATATACTTTGTTTGTCCATCTTTATCTTGCCATGATCTTGTTTGAAGTCTTCCCTCTACATATACTTTTCTTCCTTTTTTAAGTAATTGTCCACAAATTTCAGCAAGTTTATTCCAAGCAACTAGTCGATGAAAATCTGCTTCATCTTTTTTCTCTCCTGTATCAGTTGTCCAACTTCTATTTGTTGCCAGTGAAACAGTACAAACTGCAGCACCAGTTGGAGTATATTTTAATTCTGGGTCGCGTGTTAAATTACCAATTAATTGTACTTTGTTTAATGATTTTGCCATTTCTATTTATTTTCTTCTTTGACAAGTAAATATCTTAATATATTATCTTCTGCTTTTAATTTGATGTCTAGCTGTTTGATTGATTTAGCTTTAAGTTCTAGAGGAATATGCAAGTAAGTCCCTTGACTATTTTTTTTGATTTGGTGAAATAATTCCTTAACTCCCCAATCTTCTGCTTTTTCTATTTTGCCTTCAAGCATTTTAATATTCTTTTCAAGTGTTTCTAAAACAGTCTTTTTCTTGGCACTTGTAGCCTTGCCTTCTAAAATTATTGTAAGTCCATATTTACCAGCGGAGCTGGCCAAGCTTTGCTTATTCATTCCGCCATTATACTAAGAACCAATCTTAAATTCAATAACATCTCCGTCTTTTACAACATAATCTCTACCTTCACTTCTAACTTTTCCCAATTCTCTTGCATTTTTCCAGCCTTTATTTTTAATAAATTCATTAAAATCGCAAACATCTGCCTTAATAAATTTACCCATAAAGTCAGTATGTATCACGCCTGCCGCGTTTGACGCGGTAATTCCATTTTTAATAGTCCAAGCCCTTACCTCTTTTTCCCCTGCTGTTAAAAAGGTAATCAGTCCTAAAGTTTTAAATGCCTTTTGAATTAATTTATCTAATGCCGATTCCCTAGTGCCTAATGCCTGTAAGTATTCTTTTTGTTCTTCACCTGACAACTCAGCAAGTTCTGCTTCAACCTTGGCACAAATTGCAACAACTTGACCTTGTTCTAATCCAAGCTCTTTTGCGTACCTTTCTTCATACTGCTTACTACTTACTACATCTTGTTCATCAACATTTAGAGCAACAAGAATTGGTTTTTGAGAAAAAGGCGGTGCATCTGGATGTTCCATGTCTGCAATATCTAATTCAGTTTTAATAATTTCAAAATCATTTTTTGCTGAAGTAGCTCTTTGTTTAACTATTTCTGGATCAGAAAAACATCTTATTACATGACAAATTGCATCCACCTGCCTTATGTGGTTTAAAAATTTATTTCCTAATCCCTCGCCTTTTGAAGCTCCTTCAATTAAACCTGCAATATCAACAAACTCCACAGTTGCAGGCACAATTGGTGGAGTTACTGATTCCAAACTGACTATAACTGATTGTAATTGATTTAACCTCTCGTCTGGCACAGGAACAACTCCAATATTTGGTTCAATTGTTGCAAAGGGGAAATTAGCAACATATGCTTGTTGCTTTTTAAGTAAAGCATTAAAAAGCGTAGATTTTCCTACATTTGGAAGCCCCACTATCCCTACAGATAATCCCATATATTTATATTATACCTCACTAATTTGTGACATGAGATTAGTATTATAACCTAATTACTAACCCTCTTTTGTGATTTAGTTGTCATGAGGTAATAATAATATAGTGACCATTATTATTCCAGCGCCCAATATCAATGGTAAAATTGATTTTAATTTATTACTGTTCTGGTCTTTAATTTTAGGTAAAAAATCACTAGCCCCTAAATATAAAAATACTCCGGCTGATATCGCCATTAACGATCCATTTAAACCATCGCTTTGATTAAAAAAGTAAACTGTAAATGCACCAACAATAGTCATTAATGATGAAATTATATTTACCACCAATATTTTAGATTTGTTCCACCCTGCTTTTAGTAAAATTCCAAAATCTCCAATTTCGTGTGGCACTTCATGCAGAAACGTTGACAAAGCTGTAATTAAGCCTAGGTTTGGATTAATCATGAAACTAGCTCCTATTGCTACTCCATCAATAAAGTTGTGAATTGTATCTCCAAAAATAACAAAACCTATCGATGAAGTTTTTATTTCATGAGTGTGGCCATCTTCATCCCCATGATGATGAATGTCAAAAAATAAATGTTCGAAAATATATACTCCTAAAAATGAAATTAAAACAATCCAGTACACCGTCCCACCTATCTCATGCTCTGCTTCAGGTATAAGACCCAAAAGTGACACTGTTACTAAAACGCCAGCCGCAAAAGGAACAGAATATTTTTCTAAGACTGAAGATAATTTACGATTGTATAAAAAAACAACTCCTCCAAAAAGTGCAATTACACTTCCTAAGAGTGCTTGGAATAATAAATTAATAGCCTGCATAGACTTAAAGTATATCAGAAAATATTACTTATAATGCAAGACTAAGGGATATTAGAACCATAATTATCCCAAATCCATAACCAACAATTGTTGGCCAAGATGCACCAGTTACAGGTATTGGAGCTGTAGTTGCGGTAGCTTGTGCTGAACTTGTCGAAGTAGGTGTCGTAGTTTTTGAAGCAGATGTTACAGTAGCTGTGGCAGTTGGAGTTGCAGTAGCTTTTGATGTATTTGTGGCAGTTGGGCTAGCAGTTGCAGTGGCAGTAGCAGTAGCAGTAGCGGTTGGAGTGGCTGCAACACTACATAGAGTAAGATTTGTTGTCCAAGCTGCTCCAGCAGAAGGGCAACAAAATTGTTTTGCGTTTGAAGCAGTAGATCCACAAACCTCAACTCTACCAGCAGAATTACAAAGACTGTCGTTTGGAAATTCTTCTCCAGTTGAACAATCACGAAGCAAACTAGAGTTATTTGAATCAGGACAAGCATATCCTCCTAAGTTGCATTCTTTTGCTTTTTCAGAAATATTCTGATTCTGTCTAACTAAAATTATTCCAGCAATTACACCAAGAGCCAAAACAACAATCCCAATTATTGCACCCATTACTTTCCAATTTGTTTTATCTTTGGATTTGCTATTTGAAATACCTACAACTTTAATGTCACTATCTTTCATATCTTTAATCATGACACAAATTGTCCCTTGAAATCAATAGTATAAATCGTCTAAATTACATCATGACCAAATATAGGGAATATTTTGAAAGAATGATAACAAACGAAAAGGAAGCTTTTGATGAATTTACTAAACTCCATATGCAATATAGTTTAGATCAAGATGGTTTGCAAGATAAATTTAATGAGGAAGGAACAAAAATTGTAATTATTATCAGAGAATGGGAAAATAAACTATGTTCAACAAGTGAAAAGGCAGGATATGGTGGATATACAACCAATCTTTCTGAGAAATTCTGGCAAGAAGTAAGGAAAAGTTATCCTCTAATTGATTATGTTGGAGTAATTACAAAAAACCTCAAAAGTTTTAATATTCAAAAAATAAAATTAAATTAATATTTTATTTTTATTCTTCCGCTACCAAATGTTACCTCAAATGAATTTAGAGATTTAATTTGCACTCTATATAAGTTATTACCTGCCCAAAAACTTAATCCACCAGATATCACTTGAGTGAGGTCTGACTTGTTGGTTATTAAAACTTCACTACCATTTACTGCAATATTATTTGTTACATCGTAGAGTCTTGCGTAAACAGTACCATTTCCATGAGCAACTTTTAAAAACGCTTCCCAATTTGCATATGATGATTTTCCATAATCAGTATTAAAATCTAAGTAAAATTCAGTTCCTGGAGCATTGTACCATTCTGTAGAAGTCGTAGTAATTGGTCCTGTAATTGGAATATATCCAAATTGTATTTTTGCAGTTTGTGGTTTTGGGGTTACTACTATATTTGTTACACTTTCTTTGGTACTAGCAGAAATTGTAGAAATAAATTTTGCAACAGTTTCTTCAATTTGTTTTTTGCAATCACTTTCACAAACATCATTAGATATAACTTGTGTAACTACATTTTTAGTATTTTGAAATACAAGAAGCCAAACAAACGCTCCAATTAAAAAAATTGTTAAAATAAAATTAATATAAACTACAGTTTTCATTATTTAAGATTTAATCCCAAAACTTCATCAAAAGAAATAGCTAAATCATATTTATCTTCGCTTGGGATATTGCTTTTTAGCATTTCAAACATCACAGCCATTGCTTTGCTTGTATTTAAATCGTCATTAATTGCTTTGTTAAACTTATTTCTATATTCGTTTACTTTTTCATTTTTTTCCCGACTTAAAGTAGTTCTGGCTGATGACTGGAGACTAATGACTAATGACTGTAGCCGTTTTAGCCCTTTAGAAGCTGATTCAAGCGCTTGCCAAGTAAAATTCATTGGTTTTTTGTAATGTGCACCAAGATATAAATAGCGAAGAGCTATTGGGTCAACCCCTTTATTCAAAACATCTTGAATTGTATAGTAATTACCAAGTGACTTACTCATTTTAGTTCCATCAACCATTAAAAATGCACAGTGAAGCCAAAATTTACTAAAGGGAACTTTTCCTGTTGCTCCTTCACTTTGTGCAATTTCATTTGGATGGTGAATTGAGAGATGGTCTTCCCCACCAGTATGTATATCTATTTGTTCTCCTAAATATTTTATACTCATTGCAGAGCATTCAATATGCCACCCAGGAAACCCATCACCCCATGGACTTTCCCAATGCATAACATGATCTTTAAAATTTCCTACTCTTTTAAACCAAAGTGCAAAATCTTGAGGATTTCTCTTGTTTTCGTCTGTTTTTACCTGTTCCCTAACACCTATTCGCTTTTCACTGATGTCTTGTCCAAACATTTTTCCATAATCTGCAAATTTTGATACATCAAAGTAAACTGCTTCTTCTGTATCATAGGCATATCCATTGATGAATAGTTTATCAATCAGTTCAATTTGTTCTTTGATATGATCAGTTGCTTTACAAATTGTTGTGGGTCTAATTATATTTAATTTATCCATTGATTCGTAAAAATTCTTAGTAAAAAAATCAGCCACTTCCCAAACGGTTTTACCTTGTTTTTTAGCTCCTTTTTCTAATTTATCTTCGCCATCATCGGCATCAGAAACTAAGTGACCAACATCAGTCACATTTTGGACATGATTAACCTTAAAATCATTATATATAAGTACTCTTTTCAAAATATCGTCTATAACATATTTTCTGCCATGACCTATGTGTGCATAATCATAAACAGTCATTCCACAGGTATACAATCCCACTCCCGATGTGGGATTTATTGGTGTAAACAATTCTTTTTGTCTAGTTAGTGAGTTATATAAATACAAATCCATTCTTATATACTACATACAATACACGATATTCTCAAGCCTATCCTGAAGGAGGGACTGGTTTTTCGACACGAGTTGTTTGCTGTTGTGCAGACTGTTTTTGCCCCCCACCCATTTTACGACCCTTCTTAGCAGAGGGCATTACTAGTTGATCAGTTACGAGTTGCGAGTTACGAGTTTTGACAGCCTCAATTTGAGCTTTTAAAACATCACGTTGTTCATAACTAAGTTCTGTAAATTCTTCCAAGGGAATATTTTCCCCTGCCTGAATTCTTCTCATTAAATCGTTAAATATTTTTTGTCTTCTTATATCTTTTAGTTCTGATTCTAGCGCCTGCAGATGTCTTCCATCTTTTTCTGCTATTGCAGTTTTATCTAAATTAGACTGTTCTTGATTTATAGGCTGTTCTAGAGGTTTGGTATTTTCGGATACATTAATTTGTTTTGCAACAGATTTCAAAAATTCTAGCGGTTCTTCTCCAATTGCTTTAATTGTTTTTTTGATAGGATTCATAGTTCTTTCCTTCCTTCCAATGCTTGCGTAAGAGTAGTATCATCTGCATATTCTAAATCAGCACCTGTTGGAATACCCATACCTAAGCGAGTAATTTTTAATTTTAAATTTTTATCACGAAGTGTAGTCATCATTTTCAATTGTTTAACAAGGTACATACTAGTTGCTTCACCTTCCATTGTAGGATTTGTAGCAATTATTATTTCTTGGATCTTAGATCCTACATCTTGGATCCGTTCAAGCAAAGCTTGAACAAATATCTCGTCAGGTCCAATATTTTCCAAGGGGTTAATAGCACCATGCAGTACATGGTATAGACCTTTGTATCTTCCGCTTCTTTCAAATGCAATTAAATCAAGTGGATTTTCAACAACCAAACAAGTTTTTTTATCACGATTATGATCAGAGCAAATGGAACATGGATCCGTTTCAGCCACATTTTTACAAATAGAACAAAGAACAGTATCTTTTTTAAGGCGTGATAAGT
Source organism: Patescibacteria group bacterium (assembly GCA_038061225.1). Classification (GTDB taxonomy): domain Bacteria; phylum Patescibacteriota; class Microgenomatia; order UBA8517; family UBA8517; genus JAUYMM01. Next base: position 65,979 of record JBBTZT010000005.1, read on the forward strand.
TCTCACTAAATTCATCAAGTTCTTTCTGTGGAACATGAAGAAGATAGTATGCCAATCGTTGCGCAGATTTTGGGCCGATTCCAGGAAGTTTTTCAAAGGACTCTGTTAAAGAAGAAATTGCTTTGGCAATTTTCATGGAAATATTATTTGCCTAATCCACCAAGAAGACCTGATAGACCTCCACCCATTTCCATCATTTTTTTCGCAGCTTCTTTTTGGACTTTTTTCATGGCTTCATTTATAAGATCAACTAAAAAAGCCATATCTTCGCCGTCTTTTTTAATGTATCTTAACTTTTGGTCACCAGTAACTGATACTGACCATTCATTTTTTTCAACAGTTTCAATTATCTTTTCTAACTCTTTCTGAAGTGCGCTGGCTTGTTGCCTCATTTTATTTAACTGACCTATTTGTTTAAATTTGTCAAACATGTGCAACATTTATTATATTTTCCTTTTTGACTTCCGTCAACTGGTACTCAATTTTAATATTTTTACCTAAGATATTTAATGTGACGTCATCTAACATTTTTTTTGTTTTAACTTCTTCTAATTTATCTTTATGAAATTTATAACTAACACCAAGTTTTAGCTTATTACTATCAAATTCAAGTAGTACTACCGATCTTAATAATCTTGCAATTGAAATACTTTGAGTCATCACTTTGTCAAGAATTTTGTTCCAAGTTGTTTCATCCATCACCTAAAGATTACACCATTTTATTATAGCAATCTCTAGAGGTAATTTCTCAATTGGGCTAACTTTTATCATTTCATTTGACTTTAATATTAATTCAATGAGTGGAATCAATTCAAGAGATTCCGAATTAACCAATTTTTGATGTAGTATGTTTAATATCTCACTTGTTAAATAATGAATATTATTTGCTTTTTTTAGATCTGCTAGAATGATTTTAATATCTTTTTTAATTAAGGCTTCAACAAATACTTCTAGATCAATATTTAAGTCTTTAATTAAAAAACTTTTGTCGCTACTATATTGTTCTAAATTTTTGACAGCGTCTCGAAATGATCCTTTTGAAATTTTTATTATTTTATTTAAATCATCATTTGTTATTTCGATCTTTTCTCCCTTAACAACTCTTTTTAATGATCTAAATATTTCTTCATCAGTTGCTTTAGTAAAAGAGATAGAAGTTGTTCTACTTTTTATAGTCTCGATTAATTTTTCGGGGTTAGTTGTTGCTAATATGAAATAAACATGGGATGGTGGCTCTTCTAAGGTCTTTAATAAGGCGTTTGACGCCTCTATTGTCAACATGTGAGCTTCATCAATAATATATATTTTAGCTTTAGCATTTGCTGGGGCTAGTTTTACAATATCACGAAGAGCTCTGACATCATCAATTCCTCTGTTACTTGCCGCATCCATTTCGATTACATCGATATTTGTACCATTAGTTATTGAAATACATTGACTACATTTATTACAAGGTTTTTCTTTAGATGACTCACAATTAATTACTTTAGCTAATATTCTAGCAGCAGATGTTTTACCAGTTCCTTTTGGTCCAGCAAATAAAAATGCATGTGGAATAGAACCTGATTTAACAATATTAGTTAGTGTTTCTCTAACAGTGGCAATATCAAGTTCAGCAATCGTTTGTGATCTATATTTTAAATAATATGTCATTTTTTTAAAAAAAGTTACTATTCTTTGTGGTGAATTCCGAGTAAGTGTAACCCAGAATGACCAACTAATTCTAGTACCTTTTCTTCAATTAGTTTATTCTCCTTTTTAGCTTCGGCTAAAGCAATTGGAAAGCAAACAACAATCTCGCCAAGTTGCATTAAATTATTTGGATATTTAAAATCAGGTACTTCTGATTCTACAAATGAAAAAACGTTGTGAGTTTTTGTATCGTTTTTGTAGTACTTTTTACCAAAGGTTTTCATCTTTGCCTCGCTAACAAAGGAGACGTGACATTCTGCACTTGATACTATACCATGATCTTTGAAAAACTTTTGTAAAAATTTTCTTACTTTTATTCCACTAATTGGATAATTTGATTGTTTTGAAACATTAATTTTAACCATTACTTAATTTAGAACGAACAAGATTTGCAACAAGACCACCATCAACCCCTGAATTTTTAGATTTTACTGTTGCGATAACCTTACTCATATCCTGCATTGTAGATGCACCCATTTCTTTAATTGTTTCTTCAACTAATTTTACTATTTCCTCTTCTGTAACTTCTGGTGGTAAAAACTTTTGGAGAATCGCGAGTTCAGCTTTTTCATTTTCTACTCTATCTAAAGCATTTGCCTTTGTATACATTTCAATTGCTTCTTTTCTTTTTTTTGCTTCTTTTCTAACAACTACTAATTCTTCTTCATTTGTTAATTCGTGTTGCAGATTAATCTTTTCATTTTTTAGTTCTGATGAAAGCATACGAAGCGTTGAAACACGAACAGTGTCGTGCGCTTTCATTGCCTCTCCAATTTTTTGCATCATTGTTGCTGTTATCATCTTAAGTATTAAATTTTGATAAAAAATGAAAATGTAAATGATTAACTTCCAAGAGTTTGCCCCAATTTATTCTAAATTGGAATTCATCAAGATTTAATTCTTTTTGCAAATCTAAAGCGATCTCTTTTGCTTCAAGAAATAAAGTATCACTTACTTTTTCAATATCATCAATATGTTCTTTAGAAATTATTAATAAATGTATTTTTGCTGACGGTTTAACATCTGCTATTACAATGTAATTGTCTGTTTCTTTTTTAATCTCAGAAGATATTTCTTTTTTTACAATTTTACAAAAAATACAATCATTCATATTAATTTTTTAACCACTTCATCAAAATCAAAAAGTGTTGACACTTTTGAATTTCTCATTTTGAATTCTATCTTTTTGTCTGTTTTGTCTGACACAACAAGTCTTATAGGAATTCCAATTAAATCAGAATCTGCAAATTTTTCCCCAGCTCCGATGTCTCTATCATCAAACAAAACATCTATATTTTTTGCAAGTAATTTTTTATAGATATCATAACCTTTACCATTTAAGCCAACTAAGTGAACATCAAATGGCGAAATTTCTTTACTCCAAATGATGCCTTTATCATCATGGCTAACTTCCACCCATGTACCCATTACTCTGGTCGGTCCTATTCCGTAACTTCCAAACCAAACAGGTTTTCTTTTACCATCTGCATCAGTAAAGGTCATTCCCATTTTTTCTGCATACCAAGTTCCTAATGGAAAAATATTACCAACCTCAATTGCTTTTGCTAATTTGTAATCTTTTTTACCTCCTTTTAATACTTCTTCGTTTATTGCTTCTTTATCTCCTTCTTTCCAATAAATTGTATCTTCCCCTGCTTCGCTTAATACTTGGAATTCATGCGTAAATTTATCTGTAAATACACCGCCTGAAGCCTTTGCAATTTTAAAATTAAACCCAAGCCTCGTAAAGATTTTTTCGTAGGCGCGTTTGACGCACTCGTAATATTCCATTAAATCTTTTTCTGAAGTATGTGCTGAATATAAATCCTTCATCATAAACTCGCGACCTCTTAGTATTCCATTTTTAGCTCTAAGTTCATTTCTAAATTTGGTTGAAAAATGATAGACAGAAACGGGTAAATCTTTATAACTATTAATTGTTTTACGAAGTAGATCCATGACAATTTCCTCATGAGTAAAAGATAAAACAAACTCTTTATCATGAATATCTTTAAGTTTATACATAATTTCATTTGCTTTATCCCACCTTCCTGTTTCTCCCCATATTGCCTTTGGGTGAAGAAGTGGCATTAGCATCTCTTGCCCACCAATTGCATTCATTTCCTCTCTAATTATTTGATTAATTTTAGTTACAACTTTCCAGCCCATAGGAAGTAGTGTCCAACTTCCAGCCATAAGTTGATCAATAAAACCTGCTCTAACAAGAAGCTTGTGGTTTACACTTTCAGCATCCTTTGGAGCTTCTTTTTTCGTTTTCGGAAATAATTGACTTTGCAACATATGAACTTATTGTATCACTTGATCATATTATCAAGGAAGCCTGAAATTGAACCTGCTGAAATCAAACCTCTAATATCTTTAATTGTAATTGCTAAAATAACAAGTAATAATATTGCCATTCCTACAGTATGGACAATCGCCTCAAATTTAGGAGCTATCTTTTTACCAAATATAGCTTCTATTACAATAAACAAAAGTCTTCCCCCATCAAGAGCTGGAAATGGAATAATATTTAAAATAGCAAGATTAACAGAAATAATTCCAACAAGATTTAAAAGTGAAAGAATTCCAGTTTTAGCTACCTCTGTTGTAATTGCAAAAACTCCAACTGGACCTGATACATCTTTTGGACTTCTACCTTGAAATAATTCTGTAAAGATATTAACAAAACCATAAATAACTGTCTTACCCCAATATAATGCTTCTTTGGTTCCATAATACGCTCCATAAAATGGTCTTTGCCAAACAGGAGGAAAATAAGTTTCTATATCAGTTATTGCAACACCTAATGGACCTTCACCTGCAGGTGGACTTGTACGAGGAATGATTGTTACTTTTCTGTTTTGAAGATCAAGTACAGTTTTTTTACCTTTTTTAGTATCAATTTGAGCTATAAACTCAGACACATTTGAAACACTAACTCCATCAACAGAAATAATTTTATCTCCAACAATAATCTGAGCAATCTGAGCTGGTGAATTAGTAGCAACATTTAAAACTTTTACTTCTTTTAACTCTCTTGGAATTCCAGTAAATGAATACACAATTCCAAACAAAACAATGGCGAGTAAGAAATTCATAACTACCCCCGCAATTATTACCGCTGTTTTTACCCAAAGTGATTTACCCAAGAATGCTAGTTTAGGTTTAGTCACTCCCTCCTCGTTCATTTCACCATGAAGCCTAACAAAACCTCCAAATGGAAGTGCATTAATTGAATAAATTGTGCCTCCTACTTTCTTTCCAAAAATCCGAGGTGGCAAACCAAAACCAAATTCTTCAACCCAAATGCCATTTTTCTTTGCAACAACAAAATGACCCAATTCATGAACTATAACCAAAAGAGAAAGAACTGCGAAAAAAATTAAAATTGACCAAATCATATTGTTAGAAGCTCTTTCTTTTTATTTTCTCCAAGTGTTTCTATTTTCCCAATATAAAGATCTGTTAATTCTTGAAGTTTTTTCTCTGTATCTTTTTTTTCATCTTCTGTAATTTCCTTTGCCTCAAAGCCTTTTTTAATATCATGCATTTCATCAGCCCTAATTTGTCTTATCATTACTTTTCCATTTTCAAGTTTTTGGGATAATAATTTTACATATTTTTCCCTATCTTCTGTAGTAAGTTGGGGAAATACAATTCTAATTACTTCTCCATCGATTGATGGATTCATACCGATATTTGCTTCCAGTATTCCTTTTCTAATATCTCCAATTATTGATTTATCCCAAGGAGAAATAACAAGTGTTTGAGTATCAGGAGCTGTAATACTTGCAAGTTCCAAGACGCGAAGCGGCTGTGTTCCACCATAAGCAGGACATATAACATTTTCAATCAAACTTGGAGTTGCTCGACCACTTCTAATAGCTGAAATATCAGAAACAACAGAATCCACCACTTTTTGCATTTTTGAAGAAATTAAATTTGTATCCATCACATACCTAGTTCAACACGAACTACTCTACCCAGTTTAATATTTTCACCAGTTTTTGCAATAACTTCTTTAATTAAATCTGTAATTTTTTTGTTTGGGTCTTTAATAAAATCTTGATTTTCTATATTTTCTTCACCCATTGAAGCAACTTGTAATGCAATATCTTTTCCTAATTGTTCAAATAATTCATTTCGGGAAACAAAATCAGTTTCACTAAAAAGTTCAACAACTGAAACTATTTTATTATTATGGTGCGAATATGAAAAAACCTTTCCTTGTCCTGTTTGACGAGATTCTCTTTTTGCAACTTTTTCTAATCCTTCTTTTTTAAGAATTTGAACTGCTTTTTTTTCGCTTATCTGCGCAGGCAGGTCTCCAAACTGTTCTAAAATTTGCTTCACTCGCATAACCCCAGCTCCCGTTTCTTCTCTAACTTTTTTGATTAAATCAGCAGTTATCTTCATGATTTTGATTTTGCTTGTCTCGCCGGAGTCTTTTTGACAGAGGCGGATCCTTCAAGAATTGCTCCCTTTATATATTCTAAAACTAATTCTAATGCTTTTGTAGCATCGTCATTCATTGGAATTGGGAAATCCACCATATTTGGATCCGAGTTAGTATCAACAATACCAACTATTGGTATATTTTTTCTATTTGCCTCTCTTATAGCAGTAGCCTCTTTTCTAATATCAACTACTATTAAAAGATCAGGCATTTTTTTAAGATTTGTAATACCTCCAAAAAACCTTTCTAATCTATCTTTTTCTCTTTCCAAAAGAAGTCTTTCTTTCTTTGTATATTTTGCATAATATCCTGACTCAAATTTAGCTTTCATATCAGCTAGTAAATCTATTGATTTTTTGATTTGGGCAAAATTAGTAATAGTTCCACCTAGCCATCTATCAGTTACAACTGATATGTTCGTATCTTGAGCAATTTCTAAGGCTTTATCTTTTGCTTGCTTTTTAGTAGCAAGAAGAAGAATTGTTTTATTTTCTTTAATAGTTTTTGTAATTTCAAAAAGAGCAATTTCAAGTGCTTCTTTAGTTTTTACAAGATCAAAAATATGGACGCCATCTTGTTCACCATATACAAAATCTTTAACTTTTGGATTCCAACGTTTAACTTGGTGCCCAAAGTGAGCACCTGATTCTAGTAAGTCTGTAAGTGATATCTTAACTGCCATAGTAAGGTATTTTAATTTAAAGATTGAAGTTTAACAAGAGCTTGTTTGTTTATTTTTATATTTTCTAAAGCTGATTTACTTGCAGCTCTGGCTAAATGAATTGCGGTTTTGGCATCACTTAGTGTATTTTTGTTACCAATTTTCGAGACGTGATAGGCAAGTTTTTCTAGAATTTGTGACAATTTTCTCACTTCCATTGGAACAGCAATTGCATATTTTAATGACTTTCTAATTGCAGTTTTGCCTGCCTGCGCAGGCAGGTTCTTTGCAGATTTATAAGCCACCATTACCTTATCAAATGCTTTTTTGTCGTCTTCAACTAATTTAGTTAGCTTCTTTTTTAGATCAACTGCATCTTTATGAATCTTAATAATATCTTTTTGCACTTTTTCATAACCCTTTTTATCAATTGTTAAATTACAAACCATTTCAATAAGACTTGCTGCAAATGAACCAGACAAAGCAGCAATTACTCCACCTCCAGGAGTTGGATTTTTGCTAGATAGATCCTTTTGAAATTTTTCTAATGTTTGTGAGTTAATACTCATTCGTATAATTTCTTTTCTAAAACTTGGCCACTTTTAAAGGCGTCCGCCTTAAAAGTAGATTTAATAGCCTTAACAAGGCTTTCAAGAGGAATCATACCATATATTTCTGAATTTTTAATCTTAACTCCAAGTTTATCTGCCACTAATTTCACCGCGTTAAACGCGGCATCGAAGTTTGTCTTCTCGAAATCAACCAAATTCATAGAGACTTGTGCAAACCCATCAACTTCAAAACCTAATGCCTTAACAGCTTTTAGCCCACCATCTTTTTCGCGAATGGTTTTAGCAATATTTTTTGCAATATTAATATCCTTTGTATCTAAATTTACATTATATGCAACTAAATATTTTCTAGCTCCTATTACTACAGCGCCTGCTGTAGGGTGAATTTTATCTGGGCCATAATCAGGCTTATTCATTTTTATTTTTAATCCTTGATATTCACCCCTTCTAATATCTGCTAAATTTTTATTTTCTTTTCTTTTTGCTGAAGCTTCATACATAAATACAGGGATTTTTAATTCCTCTGCTACTTTTTGAGCAAGCTTATTTGAAAGGGCAACACATTCTTCCATGGTCACAGCAGAAACTGGAACAAATGGAACAACGTCAGTTGCTCCAATTCTTGGGTGTTCCCCTTTATGTTTATTCATATCAATAAGTTTTGTAGCAATCTTTATGCTTTCAAAAACTGAATTTAAAACGTCTTCAGGAGAACCTACAATAGTGAATAAACATCTGTTGTGATCTTTATTGTATTCAAGTTCAAAGGATTTTACATTTTTGATTTTGGAAGCATTAAAAATTGCATTTATAATTTTTAAATTTTTCCCCTCACTAAAATTCGGCACACACTCTACAATTTTGTTCATATTGGTATTATAACTCAAATTGATTTTTTAAAGAATTTATTTACTTCATTTATAATTCTTTCTGAAATTTCTTTTTTGGTACCCTCACCATTGACAACTTTTATTGTCTTAGGATATTTCATCGAAAGCCACTCATATGTTGTCCACACTTTTTTAAGTTTCTTTACTTCTTCAAAAAGCTCAAAGCCAAATCTGTTATCTTTTATTCGTTTAAGAGATTCTTCTGGTTTTATCTTTAAAATTATCGTCAGATCTGGTAACAAAAAGTATCTTTGCAGACCTAATAGCCATTTTTTGTCTAAAGTGGTAGATCCAAATGCAATAGTACTCCAAATATATCGATCGCAAACTACATTTTGTCCTTTTTGTAAAATAGGTTTTATAACTCTTTGGATGTGATGTCCCCTATCTGCAGAAAACAAAAGCTGCAACGATTCATCTGGTAGATGATAGACTCCTGTAAGAACACCTCGAATAAGTCCGCCTATAATATTGTCTGTCGGTTCTTTTGTATAAAAAGTTTTTATTTTTTTACTATTTAAGTAATCAACCAATAAATTAATTTGAGAAGTAGCACCACTACCATCTAGCCCTTCTATAACTATAAATTTTCCTTTCATCAATTGTAAATTATACTAACTCATTCCAAACTTCAAGAGGAAAATTATATTTAATTTTACTTGTTATCACGAAATGTCAATAGATTTACCTATTATCCCCACTGCCATGAAGAGCATTTCTTTCTTTTCTTGAAGATAATTTTTCAATATTCATAGAAACTACGTCAGAAAATTTTAAATTAAGTTCTGTTGAAAGTTGGGCAACATACCACAAAACATCTCCCAATTCCTTTCCTATTTCCAGTCTTTTTTCATTAGTTAATTTTCCACCATCGTCACGAAAAAGTTTTTTTATTTTTTCTGAAACCTCGCCCACCTCACCCTGCAAACCAATTAGCGGATATACAAAACTTTTACCAATTTTTGGATAAACTGCAGTCTTTTTACAAAACTTTTGATACTCATCAAAATCTTTGAAATTTTTATTTTTTGAAAATACCGACATCTTGGAGTCAATTTAACAAGTAAATACTTTGAAGTCAACTACTCATAATGAATTTTTAAATACAAAATAGTTATTGTTAAAAACAAGCTTTGCTTATTCTTTTTCGATTAAAATCTTTGTCATCGGTGAAAATTTACAATTCTTTGTAACTTCATCTGGTACAGCTAACGCACGTGTATATTTATCACCCTTTTTGTATTCTGCGATTGCATCTGCTTCACTCATTTCATATTTTTCCTGAAGCGCTTCTATAACATGTTTATACATATCTATGGCAAAAGGTTTTGAAGCACAGTCACATTCTTTTGTTGGATCGATTGCACAAATTACTGTATCAGCTGACATAATTTGCGATTATACACTACTCATTCTTTCTTTGGCAACTTCCAAGTAGCATGTTTACAATTAGGATAGTTACTACAACCAAAAAACTTTTTGCCCTTTTTTGATCTTTTTACAATTAATTCTCCGATCTGACATTCTGGACATTTAAATCCAGTTTTTTCTAAATATTTTTCTGTATATTTACATTCAGGAAAAGTAGAACAACTTATAAATTTTCCGAATCTTCCAACTCTAACTACTAGTTCTCCGGCAGAGCAATCCGGGCATTTTTTGCCCAATTTTTCAGTTTCAATTTTTACACGTTCTGAAGTTTTTTCGACATTATCTAATTTTTTTGAAAATGGTATCCAGAATTTTTTCATTTCTTCTTGCCATTTTATTTTTCCAAGTGCAATTCTATCTAAATCTTCTTCCATTTCTGCGGTAAAACTATATTCAAGTTCATCTGGAAAATTCTTTACTAAAAACTCAGTTACTGCAAAACCAATCGAGGTTGGAAAAAAGTTTTTTTCTTTTTTTTCTACATAACTTCTTAATTGTATTGTTGAAATGATTGGTGCATATGTTGAAGGCCTACCAATCCCCAATTTTTCTAAAGTTTTAATTAGAGATGCTTCATTATATCTTGCTGGGGCTAAGGTAAACTTTTGATCTGCCCAAATCTCGATCTTTTCTAAATTTTCACCCTTAATCACTTCAGGTAAAATTATTACTTCTTTATCTACATTAAATAATTTTCTCCAGCCATCAAATTTCATAACCTGACCGCTGGCGCGCAGGATGTAGGATGTAGGATGTAGGATGGCTGAAACATCAATTGTAGTTTCAGAATATGCAGCTTGAGCCATTTGACAAGCTAAAAATCTTCTTCTAATTAAATCATATAGCTTTTCTTCCCCATATTCACCGTTTACAAATGATGATTTACGATTCACATCCGTTACACGTATTGCTTCGTGTGCTTCTTGAGCCGACTTACTTTTTGTTTTGTAAGAAATTGGTTTTCCTGGTAAATAATCTTTTCCAAATTCTTTTTCTATAAAAGTCCTCGCGATTTTCACTGCGTCAACAGATAAATTTAGAGAGTCCGTACGATGATATGTAATCAAACCTTCTTCATATAACTTTTGTGCAGCTGACATAGTTTTTTTTGCACTCCATCCAAATATTCTGGCAGCTGTCTGAGTCATTGTAGAAGTAGTAAATGGCGGGTATGGATTTTTTCTAACTACTCTTTTTTTAACATCTGAAACCTGATATTTGGCTTTCTGGAGTTCTTCTAAAATTTTGTCAGCTTGCTCTTTTGTCTTAACTATTTGTTTGATTAGTTGTATTGTGAATGAATTATTATTTTTTAATTCTTCATTCTTAACTGTAGCGTATATTTCCCAATATTCTTCAGATTTAAATGCTTTAATTTCATTTTCTTTCTCAACAATCAATCGAACTGCAACAGACTGAACACGTCCTGCAGAAAGTCCCCTTCTTACTTTTTTCCAAAGAAGAGGTGATAATTTATAGCCCACAAGCCTATCAAGTACTCTTCTTGCAATTTGTGCATCCACGAGGTTTCTATTTATAACAGTTGGATTGTTTAATGCATGCTCCACAGCTTGTTTAGTTATTTCGTGAAATGTAGCTCTCTTCAATTTTAAATTTTTAATTTTAAATTTTAAATTTGCAAAGATGTCTTCGACATGCTTTGCTATGGCTTCTCCTTCTCTATCAGGATCTGTTGCAATATAAATTTCATTAGCATTTTTAGCCTTTTTTTGTAATTTACTAATTACATCTTTTTTCTTTTCAAGTAGTAAATAATCTGGCATAAAATTATTTTCTATATCTATACTTAATTTACTTTTAGGTAAATCTTTAATGTGACCTTTTGTTGAATCCACATCATAACCACTTCCTAAAAATTTAGAAAGCGTCTTAGCTTTTGTCGGTGACTCAACAATAATTAATTTCATCTAACGTTTAAATACTCTAATATATCTTGTGGTGAATTAGCAATACTCGCTCCATTTTCTATTAAATAATCAGTAGCCTCGCTACCCGGTATAGCATAAACATCTTTTCCTTCATTTGCCGCATGATTTGCGGTGGAAATTGTACCAGACCTCCTCTTTCCTTCAACCACCAAAACTGCAAGAGATAATTTAACTATTAACTGATTTCTAGCAAGAAAGTTAGCTCCTATCGGTTTTGTTCCATTTGGAAAACCTGAAACTAAAGCCCCATTTTTTGATATTTCTTCTGCTAACTTTTTATTTTCAGCTGGATATATAATGTCAATTCCAGATCCTAAAACTGCAATTGTGCGGCCGTGATATTTAAGTGTGGTTTGATGAGCTATTGTATCTATTCCCCTAGCAAGACCTGAAACAATTGTTATGTTGTTTTCAACTAGTACTTTTACAAATTCTTCCGTTAATTTTTTACCCCTTTCAGACATTTCCCTTGACCCAACAACAGCAACAGCTCTTTTATCAATATCTTTTAGCTCTCCTAAAATAAAAAGGTCATTCATTTTTGTTTCCTTCAAAATAATAATTAAAAATATTTCTTGCAATTGGCCCTGCTATTTTTGAACCTTCTCCAGATTTTTCAATCATTACAGTTAGTGCAATTTCTGGATTTTCAATCGGTGCAAAAGCAGTAAACCATGCATGAGTTTTATTATCTTCATTTGTTTCTGCGGTTCCTGTCTTACAGCCTATTTCAATACCATTATGTTTCTCACTAAAGTCAAAAAAAGTAAATCCTGTTCCACCCGTCTGACCTGCCTGCGCAGGCAGGCATACTTTTTTCATCCCTTCTTTTACTAAATTAATATTTTCCATCTTTATTTTTGTTTTTTGACAATTTGTTTCACCCACAATTTTAAGATCACAAAATTTACCACTATTTGCAATAACAAGGTTTGCTCTATGAATTCCAATAGGGGTTAGGGCAAGATCTCCTTGCCCTATTGAAAAATGATATGTATTACCTAAAAACCATTTCTCTTTTTTTGTTTTTTCTTTCCAATCGGGAGATGGAATAAGAGAAATAATTTCTCCAGGAATATCAATATCTGTTAATTTAGTTAAGCCAAAATTTTTCATCCAATCAACAAGTTTGTCAATGCCCACAGCCTCTCCAATCTTGTAGAAAAAAGTGTCTGTCGAACGCGCTATTGCTTTTGTTAAATCAATTTCTCCTTCTTTTCCACCATATTGGGTAAAATACCAATTTGTATATGAAAAATTACCATACATCGATTTAACGGTTACAACCCCAGTATCTATGTATCTATAATTTTTATCTATTTTCCCCTCTTCTAAAGCTGCAATAGCGATTAATGGTTTAAATATTGATCCTGGATGATACAAACCACCGATACTCCTGTTAAAAAGTGGAAGTTCTGGATCATTCAAACTTTTGGGGATATTATCTGGATCAAAAGATGGTGATGAAAAAAGAGCTAATACTCCACCATTTTTGTCTGTTGCAATAACTGATCCACTTTTCCCAGCCATCTCTGTTGCAATAGTATTTTGTAAATTAAAATCAATATTTGTTCTAAGGTCACTACCCGAAATTGGATATTTTATGCCTAAACTTCTTAGGTTTCTTCCCTGACTATCAACTTCTATTAATTCTTCCCCGTCAACACCTGTCAAATAACAATTATAATATTCAGAAAGTCCTCCACGACCTACAATTTGCCCTAGTTTATAAACACCTTTTTCGATACATTTTGGATTAATTTTGCCGACCTCCTCGGCGTTGGTCTCAGCTAAATAACCAACTAGATGAGAAAAATTAACCCCATTCAAAACTTCACCACCACGAGCTAAAATTTTTCCTCGTTCTGCTTTAATCTTTATTCTTTCTATCCTATTTCCTTCCGATAATTTTCTGTAATATTCTCCTTTGATCAATTGAAGATCTATAAGCCTTGCTATCAAAACCAAAAAACCAAATAATAAAACTCCTCTTAAAAACCACGAAAACCATGATTGCTGTCTATTAAATGTTGCCAACGTCTGCATAACTATATATTACAACATCCCTTTTGTAATTCTGATTTTGTTTAAAAGTGATAAATCGTCAAGTAATTTTCCACAACCTCTAACTACACAAGTTAATGGATCTTCAGCAATATAAACTGGCATTTTAGTAGCATCTGCCACTGCTTTTTCTATTCCATGTATCATTGCACCACCACCTGCTAAATAAATTCCTTTTTTCATAATATCTGAGACAAGTTCTGGTGGAGTTTCTTCTAAAGTATCAGAAATACCTGTAATAATTTCATGTATTATTGGTCCTAAAGCCTCTCTTATTTCTCCATCAGTTAATTTAATAGACCTAGGAAGTCCATTTTCAAGATCTCTTCCACGAATTACAAAACTTTTTGGTTTGTCGTAATTTACTGCTGATCCAATAGCAATTTTTACAGCTTCTGCTGATGATTGACCCAGAAGAAGTGAATATTTTAATTTTACATAATTTATTATGGCTTCATCCATTTCATCCCCAGCAATACGCAATGACCTACCTATTACAATTCCACCCAATGAAATTACAGCAATTTCTGAAGTTCCCCCACCAATATCTACTATAAAGTTACCCTCAGGATGGGAAACATCGAGCCCGGCTCCGATCGCGGCAGCCATTGGTTCTTCAATTAAATCTACTCTTCTTGCACCCGCGTCTAACGCGGCATCAGCCACAGCTCTTCTTTCAACTTCAGTAACACCTGATGGAATACCGACAATTACATGTGGTCTTGGAATACGTGGCATATTTCCACCAGTTTCATGAACTTTTTTAATATAGTGAGTTAATATTGAAGAAGCTGCATCAAAATCAGCAATAACTCCATCTCTAAGTGGTCTTATTACTTCAATTGTAGAAGGAGCTCTTCCAATCATTTTTTTAGCTGGAGCACCAATTGCCAATATCTCTTTTGTTTTTTTATTTCTAGCAACAGCAGAGGGTTCTCTAATTGCAACGCCTTTGCCTTTTATGTAAACAAGTGTATTTGAAGTTCCAAGATCAATCCCTAGATCAGTCGAAAAAAAACCAAGGATTAAATTAACCGGATTTGCTATACTTTTAAATATCATCATGATTCCAGTACTTTTTAACATATTATTTTTAATCTTACCACTTACCTTTTTCAAAACCACATCAGAACTCTTTGAATTCAATAAAGTTATAGTTCTTTATCTTTTTACAAGTTTGATTGTATCAGGATGGCTTATTGAGTCAATCAAACAAAGAAAATTTATATTTCGTCCCACTAAATTAGATGTTCCCTTAGTCATCTATTTATCCATTTATTTGATCAGTACTTTATTTTCAATAGACCCTAGAACTTCGTGGCTTGGCTATTATTCCAGATTTAACGGCGGACTAATAACTCAAGTCTGCTATGTATTTCTTTACTGGGCTTTTGTCAGTAACCTCGACAAAAAGCAATCACTAAGTACTTTGTACTATGTACTGTCATCTACTGCAATAGCATCGTTATTAGCAGTTTTAGAGCATTTCGGTTTCTTTGCAACTTGTGGGATGATGAATTTTGGCTGGCGTGAATCATGCTGGGTACAAGATGTTCAAACAAGAGTTTTTAGTACATTAGGCCAGCCCAACTGGCTCGCCGCTTTACTAGTTGCACTAATACCATTTACTTGGAGAAAGTCATACAAGTATTATTTATTGTCAATTTTGTTTTTTGTAACCTTATTATTTACAAAGTCTCGATCAGGATTATTAGCCTTTGGAATTGAAGCAATTATTTTTTGGGGATTTGTTTTTTGGCAAAGTAGATTTAAGTTTATAAAAGAATTTTTGATTTTATTTTTAAGTTCTATTATTTTATTTTTTGCTTTTAGTTCACCATTCACTAATCACCAGTCGCCAACCGCTACTTCTGAGGGCCCTGCTCTTGAATCCGGCGGGACAGAAAGCAGTACTATCCGTAAATTCGTTTGGCTTGGAGCATTAGAGGTATTTAGACATTATCCAATTTTAGGAACTGGTCCTGAAACTTTTGCCTTTTCGTATCCAATGTTTAAACCAGTAGGACATAACTTAACTTCAGAA
Source organism: Patescibacteria group bacterium (assembly GCA_038061225.1). GTDB lineage: Bacteria > Patescibacteriota > Microgenomatia > UBA8517 > UBA8517 > JAUYMM01. The sequence continues at coordinate 81,741 of JBBTZT010000005.1, forward strand.
TGGGATTTTATATACAACAAGGCACATAATGAGTTTCTTAATATCTTGGCTAATGTCGGTTTACTTGGTTTCTTGTCATATATATCTATAATTATTTTTTCATTTTTGCAAATTACTAATTATTCTAAGTGCACTAATTTCAAAAATTATTTAGGTCAATTAGGTAAATTAGGTCAATTAGAAATTGGATTGCTTTCTGGTTATATAGCAATTCTTGTTACAAACTTCTTTGGTTTTTCAATTGTTCCAGTTTCACTTCTTTTCTTTTTATTACCAGCAATTGCATTAGTAAGTAATAGTGATTACAAAATTCATTTAAATAAAACGAGATTAAAAACATTTGAAAAACTTGCAATTCTTGGAGTTTTGCTTACTACATACTACATACTACATACTACATACAATTATTGGAAAGCAGATATCAATTACAATATTGCTAGAAACTTAAACAGGTCAAATAAACCTGAGGAAGCAATAATAGAAATAAATAAAGCATTGCTAACTTCAGCAAATGAATCTATATATTTGTATGAATTGGCTTTAGCAGATACTAAAGTTGAAACTGCAAATAAAGCACTAAAATTAACCCCCTATAATCAAAATGTTAGAAAAATGCTAATTAATAATTTAGTTAAAAATGCAGACACAGATCCTAATAATTTAAAACTTGCCGAAAATGTTATTAAAGATGGCATTAAGTTGTCCCCTAATGACCCAAAACTTTATTATCAACAGGCAATATTACAATTAAAAATTGCAAAGAATAATGAGGCAGTCGCTAATTTACAAAAAACAATTGAATTAAAACCAAATTATAAAGAAGGAAGATATGCACTGGGGATGATATATAAATCTTTAAATAAAATTGAAGAGGCAAAAAAAGAATTTAAATATATCTTAAAAAATATCGATCCAAATGATGAACTAACCCAAAAAAATCTAGAAGAATTAATGTAGCCTCAATGATGATATAATTGACTATATGGTACAAAAAATAATTCAGTCTGGTGATCCAATATTAAGACGTGTTAGTAAACCAATTAAGTCAATAGATCGTAAAATCATAAGATTAATTCAAGATTTAAAAGATACTTTATCTGTTCAAAAAGATCCTGAAGGTGTTGGTCTAGCCGCACCACAAATTGGAAAAAATTTAAGGGTGTTTGCTGTGAACTTCAAAAATTTTAAGCGTATTGTAATTAATCCAGAAATAATTGAGGCAAAAGATTCAAGATCTAAGATCAAAGATCAAAGATCTACAAAATCGGAGATTTTGGAGGGTTGTCTTTCACTTCCCCATTACTATGGTCCATTAAAAAGAGAGGGTTTAATAAAAATAAAATATTTAGATGAAAATGGAAAAGAAATAATAGAAGAATTTAAAGATTTTGATGCCCAAATAATATTGCACGAAATTGATCATCTAAATGGATTTTTATTTATAGATAGATTATTAGAACAAAAAAAGAAACTTTATAAACTTGATGAAAAAGATGAGTGGGAGGAGGTGGAGATATAGAATTAATCTAATTATTCTAATTTCTAATTAACCTAAACAAAACAATGGAAAACAAAAAATTTGATCTTGAAGAAAGAACTGCTAAATTTGGTGAATCAGTTATTGAATTTTGTTTAAAAATTCCAAAAAATGAGATTACTAGACCATTAATAACCCAGCTAGTTAAGGCTTCAACAAGTGTTGGTGCAAATTATTGCGAAGCAGATGATGCGGAAAGTGGTAAAGATTTTAAACACAAAATAGGCATTTGTAAAAAAGAAGCTCGTGAATCCAAACATTTCTTAAGAATGTTTGTTAAAACAAATCCAGAATTAATTGAAATTATTAGAAATTTATGGCAAGAAGCAAAAGAACTACACTTAATTTTCAATACAATTTATAAAAAAGTTAAATAATTATGTCATTTATTAGAACAATTAGTTTAATTAGTGCAATTAGAAATTGGAGCATTATATGCGACTGATTTTCTTCGGTACACCTGATTATGTAATTCCAATTTTGGATAGATTACATAAATATCATGAAATTGTAGCTGTTGTTACTCAATCTCCCAAACCTGTCGGTAGAGATAAAATATTGACATATTCTGCAGTTGATACTTGGGCCTTCAAAAAGCACATTCCAAGAAACTTTGATTATGTAGATTTACCAGAGGCAGATATGGGGATCTGTGCTTCATACGGAGCTATTATTCCTAAAGAAATACTAAACTTGTTTAAATATGGAATATTAAATATTCATCCATCTTTATTACCTGAATTTCGTGGAAGTTCGCCAGTTCCTGCTACATTAATTGCTGGAGTTAATCCAACTGGAGTATCTATTTTTAAAATGAATGAAAAAATGGATTCTGGGCCAATTCTAACTCAGTTTAAAGAAGATGTTTTAGAAACTGATACAAATGAAACACTACGGGGACGACTCTTCAATCGTTCCGTTGAAGTTCTAATTAACCTAATTCCTAATTATACTAAGGGTAAAATTAAATTAAAGCCACAAGACAATACTAAAGCAACTTATACTAAGATGATTACTAAACAAGATGGATTCGTTGACCTTGCAAAAGATGATCCAATAATTATAGAGAGAAAACATAGAGCATACATGCCATGGCCAGGCATTTGGACTTTATTAAATGGCAAGAGATTAAAAATATTAGAATTTAAAAATGAACCTATTGTTGTTCAACTTGAAGGCAAAAAGCCAACGCCTTGGAAAATATTTAAGAGAGCCTACAATGTAGATTTATGAATTAAATAGTCTTTAATTTTTTGATACAAGAAGTACACAATTTCTTTCCATGCCATTTCTGAATATTTGGGGCAAAAGTTCTTTTTGTTTCTTGTGCTCTTTTCTTCCACCTTTTTCCAGCAATACCACGTCCATGACTTTGGCTTGATCCAAACATGGTTTTCTTTGAGCAATTTTCGCAGACAAATGACATAAGGTTAATGATGCATTATACTAGTAAATAATATTATTCACAATGATAATAATTTGGATTTTAGCTTTCATCGTCGTAATAACAATTCACGAAGCTGCCCATGCATGGATGGCAGATAAACTTGGCGACCCTACCGCAAGGTTGATGGGTAGAATTACACTTAATCCTCTTGCTAGTATTGATTTATACGGAACTGTGCTTATTCCATTACTTTTGGCATTAGTTGGTGCACCAATATTGGGTTGGGCCAAGCCTGTTCAGTTTGATCCATATAATCTTAAATATCCAAGGCGTGATTCTGCCATAATTTCACTTGCAGGACCTGCAGTTAATATAATTTTAGCAATAATTTTAGCAATTATTGTTGGGTTTATAAAACTTCCTTCATTATTAAATATCTTTTTCTATGCTCTTATAAGAGTCAATGTTATGCTTGCTGTATTTAATCTTATTCCAATACATCCTCTGGATGGAGGTAAGATATTGGCAGGTATTTTACCCAACCAAGAAGCCGCTAGATTTGATTTGTTTTTGCATAGATATGGAACAATCTTACTTTTACTGATGATTTTTCCATTGTTTGGTAGTTCTTCAATTGTTTCTCAAATAGTAATTCCTGTTTCAAATTTTATTTTAAGTCTTCTCATCCATTGACCTGACTTGGTATAATATGTATGGTCCTATTTGATACAAGGGTTTTTAGTCATGATTTTCCTGACTAAATCGTTGAATAGGGAGAATAAAGTTTTAGGGTTGTTATGATCCTAGACAATTCACCCACCTGGAAGTAATTTCAGGAAATTCACTAAGGCTCTTTTCAGATAGGGCCATTTTTTGATATAATATCTCCATAAGCCTGGGTAGCTCAGCTGGTAGAGCAGACGATTTGTAATCGTCAGGTCGCGAGTCCGATCCTCGCCTCAGGCTCCTCGAAAATACGGCCTAATTTGGTGTTGACTTCGGTTATACTTCGTTCTATATTTAAATATATGCCTGCAAGATGGTCAAAAGAAATTGAATTAATTAAATTTAACGAATTGAATGATCTGTATGTAATTCAAAATAAAACAATTGGCGAAATAGGAAAGATTTTAAATTTAGCTGAAGCTACAGTTTACGATCGCCTATTACGCCTTGATATAAAACCAGATCGTTCTAAAAAAGCTAATTGCACAAGCCCTGCAACAATTCCATATATACATACAAGAAGTCTTGCTGAGTTTTTTGGAATTATGCTAGGAGATGGTTGCATTACTCCAACACAAATTACAGTCACATTAGGAAACAAAGAATTAAGTTACATCAATTATGTTTCAAATTTAATTACAAAACTTTTTAGTATTGTTCCAAAAATATACAGACGTCCAAAAGGTTATTATGTTGTTTACTTTGGTTCGACAAAAGTTGTTAAGTGGCTACTTTCCAACAATCTAACTTTTAACAAGGTTAAAAATCAAGTTGCGCCTCCCGACTGGATCTTTAAGAAAAAATTTCTAATGGAAGGTTTTCTTAAAAGTTTCTTTGATACAGATGGATCTGTATATAAATTACGTTTTGGTGTACAATTGGCCTTCACAAACAGATCCTTGCCTTTGTTAGATGGAATCAAATGTGCATTAGATAAATTAGGATATTTTCCATCTAAAGTTTCTAAATTTAGAGTTTATTTAACAAAGAAAAAGTATGTATTAGGATTTATTAAAAGAATAAATCCTGCAAATTTAAAACATAGACAAAGATTTGCGGAATTTGTAAAATACTACGAGAATAATTAAATGCCAAGTTAGTAAAGTGGACAAATACGACTGCCTGTAGAGCAGTTGCCGTAAGGCTTCCTAGGTTCGAATCCTAGACTTGGCACACAATCGTTAGAACCTAATTTATCACACATTTTTAATTTGTTTTGCGAAGCAACAAGGGAGGGGTAACCCAACCTTCAACAACTGTCTTTGTATAATAATCAAGACCTCTAACAATTGATGAGCCTTTAGTTAAAAGGCCGAATGTCGATTGGATGAAATCGTTAGTCGAATATGCTGAAAGTCAAGGCTTTGAAATTAAAAAAGATAGTCTAAATTTCAAAGGTCAAAATGTTTTAATTTATAGTGATAAATATTTAACTAAAATATAATTTACTTGAAGCCTAGTTGATTCTCCAAAAAACTTTTATAGATTGTAGACACTTCTACAAAAAGTGGTTTATTATCTTCTTTTAATCTTGCTAATTTTTCTCTACTCAAAAGTCTATCAGGTTCAACGTTGTATACAGTTTGAAAAGTTTCCTTTAAATCAGGTCTGTCGTCAGGAACTGAAGCAAGTAGTTTATCAAAATCTTCGGAATGTCTTGCTAACGATTCCATATACAAAGCCTCTCTTGCGTATACTTCTTGAGTTGGAGCTTTCGGTTCTGTCATTTTCTCAATCTAGCAATATCTTTTTCGTCAATGTGGTATTTTTCAACAAGCACACACATGATTGCTCGAAGTTTGTCGTCATGTCTCATAGCTAAATCGAAATCAGAATAAATTCTTTGATATTCTTTTTCCAAATCTACCTGATCCATTGGTTCATATTCTAATTAAAGTTTTTTACCCTGCTCGATCATTGAAAGTGCCTTTTCAATTTCTTCGGGTTCTCCATCAAGTCTAGTTACGCTTACTTTAGTTTCGCCTGGTTGTATCACTGCTGTTTCATTTTCATTAACTTCAACGATATCTACTCCTTCAACAAACTGACCAAAATCAGGATCAAGCTGTAAACGCATTGAATTTAACGACTGTTCACTTTGTTCTTTTAAACTTCCAATAGCATTCAAGGCATCCTTTTCGGTTTTAGTTAATGATGGTATTGGTCCACTTGGAGAAGTCATTTCTTTTTTTCGATCCTCTAAAATCTTTTTTGCTTTTTCTTCAAGTTCTTCTCTGTATGTTCTTTCAATAATTAATCCTCTTTCTTTTAATTCGGTTAATACAGCTTTTGATTTTTCCTCTTCAACGATTAGCTCAAAATTATTCAAACCAATTGGTGCAGTACCAATAAGTTGACAGATTTCTCTAGTTTCACTAGAAAGCTCACTCCATATTTTTGAATAATCTTTTATTTGTTCTGGCATATTATCTAGTTTTTCCGCTCGTGGTTATTGTACCAAATTATGATATATAAATACATTATTAGTCCTACCTAATTGAATAATGGTACTGTAATTTATCTACTTATCTTTAAAGGGAAACGCCACTTTTATTTACTTTCTGTATCATATCAAATAATTTTGTTTCTTGCTGTCTTAATTCTTTGGCAAAGTTATTGTCTGAAGTATTGTATGCCAGTTTATCTAAATCTTTGAAGGTTGTATTTGTTTTTAAATATTTATCTGCATTTGGAGTTTGTTTTAATTTCTCATATGGAACTGTGTAAATTGTATACTGTTTTGTAATTTTCCCCTTTGAATCTGTTGTTATTGTTGGGTAGCCACAAGGTCTATGGTAATTTAGGTAAATGTTAAAGTAGTTTTTGTAATGAGGGTAAGGAAAATTAAAACAGCTTCTGGTAAATATGCTTTGCAGGTTGTTTCAAAAGTTGGTGGTGTATTAAAGGTTCATAAACATATTGGGTCATATTCTTCTGAACTTGAAATGGAGAGTTTGTATTTAAAAGCTAGAAATTATATTGAGAGTAAAAGTGGACAGATTGATTTGTTTGGGAGTGTTTCTAAATTTGATTTTTCTGAGATAGCAATTTTAGAAAGTAGACCCCCTGTTTGCATATAAGTTTTTAGGTGAGATTTATTCAAGGTTAGGATTTGATGAATATGATGATTGTGTTTTGAAAGATTTAATAATTGCAAGAATATTTTTTCCAAGTTCTAAAAATGAAGCTAGAGACTTTCTGTTTGATTCTTTTGATAGCCAAGCTAAGATTGGCTTAAAAGATTTTGGATTTTCAAAAGATCATAGGCCAAGTGATACTCAAATAGTTGTAGGCTTGGTTGTAAATAAAGATGGCTTCCCACTTTACTTTGATATTTTTAAAGGAAACACATTTGAAGGTCATACTTTTTTGATAACTATACAAAAAGTAATTAAGCTTCTAAATAATCCCAAAATCATAGTGATTGCAGATGCTGGGATGCTTTCAAAAATAAATATTAATGATTTAGATAAAAGAAATATTGGCTTCATTGTTGGAGCAAGGGTTTCAAATTTACCTGTTACTTTAATTAATAAGGTTTCAAAAAGATTAAAGAAAATTGATAAAAAAGCTTCATTCTTTGACTACAATAATTTCAGACTTGTTTGTCAGTATTTAACCACAAGAGCCAATAAAGATAGGTCAGATAGACAGAAACAAATTTTGAAGGCTCAAAATGCCATAAATAAACCATCAGGAGTAACTAGTAGATTTAGATTCCTCAAAAAATCTGAGGATCAAAAATATATCATAAACCAAGACCTAATTTTAAAGTCAGAAAAACTTGAAGGTATAAAAGGCTACATTACAAATACAAAACTAACCAAAAAAGAAATAATTGAAAAATATCATAATCTTTGGAAAATAGAAAACTGTTTTAGGGTTACAAAATCAGATCTTGAAGCAAGACCAATATTTCACCATTTGGATGAAACTATTAAAGCACACTTAATTATTGTTTTTGCAGGCCTTGCAATTACAAGGTTAATTGAGATTAAAACAAACTTAACAATTAAAAAGGTAATTAAAACTATTTCAAAAGTTTTAACACATAAAGTTAAAAACATAAAAACAGGAGAAACTACACAAATTGAAACTAAAATAGAAGATTCACAACTCATTAAAAATTTAGAAATTATAAAATCATTGGGACACTAAATGTCCTAAGTCAGGAGCAATTATTGAGGAAATAATCCGATCCAGCATGATATGAGATTCAACATAATGATGTTATAATCATATCACTTTGGCGCCTGAGTAGTTCATCGGCAGAACGCTTTCTTGGTAAGAAAGAAGTAGTGAGTTCAATTCTCACCTCAGGCTCAATTTTCTATTTTAGCCTCAAAATTGAGGCTAGATTGAGTGATATTATGATGTTAAAATAACTATATGGCCAAAAAGGGAGCAAGAGAATTAGTTGGAATGATTTGTCCTACCTGTAAATCACAAAATTATGTGACAGAGAGGAATAAAGTTAATATGGATACAAAAGGCAAGGGAAAATTAGAACTTAAAAAATGGTGTCAAAAATGTAAAAAGCAAACACTTCATAAAGAAACAAGTAAATTAAAGTAATTTTTATATATTCAGTTTTTAACGTATAATACAAGTCTATAAGGCTGTCGTTCAATGGTAGGACAGCGGTCTCCAAAACCGCTAATGATAGTTCGATTCTATCCAGCCTTGCAAAGAAGAAGTCCTACCTAATTGAATAATGGTACTGTAATTTATCTACTTATCTTTAAAGGGA
>JBBTZT010000006.1:0-43986 GCA_038061225.1 Patescibacteria group bacterium
TCGAGCCGGAAGCGCCTGTTTTACTCAAAGTCAAAAGTTCTCCGTTAAAAGCGGTGGCGGTAGAGGAAAGAGCCAAAGCCGTACCGGTAGTTAATGAATCGGCGTTATATGTTAACCCAACTGTCGTATCTCCGGTGAAGTTCTGCGTCCAGGTATTAGTTGTTTGATTGACAATCAGTGCAGCATCAAGATCCAGAGTATCTTCAAAATCGGTAAAGTCTAAACAATCAGTACAAGTTAAGTCAGTTGCAGAGAATGTTCCATATATAGTTCCATCCACCTCCAAGTCCCCGCCAATATACAGGTCGTTATCCGCGGCAATGGCAGCTTCCTCAGGAGCATCGGCCGCATCCCCAATTTTGTTGTAGGCCACATCAGAGGCTGTGCCACTGCCGATATTAATAGTGTCTGTATCACCAAGTACCAACTGATCGGTTGTCCCTGAACCCAGCATATCAACCGTCAAATCCCCCGTAGCTGAAACCGTAAATCTGGCATCAGTGGTATCATCAACATTGGTCAATCTCAACTGTTCAGTTGTTCCAAGAACCTCAAGCTTGGCGTCGGGTCCAGTATCACCAACACCGACATTTCCACCGTCAATTATAGAAAATACTTCGGTGTTATTATCAAACGCTTTAAAGATCGCTGATGTTTGTGACCCATTTCGTGCTATCAATGCAGCAGACCCTATAACTCCCAAAAAGTCTGGAAAGGTATTACCTGAATCAAAGTAACCTCCAATTTGTGTAGAGGAGGTTCCCCCATTTAATCCAAATCCAGCTACTCCAATATTCGTGCCGCTATTTTTGTTAGTTTCAGCAACCCCGAGTGTACCAATATTCTTAATGCCACCTGACGCAACACCTCCAGCACCTATATTTGTCCCTGTGGTTGTACCTGAAGCACTACCTCTAACACCAAAATTTCCAGAATCATTAGATGCCGAAAATGGATTTACTCCAGTTCCCGCTGATGCGTTATTGAAAGCTGCGGCTGCTGATTGACGTATACCCGTATAACCAGCATTTAAGGTGGTATTTAATGCTGCAATACTTCTATCAATACCAGCCATTGCTCCACTTGTAATACTAATAGAAGCTCCATCATATCTGCCAGTAGGAGTTGAATCAGGTAGTGTGCCTGTAACCTTTAACCAATTCTCTGTACCATCATTTGCCAGAGTTCCACCTGTCAAAAGCAATTGCTTACCATTTCCTTGAACTTCCAATTTTGCTGTCGGCCCCGTCGTCCCGATGCCGACATTTCCGCTTTCATCCACTACAAAGGGAGTGGAGTCGGTAAAAGTTCCGTCGTCATTGACACGGAGAGCAAAGTTGCTGGTTCCGGCATCTGTTGAAGCTGTGGTTACATTCAGCGCCGATGAATTAGCTCCGGTATAGTTTTGGGCAATCCTCATCGTGTCTCCTGTCCAAGTGAGGGTGCCGGCTGTTTGCGTCCCTGAATCGGAAATAGTCACTCCTGCCCCTGATACTGTATGGGTATTACCCACATTATTAAGCGTGATCGCCCGGGAAAGATCAAGGACATTTCCGGTTGAGTCAAGTCCGACTCCGCCACTGAAGGTTTGAGAGTAGGTAAGGTTGGCAATGTCAGAAGTAAAAGCAGTCGAGCCGGAAGCGCCGGTTTTACTCAAAGTCAAAAGTTCTCCGTTAAAAGCGGTTGCCGTTGAAGAAAGGGCCAGAGCTGTACCAGTAGTTAAACTTGAAGAAGAAAGAGCAAAAGCCTCGGCGGCGGTGACTGAATCAAAAGTAAAGGCCGTGGTGTAGCCGGCGTGAGCTAGAGAAAGATTGGCGGTTGGAACAGTAAGCGCTGACCAAGATCCGCCACCCGCCGCGGCACAACTTTGCCATTCAAAAGTAGTTCCTGTTAACTCGTAAGTTAGACAATATTCATCTGTTTGACTGGTTGTGAATATTTCATTGGGGCTTATAGAATTGTTGGGTAGAGTTGCATTAGTTCCAGAAACTGTCAAATCACCAGCTAAAGTTACATTTCCAGCTGCACTGACGGAGAATTTTGAAGTGGGGGAGACACCAGACTTAAAATCAACAAAATTATATCCAGTGGCTGCTGAGGCGACCGTTCCACCATATAATGCACCTGATGTTATATTGGCATTTGTGGCATTTAGAAATCCATTGGCTGAAAGACCTGCTGCAGCTCCTTCAAAAGTTAAATCAAGCGTACCTGTGCCATCTGGATTAATTGTAATGACACCGTTTGATGTGTTTGGAGTGGTTATGGTCATTGCAAGTCCTTCTACTGCAAACGTACCTGATGTTGATTGAATTTTTGGAGATGCATTGGCTAGAACCAAAGTTCCTGTAGAAGCTATGTAGGGAATTGTTGATGTTCCTGTTCCAGCAGGAAAGCCTTGCAATGTTTCAGAATTTAGAGCATATGCAACTGTTGCAATTTGAATTCTTGGAGTTGCTTCACTATCCACTGCAACTGTTACTCCTACCCAAACAGATGCGTTTTCACTAAAAACCGTTGCTGCAATTTCTGCTCCACAAGAAGAACCTAAGAGTGTTGAAAATATACCATCTTGATCAGGTGTGATTGAACAAGTTCCTGATGTCCAAAGTTGTGTTCCTGCACTTGCTGCATCATATAATTTAAAAACTACATTTGTTGCAGTTGTTATGGGGTTGCCTACATTACTTGTCAATCTTCCTTGAAAAGATAAATATCTGTTTGGTCTTGTTAGCGCTGTTGGAAAAGCCAAAAGACTGCTTTGCGGGTTAAATATTTGATCATATACTGCAAAACCTGCGATTGATGTAAATAAAACTAAGATTGCAATATGAATGTAGGTTGCAAGTGGGTAGGTATGATATGTTTTGTACCAATTTGGTCTAGCAAAAAATAGTTTAAAAAAGACATTCTGTACTCTTGGTTTTTTTTCAAACCTAGCTAGTATTTTTTCTTGCAAGAATCTGTAGGCTGAAGTTTTTGGAACTTTTATTTCTAGAGCTTGAGCTGATTTAATATCTGTTACGTTATTTACACCTAACATAAAATTACGACCTAAAAATTGCGAGTAGCTTCTAAGTGTTGAAAGCCTTCTATTGATTGTTGATCTTGGAGAAGTAAAAGTTTGATTCTTGATATATTCTCTTATCAACTTGGCAGTGATTTCTTTTTCACCAACCCAGTTTAAAAAATTGGTTATATCTGATTTGTAGTATTTTAGGGATGCGGAAGATACTCCTCGTAGCTTTAAGTATTGTAAAAATTTAATTAACATTTTCCGCGTCTTTTTATTTAGCTTCGGATTATACAGATTATACCGACCTATACTAATATTAATATATACGGCACGCATGTCAAGAGGCTAATAAGCAAATCTACAAATCTACAAATAAGCAAATTAGGCAACTAGTTTCACAGAACATATAACTTAATTACCGCAGGAAAATTCTACATAAAACAATATCAGACAGGATATAGAATATAGGATATAAGATGTAAGATATGTATTATAAGATATAAAACATCGTGCCTGAGATGAATGAAAATTGAAAATGCGGTAATTTGCGGTAATTAAAAATGACTGTGATTTAATGACAAAGAATGCGGAGTTTAAGCTAAAACAAGCTTTGTTAAGGTCTGACCTTCTGAGGCAATCTATTAAGGTCAGACCTTTTGAGTTTTAGCAACTAACCATTTCAAGCGCTAGGTAAAAACGATTATTGTTTTGCCCCAGTTTTATGAGTATATTTAAAAGATGGAGGAAAAAAGAACAAATTACTTTTGGCTTTTTATTATTTTAGTTATTTTTTTGTTAACCCTTGGAGTTCTAGTTTACTACATCAGGTTTGCTACAGCAATTACTCCAAAAGCTAGTAGTTATAATACGGTAAATACAGTATCTATTACAAATTCATACATTTTTGCCTCTCCTGTAAGGGCAAAAGCAAGTGGAGACTTGATTCGTGTAACAGTCTTTTTGTTGGACGATGAGGGTAAGGGCATTTTTGACAAAAAAGTCAGTCTTAGAGTGCTTGATGGCCTTTTAGATATCAAAGAAGTGCAAAGCTTGACCGATGAAACAGGCAAGGCTTTTTTTGATGTTGCTTCATCTGCTGTTGGTACATTTACACTGGAAGCTACAACAGAAAAGATAACTTTGCCCCAGAAAATCAAAGTCATATATGATTGATAATTTTGCCACAATTGGAATGTCCTATTTATCTGTATATGGTTATGGACCTATAAACTCTGACATAACCCTTCAGGGTTATGGAGTGTCAGAGAATGTAACATCAGATAGCGCAGGCTTATTCAGATTTAATTCAGTCTATAATTTTAGTTACACTTATCCTGAACTTTGTTTGCAGGCTGTTGATAATCAGAATAGGGTAACACAGCCAACATGTATTCCTGCGCTTCCTAATAACAGTATAATCCCCCTTGAAGTTGGGCCAATATTACTTTCTCCAACATTGTCATTAACTAGTAACAAAATAGTTGAAGGAGGGGAGAGTTACCTAACTGGAAAAACAACACCGAATACAGATGTCTTTATCTATCTTGCCAGAAATAAAGTAAATAATATATTATCATTTGTCCCAACTGTTGACGCATATAGTTTACCTGTAATTAATACTACTTCAAACGAGGTGGGGGAATTTGATATAAATATGCCTACATCTGATACAGCTAGTTATGAACTTCAGACGACCTATAAAGTTTTTGCTTCAACTAAATTTGGGGGGAATTTGTCAGCCAAAAGTAATACTTTACAATTTGTGGTTATTTCATCTATTAAGTCATTTTTTCAAAGACTATTAGATTTCTTGCTACAAAACAAAATAATGGTCTTTATAGTTAGTCAAGTCTTATTACTTATTATTTTGTTTTACAAAGCCTTAAAACCTACTACAACAAGGCACAAAAGGCATAATGAAAAGGATTACTTGGAGTACCTAAAAATTATTTAGCAGTTTTGGGGTAACCTTTTCTGGAGTTGTCTATTAACAAGACAATAGCAATACTAATAAGCACATAATATGTCCAAGGACTATTGATTATCGAGACAATTGTTTGATTCATTTTTTAATTTTAGCAAATCTCATAAAAATTAAAATAGCAATAATAAAAATTGCCCCTAATATTGTTGCTAAATTATATACATCGATTTTCTCCATACTTACTTAGGTAATTTGTCTTTGAATTTGTTTTTGATGGCTTCAAGATCTGATATTTCTTCTTCTAATTTTTCCTCTAATGCTTCCTGTTTTGCCTTAACTTTTCTTGATATTAAATAAGCAGTAAGAATTAAAATAAGAATAGAGAAGATAATAATAACCATGATAGTTACAGGTATAATCCAAACAAAATTACTAGCTGTTAATGTTTTACCTGTTTCTCCATAACTTACTGTCAAATCTACAGCATATCTACCAAACATCCAAGTCTGACCCAATTTTGCATCATATGTTCTACTTGCGTTTGGAAATATATTTTTGTCATCAATTGTAACTCTTTCTACTTCTTTACCCATCCAATTAACTAGTGTTATTTGGCCTTTTGGATTAATGTGATATCCACCTTTGTTGGTAATTGTAAAGTTGACAGGAATTTTTCCAAATTCCTGAAAATTTGGAAGTCTAAAAACATCTACAAAAGCAGATTCAACTATTGGTCCATTAACTCTGATACTAACAAGTCCAACTATTCTAGGCGAAATAAGAGATGCGCCTTCATTGTTTGAACTTTGTGATAGTTGACCTGTTTGTAATGGACCTACGGTCTCAAAGATTATGGCTACATATCTTCCACCCGGCTGCGTTGCAGGTGGCACTGTTACTTTAAAATTAACTCGCAGGACATCACCACTGGCTATTGTTGCTCTATCATATGGCAATTTAACCCAATCATTTGTTTGATCTTCAAGTAAGATAGGTGAGCCGTCATTTGCTGTAACTATAAAATCAACAGCCTTTAAGTTGCCTGAAAGTGGAGTAATGCTTTCATTAAAAAATTTAATCTGTAAATTTTGGCTATCACCTGCATCAATCGCTATAGCTTGACGGGCAGGGGCAACCACTAATGGAATTCTTGCTTGAGCATTAGCTGATTGAGGAATAAAGATATAAAGATATAAAGATATAAAGAATGTAAAAACAATTATTTTTTTCATATATTTTAAAATGTTGGTATTGCTGTATATTTCACTTTATTATAGTAATATCCAGCTGGTTGTGTAGCTGTAATATCTAGTCTATAGCAAACATAGGCGCTTGATCCATCAACTGGAACAGAATTGGTCATTAAATGAGCTGTTGTGGCACTTCTTGATTCACTAGCTTCTTGGTCTGCAAACTGCTTGGCATTAAATGTTGCTGCCGTATCATTATACTCGAAAAGCGCATCAGTTCCTGAAACATCGTCAAGGGAATATCCTAAACCTGGATAACTTGCAGGATCTGCACCCCAATCACGAAGTGTCTGATGAGTACAGCCTGTGGCGTCACAAGTTGTGTCTTGTATACAATTTACTGATGCTCCAGCAGTTGCTCCAGTACAAGCAACGCCATCCTTACCCATTTGATCATTTTCTTCTGCATATAACTTGTAACCAGCTGAGGCATTAGTTGAAACTGTTATTTGCTGCTGTGTATTGTGTGTTGCTGCTAAATATGTAGGGGATAGTGTTCCCCATGGAACTGACGTTGCAGTTGTATCAGGTGAGCTTGCGGTTCTTGTTATTCCACAATATGAACCAGAGTCGGCGCTAATTCCTGCAACAGTTAGAGATAATGTTTCATCAATTGTTGCAGAAATTAAAACACCTTCAACAGGAGAGACGGAAACATCAGAGTTGTCAAGAGTATTATCCGAGCCATCTCTTGATTTTATATTAATTTGATATGAATCAGCCTGACCCTGCGTATGTGTTGTCAATGGTGCAGGATTGATAATACCTGGTGCTGAATCAATTGTAACAGTAATTGCAGTACTAGCTGCGCAAGCTGTAGTTGCGCGATTAATTAAAATTATGTGATCAGCTGATGCGGTTCCTGCAGTAACTGAAGCAACTGTCCAGTTGCCGTTAGTACAACCAGTAACAGAAATATCAGTTGTTGCAATTGTACCAATATCAAAACCATTTGTTGCTACAGTTGCTGCTGTATCAGGTATTCCATCAGCAGTTCTACCTGTTGTGTTAACTGCAGGAATAGTAACATAGATATCTCCATTTGAAGGTATTTCAGTTACAGTTGTAAAAGCTAAACTTAAACTACCAGATTGTGTGGCTACTGCATAGGCTGTTGCTTCAAGAGTACTTGAAAGAGCTGTTGTTGTATTAAAAACAGTTGTGCTTGAAATGTTGGCTACGGTGTAGTTTACATTGCCTAGACATCCTGTTTCTAAAGTTCCAGGGAAACAGACAACATCCTTGGGGAAAAGGTGGTTTGTATCATTATCTGCGTTGCCCGATGCATCAATTGTTACAACAGATTGGCCTGAAGTTCCTGAAGCTACACCTGCTTTGTATGAGAACCTTGCGTTAGAAAGTGTTGCTGATGCACTGGTAAAATTTGCCGAATGTGTTTTCTTTTGTGGTATAAAAAGCCTATAAAATAGAGCTAAAGATACCAAAAACAACGCCAAAAAAACTATTTTCTTTTTCTCCATATTTTAAGTATTACTCTATACTTATAGATTGTCAATAATAATAGTAACACAAAAGTTAAAATAAATGGAAAAGCATAAGTTACAGTTTCCTCTTGATAGATTTTAGGATCATCATCAATTGAAAATTCAAGATTGGCTTTGTATTTTCCAATTAAAAAAGTTCTGTCAAGTAAGCAGTCAATTAAATTTTCATCCGCTAAACAACTAATATTTCTTTTGTAATTTGATAAAACATTAAAAGGAGCTAGTTTAATTATTTTGTCATTATTGATAATAATCTTTCCGTTAGGTTTCCAATACGAATTACCCGTGTTAGCTAGGGTTAGGTGATAGGTGATAGGTGATAGAAAAGAATCCACGATTTTAGGAGCAGAGAATTCTATAATTTCAGCTGATTTTTTTATATTTCCATCTTTTGATATAGTAAGTAATATGTTTGATCCGATTTGAGATGAAATACTGGTTGAATTTTGATTAGTTAAATCAACAGGACTTTCTGTTGTAAAAACTAAAGTCATAAAATGATCAACTTCTTCTGCATTTTCTGGTGGGGAGATTGTTAAAGTTAACGATTTTTGATCAAAAGAAATCCAATCTGGAACTTTGCTGTCTGTTAAACTGATGTTGCCATCATTGCCATCAGCTACAAAATAAACAAGTTTGGAGGTTAGATTGGTATTATTACCATCGCTTGATATTGCATAAGTTTGCTTGACGGTTTTACCGGGTTGAATCATTAATTCAAGAATTGGGGGGCTAATTGAAAGTTTCATTTTAGTATGATGGTATTGCTGTAAATGTGATTATGTTTTGATACACTCCTGCTGGTTGGACACTACTGACATTTACTTTATAAGTAATTGTAGCAGTTCTACTTGTGCCAACATTGCCAGAACTCATTATAGTAGCAGAAGATTCTGCAGTGCTTTTATCTGCAAACTGCCTAAAATAATTTGAGTTTGTAAAGTCAGCTGGGATATCGTTTCCACTCATGTTAAATCCAAATCCATATTTTGTTGAAGATGTCCAAGAGGCGGCTGCTGTTTCACTACAAGTTGTATCACAAAGAGTGTCTATTACAGTGTTTACTGCATCAGCAGTTTTTAAGGGTTTATTTTCATGGGCTTTAATTGAATAACCTCCAGCTCCACCTGCAGAAACTGTTAATGTTGAAGTAGCTGTTGATGGGTTATCAGGGGTAAGTGTACCTAAATTTTTTTGTATGTCACTAATTGAAAAACTAAAAGGGATTATAGAATTAATATATTGAAATCCTGCTTTAACTATGTAACCAGTTGATGAAAACTGACCTGCCGCCGTTTGGCCAATTGTTGAATTCAAATTGTAATTTGTCGAGGTGGGAATTCCTGCCCCTGAATTTAAATTAGGGAAAATAATACGGTAGTTGGGTGATTCAATGCGTTCTTGAGCATAAGCAGTACTTAGTACAGAGTACAAAGTACTTAGAAAAACAATACAGAAAACAAAAATCTTAATTCTTTGCATTTTCTAATACTTCGATTTCATTTTCCAAGACTTTCTCTTCTGTTTTAAGTTCTTTAATTACTTCTTCTGCCTTTATTTTCTTGGCTTCAAGCTTTCGAATACGGTAAAAAAGATAGGCAATTAAACCTAATGATATGAAAAAATAAACAATAATTAAAAAAGAATAATCAAAGACTTCAACCCAAGTAATAACTAAAATTGAAGTGACAACAATAGTTGCAATATCAATATATTTTCTAACTTTTATATAAATTTCATTTTTTTTGAATATAAAATGCGAGGCAGTGTATAAAATAATAATAATGGCTAAAATATATAACATATTTTAAGTTTACCATAAATGTTATACTAATTTCGGTGTGGGGGTACTTTAGTAGAGGGTCTGGATTGTCAACCATGACTCTGCGGGTGCAAATCCCGCTACCTCCACACTCTTTTGAAACTTCTAAATGACTATTGACAAAAATTGATTTTTTGATACACTTCATTACAGTTGACAATCCAGATCGTTCTCTACTAGAGTAGAGTCACCGAAATCCGCTCAAAAGGCGGATTTTTTGGTGTATAATACCTGCATGGGTACTTACAATTTCAAAACAGTAGAAAAGAAGTGGCAGGATGTGTGGGAGAAAGAGGGGATATACAAAACCTCATCTAAAAAGGGTAAAAAAAGATATATTTTGGATATGTTTCCATATCCATCTGGAGCTTCAATGCATGTAGGTCATCTTGAGGGCTATGTAGGAACTGACATTTTAACTAGGTATTTAAGAATGAAAGGTTTTAATATCTTGCATCCAATGGGCTGGGACGCCTTTGGATTACCTGCAGAAAATTATGCAATAAAAACTGGTATTCACCCTGACAAAGAAACACACAAAAATATAGAAAAATTTAAGAAACAATTAAATGCTTCTGGACTTTCCTATGATTGGGACAAAGAAATTGATACTTCAAGCCCCGAGTTTTACAAATGGACGCAATGGATTTTTATTAAGTTTTTTGAAAAGGGGTTAGTTTATAAAAAGAAATCTGCTGTTAATTGGTGTCCAAAAGACGAGACAGTTTTGGCAAATGAACAAGTAATTGATGGAAAGTGTGAGAGGTGTGATACTTCTGTTGTTAAAAAAGACCTCGAGCAATGGTTTTTCAAAATTACAGATTATGCTGATAGACTAATAGATGGTTTGGATGGTATTGATTGGTTAGAAGAAGTTAAAACTCAACAAAAAAACTGGATTGGAAGAAAAGAGGGGAGAACAATAAAATTTGGTGATACTAACGCAAACAAGACGTTCAAAATTTTTACAACAAGACCTGAAACTTTAAATAGTGTTACTTTTTTAGCAATTGCCTCAGATAAAAATAAATTTACTGGTAGGTATGTGGTTAATCCAATAAATAATGAAAAAATACCAGTTTGGGAGGCAGATTATGTATCTTTCGATTATGGAACAGGTGCAATAATGGGTGTGCCAGCATATGATGAAAAAGATGCCTTATTTGCTAAAAAATATCATATTGATGTAGTTAAAAGAGACTTTTTGAAAGAGATAATTGGTGAAAAAACAGTAAACTATCATCTTCGTGATTGGTTAATTAGCAGGCAACGCTATTGGGGTTGTCCAATACCGATGATTTACTGTGAATCATGCAGCTTAAAAGACCACACCTTAAAGGGTCAGACCCTGAAAGGTATGGCTGGGTGGTATCCTGTTCCGAAGGATCAACTACCTGTACTTTTACCAACCGATGTGGATTTTTTACCACATGGTGAATCACCAATAGCAAGATCCAGTACTTTTCAGAAAGATGTAGTTTGTCCTAGTTGTGGAAAGCCAGCAAAACGCGAAGTTGACACAATGGATACATATGTTGATTCTTCTTGGTACTTTTTAAGATTTTGTGATCCAAAAAATACAAAAAAATTTGCAGACAAGAAAAAAATAATTGCAGTTGATGATTATGTTGGTGGCGGACATGTAATTCAGCATTTGTTATTTGCTAGATTTTTTTGGAAAGTATTATTTGATCTAGGATACATTGATAAAAATGTTGGTGATGAGCCATTTCTAAAGCTTCGTGCGCCTGGTTGGATTTTGGGACCTGACTCAAGAAAAATGAGTAAAAGGTGGGGGAATGTGGTTACACCCGATGATATTTTTACAAAATTTGGTGCAGATACACTTCGTGTTTATGAAATGTTCATGGGACCATTTGATGTAGCAAAGCCTTGGAGTATTACAGGAGTTGAAGGATCATATAGATTTTTAGGTAGAGTTTGGAGATTGTTCCATCAAAACACTGACAGCGGGTCCTCGCTCCTTCGTGGGCCTTCGGCAGCCAGTCGCTCAGCTTCCCCTGATCAGAATTTGATTCTATCCAAAATGCACAAGACTATTAAAAAAGTTGGAGAGGATATTGAAAATTACAAGTTCAATACTGCAATTTCTAGTATTATGGAATTTGTAAATGAGCTTTCTAAGTACAAAGTACTAAATACTAAGTACTTAGTTGTGCTCGCACAACTATTAGCGCCTTTTGCGCCTCATATGATGGAGGAAGTTTGGCACAACGTCTTGGGTTATAAGTCATCAGTTCACCTAAGTGACTGGCCTAAATATGATCCTAAATATTTGATTGAAAACGAAATCACAATTGCAATTCAAATAAATGGTAAGTTACGATCAACAATTACAATTAAACCAAACTTATCTGAATCTGATGTTTTGAAACTTGCAAAAGCAGATAAAAAAGTATCAAAATGGTTAAGTGGAACAATTGAAAAAGAAATTTTTATTCCTAACAAGCTCGTCAACTTTGTTATATAGCCTTCTAGGGCTTATTTTAATCGGTTTTGGGCTACTTGCATATAAAACAGACATATTTTCCACTGGAGACAAAGTAGAAGTGTTGCAGACGGCTACAGAAGCCCAAGATAGTGATAAAGAAATAGTTGTGGAAATTTCAGGAGCTGTTACTAAAGCAGGAGTTTATAAAATGCATTTAGGGGATAGAATTGATGATCTATTAATAATTTCTGGAGGGCTTTCAGAAAACGCTGACAGAGATTGGGTGACAAAAAATATTAATAGAGCAAGTAAATTAATTGATGGACAGAAACTGTATATTTATCAGACAGGAGAGGTGAGTGCCAAAAATATTAGTGGTGTTAAAGAAGTAAAAGGTCTGTCAAATGTTACCGAAGCAAATCCAACAGGTTTTATAAATATTAACACAGCAAGTCTTAAAGAACTAGAAAAGTTGGTTGGAATTGGCCCTGTTTACGCCCAAAACATCATTGAGGGAAGAAGTTACTCAACTACAGAAGAATTAGTGTCAAAAAAAATTATTAGTCAAAATTTATACATTAAAATTAAAAATGACATTACAGCGTATTAGTTTTTTATTTTTAATTATTTTAATTTTTTTGCGTTTTAATTTGTCAAAACCAATTTACAAAAATGGTGATTTTGTAAAAATAACATCCAAAGTTTATAATGAACCGATAGTCTACGATAGACAACAATACATTAAACTTCAAGGACTTAATTTTTATCTTCCAAAATATCCCAGTGTTACATATGGAGATAATATTGTTGTAACCGGTCAAGTCAGTCAAGACAAACTTGTTAATCCTAAATTGGTTGAAATAAAGAATGATAAAAATGGTTTGTATAGTTTTAGACAAAAGTTAATAAATTTTTATAAATCGAGTCTTCCCGAACCATATGCAAGTTTGGTGGCAGGAACAGTAATAGGTTCAAAAAATATGCCAGAAAGCTTTTGGAACAGACTAAAAGCTACAGGGACTGCCCATGTTGTAGTTGCTTCAGGCACAAATGTAACAATGACAGCTTCTTTTTTAATTGGACTACTAACCATTTTTTTAAAAAGGAGACAGGCAATTTGGCTTACATTGATTGGCATTTTTGGCTATGTAGTCATTTCTGGCTTTGATGCTCCAATTATTAGAGCAGGAATTATGGGAAGTATATTGTTAATTGGTCAAGAAAAAGGCAGAATTGCAAATGCGTGGAGAATTGCTTTTTACGCCGCAGGCGCAATGTTATTGATTAAGCCTCTTTGGATAACTGATCTTGGTTTTATACTTTCATTTGTAGCAACAATTTCCCTCATGTTGTTGCAGAAAAAAATTGATATTAGCTTGAAAATAATTCCCGCAAGCTTCCGTGAAGGATTATCAACATCACTCGCTGCTCAGGTTGGAGTCGCGCCTATTATTTTTGTTACTTTTGGACAATTTAATGTCCTTTCTCCAATTATTAATGCCTTAGTGCTTTGGACTATTCCATATATCATGGTAATAGGGGCAATAGGGGGAATTATTGGTCTAATTGTACCAGTATTAGGTAGATTGATTATGTTTGCACTATATCCTTTGATATATTGGTTTGTGCAAATAATTAACCTAAGTTCTAATTAACCTAATTGACCTAAATTTTTAGAAATTAGAATAATTAGAGCAATTAGAAATTATGCAACGAATAATATCTTTTTTATCTCTAGTAACTATCTCGATCTGGATAGCTGTTTTTAGTATAGACAGTGATCTTCATATTGTGGCTTGTGATGTTGGTCAGGGAGATGCAATATTAATACAAAAATCAAGAACACAAATTTTAATTGATAGCGGGTCAGGAAATAAGGTTTTGGATTGTCTGGGTCGCCATATGCCATTTTGGGATAGGCAAATAGAGCTTGCTATATCCACCCATATCGACAAAGACCACAGTGGGGGTTTCCCTGATGTTTTTAATAGATATAAAATAGTTAATTTTCTAACAAATGATTTAAATAACCCTATGTATAGCACTCAGAATAGCCAAGTGCTAGAAAAAGTAGTAGGGGGTAGTGGTACTAAGGTTATATACCCTGATGTAGGTATGGTCATTAGGATGGGTATGATATATTTAGATATACTTCATCCATACGAAGGATTTAGTAGTAAAAATACAAATGATTATTCCGTGGTAAACCTCGTAAGATATGGAAATTTCAAGGCTATTTTTACTGCTGATGTGGAAAATGAGGTTAGTAATCAGATCGCAGAATTGCCAGAAATACAAAACGTCAACTATCTCAAAGTGAATCATCACGGTTCTAAAAATGGACTGAGTCAAAAATTACTTGACGCAGTTAATCCTGACGTGGCTGTTATTAGTGTTGGGAAGAAAAATAGTTACGGACATCCTAGTAAAGAAATATTACAAATGTTAAGAAGTTCAAACGTCAAGATTTTTAGGACAGATTTAGAAGGGGATATGGATGTTGTAACAGACGGTATTAATTTTTGGTACAATAAATAGATGATAAATAAGAAAAAAAATGTATATGCTTTTATAGATTCACAGAATCTAAATCTAGGTATTAAAGATCAAAGGTGGGAACTCGATTTTAAAAGATTTAGGATCTATCTGAAAGATAAATACAAGGTTTCTAAAGCATTTTTGTTTATAGGATATATCGAAAAGAATCAGAAATTATATAATTTTTTAAAAAAATCAGAGTACGAATTAATTTTTAAACCCACGGTAGTTTCAAAACATGAAGTTAAGGGTAATGTTGATGCTGAACTAGTTCTTCATACTATGATTGAATACCCAAATTATCAAAAGGCAATCATAGTATCAGGGGATGGGGATTTCCACTGTCTTGTAGAATATTTAGATAAACAAAGTAAACTTGAAAAATTAATTATTCCAAATCAAAAGAAATATTCTCAACTGTTATTGAAATATAAATCATATATGGATTTTATGAATGACAAAAGGACAAAATTGGGTAAAAAATAAAAAAAACGGGAGTGTTACTTTAAGTACGAATCTTAAAGCTTCCCTCCCTCGTGATTAATTATAATATACATAAAATAGAGTAAAATGTCAAATGACCAAATCAAATCATGAATTATAAAGAACAGCTAACTAAAGTACTTAAAGAAATTACAGCTATTGATGATGTTTGCGTGGAGTTTGCCACTGATGAAAGATTTGGGGATTATAGTTCAAATGTTGCTCTTAAAAACAAAGAACTAGATATTGATGAAATTATAGAAAAATTAAACAAAGATAATAATAATTTTACTGCAGAAAAAAAAGGTGGGTTTATCAATTTCTGGTTAAAAAAAGATATATTGATTGATAGTTTGATAGAGATTGATGAGGAAAAAGAGGGTAATGGTAAAGTCGTCATTGTTGACTATTCATCACCAAATATTGCCAAACCATTTGGTATAGGGCATTTAAGATCAACAGTAATTGGGCAAGCTCTTTATAACTTATATAAATATTTAGGATATAAAGTAATTGGAGATAACCATTCGGGTGATTGGGGAACACAGTTTGGCAAACTTTTATATATGATTGATAAGACTAAGACCAAGGACTTGTCAATTGAAAACTTGGAAAAATTATATGTTTCTTTCCACAAAGAAGCAGAAAAAGATGTAAAACTAGAAGAGGAAGCAAGAAAGTGGTTTAAAAAGCTAGAAGATAATGATACCACAGCTCGTACTATTTGGAAGCAATGTGTCAAAATATCCTTAAATGAGTTTGATAAAATATATGATTTATTAGGTGTAAAAATAGATAATAATTTTGGCGAAAGCTTCTACCTTGCGGAAATGAAAGAAATGTTAGCAAATCCTGCTATTATTAAACACTTAGAAACAGGTGAAAACAATTCTAAAATTATTAAATTGCCTAATATTAAAACACCTTTAATGTTTCTAAAGTCAGACGGCGCGACCACCTATGCCACTCGTGATATGGCAACACTTAGCTTCAGACAGAAAAAATATAAACCAGATTTAATAATTTATGAAGTTGGAGCAGAACAACAATTGTATTTCAAACAATTGTTTTTAGCTGCAAAGCTTTTAAAAATTGTTGATCAAAAAACAGAACTTGTCCATACCGCTCATGGATTATATTTAGCTTCAGATGGGAAGAAGTTCTCAACTAGAAAAGGAAAAACAATTAAACTTGAACAAGTTTTAGAAGAAGCAATAGAAAGAGCAAAAAAACTTGGAAACAGTGATCAGGCGATAGCGACTCAGGTAGGTATTGGAGCTATTAAATATTTTGATTTGATGCATTCTGTACAAAGTGATGTAGTTTTTGACTGGGAAAAGATAATGAATATGGAAGGGAACTCAGGACCATATATTCAATACACTGTCGCTCGTATAAACAGCGTGACCTTAAAGGGTCAGACCCTTAAAGATCAGACCTTTACAGACGAGCTCAGCTTTGAAGGTCTGACCTTGTCAGAACAGGAAACGTCAGTTCTTCGTAAATTATCCCAATTTCAAGAGATAATAGTGATTGCCGCAAAAAATTACTCACCTAATGTTTTGTGTAGTTATTTATATGAATTAGCCTCAAAATTTAACAGCTTATACAACGCACATAAAATAATTGGAAGCGAGACTGAAGAATTTAGACTTTTACTTACTAAAAAAACAGGTGAAACACTAAAAAAAGGACTTAAGATTTTGGGGATTGAGACCCCTGAAAGGATGTGATTCTTCTACTTTTTCAACTATTTCTATAACTTCATTAATTATATTTTTTGGTTTATCTGCTAATTGTTCTTCTAGTTTTCTTTCAATATAGCTTACTTCGATTCCTTTTAACATTTCACCAAGCTCTTTGTCTTCATCTAGTTTTATACCTTGTTTTTCTGCAATTTTTTTAATAATTAGTAATGATTTGGTAATTTCTTTTTCAGCAATCATATTAATTTGCATATTTAATTCTTCTCTAATCTTTCCAACTTGAGATTGTCTTTGTTGGCTGACAAGAACTACAATTGTTAAAAATATTGCTTCAAGTGAAACAATCGTTGTTAAAAGAGGATATGGATAAGGATCAAGTTTGTTAAAAAAAATCCAGAAGATAAAAAGTATTATATTAAAACCTAAAAACCAAAAACTACCAAAAAAAGTGGTTAAACGATCTGCAATTTTAATAATATAAGGTCTTTTTTTAAGTTCCTTTGCCTCAAAACTCTGTACTATACTACTCATATTAATATGTTAGAATAATTGAATGAAATATGCAAAGAGCGTTTTGAATAATGGCCTCAGGGTAATCACGATTCCTATGCCCTCACTAGAATCAGTGACTGTATCAGTATGGATGAAGACAGGAAGTAGAAATGAAAACACCAAAAACAATGGAGTGAGTCACTTTTTGGAACATATGTTTTTTAAAGGAACAACCAATAGGCCAACTGCAAAACAAATTGCAGAGGAAATCGATCAAATTGGTGGTGTGCAAAATGCAGGAACTTCAAAAGAATATACCCAGTATTACATAAAATGTAGAGCAGATAAAATTGAAACAGCTCTTGATTTGCTTTCTGACATGACCATGAATTCACTTTTAGATGCAAAAGAAATTGAGCGCGAAAAAGGAACAATTATTGAAGAAATTAGAATGTATGAAGATACTCCAATGATAAATATTGGAGAAGTTTTTGAGAGTTTAATCTATAGAGGTCACAATTTAGGCATGAATATTGCAGGCACTGAAAAAACTGTATCAGAGATGAAGAGAAAAGACTTTGTAGATTATAGAAATAATTTTTACCAAGCGGAGAACATGATTTTGACAGTCGCTGGTGGCGTTACAGAAAAAGAAACGTTACAGCTTGCAGGAAAGTATTTTTCTAAACTGATTTCTAACCCGTCACCCGTCACTCGTAACGGTTTTAAAACTGTACAGGATACTCCTAAGATAAAATTACATAATAAAAAAAAGGAACAAACACATGTAATTTTAGGATTTATAGCAGATGGAAAAAATTACAAAGGTAGATATGCCCAAACTATTCTCTCTGCAATTTTAGGTGGGGGAATGTCATCACGTATGTTTACTGAAGTTAGAGAAAGAAGGGGACTCGCATATGCAATTCGTACCTCAATGGATAGGTATACTGATATTGGCTACATTGGAACATACGCAGGTCTTGATACAAAACGAGCTGAAGAAGCAGTAAAAATAATGCTTAATGAACATTATAAGATCATAGATTATAGATCTAAGATCTTAGATCCTGAACTTTGCAAGGCGAAGGAGTTCTTAAAAGGTCATTTAGCTTTAGCTTTAGAAGATACAAGTGATGTAAGTAGTTTTTTTGGAGATCAAGAGTTATTTTCAGATAAAGTACTAACTCCTGAGGAAGTTTTTAAAGAAATTGATAAAGTAACCATGGACGAAGTAAATTTTGAAGCTAAAAGATTATTTGTTCTAGAGAGATTAAATTTGGCAATCATCGGACCATACAAAGATGATAGTAAATTTAAGAGTATGTTAAAATAATTCTATGAATATAGAGCATACTTTAATTATTTTTAAACCAGACGCTATTCAAAGAGGAATAATGGGAGAGATTCTAAGTAGATTTGAAAGAGCAGGACTTAAAATCGTAGGCGCGAAGATGCTTCAACCCAACGAGACTCATTTTCATAAACATTATGAAGATATAGGTAAGATGGTGTCAAGACGTGGTCAAAAAGCCTTTGATGTTACATTAAAACTTATGCAAGATGGTCCTGTGATTGCAATGGTTTTAGAGGGTGTGGAGGCAGTTTCATTGGTACGTAAAATGGTAGGCTCCACTGAGCCAAAAGCTTCGCCACCCGGCACAATAAGGGGTGATTATGCGCACATGAGCTTTAGTTATGCAGACGAGGAGGGTATAGGTATCCCAAATCTTATACATGCTTCTGGAGATACAAATGATGCAGAACTTGAAATTGCTCATTGGTTTTCGGGTAATGAAATCTTTAATTATAAGACTGCAAGCGAAAAGTTCACTCAATTAAAAAGGAAGAAGTGATTTGACAAAGATGTCTAGTTATGTTATCCTGTACATAAATGTACAAGATAAACAAACAGTCAATATTACTCCAGTCTGGCCAGAAACTATTTCACACTCAGGATTTAGAGGTTTTGTGGGGGATAAACAATAAAAATACCTTGTATGTAACTATAAATCGTTTTATAAAAAGAAAAATACTTTTTAAAATAATAAAAGGATTGTATTCAACTGTTCCAGTAGGCGAAATTGATAAATATAAACTAGGCGCATTGCTTATTCATAAATATGCATATTTAAGTTGTGAAAGTGTATTGTTTAATGAAGGTGTAATTTTTCAAGTACCAACAAGTATTACTTATGTTTCTTCTGTTTCCAAAAAAATAAAATTCGGAGACATTTATTATAGTTACAGAAAAATGAAACCAGAAAGACTGTTTGATTTTAATGATGTTATTAAGAAAGACGGTTATTTTGTGGCAAATACTCAAAGGGCAATTGCAGATATGAAGTATTTTAATCCTAAATATTATTTTGATAATATACAAGATGATGAATAATAATTTACATAAATTTATAATGTACAGAGTTCTTACAAATATTGCTGATGACTATTTATTGGCTTCTACTATGTTTTTTAAAGGAGGGACTTGTGCTGTGATGTTAGGATATCTTGATAGATTTTCAGTTGACCTAGATTTTGATATTAAAAAAGGTTCCAACAAAAACACAATTGATGAACATATAAATAAGATTTTTAATAAATTGGATTTAAAAGTTAATGTTAAACAAAAAGAAAAGTTATTTTATACTGTAAAATATAAAACCAAAGAAAATTTACAAAGTACTTTAAAAGTAAGTGTAAGCGATGAGCTGTGTGAATCAAATGTTTATAAACCATATAAATTTGACAAAATTGACAGAACACTTATTTGTCAAGATTTACCTACAATGTTTGCCAATAAATTAGTGGCTCCGCTTGATAGATTTAAGAAAAAGAAAATTGTGGCAGGCCGAGATATATTTGATATTCATGAGTTTTTTATTTCAGAATATCCAATAAACAATGCCGTCATTAAAGAAAGGACTGGATTGGAATTTAAAGCGTATATTAAAAAATTAATAACATTTATCGAAAAAAATGTTACAGAAAAGACTATTGATCAGGATTTAAATTATTTATTAGATTACGAAAAATTTAATAAAATTAGAAAAGTTTTAAAACAAGAAACACTGTTATTTTTAAGAAATTGTATCTGAAGGGAAAGATATTGCAAGGTGAGACCTTGCAATATTGGTCGGGAATAGAGGATTCGAACCTCTGACCTCAGCGTCCCGAACGCTGCGCGCTACCAACTGCGCTAATTCCCGTTTTTTGTGCTTTCAGGGGGAATTGAACCCTCATCTTACCCTTAGGACGGGTCTGCTCTATCCGTTGAGCTATGAAAGCATATAGCGATTATATCATTTAATACTAAGTGAATATAAATTGGGGGTAGATGAGTCAGAACCTAAATTAGTTAAGATTAACAATTTGCTTGCATTAACAAATGGGTATGCATGTGGGGCTATGTAATCTCCTGAAAAGACTGTTTGTCTATTAGTTCCATCGTAATCCATAATTATAATTTTGCCTTCGTCAGGAAGTATCAAATGTCTTGATGTTGGTAACCAATAAAGAGATCTGCCGGTGTCTAGTACCTCAAAATTTTTGTCTTCTTTGATATCGTAAATATAGGTATTACCTACTTTGATATCTCTTTCTTCTTTTTGTGTACTACTACCTGGAAGCTTAGGAATTAAATCAGTTTTAAGCGTAGCCGAGTTTGACGCCGTGTACATAACCATTGTTTCATCAGGTGAGAATGTAAAGTCACTAACATCTTTTTCTAAAATTGTAGCCATTTCAAGTGGTAATAGTTTGAATTCAGATTCATCTTTTTTAGCTTTTTCTAACCTCCAATTATTTAAGATACTTGTCTTTAAAGCTATGACATTTACAAAATTATTTTGTGATGTAAATTCGTTTACATTTAAAAGATATACTCCTGTTTTTGTTTGAACCATTATCTCTCTACTGTTGGGGGAAAAGGTATAAGTTGATCCTATTAGTTGACCATCTGCAATTTTTTTAGGATCATTGGGAAAACCGATAGGCAGGGAACTAACTGTCATTATCCAAAGGCCTTCACTATTAGTATATGCAATCTTACTAAAATCTGACGAGACTACGGGATTTTCTGCTCCCTCAAAGGTAATTGGGGAAAAAGATGGTGCAACTTTGAATAGTTGAGCTGTAATTTGTGTCACTTCTTCCTTTTTTATAGTTAATCTTTTCTTCCAAGAGATATATCCATTTTTCTTTATCTCAACATCATAAGTATTAGGAGATAGTTTTAGATTGGTATTGGTTGCACTTTTTAATTGGCCATCAATAAATATAGAAGCCCCATCAGAATCAGATTTTGCAACTAAAATGCCATTTTCTAAAAAGGTAAAAGTATCTGTATCAAAACGATACCCTCTAGCAATTAATGATACAAAATAACCAATTACACCCACAACAATCATGGTAGACAAAAGTATCAAAACACGTAGTTTAGCCATTCATCTAATTATACTATATAATTGACATTATGCTAAATCGAAAGAATATTGCAATTGACTTAGGAACTGCCAATACACTTGTTTGGGTTGCAGGAGGAGGAATCATCGCCAATGAACCTACTGTTGTAGCCACTTCTGTAGAAGACAATAAAATTGTAGCTGTGGGGGAAGAAGCTAAAAAAATGTTAGGTCGAACTCCTGAAGCATTAAATGCCAATAGACCAATGAGAGATGGAGTAATTGCCGATTATCAAGCAACTGAAGCTATGCTTAAGTACTTTATTTCTAAAGCCCTAGGTAAATTTCGGTTTTTTAAGCCAAATGTTATGGTTTGTGTGCCTGCAGGTTGTACTCAGGTTGAACGTCGTGCCGCACTTGATGCTACACTTTCTGCAGGAGCAGCCCATGCCTATTTAATTGATGAACCACTGGCTGCAGCAATTGGTGCTGGTATTCCCGTTTCAGCTCCATCAGGGCATATGATAGTTGATAGTGGAGGAGGCTCAACTGAAGCTGCAGTTATATCTTTAGGTGGAGTTGTTGTCCATAAATCAGTCAGAATTGCAGGTACAAAAATAGATGAGGCTATTATCCAATATTTAAAGAAAAAACACAATTTAGTTATTGGGGATACAACTGCAGAGGGTATAAAAATAAAAATAGGCTCAGCAATTAAACTTATTAAGGAAGAAAAGCTTGAAATATCAGGTCGTGATTTAGTTTTTGGGCTTCCAAGAACCATAACTGTTACTTCTAGTGAAATCACTGAAGCTATAAGACCAACATTAATTACAATGATTGGGGCTGTTAAGGCGGTTTTAGAGGATACTCCTCCAGAACTAGCTGCAGATATTATAGACAAAGGGATAATAATGAGTGGGGGAACATCGTTGCTTCGTAATTTAAATAAATTGATGACAGAGGAAACTGGAGTCCCTGCCCATGTTGCCGATGATCCACTTTTATGTGTTGTGCGGGGAACTGGACTTGTTTTAGAAAACATAGAACTATGGAAAAGGTCTGTTACGACTAAAGGATAAAAACCTATAGCAAAAATACTTGAAAATAAATTAATTGTTAATAGATTGAGGACAAGTATAAAAAAATGAAGCTAGGATTTGAACTAAAAATTTGTGCAAAACTGTTGTTAAGGTAGAAACATAGTATATAGTATGTAGTATATAGTAAATTGACAATTTTTAATTATTAATTTTATCAATTTAATTGACCTTGCGGATAAAATTAACGACATTTTGACTATATAAAAGTTAAAAAAATGATAAAAAACAGATAAAAATGCCAAGAAATTACATTAAAGTAGACCGAAAAGAAGGTTATATCCTAGGAATTAAGATATCTATCACTTCCAAGAGAGAAGTGCTAGATTTTATTAATTTGAGGCTAGAAAACAAAGAAAAGTTTTACATGATTTCTATGAACCCTGAAAATTTACTACTGGCTACTAAAGATTGGCTACTAGCAAAAACTATAATAAGGTCTGATTTATCAATTCCTGACGGGATTGGCCTAAAATTTGCATATAAATTTTTACACAAACAAGATATTGGAATAATTAAAGGCAGAGAGTTGTTTTTTGACGTAATAAAAATTGCAGACGAGCGCAAATTACGAGTTTATCTTTTTGGAGGGGAACATGGTGAACAAATTAAGACAAAGGAAATATTAGAAGAGGGTTATAAAAATGTTGTATTTAAAACACATCACCAATTCCCTCAGTATGGCAGAAACGCCCAGCCAGCCACGCCTGAAGACAGAAAATTACATAAAACTATACTTGGCAGTATTAAATTATTTGAGCCTGATTTAATTATTGTAGCTTTAAATACTCCAAAACAGGAAAAATGGATTTACAGAAATTTTTTTAGGCTCAATGCAACAGGTGCTTTTGCTTTGGGGGGGACTTTTAATTATGTGGCAGGAAATATGAAGCTGCCTCCTAAATGGATGGAGAAAATGGGTCTGGAATGGGTTTGGCGGCTTATTCAAGAGCCAAAGAGATTAAGAAGAATAATTAATGCTGTGATAATCTTTCCTTGGAAAGTATTTTCATACAAACTTTTTAAATAGTATCTCAAAGGCATTTTTTGCTCTATATATTTTGCCTTCGACAGCGCGAGTACTAATTTGTAAGATTATGGAGATCTCTTTGTATGATAAATCACGGAAATACTTATACTGAAGTAATTTTCTTTTTTCAGGAGGTAATAAATTTAAGACTTCATTTACTTTATTTCGTAATTCATCAAGTGCCATCTTTTCATCTATTGCGATGTCTTTCGACTCTATTTGAGATAGTTGTTTAAGTGTAGGAACAATAATGTGCGAACGCCTATTTATTTGATCTTTATAATAATCTGCGATTTTATTTAGTGAAATTCTACAAAGCCAAGTAAAAAAAGATGATTTATGTTTAAAAGTCTTGTAACTTTTCCATGCAGCAGTAAATGTTTCAGTTACAATTTGATCTGCCATTTCTGGGTCACTACCAATTCTTTTAAACACAAAACGAGTCAAGGGAGAAATTGACTTTTTATATAGTGAATTAAAATCAATTTTTTTCATAGTTTGTGTAGTTGGCTTTAAGTAAAAATATAGTATCTTTAATCAAATTATTTTTGACCCAATCTTTAGTTTTGTTGTCGATTAAATCTCCAATGCCAGAAAGTATATCATCATGAGGATTATTTTCTAATAATTTCAGGCATTTTTTAAGATACGGGATAATCTTTATGTTTGTTCTAAATTCCAATAGTTTATCATTTAAATCCCATTTTTCGTTAAGCATAAACCAAATATCATATATGTCACGATTGGCTAGATTTTTTCTATCAAGTAATGCAGTTAATTTATTGGCAAACATATCTTCCTTTTTCATAATTAATACAGGTATGCCAAAAAAGTTTTTGACCTCATATTTATTTTCAGTAGTTCTCTTTGAAACCTCGACTTTTAGTTGGTTTAATCCTTTTTTGTAACTTAATAACCAAAATAAATTATAATGTTTATCCTTTTTTTGTCTTAATTCTCCATATTTTTCAATTATTCTTGTAATTTTATTGAAAACAATATCTTTTTTGGACTCATCAAGTAGATCAAAATCTAAATCAACACTAAAACGGGGAAGATTATAAAAAAAATATAATGCCGTGCCACCTTTAAATCCTAGTATTGATGCAATTTCAATATCAGAATAAATCTCTTTTAAGATATTAACCATTATTGTGCGGTGTGAAGAAATCACTAACATATTTTTTAAACCTCCTTTCCATTGATTTATTATTATACAATTTAAGAAGATGCCTAGCTTTTTTCCAATCAATAGGATCTAGATGATCAAAATAATAATTTTTATCTAAATAAATTCTATCTAAAAAGGCTCGCTCAGGACAAGCGATACAATAACCTTCTTCATTAATTATCCCTTCAGGATTAGTAAGAATTTCGTTTTTGATCTTCTTAAAACTAATTGTGTACTCTCCTAGAGTAACATCTCTTGTTTGATAACTCAAAACAAAAATAGTGTGACCATAATCTTGAAAAGTAATACCGTTTCTTTGCAACACTGTTTCAAGACTAATGTAGGATGGGGTAAATATTTTATTGGCAGCCTCAAGGATTTCATAACCAGTATTTTTAGCATATAAACCTCTTTTAAGGTTAACTAAAATACCTTTTTTTACAAAATAATTAATTTTAGACTTTAAATTATTTAAATTTGTCTCTTTTAATATGAGCGATATTTCTTGAGTCGTAAAAACAGTATTTTTTGATGAATATAAGCTGTAGGTAAGATTTTTCATTACTTCCAGTTTACAAAACAATGTTTTGTTTGTCAATAGATACATGATTTAGTACAAATTGATGATGGGCTTTAATTTGTTCTATCTAGGATGAAGTCAATTAATTCAATAAGTTTTGTTCGTGCTGGTTCGCATGATAAAAACTTTAAGTCTTTGTTAAAAATTGTTTTTGCTCTGTTCTTTTCTTTTTCCGCTAATTTTTTAGTGTATTCAATTCCTTTCTCTATTGCCAGTGTTGATTTTCCTTCCTTTTTATCTTGTTCTAAATCCAAAATATCATCAATCAGTTGAAAACACCTGCCAAGGTGAAGCCCAAATTCTGTGATTTTGTCAAGTTTTTGTTTTGAAGCTCCAGCTAAAATTGCCCCCAACCTCATTGGTCCCGCAATAGAGTAGTAGGCAGATTTACTGTCAGCTACAAAAAAATAATCATCTTCTTTAATTTTTTTCTTTGAATTCGTCCAGATTTGTTCAACACCTTGACCAAGTGTCGTTCTCATCATAATTCTATAAAATTCATCGATTATTTCATCGTTTTTACAGTCTATTATCATTTTCCACATAATTGTTTCAAGTGAATCACTTGCATTAATAGCAAGTTCAGTGCCATATATTTTATGAAGTGTTGGTTTACCTCGTCTGCTGTCTGAATTATCCTCGATATCATCTGAAATTAAAATCCATTCTTCAGAAAGTTGCATAGCAGCAGCCGTGTTTATGGCTAATTTAGAATAGACACCCAACGCTTTGGCAATTAATAAAACAAGAGTAGGTCTTAGATATTTACCTAATCTTAACGGATAAACTTTATTTATATCCCAAAATTTGTCTGCATCCTTTTTAAATTTTTTTGGTATTAAAAATTGTTTAGGGTATGTTGGATCTTTTAAATAATTTTTAATGACAGGCCAAACAATTTTCCTTGTGTCTTCAAGAGTTTCTTGTATCATTGTTTTGTATTATACAACAATTAATACCTTGACATGGAGATGTAAATAAGTTACACTTTCAGGTGAAATGAGTATTATTAAAGACATCTACAAATATGCTAGAAACGGCCAGACAGTTTTTAGTTTGGCTGATTTATCAGGCATAAAACCCGTGTATACAGGGTTGAAATTAAACCAGGCTATAAAGTATTTAGTTAAAAAAAATGAATTGATAAGATTATCAAAAGGTTTATATTCGTTTGATAATAAATATTCAATTTATGAGTTTGCAAATAAATTTAGAACCCCATCATACATTAGTCTTTACACAGTATTGTCTGAATCAGGAGTAGTTTTTCAACTATATAAATCAATCTTTGTAATTTCTCAGAGATCTGAGATAAAAACAATAAATAACACAAAAATAATTTACAGAAAGATTAAAGATGAAATACTTTTAAATAATTTAGGAATAATTGAAAACAATGGGGTTTTCAAGGCAACAGTAGAAAGGGCAATTTGTGATAAGATTTATCTTGATAATGATGAATATTTTGATAATTTAAGGAGCATAAATTGGGTTAATATAAAAAATATCTGTCATGACGTATATAATGACAGTAAAATTATTTCAAAATGGATATCAAAAAACACAAAATAAATTTAACAAATATCTTAATTGATATATATAAAGATAATTTATTATCTTCTTGCCTAGGTTTCAAAGGTGGTACCTCAGCCATGCTTTTTCATAATTTACTTCGTTTTAGTGTTGATCTAGATTTTGATTACTTAGGTGACAAGAATAAAATTAATGAAGTTATAAAAAGAATGACTAGTTTGCTTTCAAAAAAATATACAATTAAAGACCAAAGTAGCAAATATAATACTTTGTTTTGGTTGATTAGTTACGAAAAAGGCGAACACAATATTAAAATTGAAATTTCAACCAGAGACAATACCTATAATCACTACAATATTAAATCTTTTTATGGAGTCAATATCAAAGTTCTTGATATTAAAGATATGATTGCTCATAAGATGGTGGCTTTTACAGAAAGGCCAGCAGTGGCCAACAGAGATTTATTTGATACACATTTTTTTCTTGGTACTGAATATGCTTCAGAGATTAACTATGATGTGATTAAAAAAAGAACAGGAAAAAATCCTAAAGAATTTTATCATTACTTGCTTTCTTTTGTAAAAAAAATCAATCCAAACAACATACTTGAAGGACTAGGTGAAGTTTTAACGGATTCACAAAAAGATTGGGCAAAAGCGAAACTGTTACCAGAACTTGAAAACTTAATTCAAAGACAAATAGACTTAGTTTGATTTAGTATATATAATACTTATTACCAATAATGGCTAACAAAATATCACTTCCAAAAAATACAGTTGTTCCAAACCATATAGCTATGATTCTTGATGGCAATAGGCGTTGGGCAAGAGCTAGGGGACTTAAACCATGGGAAGGTCATTATTATGGTTTTAAAGCTGTAGAACAGTTAGCATACACTTCGAGAGATTTAGGTGTGCATACATTTACAGTTTGGGCATTCTCTACTGAGAACTGGGAAAGACCAAAAGCAGAAATAGATGCAATTATGAATTTATTTAGAAAAGCATTAAAAGAAAAGGAAAAAGAATTTCACAAAGATAAAGTTGCACTTGTTCACTTAGGCCGCAAAGATAGATTGCCAGCAGATATTAGAAGTGAATTAACAAGAATTGAGAAAGATACTGCAAAATATGCAAAAAATCATATTTTTAATTTAGCAGTTGATTATGGTGGAAGGAGTGAGATTGTAAGGGCAACACAAAAAGCAATTGAATCAGGTATTGCACCTGCAGAATTAGATGAAAAAACATTTGAGAGGTATCTTGATACCTATGGTCAACCATATCCAAATCCAGATTTATTTATTAGAACTTCAGGCGAACAAAGGACATCGGGTCTTTTACCTTGGCAAATGGTTTATGCAGAATATCTTTTTAGTGAGGTTCATCTACCTGATTTTTCACCTAAACATTTAGAAAATGCAATTTTAGACTTTTCGAGAAGGCGAAGAAGGTTTGGAGGAAATGATGATCTGTCTCATTTTAATTTTGATCCTAAATTAGTTGCCAACCTTGAACTTAAATGGTGGAGATTAGGCAAGATTCCAGAAGGTGTAAAGTTTTCTGAATATGCAATAGAACACATCAGAAAACAATTTGGATTATCTAAAACACTTGGTACAAAAGCTGCAAAATATGCGCTTGAGGCAATTCTTTTCCAAGAAAAAGAAAAATGGGATAAGGCAAAAATTTCACTTAAAAAGTTTTATCAACTCATCAAAGGTGAATTAAAACTTGCTTTTGAACCTGAAATTGTTGCATCTCTTGAAGTTCAGTTAAATAAACAAAAAGGGGAATCAGAAGAACTAGCCCAAGAACATTTAGCGGAAGTTTATAGAATATCTCTTTTCCAAGCTGCAAAGGCTGCCCATCTTCGAGTTCTTGCTAACATTGAACGCAACAAAGGAAATTGGAACAAAGTAGAAGATTATTTGGAAAAATATTACTCCGCATTAAAAGAACGCATAGCCTAACCTTTAAAGGTCTGACCCTTTAAGGTTGGTGGTTAGATCCAGTTCCTCGTTTTGATATCTGAATTCTTCAACAAAACGTTTATAGTTTTTGATATTGTTATTTTTTATAAAGCCGCTTTTGTTAAAATAATTAATCACTTCTTCATTTTTCACCCATGGTAATTTAAATATATTCAGATAATGTGCATATGAAGAATAACTATTGATTAAATTTTTGGTAAGTTTTAAGGGGTTTTTGTGAATATATCTTGTTACATCAAGTAAATAATCTTTGTTTATAACATTTGTTGCCTTATATCTACCTTGAAAAAGTGAGCCCGTGCGATTGTACCTTTTATTAAAATACATTGAATATCTAGTAAATAAAGATTGAGAGAATGTTTTTATAGAATCCTTGCTGGATTGTTTTATGAGTAAGTGAATATGATTTGGCATTAAACAGAAGGCAAGTAGTTTGATTTCTTCTTCAAAGTTCTTTATCTGTGGAGGTACACCTTAAAGGGTCTGTCCTTGCAAGTATAAATTTGCCAGTTGACAGTTATGTATCAGTTAATTATATTGTGAATAGTTAAGGTAAGTAAATGATATGGATGATATAGATATGAATGATAAACCGACAAAGGCGAAAGTCAAACTAGAAAGTCTTCCTGACTTATTAACAGTCAGGGAAGTTAGTGATCTCTTACGTGTTTCACCTTTAACAATTAAAAGATGGGGCAAGCGTGGGAAACTTCCTGCAATTAGAATAAACTCAAGAGGGGATAGAAGATACAAAAAAGAAGCAATTCTCTGGCTTCTTGGAATGCAAGCTAAAGATTAATTAACTTTGTAGATTCCATAGATTTTTATATTTACCAAATTTTTTGTTTAATAACTCTTGATGAGTTCCTATTTCAATAATCTGACCTTTATCCATAACAATTATCCTATCTGCTTTGGCTATAGTTGAAAGTCTGTGAGCAATAATAATAGTAGTTTTAGCTTTAGCGTATCTCCAGAAGGCATCTTGAATTAATTTTTCAGACTCTGAATCAAGATGGCTTGTAGCCTCATCAAAGATAATGATATCAGGGTTACTAATAATCATTCTTGCAATTGCTAGGCGTTGTTTTTGTCCACCTGAAAGTTTAATTCCACGTTCACCAACGTTAGTATCATATTTTCGTGGTAGGCTATCTATAAAATCGGAAATGTTTGCGAGCTTGGCTGCCTTTTTGACTCTAGCTAAGTTCTGTCTTGCAGAACCGTATGCAATATTATATTCAATTGTATTATTAAAAAGTACTGCTTCTTGTGGCACAACTCCAAAAAAACCACGAAGGGTACTTTTTTTAAAGTTTTTTATATCAATACCATCAATTAAGACTTTTCCTTTTTCGGGATCAAAAAACCTCATTAAAAGTTTTGTTATTGTGGTTTTACCACTTCCTGACCTACCTACAAAAGCAATACTTTCACCGCGTTTTATATTTAAACTTAAATTTTTTATTGCATTTTTTGTTCCTTCTTTATATGAGTGAGAAACATTTACAAATTTAATATTCCCATCTATTTTTGATCTTTTAATAAATTTTATCGGATCTTTAACTTCAACATCATGGTCTAGAAGTTCAAAATATTTTTCAATATCTGCATAGTTTTTAGCAAGATCACGAAAACCCCAGACTAAATCCCACAGTTTTGGATAGAAATTTGACAGAAATCCAGTAATCAAAACAAAATCTCCAACTGTCAATTTGAGGCTAATTGTCTGTTTAATTGTAAGATATAATATTGTAAAGATACTCAAATTTATAATTGCCCCCATTGTTCCATCTATTAATCTGAATGAATTACCAAAACCCCAAAGAGATTTAAGCCATGGAATGAAATTATTTTTTAATCTATTTTCTTCCCAAGATTCTTTAGCAAAAAGTTTAACTGTTTCAAAATTAATTAAATTATCAGTTATTATGCCTGATATGTTATCTTCATTGTCATTAAATACTTTTCTTTTGTTTACATTGTTTTTGACCAAAAACTTTGTAACTATAAGAGTGACAATAAGTGAAGATATAACCATTAAAACGATATAAAAATCAAGGTTTATAAAAAAATAAAGCATAACTAAAAAGTTAATTAAAACGCCTAGCATTTTATGGTGAATATCATGGAAAAATGAATAAAATGCACCATCCCCACGTTTAAAAGCTGAGATTAGACTACCTGTAGATTTACTACTGTGGAATGCAAAATCTAAATCTTGTACCTTTTTAAATATTGTAACTCGTGAATCTATGGCAGCTCTAAATAAAATATAATCTCCTACCCAGAAGGTTAACATATCAGTAATAACAGCAGAAACCCTGACTAACATATATATTAATAGAATTTTAAATAAAACGTTTTCATTTAAAGAGGGAATTGCATCTACAAATTTTTTGTAAAAAACGGGGTTTAGAGAGAATAAAATGTTTGAAATGATAACCAAAAGAGTAAAACCGATAAAAATCAGTTTTTTTCTAAACACAAAATGATAAAAAGTCTTTAATACTTTCAACATAGGCGAAAGTTAAATTATATCATTATTTGGCTAATCTAAGATAATTTTGCTATACTACACATATAATTTTCCCAATTATGGATATTTTCTTTGTTAGACATGCTATTGAATCCTCATTAGCTTCAGGCGTGCCTGAAAATACAATAGTACTATTATTATTGTTGCCAATTGTGGCTACATTTATAGCAGCTATTCGTCAAATTGTTGGAATTCGTGGTTTTGGTATATTTTTACCTGCTGCGCTTTCTATTACATTTGTAGCTATTGGTCCAATTTTAGGAATACTTTTATTCTTGGCAATAGTTGCAATATCTACAATAGTAAGGTTTGTTACAAGGAAACTTAAATTAAAACTTCAATATTTACCAAGAATGGCACTCATTTTATGGTTTGTGTCATTTGGGGTCTTGGGGATTATTTTTACGACAAATATAAATGTTTCTATTTTTCCAGTTCTTATCTTAACTTTATTAGTTGAAGATTTTACAAAAATTCAACTTGGAAAATCAGTCAAAACTGCTATTCACTTAACATATCAAACTTTGATATTAGCCCTTGTTTCATATTTACTCTTAACCTATATACCTTTTCAAAGAATGGTGTTAAATAATCCTGAAATAAGTTTACTTGCGACCCTGGTAATAGATATTATCTTGGGCAAATATCTAGGTCTTAGGTTTACAGAATATTATAGATTTAGAAAACTGATAAATGTCAAATAAGCAAAGCTTGTAATAAATTATGAAATCATCATCAATTTTAGGACTTAATGCAAGGGCGGTCTTGTTTACTGGAAAATATAACAGTCGTGCTGCTAAAAAGATTGCTGATTCAAAGCTTCAAACTGATAGGGTTTTAAGACATGCAAATGTTCCTCATCCAACAATATTTAAAAAGTTCAAAACTGCAAATGAGGTTTTTGATTTTAAATGGTCTGACCTAGCTGATGCTTTTGCACTCAAGCCTTCTCGTGGACTTGGTGGCGAAGGAATTATAGTTGTCAAAAAAAGAATTTCTGATGATGTATGGCTTACAACTTCAAAAAAAAGAGTAACTGCTGAAGATTTAAAATTACATACACTAGATATTCTCGAAGGAGCTTATTCAATGGGTAACGAACCAGATAGTGCTTTTATTCAGGAATATGTAGCTAGACACTCTGCATTTAGAAAATATGCATTTCGTGGAACACCTGATGTCCGTGTAATAGTTTTTAATAAAATACCAATAATGGCGATGCTCAGGCTTCCCACAAAAGAAAGTGGGGGAAGGGCAAATTTACATCAAGGTGCGCTTGGACTTGGTATTGATATTGCGACAGGGATCACAACCAAAGCTATACAAAATAACAAAGAAATAAACCTAAAACCCGGTACTTCTAGGAAGTTACGAGGAATTAAAATACCTTTCTGGAACAAGATATTAGAGACTGCCGTAACAGGACAAATAGCTTCGGGACTGGTCTATGCAGGAGTTGATATTGTTTTGCATCCTGAAAAGGGGCCACAAATAATTGAGTTAAATGCACAACCAGGACTTTCGATTCAACTTGCAAACATGGAAGGACTAAAAAGAAGGCTAGAAAGAGTTGATGGCATACAAGTTATTGATGCAGAGCATGGAGTTAAGATTGCCAAAGCGTTATTTGCTAGTAAATTTGTAAATAGAGTTAAAAACGTCGATGGCGACGTAAAAACTATAAAAGCAATTGAGGAAGTGAGAATGGTTGGTGCTAATGGAAAGTATGAAAAAGTATTAGCAAAAATAGATACTGGTGCATGGAGTTCTACAATTGATATTAGTTTGGCAAGAAAACTTGGACTTTTAAGAAAAAATAAAATTATAGCAACAAGGAAAAAATTATCATCACTTGGTGAAGAAGAAAGACCTGTAATAATTATAACATTTTATTTATCGGGCAAAAAAATAACAACGCGCGCAACAGTGTCTGACAGAAAACAGCTAAGATATC
Organism: Patescibacteria group bacterium; assembly: GCA_038061225.1. Classification (GTDB taxonomy): domain Bacteria; phylum Patescibacteriota; class Microgenomatia; order UBA8517; family UBA8517; genus JAUYMM01. The sequence continues at coordinate 33,489 of JBBTZT010000006.1, forward strand.
TATTTTTAATAGGCAGAATAGATTTGCAAGGATTTTTGATTAGCCCTACAATAGATAAGGAGAACTTAATAAAAGCAAAATGGTGAATAAAAAAATATTAATCTTAACATCTGGAAATGTATCTAAACTTGACGGTTTTAAGGATAGGGAAGATATAACATTAGGATCATTTTCTGACATAAATTATTCCTCTGATTCTTCTGACTTAAAGTTTAAGACATATAGTTTGAAACATTTTGCAGTTATCTATTTCAGAATGGTTGGAAAAAGTTTAGAAATCGCAACATTAGTTGCTGATTATGCAAGACAAAATAGAATACAAATTATAGACAAGATGTATGAAACAGCTCATCTTCTTCCTATTTCATTAGGTAAGTCTATTGAGATGAGAATGTTGTATGAGGCAGGTATTAATATTCCACGAACTGTGTTCGGTGGAGATTTTAGCAGCATGACATTTCCATACATAGTTAAGTCAACATCGGGACAAAAATCAAGAGAAGTTTGGTTGGTTAAGAATGCAGAGGAGCTGGAAATTTTACGAGCAAAGCTCGATAGCCATAAGCTATATTTTGCACAAGAATTAATACCAAATGCTAAAAGAATTAGAGTGTTGATTGTGGGGAATAGGGCAATTGGAGCGATCGTTAGACAAAGCAAATGGAACAAAGATCAAACAAAAGAAACACTGATGCCAGTTCCTGGAGATGTGGCCAATTTGGCCACATCTGCGGCCAAAGCCGTCAACTTAGATATTAGTGGGGTTGATATTTTAATAAATAATAAAACAAATGAAAAATATGTTATAGAAGCAAATGCAGCTCCAGCATGGAAACTTATTAATAAGTATTGTGGAGTAATTGTTGAAGATGAAATCATTAAATATATACAAACAAAAATTTAAAGAATTTGGAGTAAGTCCTTTAAGCTTGCAGTGGAAAAGCAAAGGCGCCGCTCATCAAAGATTTCGCCAGTTTTGGGCAGAAATAGACTTTGACAATAAAAAAGTACTTGATGTTGGTTGTGGATTTGGTGAATTAGGTAAATTCCTAACAAAAAGGTATAAAAATGTAATATATAAAGGGGTCGATATCGTGCCAGAATTTATCGAAAATGGAAAGAAAATTTATCCTAGTCTGAAGCTTGAAGTGGTAGATTATTTTAACCATCCAAAAGGCGAAATGTATGACACCATAATTTGTTCGGGTGCGTTAAATAGTAACTTCAAAACAGAAAAAGAAAATAGGTTTTTTAGAGAAAATGCCATAAAAACAATGTTTGACCACACAACTAATGTATTAGCATTTAACATGCTTGGTAGTCATCCTGCTTTAAAAAACAATAAAGAGAACAATATTTATTATTCTGATAGTTTAGAAATTTTAAAATATTGTATGACTTTAACTCGTCGCGTAATATTGCGACAAAATTACCACCCAACCGATTTTACAATATTCATGTACAAAATAAAAAAAGGAGTATAATAAGAAATTATGGAAAATGATGAAGTAGAAATCTTAGTATCCGAGATGATAAACTGGGGTAAACGATTAAGTGAAAATCAAATAACTAAATACCCAGATAAACTTCAGATGAGAGGTTTTTTGACAGAATGCGGCGCTGATTTAAAAGCTGTTGAAGGACATGAGAAATCAATGAAAAAGTGGACAGATGCAGGTATGGCAGAAGCAATGGAGACAATTTGGGGTGAAAAATGGGATGACATTAAGAATTGGAATGAAGAATTTATTAAAAATTTTGAAGAGAAAACTGGACGTATTTTACCTTCAATTTCTGTTTACAAAAAGGGTGAAAAAGAAGTTGTACGTCGTAGTAAACAGTCTTCAATGAAACATGTTTTGGGTGTAATCACAAGGTGGGCAGCTTTTGATACAAGCGAAGATCCAGAATTTGATGAAAAAAGGTATTTTGACGAAATAAATGTAAGAATTACAAACGGTTTATTAAAATCGCAAGGTGCTTCGGTTGAGGATTTGATGTCGATAAGTAGACCAGATACAGGAGAAAAATATCACCCCTCACTACCTCCTGAGTACCCTTTAGCCTTGATTGATAAATTACTTAAAAAATGAATTATATTGCAGGGTCTGACCCTGCAATAGTATCGCCAGTTAGGTCTAGTTCTTCATTTGCATATTTGAATTTTTCAACAAAAAATTGGTATGTTTTTACATTGTTATGCTTCATAAAATTACTTTCATTAAAATAATCTAATACGATATTTTTATTTATCCAAACAGTATTATTTAAACCCAAATACGTTGCGTAAGACGAATAGCTCTCCGCTAATTTTTTTGTGTATTTGAGTGGATTTTTATGTATATATCGTGTTAGATCTAATAAATAATCCTTGTCGATAACGTTGGTTGCCTTGTAAACACCTTGGAACAGGGGACCTAATCTTTTGTATTTTCTATTAAAATAAATTGAATATCTAGTAAATAAGGACTGTGTAAATTTTTTAATTGAATGTTTATTTTTTTGTTTAATTAATAAATGAATATGATTTGGCATCAAACAAAAAGATAGTAGATCTATCTCCCCAAAATAATTTTTAGATCGATGATATACAATCGAGACGATTATAGGGTATAATATATGTATCATGAAGAAAATTCTTGTTTTGGTGGATTCAAAAAGTTCCAGCAAAAAAAAGTTAGTCAGATACTTAAATGCTAATTCTAAAAATAAATATCGTGCATTTTTACATTCATTTAAAGAAATGTATTTTGATATTAAATCTGGAAAAGTAAAAATTAAAATTGGAAAAACTGATATTACGAATTTTGATTTGGTATTTGTCAGACGAGCTGGCAAATATGTCCGTTTTATGGGCGCAATTTCAAAATATCTAGATTATAAGAAAATAAAATTTATTGACCCTGCGTTTCGAGAAATTGGTATGAGTATGGACAAGGCCTCAAGTACTCTAAGACTTGCGATAAAAAGAATAACAGTACCTCACTCTATTTTTTGTTTTAAAGAAAGTATATTAAATAATAAAAATAGAATTATTAAGACCTTGGGATTTCCGATTATTGCAAAAGCAATACTATCTCAGCGAAATCAAAATATTTATATTTTAAAAACAGAAGACGATTTTAGAAAACTTATAGAAAAATCAAACAAGGAATTCATATTTCAAAAATTTATTGATATAGAAAAAGAATATAGAATATTGATTATGGGTGAAAAAATTATGGTTTTGGAACAAAAATTCAAAAGAAATTATAAAAATTTAAAAGTAGAATACTTAGATTTGACCAGTCCATCAGTTTTTCTAAACCTAGATTGTACGACGCAGAAAGCAAATAAGATCTCGCTTAGATCAGCTTCGATCTTGGGTTTGGATATTGCAGGAGTTGATCTCGCTATCGAAAAAGGAACAGCTAAAAATTATATTATTGAAGTTAATAAAGGTCCTGGAATTGAACCCAATTCCAGGACCTCTCCTGAACTCAAAGCCTTTTCTGACTATTTAAAATCAATTATTTAAGTTCTATCACGAATGCGACTAATTGAAATTTATTTCAATTCGATTGTTGCACCAGCTGTTTTTAATTTTTCAACTACTGACTTAACATCTTCAGGTTTTGCGTCTTTTAATACTTCATAAGGAACATTATCAGTTGCATCTTTTGCTTCTTTAAGTCCTAATTGTTGATTAATTTCGCGAAGTGCTTTAATAACTGCAATTTTTGTTGCGCCTGAATTTGTCATTACTACAGTTTGGTTTCCACCAGATTCTTCTGCTACTACAGGAGCATCGCCGGCTGCGGCTGTTGGAACTGCTGCTACTGCTGTTGGCATTGCACTAACTCCAAGTTTTTCAGAAAGAGTAGTTACTAATTCTGAAAGATCTAAAACTGTAAGTTTACTTATTTCTTCTACTAACTTATCTACAACGGAGTTGGTTACTTTTTTATTAGCCACGTATACTCACCTCCTTCAATATATATACAAGTTTCTGCATATTTCCATTTAGAGTACCAATGAGTCCATATATTGGAGACATCAAAGAACCAATTACTTGACTGTATAAAACATCTTTTGTAGGAAGAGTAGAGATTCTAATAAGCGAATCTTTGTCTTGAAAATTTCCTTCAACTATTCCTACTTTAAATTGTGGGACTTGATTTTCTTTTACAAATTTTCCTAATACTTGGATTGGAGCTACTGCATCACCTTCAGTTAAAATTAGAGCGGTTTGACCTGATAATACCTCATCAGTTAAAACTGCATCATTAATTCCAGCTTCTTTTCCTGCCCTTTTAATTAGAGTATTTTTAACAACTGTTATATCAGAACCAATTATTTTAAGTTCTAACTTTAATTTTTGTTGAAGACTGACTGAAAGACCAGCAAAATTAATAAATACAATAGACTTTGCGTCTCTTAAACGTGGGGTTAAACCTACTACTAAATCTTTTTTGTTCTGTTTATTCATATTCCTCGATGTGACTTACAATGCGAAGCAGTGCCAAGCTCTGCTTATGTTATGCACATTTTCTTTGGACAAATTCTATTATATCACAATTTTAACGCTGGGTGACATAGTAGATTTTATAAAAGCTTTTGTTATTGTCTTTGAACCACCAAGTGCATTTAAAATACTTTCTGCATTTTTAACTAACTCTTCTGTTTTTTGAGAAACTTTTCCGAAACTAGTATGAATAAGCGGTTGTTCTTTTTCAGTTTTAAGTGAAATTAGATTTCCTTTGAATTTATCAGCATCTCTTGATGATTTTACAATAGTTCCATTTTTAGGATTTGGCATTAAACCTTTAGGTCCTAGTAGCTTTGCAAAAACTACTAATTTTGGCATCATTTCAGCTGTTGCTAGTAGTAGATCAAAATCAATTTTCCCTGCCTTTAATTTTTCTAGAGTTTTCTCATCTGCAACCTCTATTTTTTTTCGTTTTCCGGAGGAGAACGGGAGTGTTACTTGAGCTGTTGTACCTACTTTTTTGGTTATTAAATGCATTTCAAAAGTACTATCAAATTTTACTGAAGAAATATCTTTTAAAAGTTTAATTGCATCTTCTAAAGAATAGAGATTTGCCCCTCTAATTTTTGTTTTTGATTCAATATATCTTTTTCCTCTTACTTTAATTTCTTTTATGACTCGCTTTGCAGCTTCAACTCCTTTTGGAGTTTCAGTTTCTGTGGCTTCTTCACTCTTAACTCGTGCAGCAGCACGCTTTGCTTTTTTTTCAGCGTACAATTCAGCAGAAGTTTTGGTTACTACTGGTTCATTTGTTAATATCGCTGTTTTTGTTTTACCCATTATTCTATTTTTATTCCCATACTTCTTGCTGTTCCCTCTACAATTTTGACAGCCATTTCAAGGTCTTTAGTGTTTAAATCGTCCATTTTATTTTTGGCAACTTCTTCAGCTTGTACTCGTGTTAAAATGGCATGAACGGCACGACCTGCTGTACCTGATCCTTTTTCTAAGCCTAATATCTTTTTAATCATTGCCGATACTGGAGCTTTTTTTATGACGAAGTCGAAACTTCTATCTTCATAAATAGTAATAACTGCAGGAACAACTTCACCCTTCATGTCTTTGGTTTTATCGTTATATGCTTTGACAAATTCCATGATAGCTATACCATGTTGCCCTAAAGCTGTACCAACTGGAGGAGCAGGGGTCGCTGAAGCGCCCGTGAGGTTAATTTTAACTAATGTCTTAATTTTCTTTTGCATCTTCGACCTTTCGTCTTCCACAAATAATTCGTGGTGAAAGTATTTTAACATTGTTGTATAATTAATTCAAATGGCAGAAAGTGAAGTAAAAGGAGAATCTCTTTTAGTTGCTGAGATTCCACTTAGTGATGTTAAAAAATCCGAATTGGATGATTTTATGGAAAAAGTACCAGGAGCCGAAGTAGTTACAGAAGAGGCAAAACCAGGAAAACCAGCAGTCGTTAAATTGTTTAGAAATTTTTTAACAATAAAATCAGAAAAGAAAAGTTAGATTTTTAGAATTTGTAAGAAATCAAGTTCAACTGGTGTTTCTCTCCCAAAAATACTAACTAATACTTTTACTTTACCTTTTTCCTCATCAATTTCATGAATAGTTCCAAGAAAATCTGTAAATGGTCCATCTGAAATTTTTACTGCTTCTCCACTGACAAATTTTGTTTTGTAACGTGGGGCTGGAGAGCTTACAAACTTTTGTATGTTTTTAACCTCAAGTTCTGAAAGAGGTGTTGGTTTATTTCCTGCCCCTACAAAACCTGTAATGCCTGCTGTTGTTCTTACAGCAAGCCAAGTTTCATCATCTAAAACCATTTTGACAAGCATATATCCAGGGAATATCTTTTCTTTAATTTGTGATTTTTTACCACCACGAATTACTATTTTATCTTGAGTGGGAACTAGCATCTCAAAGACACTGTTTTTCATATCCATTGTCTCAACTCTTTGTCTTAAAGTTTCCATGACTCTGACTTCATGACCTGAAGAAGTATGAACTACATACCATTTGGCCTTAGGATTTTCTTCTGGATTAATAATAATGTGACCAGGAATTTTTTTAGTTTCCATATATTTATTTGTTCAAAAAATACTCTAGTAATTTTGTAAGTGAAAAATCAATACCTCCTACAAAAGCTGCTACAATTATTGAAATAATTATAACTAAACTTAGGTAGTTTATCACGACATCACCTTTTGGCCAAGTGACTTTTCCAAGCTCGATTTTAATTTCAGAAAGAAAATTTGTAATAGTCTTCATTTTTATAATCTTTAGATTGAATCTCAATAATTTCTTTTCTTTTCAAGCATTCTTTGAAAGTTAATCTTGTATCTCTTTTCTTTTTTTCTCTCAGAAGGTTTTTTAAACCTTTCTCTATCACGAAGTTCCAGCAAAAGACCAGACATAACTGTCTTCTTGCGAAATCTCGCTAGTAATGAATCGTCCGATTCTCCTTGTTTTTTTGTTACTACAAACATAGTTAAGATCGCCTCCCTTCAGTATCATTATCATTATTTATTATTCTATCATATATGGTATGATATTACCAAGGCATATGAAAAGGACACTCATAACTGGAATAACAGGACAAGACGGTAGTTATTTGGCAGAATTTTTGTTAAAAAAAGGGTATGAAGTTTCTGGAATTGTTAGAAAAACTTCACATGAAGACTATGCAAATATTGGCCATATTCAAGAACAATTAAAATTATATCAAGGAGATTTGCTTGACCCTGTATCCTTAAGAGAAATTATTCAACGCGTAGCGCCTGATGAAGTATATAATTTAGCATCACAAAGTCATCCATCAGAGAGTTTTAAACAACCAATCCATACAGCAGAGATTACAGGAATTGGAGCTCATAGAGTTTTAGATGCTACGCTTGATGTCAATCCAAAAACAAAATTTTATCAAGCTAGTTCGTCTGAAATGTTTGGTTGGGTAAGAGAGATTCCGCAAACTGAAGATACACCATTTAATCCTGCCAATCCATATGCGGCCGCAAAACTTTATGCATTTTGCATGACTAAGATTTATAGAGAGAGTTATAAGATGTTTGCAGCAAATGGGATTTTATTTAATCATGAATCTCCAAGGCGTCATTTAGGATTTGTAACCCAAAAAGTAACATACGCAGCAGCTTGTGCAAAGTTAGATATAAAAAATTCAACTCATTTAAATGAAGAAGGAGAATTAATAGTAAAAAATGGAAAAGTTAGCTTGGGTAATTTAGAAGCTAAAAGAGATTGGGGATTTGCTGGAGATTATTGTATTGATCTTGATACAAGCATCTTAACGATTGAGGGTTTTAAATATTACGATGATATTAATGATGGTGACGAAGTACTTAATTTTAATCCCAAAACAAACTCATTAGAGAGAGACACGGTAAAGAAAAAGGTTCTACTAAGCAGTAAGGGTGAAATGTATGTCTTTAATGGTAGGGGATTTAAACTTCGTTGTTCAGCAAGTCACAGGATTTATTATCAAAAAAAGTCAAAGACAAGTAAGGGGGGATGGAGTGATTGGAAAGTGTGTGAAGCAAAAGAATTTTATAAATTGATTAAAAATTTAAAATTAAGATCCAAATATGATTTTCGTTTACCTCACACACAAGGGTATAAAAATAAAAACAATAAAGTATCTAGTCAATGGTTTAAATTAATCGGTTATTTATTAACAGAAGGGAACTTGTACGACGGTAACAGAACTTTGAGAATTTCGTTATCTCAATCAAAGACTGTAAATGCAGATGTCTATGCAGATATAAATACTTGTTTAAAACAACTGAATTTGATTCATAGAAAAAGAGAAAGGTCTGACGGTGTGGTTGAGTTTATATTTGATACAAAAGCTTCCAAAGAAATAATCACTTATTTTGACGGATTTGATATTCATAAGATGCCAAAATGGATTTTTAATTCAGGAAATAAACAATTAGAAATATTATTAAAAGCGATGATGGACGGAGATGGTTCGTGGGGTGCAATGACTTATGTTTCAAAAAGAAAAGATTTAATCCATGATTTTCAAACTATTGCAACCATATTAGGATATAGAACTACCATTCATCAAAGAAAGTCGGGAATATGGGAGTGTATTTTAATAGTGACCAAAAAGAAATACTTTTATGTTACTGAATCTAGTTTAGAGAAAAGCGATGAAAAAGTTTGGTGTATAACAACGAAAAACGGCACAATTGTATCAAACAAAGATGGCGGAATCGCAGTAAGCGGAAATTGTGAAGGTATGTGGATGATTATGCAAGCTAAAAAAGCGGATGATTTTGTTTTGGCAACAGGGGAGACGCATACAATAAAAGAATTATGTGAGGAAAGCTTTAAATATGTGGGATTAAACTGGGAAGATCATGTAGTAATAGACAAAAAGTTTATCAGACCAACTGAAACAGGGCCATTGATTGGAAATCCTGCAAAAGCAAAAAAAATATTAGGTTGGGAGCCAAAAACAAAATTCAAGGAATTAATAGCAATAATGGTCGATGCACACCTTGCAAGATTAAAGTAAAGTAGTACTGGGTTGAGAATGTGATGTTGTTTTTAGGAATTTTTGAAAAATGCGCATTTGCATCAATCTCGATTCCTAAAATCACACTCTCAACCCATTCAGATCATTATCTGAACATATTTCTTTTTCTTTCTTCGCGAGCGATCGCTTTCTGTAGAGCCTTGCGCTCTTTTGTTTCCTTGCGCATGAGCTGTTTGCGTTTTTGTTTACCATTGTGATCGCGTCGGCCACATAGAGCTTTTTTAATGAGCATCTTTAGATTCATTTTTTGCCTCCTTTGGCAATATTAAATTGATGATAAATCCTCGGTTAATTCTCGAAGGATCCGATCCGTTTCGTACGGGGTATAATCGTCAAGAAATCGTTTCAGCGATATTTTAAAATTAATAAAATAGGCGCTGAGCCCCGTGATTGAAAAATTCTGTTTAGGTTCATCGTCGAGATCAAAACCTTTCTGTTTTGTATTGAGGTAATACATTCGAAAGCTGACTGAATCATCTGCTTTCAACTGAGCCTCAATTCTTACCTCGCCAGATAACGAACTTGCAATGATACTAACAGGCATTTCACACACTCCTTTTATTTTTTAGGTGCTCAATGTGCCACGCACAAAGATAACTGATAGTATATCAAAATAATTAAAAAATTGCTATTAATCAAATTCTAACGATTTTCCTGTTAAATTCTCACCCTGAAGTTCTATCCACTTCTTTGTTAATTTTTGTTTGACAAAATTTTTATATTTATCTTCTGTCATTTTGTATCTTGTCCAAACTTTCTTTGACGCATCAAGAAAAGATTCTGCTTCTAACTTGTTTTCATCATGGTCTTTAATTGGGTAAGTAAACCCATTAAACTCATTTGTATCTCTTTTTCCGAAAGTAAAAGAAACAACAACTTTTATTTCATCGAATATCTCATTTTTTGAACGAACCGGAGTATAGACAAATTCAGCATAATCTGAAGTTCTTTCGTGGGGCAGGTTTAATCTTTCTGTAACCACCACTGATACATTGTAACATATGACAGGAGTAGAAGATTTTTGGGATTTTGTTTAATCCTTTTTCTTCTGACTCCTGCCATTGTTAAAACTAGTTACCACACTAGGGAGAACACAAACAATGCAAAAAGTTTTGTTTGTTCTCAATAAAAAAGAGATTTGAATTGAATTTATGTAATACCTGGGTTTTTAGTTCTGTATATATCAAGTGCGATGAAATATTCTTCGACAGCGCCAAGTTCGTTCCGAATCTTATTCTCAAGATCTTTTAAACTTTTTGCGTTAGCAAGTTTATCTTTACCGCATTTAAGGTAAAAAAATACCTTGCCCTTGACAACATGACAGCAATTTTTTTCAGTAGACATTTTATTCTCCTTATGATTGAACAATGTTTCAAATCTCAATTTCCTGTGTGGTAATGTGCGAGAGCAAATTATACTATAGGTGTCAAGTAATTGCAATCTTC
>JBBTZT010000007.1:0-4428 GCA_038061225.1 Patescibacteria group bacterium
CATTATCAGGGGAATCAATAATTGCAGCCCTGGCTTTTCCTAAACCGTTTGATGCCTCAAAATAATAAAAATTTGAACCTAATTTATTGGGAACAAATTTATAAATATATTGAACACCATTTTTATAATCATTGTTATTCTGATCCTGTTTTTCCATCTCAATTGGTTTGCCGTTGAAAATAATTCTCATATACTCAGGTTCTCTGCCCTCTTTGTCTTTGTAAGTAACGGTATAGGTATATCTTTGGCAAACCGGTCCCCAGGAAGGATAAACAAAATTATTAAAAAGCTCAGGGTCATTAGAAGTTTTTGGAAGTTTAGGAATCACTCCGGCAAAACCAGAATCTTGAATATTTTTATCTTCTGCAGAGGCGGATTGAAAAAGACTAAAAGATAAAAACAGAACTAAACCAAGAACAAAAAGTGTTTTTAGTTTCATAGGCAGACCTACTTTCATTAAATCAGAAAAGATGTCCAAAAGCAACTTAAACGAAGCATATCTACTTTTGAGGCTAATTCGGGGTACAACCACCAAACTAATAATCTTTTGTTTTCCACATTGACCAGATACCTGTTGATAATAATCTTCCAGAAGATTTTTCTTTTAATGTTAATTCACCATTTGTCACACTCCCTGACTTGGGTAGCTTATCAATTAATATATTTGCAAGACTGGTAGAAGATGAAGAAATAGCATAGGCATTAACAATTACAAAAAGGGGGGTATTTGAAAGTAATTGACTTACATTGTTAAGAAGTACGGGAAAATTTTTATTAAATGACCATATCTCACCATTTGGTCCATGACCATATATAGGAGGATCCATAATAATTCCATCGTATTTAACTCCTCTTTTAATTTCACGAGCGGTAAATTTAATGCAATCATCAATTATAATTCTTGCTGGTTTATCTTCTAGTCCAGATAATTTTTGATTTTCTTTAAACCAAGTAATTGCAGGACGTGACGCATCAACATGGGTTACTTTTGCGCCGGCTTCTAATGCATGTAAACTAGCTACTCCTGTGTAACCAAAAAGGTTAAGAACATTGGCTTGTGTCGAGTGTCGAGTTACGAGTTTAAAAATTAAGTCCCATTCAAATTTTTGTTCAGGAAATACACCGACATGCTTAAATGGAGTGAGCTTTAGCATTAATTTAAGATTATTATGTTCTAGAATCCAATGATCTGGGAAACCCTGTTTTTTTGTCCAACCATTATAAGCAGAGCTTGCTCTTTCAGAGTCAAACTTTGCATCAGCTTTATCCCAAACATCTTGAGACAGGTTTTTACTCCACATAACTTCTGGATCAGGACGATTTACGACGTATGTCGCAAATCTTTCTAATCTTCTTCCATCTCCACTATCTATTAGTTCGTAATCCATGTGTTTAATTTTTAATTTAAACGAAGCGTACAAACATTCCTGTTTGAATCTTCGTTGAAAGAGGCATTTCTTGTCCATCAAACTTAGCCCCATTTCCCCAAATTTTTGCTATAGTTATTCCTCTTGAAAATTCTGATCCAATTTCTCTGGCTACACCTTCTAGTGTATCATTTTCTTGTCGTATTACAGGATTGTTTGTGTTTGGTTTTTCATTTTTCTCAACAAGATAAACAGTAACTAGTTTTAATTTTTGCCAAATTATTTCTTTTAGATCGTCAACCCCATCTTCTTTGTCTGCAGAGATATATATTAAATCATCATATTTTTTACCCTTTAAAGTATCCATTTTATTTACAACAAAAATTGCATCTTTATAGACAATTCTTTGTGAGAAACTATCAATGATTTGATCTATGCTAATTTTTTCTTTTAGAATAATACGCCCACTTTTAATTCCAAATTCTTTTGATATCTCTTTTACATCATCTAATTCAAAATCTTGTTTAATGTTTGATACTACAGTCAATCCTCCTGAAATTTCCTTTTCTATGCGCACATTAGGTCTTTTTTTATTTATTCTAATCCCCGCCTTTTCTAATTCAAATAATATCTGATCAAAAAATTTAAGTCTTTCTGGATCTGTCATAATGACTAAAAGATCAGCTCCACGAGCAACAGATAATACTTCTTTGCCTTTACCTTTACCAGTTGAGGCACCTTCTATTAAGCCTGGAACATCTAATATCTGAATATAACCATCACGATATTTAAGCATTCCAGGAATAACAGAAACTGTAGTAAATGCATAGGCAGCTACTTTACTCTCCGCATTAGTTAAAAGGTTAATTAAAGTTGATTTACCAGCTGAAGGAGGGCCAATTAAAACCAGCGTAGCGTCTCCCTGTTTTTTTACTGAATACCCTCCCCCTCCGCCGCTACTTTTTGAGGTTGATTCAACCTCCTTGTCCTTAAGACGTGCTATTTTGGCTCTCATTGCTCCAATAAAGCCATTAGTTGCCTTATGATGTGGAGTTTTCTTCAAAACATCCTCTATATCCTTAATTTGCTGTTGTATATCTATCATAAACTCCTATTATACAGGCTAGAATGATATAATACTAAGTACGCGCCTGTGGCCTAACGGATAGGGCACCAGTCTTCGGAACTGGGTTTGTGGGAGTTCGATTCTCTCCAGGCGCACTAAAAGATATGTTATACTTAGTTCCAAGGTGAAATTTGTAATAATCTCAGGTGGAGTTTTGTCAGGCCTTGGTAAAGGCATAACCTCAGCCTCTATAGGACTTCTTTTACGATCCAGAGGGATTGCAGTCACTGCAATGAAATGTGATATGTATTTAAATGTTGATGCAGGGACAATGAATCCAATAGAACACGGTGAAGTTTTTGTAACTGATGATGGAACAGAAACTGATCAAGATTTAGGTCATTATGAAAGATTTTTGGATATCAATTTAACTAAAGAAAATTACACCACAAATGGTCAAATATATAAATTAATTTTAGAAAAGGAAAGAAAGTTAGATTATGCTGGTAAATGTGTTGAACCATATCATCATATACCTCCTGAAATAATTAAAAAATGGTACAAGGCAGGTGAAACAAGTAAAACAGATGTTGTCTTAGTTGAACTTGGTGGAACTGTTGGTGAATATGAAGGGCTTTTATTTTTTGAGTCAGTTAGAAGACTTAAACTGACAAATCCTAAAGATATAATTTTAATTCATGTTGGTTATCTTCCTGCCCCACCATCAATTGGAGAATTGAAATCAAAACCACTTCAACAATCAGTAAGTCAGCTTAATTCACTAGGTATAATGCCTGATTTTATAGTTTGTAGGTCAGAACTTGCAGTAGATGAAAAAAGGAAAGAAAAAATTGCAATGTCATCTGGTCTTCCTATTGAAAACATAATTTCAGCTCCTGACGTAGGTAGTATTTATGAAGTACCTATGCTACTTGATAAGCAACATTTTGCAGAAAAAATAATAAAACGCCTCATGCTATCGCATGTAAAAAACTATAAAAAGAAAGATCTTAAAAATTGGAAGAATTTAATTAAGAGTATTAATTCTGCAAAGCAGAATATTAATATAGGAATTATTGGTAAATACCAAAAAACAGGAGATTATGTTTTAAGTGATAGTTATGTTTGTGTCGTTGAGGCGTTAAAGCATGCAGGTTGGAAACTTGGACTAAAAATTAACTTGATTTGGATGAACGCAGAAAATTTAAATAATGATTATTCAAATCTAAATGGAATAATAATTCCACAAGGTTGGGGTAAAAGAGGAATTGAGGGAAAAATTAAAGCAGTAGAATTTGCAAGAGTTAATGATATTCCTTACTTAGGTCTTTGTTTTGGTATGCAAATGGCAGTCATTGAATTTGCCAGAAATGTATTGCATATGAAAAATGCAAATACTGAAGAAGCAGACCCTGAAACTAAGTATCCAGTAATTCATTGCATGAATCAGCAAAAAGAATTAATTAAAAAACATAAGTATGGAGGAACAATTAGACTTGGATCATATCCATGCAAAATAAACAAAAAATCAAAACTATTTGATATTTATAAGAGGGAATTAGTTAATGAAAGGCATAGACATAGATATGAATTTAATAATAAATTTAAAAATAAATTTGAAAAAGCTGGAATGGTTATTTCTGGAACTAGTCCAGATGGTAAATTAGTAGAGGCAATAGAACTTCCCAATTTAAAATTTTTTGTAGGTACACAATTTCACCCAGAATATAAAAGTAGACCACTCTCCCCCCACCCAATTTTTATAGAATTTTTGAAAGCTACCCTTTAGACTCTTTTTTGGTATAATGACAGTTGGTGAAGTAATGCCGGGGTGGTGGAATGGTAGACACACGGGCCTTAAGAGCCCGCGAAGCTAATACTTCGTGGAGGTTCGAGTCCTCTCCCCGGCACAAGACATCGGGGTGTGGCTCAGTTGGTAGAGCGCTGCTTTTGGGAAGCAGAGGTCATGAGTTCGAATCTCGTCACCCCGACACA